>JAGDZT010000001.1:0-459712 GCA_049115635.1 Flavobacteriaceae bacterium
TAAACTTGTCTGGCTCTAGATTATATTCGCTGTATAGATTTCCTTGAATGTAAATAGCCTCCCTTTGTGCTTCGCTCTCAAAAGAAGCATCAATGGCACTGGCATTTTCAAAATAACCTTTATAAGATTCATCTGCACTTCCTCTTGTTTGTCTAGAGAATGAACCCCCGTAACTCAGCGCCCAACCTAAACCTACTCTAGAGGCTACCTCTGAGACTTGTACACCTCTGGCATGATAACTAAGCTGAATAGGAACACTAATGCCATTGGCATTTATAGTATAAATAGGAATACTAATATTAGGAACGCCCGTATAATGGGAAATAGGAACTTCGGTAAACTTACCTAATGAAGCCGCCTCTGGCGAAGGCGGAATAATCTCAGGTAATTCTTGACCATAGACGCACAGCGTCATTAGCGCCGTAAAGGCACTTAACAGAACTCTTTTCATAAAAATTTGTTTTAGTGATTTGCAATTGTTTTATAATTTTCTTTAGCTTTTGCAAAGAAAAAAACAAACAAAAACAGCAGATGATACCCCTAAAAACTCCTCGTATATCTTATGATAAGACCGAAATAGTTTTTAGCATATAACAATGCCTTCTTTCTTCTTTTTAAAAAAAATTATATGGGATATAGCAATCCTTTTTTATAACAATTTTTTCTTCTTCTTTGCCCTACTAAAGTATAAAAAAATATAATCGGTATCAATAAAAGAAGTCCCTTTTTTTTGTTAAATTTTTAAAAACCCAGTAAAAACAAGTGTAGGTGCACTCTTTTTAAAGCTTAAAAATGAGATAGATAACATATAATTCAATAAAAAAACAAGCTGATAGCTTGTTTTTTTATTGAATTATGGTTCTATTAATCGGAGCTTTTATTTTTTACCATTCTACCTTCCCATGACCTTTCTCCCATGGTAGATTTATAATATATTTTACTTCCTTTTATTTTGGTAATCATTATATGCAGTCTTGTTCCTGAAGTAAAAGGGAAATTTGGGAGTGTTGCTTCTTCAATCACTAAATAATACTCACAATCAGAAACCCATTCTATATTAGATTTAATAGAGTATTTCTTATCGTCGTGATATTCTACATGTTTGTTTTCTGTAAACACTACTAAAACATCTTTTTTACCTAGCTTGTACGTAAAAGAGTTGTTCTTAAGAATTGTACAGTCTTTAACCTTTGAGGTAAAAGAAAGCAGTACAACAAAAAAAGATATTTTATAAATTAAATTCATTTCCCCAATTAAGTAGCAATTTACGTTTTTTAAATGATTTTTCTATATATTTTTTATTTCAGGAATTTCGACTCCATCTTCTTTAATAATTGAAGGAAAAATTGTGGGAGCAATACTTTTTACAGGTTTGTACAATATAGAGTTCTCTAATGTCTCTCTCTCTACAAAAGAAAAGCTAGTATTTATCCTGTTAAAAAAGATTAATAAAATACTCAAGATAAAAGCGGTTTTAAGAAGCCCAAAAACACCTCCAGCAATTTTATTTACCAGTCCTAAAGCTGCAAAATCAGCCAATTTTGTAAACAATTTTCCCAAAGAAGAAACCGCAATAACAATGACTATAAAAGTAATGGCAAAAGCTGTTAACGAGATATAGTTTTCTTCCCAATCTACATATTGTTTTAACAGACTTGCCGCAAAATATGAAAAATGAAGCGCACCCCAAACACCTCCAACGATAGCAATTAATGAGGCTACCTCTACAAAAAGCCCTTTCATAAAACCTTTTATAAAACCGTAAATTAACAATGCCGCAAGAACAATATCAAAGATATTCATCTTTCAAAATTTTTTCAAATATAAGTAACTCCATTTTATATTTCGAACTTATCTTGTTTGTATATTTATACAATGTTTGCTTTAGTTGATTGTAATAATTTTTATGCTTCTTGTGAGCGGGTGTTTAATCCGAACTTACAAGGAAAGCCCATTGCTATCTTAAGTAATAATGACGGCTGTGTTATTTCTCGAAGTGATGAAGCGAAAATTTTGGGATTACCAATGGGGGCTCCTGCTTTTAAATATGACTCTTTTTTTAAGACAAACCATATTACAGTGTTATCTTCTAACTATCCTTTATATGGAGATATGAGTGCTCGGGTGATGAAAATTTTAACGCAATTTACTCCAGATGTTGAAGTGTATAGTATTGATGAAGCTTTTCTGCAATTTAAAGGTTTCGATCATTATGCCATAGAGCCCTATGGGAAAGAAATAAAAAAAAGAATTCTAAAATGGACAGGAATTCCAACCTCTGTTGGCATTGCTCCAACAAAAGCGCTGAGCAAAATAGCAAATAAAATAGCGAGAAAATTCCCTAAAGAAACAGGCGGTGTTTATGTCATTGATTCTGAAGAGAAACGCTTAAAAGCATTACAATGGGCTTCTTTATCGAGCGTTTGGGGCATAGGGTATCGTCTTCAAAAAAGATTACTCGCAAAAGGCTGTAGAACGGCATATGATTTTACACAACTTTCTGACCATTGGGTTTTAAAATCTTTTTCTATTACCGAGTGGAAACTAAAAAAAGACCTCGAGGGTATTTCTAAAATTCAACTAGATGAACGTCGTACCAAAAAAGCAATTGCCACTACCAGAAGTTTTGAATATCCTTACTCTGATATAGATAATTTAAAAGAACGGATTTCGACCTTTGCAAGCAGCTGCGCAGAAAAACTACGAAATCAACATTCGAGTTGTCATATGATGATTGTTCAGTTGAGTAGCGATCGTCACAAAAAAGATACCCCTCAACATCGAGAAAGTAAAACAGTCGTGTTTCCTTATCCAACCGATTCAACTTTGCTAATAAGCAATGCTGCTGTAGATGCAATCTCTAGTATTTTTAAGTCGGGCATAAAGTATAAACGTGCAGGAGTTATTGTCACAGGACTAGTTCCTACTGAAAATCATCAATTGAATTTTTTCTTACAAGAAAACCCAAAGCACAAACCTTTAATGAAAGCCATAGATCATTTAAACAAGCGATTTAAATCAGATAAAGTTAAAGTTGCTAATCAAGATTTAGAACGTACTTGGAAAATGCGTCAAGAAAGATTATCTCCTAAGTACACCACAAAAATAAATGATATTATAACCGTAACATGATGACCTCTCAAACACTACAATTTTTCACGCCAAAAACTTCAGAAAGCACAGGAGCTATTTTTATTGATACTGGAATTTCAGCGGGATTTCCTTCTCCTGCCGATGATTTTAGAGAAACACGTATTTCTTTAGATGAGGAACTCATTGTAAACAAAGAAGCTACTTTTTTTGCCAAAGTAAGCGGTCAATCTATGATTGGTGCGGGTTTAGATGATAACGATCTCTTAGTTATAGATCGGAGCTTGGAGCCTGAAAACAATAAAATTGCGGTCTGCTTTTTAGATGGCGAATTTACGGTAAAAAGATTACGGGTAGAAAAAAATGAAGTTTGGCTGCAACCAGAAAATCCTAACTACCCTATTATAAAGATTACCGAAGAAAACGATTTTATTATTTGGGGAATTGTAACTAATGTTATTAAACGGGTATAATTGGTTGCTCCTTTTTATGTAGTTTTGAAAAGAACTTTTTTAAATCCTACCTATGATTCGTAAGTCATTTATTTTGCTCTTTGTGGTGCTTTTTTGGGAAACGAATTATGCCCAATCCTTTCAAGATACCATTCCTTTTCGAAACGATCTAGGGTTAATTATTATACCGATTACATTTAATGGAGTAGAAAAACATTTTGCCTTTGATACAGGGGCAGAGTATTCTGTAGCTTATGGTTGGGCAAAAGAAATGCTACAAAAAACCAACAAAACCATCACTATAAATTCATCTAGCGGATTAAAAAGTAAGATGCGTTTTTATAAAAGCGGCACCATAAAACTAGCAAGTCGTAAAATTTCTGGGCATCGTATTTTAAATGCCAAAAAAAACGAAATTTTTTCCTGTTATCGTATCGATGGTATTTTAGGGGTAGATATTATTAAACAGCTTAATTGGAGCATCGATTATCAACATAAAATTCTTACGATGTATCCATCCAACTATGTCCCAAAAAAAGTAAAGAACATGCATCAATTGGATTTTGATTTTCGTTCCAATCGACCCTATGTCTATCTCAAAACTAAAAAGAGTCGGCTGAAGTTTCTTTTAGATACGGGAGCTGGCGGATCTTCTAATATTTCGCAACGCAATTATACTTTAACTAACATAAACGATTATCCTCAAACCTCTTTTTACTCCGGAAGCTTCGATGTTAATGGCACTCTTACGGCATCGCAACCAAGAGTTTTTAAGCTTCCAAACGCTTCCTCTGGCAAAGTAACTTTGTCTCCAATTATTTACTATAATAACAAAAAGTCAACTAAAGTTGGGAATCGGCTATGGAAAGGCAATCGGCTTTTTATCAGTTTAAAGAAAGATCAGTTATATCTTTCTTCTGCAAAAGTAGACCAACAGTTTTCTAGTTATCCTTGTTCTGTTATGTTTCGTAAAGGTAAAATGCGAATTATGAACCTTGAGAAAAACAGTACACTATGGGAAATGGGGATACGGCAAGGAGATGAAATCTTGTCGTATAATGGAAAAAAGTTTATGGATTTTTGCTCACTGGATCAATACATTCGAAAAGTTGCTAAGTCGGGCAAGCCTTTTGAGTTGGAATTGGCAAGTGGAAAAAAAGTGACTGTGTCTAAAAAAGACTCACTTCAATAGTCAACAAGTTCTCTTATTTGTTACTCATTCCTTTCTTTTCTTTACCTAGGAGTCAAAAGAAAACAACGATAACATTTGCTAAAAATCCAAAATAGACTAATATGGTTACAAAAAATAGTGCGCTAATTCAAATTCCGTTTCTCTATAAAGAATCTTTTCATCAACTTACTGCATTCATCTCCTAAAACACCACTCACGACTTTTGTTTTTGGATGCAGTGTGGTGTTTAAATTTACAAAACCCCTCTGGGGTTCTGGAGCGCCATATACAATTTTACCAATCTGTGCCCAATAACTTGCTCCAGCACACATTTGACAAGGTTCTAAAGTGACATATAATATACATTCTTTTAAATATTTTCCTCCTAAAAAATCAGATGCTGCCGTAAATGCTTGCATTTCTGCATGCGCAGTTACATCATTTAAGGTTTCTGTCAGGTTATGTGCTCTTGCAATAATTTGATCCTTTAAAACAATAATAGCTCCGACTGGAACTTCTCCTTTATCAAAAGCTGTTTGCGCTTCTTGCAGTGCTTTTTTCATAAAATAGGTATCGTCGAAAGGTTTTAGCATACTTTAAAATATTTCATCAATGATACAAAAAGGAATTGAAATGTAAAATCGTATTTTTACAGCATGTCAAAAAACTTGTTAGATACCATTTTTCATCCTTCAGACGTAAGAAAGCTCTCACTCAATCAACTACCTCAACTGGCAAAAGAGTTAAGAACTTTTATTATTGATATTGTTGCTACAAAACAAGGTCATTTAGGTGCTAGTTTAGGGGTTGTAGAACTAACCATTGCTTTGCATTATTTGTTTGACACTCCTAATGATCAATTGGTTTGGGATGTAGGTCATCAGGCCTACGGTCATAAAATTCTAACAGGGAGAAAAGATGTTTTCTATACCAATAGACAGCTTAACGGAATTTCTGGATTTCCTAAAAGAAGCGAAAGTGAATACGATGCTTTTGGAGTCGGTCATTCTTCTACATCTATTTCTGCTGCTTTAGGAATGGCAATTGCTGCTTCTTTAAAAGGTGAAACGGAGAAGCATCATATCGCAGTGATTGGTGATGCTTCTATTGCTAGCGGAATGGCTTTCGAAGCTTTAAATCATGCAGGAGTTAGTGATTCTAATTTGTTAATTATTCTCAACGATAATGCTATTGGCATAGATCCTTCTGTAGGTGCTCTAAAAGAATATTTAACCAAAATAAAGACCGATAAGTCTCTAGCAAAAAATAATATTATTCGTGCATTAAATTTTGATTATTCAGGGCCTATTGATGGTCATGATTTTCCCAATTTATTGAAAGAATTAAAACGACTCAAAGGTAAAAAAGGTCCGAAATTCTTACATGTAATTACCACTAAAGGAAAAGGATTACCTCAAGCTGAAAAAGATCAAGTGAAATATCATGCTCCAGGAAAATTTGACGCAAAAACGGGAGAGTTACTTCCAAAATCTAGCGAAGTCCTTCCTCCAAAATACCAAGATGTATTTGGAGAGACCCTTGTAGAATTAGCGAAAAAAAATGAAAAAATTGTAGCTATTACGCCTGCAATGCTAACGGGTAGCTCGTTGAACTTAATGTTACAAACTTTTCCTAAAAGAACATTTGATGTTGGTATTGCAGAACAACATGCAGTTACATTAGCCGCTGGGTTTGCCACTCAAAAAATGATGCCTTTTTGTGTTATTTACTCCACCTTCTTACAAAGAGGATATGATCAAATTATTCATGATGTTGCTTTACAAAATTTACCTGTTATTTTTTGCTTGGATAGGGCTGGACTTGTAGGTAAAGATGGCGCAACCCATCATGGCGTTTTTGATATTGCGTTTTTAAACTGTGTTCCGAATTTGATTCTTTTCGCTCCAAGGAACGAAATAGCATTTCGAAATATTTTATTTACTGCTCAATTAGGCTTACAAAATCCTATTGTGATTCGTTATCCTCGGGGCAATGGAACTCTTATTCATTGGAAGAAACCTTTTACTAAAATAGAAATAGGTACTGGAATATGTTTAAAAGAGGGAACTAATATCGCCGTTTTATCGGTGGGTACAATTTCAGACAATGTGTCAAAAGCGATATCACTTTCAGAAAAACAAGCAGCAATAGCACATTATGATCTTCGGTTTATAAAACCTTTAGACGAAAGTTTATTGCATATTATTTTCAAAAAATTTAGCACTATTATTACCATTGAGGATGGCACAATAAAAGGAGGCTTTGGAGCTTCCATTTTAGGTTTTGCTGCTACTCATAGATATCATAATACAATAGAATTATTAGGGGTTCCTGATGTGTTTATAGAACATGGAGATACTTTTGAGCTTCAACAACAAGTAGGCTTAGATCCTAAAAGTATTTCTAAAAAGATTGAAAAACATCTTTCATAAAAAAACGCCTCATAAGAGACGTTTTTTTTATTGTTAAGTATAAAATTATTCAATAATAATCTTACCTGAAGATTGCTTCTTGTTCTCGTCAATTACGTTTACAATATAAACTCCTGACCTTAGGTTTACAGAGATTTGTTGATTGTTATTTGTATTGAAATCTACCGCGGTAGTATATACCTGTCTCCCTGAAATATCATAAACATTCAATGTCGATTTTCCTAATGTATTCTTAGCATAAAGCGTGAAGTCTCCTTTAGAAATTGTTGGGTATATGGTAAAAGCCTTCTTGTCTGTTAACACTTCATCAATAGAGGCAGTTGCTGCTGTAAACTGTCCAGAGAAAACCCCTCTACCATATGTAGATGCAAAAACCATATTATCATCTCTTAGATCTAAATCCGTAACTTTTACATTAGACATCCCATTATACGATTGAATCCAAACAGGAGAGGCAGCAAAGAAGTCTGAGGTTCTCCAAACACCTAAATCGGTCCCAATAATTACCTCTTGAGGTAATAATGGGTTTTGTAAAATTGCTTTGACAGGAATGTCTGGTAAGTTTCCTTCTTTAGCAGACCAGGTTGTGCCTCCATTATTGCTGTACCAGATGTTTTCTACACCATAGTTATGCATCGTTACAAAAATTTCATCTTCGTTTGCTCCAAACTCTATATCAGAGACTGTTCCTACAAAACTAGGTCCAGTAATATCTGTCCAAGTTGGAGTAAGGTTTGCTCCAACTATTTTTAATATTTTTCCATTTTTCAATCCAACAAAAAGATTAGATTGATTGGTTGTATATGGAGAAATTTTTAATGCAGAAGGCTCAGCATCCATAATGCTATTGGTTAAGCTTTTTCTGACGATACTACCAAATTTGATATTAGAATATTCTCTTATAATATTATCTGTTCCGCTAGAATAATTCGAATACAAAATATCTAAATCGGAATTTAACTCTTCTTGATTGATAAAATCTCCGTTGTTTGATCCTTCGCTATTAATTGTTCTAAATGATCCTGTGCCGTAATTAAACAGTCTAATGGTACGATTATATACATAATTTGTTATATAATATTGATCGGTCCCGTCTTGATCAAAGAAACTATAGGCTCCATCTCCTCCCGATACTTCAGAAGAACTATTAACTCCCGAAGAAGCATTCGAAATTAATTGTGTTCCATTGTCTTGAGCTCCTGCTAAAAAATATTCTGCTCCAGAAAATGCCGTAGTAGGCGCAACACCTACTGTATAAAACTGCATGGTATTATATCCATTATTTCTTGGATTTATATTTGTTCCCCCATTATTTGAAAAGTAAACCCCGCCATCATTACTAAAAAGCATTCTAGAGGACGAAGAAAAAGCTAACCCATGATGATCTGCATGTACTAAAGGAACACTTAACCCACTTAAAAAGTTATTATTAGACCATTTTGATATTTGGTCCCAAGAAGTTCCTCCACTTGTGCTTTTAAATAAGTCTATCCCTCCTACATACACCACATCTTCATTATTAGGATCAACTTTTAGTAATAAATTATAAAACGCTTGCCCTCTTGTAAAATCATTTGCAGGGACTCCGGTATCTGCATCATTTGGTAACGCTAAAGATGTAACCGAAGCAAAATTATCGTCTGTTTTGTAAATTCCTACTGGAGCTGTACCGCTTAATTGTGCCAAAACATATACTGTATTTGCGTTTGTAGGTGAACAAGCTATTTCTGTTCTTAAGCCATCTGGTACTGTATATATTAAATTAAATCTTGTCCCGTTTGTAGATTTAAAAATGACTCCACCTCCTTCTCCAAAAACATCTGAATTTGTAGAAGCATAGATGGAATTGTCTATCGCGATTTCTAAATTATTAAAATTATAGGGTTCTCCTAAAGAATTACTACCTACATCTAGCTTTGTAAAGCTAACGCCTCCGTCTGAAGATTTATATATCCCTACATCACTATAACCAATTAAAGTGCTAGGAGTAGCATCTGAGTAGAAATTCCCAGCAGCTGCGACAAATATTTCAGAAACCCCATTATTGTCTCTGACAACCACATCGTTAATATGTTGTACTCCCGGCAATATATTAAATCCTGCAGAGCTTGATGCTGGCTGTAAAGTTCCGTTAACTCCACTTCCCAAAGCATCAATGAATGTGTTTCCATCATCCATAGAAACCATTGCCGATGGTATGGTAATCGTAGTGTCATCTCCACCCATAGGTACTGCTGGTCCTGAAACATTGTTGACGACTATTGCGGCTATCGCTCCTGCATTTTGAGCGTTTTTAACTTTATCATCAAAATTACAATTCCCTCTAAGAATCAGCGCTATTTTACCGTTCATCTCTGATGCGTTTGTAAATCCAGTACAACCATCATCTGTGGGGCTAGCCGTATCTACAGCCAATACAAAATCTCCTGTAAGGTCGTTGAGTAAAGGCTCTCCAAAAGCAGTGGTAATTACAAATTCATATTCTCCTGCTATAGAAGCTGGGCTGTTGATTTTTAACATTGCTGATGGCTCTATCGCTGAGTCTCCTGTATTCCCACCAAAAACGTGAGTCCAAGTTGTTCCTCCATCCACTGTTTTCCATAGTCCATTTCCAACTCCATCTCCAGCTGTATAAGACTCTCCTGTACCTAGATACCAAATATTAGAGTTGTTAGGGTCAATAGCTATAGAAGAAACTGATAAATTCTCTGGAACCCCAACTAATGTCCAAACTGAATTTGAGTTTGAAATATCAGTGTTTTTCCACAAGCCTCCACTAACACCACCAGCATATACGGTCTCTTGCCTTACATCATTGGGGTCAAAAATGACAGCTCTTGTTCTCCCTCCAACATTATCTGGACCTCTTTCCGTCCACATATTATCAGCAGCATCTCCTGGGGCTCTTTGTCCTTGCCTTTCTGCTATTAATCGCTCTTGTAATTTAAGTAGTTCGTTTTTATGTGTTCTTCCTGTGTTGGGGTTTATTTCATTTAAATATTCTTGTTCAAAATATTTATTTGGTGGTAATCCTTTTAACTTACGTTCATTTTTAGTGAGCTCTAACGTTTTATTATAAGGGTGATTCATTAAAAAAGCTTGGTGCTTTTTTCGTAATTTTTCTTGTTCCGTTTCTTTCGTAGCTATCTTATACATAAATATAAGAGACAAAACAATGACAAACTTTACTAGTAATCTTTTTTTCATTGTGTGTAATTTTTAATTTAGTGGTTTTCAAATTTACTTAAAAACTATGGCGATATTAATGATATTGCTATTTTTTTGTAAAATACACCATCGTAATTAATCAACATACTTCAGGCATAGATACAAATCGTCTTAGTGCTATAGTATGAATTGGTATAAAATTTTATAATCTACAAATTCAATAAAAAGGATTTCATCATCTGAACCTTTGTTTTTATAATGTCGTTAATCTATGGTTTATACTTACATATCTCTAGGAGCAATTTTTTCAGAATTTAAGGTTCTTATTACTACCTTATAATGTTTGAAGCTTTTGAATTTCCACAAAAAATAAGATTATACTAGCTCAAAACGGTTTTATAAAAAAACGCCTCTAAGAGACGTTTTTTATGCTTATGTAAGGTTTTTGATTATTCAATGATAATTTTCCCAGAAGATTTTTTCTTGTTCTCATCAATTAAGTTTACAATATAAACACCTGGTCTTAGGTTTACTGATATTTGTTGATTGTTATTGCTATTGAAATCTACAGATCTAGTGTAAACTTGTTTCCCGGAGATGTCGTAGATGTTCAAAGTAGATTTTCCTAATGTATTCTTAGCATAAAGGGTGAAGTCTCCTTTAGAAATTGTTGGATACATGGTAAATACTTTTTCATCGGCCAATACTTGATTTACAGATGCTGGAGTTGCTGTAAATTTATCTGTAAACATTCCTCTTCCGTGAGTAGCTGCTAATACTAGATTGTCGCTTTCTCTATATTGTAACATATCTACCCTAACATTGCCCATATTTGCAGAAACGGGTTCCCAGACTACAGTAGTTGCAGTAATGTCTAGAGTTCTCCACATACCAACTTCTGTTGCAATGAGTACTTCTTTTCTGTCTAAAGGATTAAACAATGCCCATCTTACTGGCATGTCTGGTAAGTTTCCTTCTTTGTCTAACCAAGTTGTTCCTCCATCTATGGAGTACCAAACACTTTTTACTCCATAATTTGTATATGTTAATAACAATTCATCATCTGTAGCGCCAATTTCCAAACAAGAAATAGATCCAGAAATAACACCATTATTCGAAATGTCGGTGACATTTCCATCTGCTGTTCTTTTAATTAATTTATTTCCTAGGGTTCCAAAAAACACAGCTCTATTGGTCTCATTATAAGGAGAAACTCTAATATGTGATACCTCAGATGTTATTTCAGGAATGGATAAGTTTTGAGAAGTTCCTAAGAATCCTACACCGCTTGTAACTCCATCTCCAGCACCTTGATCTACATTATCAGCGTTTAACGTTGTTTCAGTTATCACTCCAACAGCATCGTAAGAGTATAAAATATTATTTGTATCATCATAATCTGCAGGATTGATAAAACTCCCTGCTCCTCCAGAATTTAATTGAATCCAAACCTCAGAACCACTTGTGTAGTCTAATAAGTAATACGTATTTCCAGTAAAAGAAACGATTCTATACAATCCGTTTGTACCGTCGTTAATAGTTTGATCTATAAAACAAAAACCTCCATCTCCGCCCCAGATTTCGTTGGTATTACTAATTCCTGCTTCAAAAAATAAATTTGTGCCATTATCTTGAGTGCCTCCAAGAAATCCATTGGTGTTTACTGGGTCTATAGCTGCGGAATAGAATTGCGTGATGTTAAAGTTTAAATTTCTAGCAAAAATACCTGTTGTATAGGCATTAGGTCCAGAAGTAGGAAGTACTGATAGATCTGGAACATAAAAGATTCCTCCATCTGTGGCAATGATTTTTTGATCGTTGTGATTGGGTCTAAATATAATATTGTGAATATCTGCATGTACAAAACTTACGGTTGCATCATAAAAATCTTCCCAACTCGAAATCTTTGACCAGTTTAGTCCTCCGTCAGTTGTTTTAAAGGTATTTACCGCTCCAATATATACTTCATCGGAATTTGTAGGGTGTACGGTTGCTATTAAATTATACCATGCCGCTGTTCTAGAAAAATCGTCATTAGGGATCGTATCATCATTACTATCACTCGGTTCATTTACTGCTACCCAGTTGTTTCCTCCATCTGTAGATTTGACAATTTCTCCTACGGGAATAGCATTACCCACAGCATGAGATACAATAGCATAAACCACACTTGCGCTAGAAGGTGCATTAGCAATTTCTACTCTTCTTGGGTTGGACAAAGAAGTCGTATATTTTGTAGACCAGTCTGTTCCATTAGAGGAATAATGAACACTTCCTGTTCCATCTCCTCCCCACAAGTTATTATCTGCATCCAATTCTAAATCTCTCATCTCTTCGTTAGAAGCTACTGTCCAACTAGCCCCTCCATCAACAGACCTAAATAAGTCTGTTCCATTAGAACTCAATCCTTCTAAATCTCTCATAGCCGCATAGATGACCGACGTTCCGCTTTCGTCTCTTACTACAATGTCAAAGATATAATCATAGTTTGTTGTAGAGCTCAGGTTAGACCAGGTAGTCCCTCCGTCAACACTTTTCCACATACCTCCGCCTCTTACTGCGTCAAGATTTCCCCAACCTTCACCAGTTCCTGCGTAAAATATCATCGTATTATTTGGGTCATAGGCCATTGCAGATACTGCAAAATTTGTCATGTTTGGGGCAACTTGGGCCCAAGGAGAGTTTTCGTCGGTAATATCGTTATTTACCCAGATACCACCACTTACGCCTCCTGCAAATACTTTTTTATCTGTATTATCATTTGGGTCAAAAATTACAGCTCTTGTTCTTCCAGATACTTTTAATGGTCCTCTAGATTCCCAGTTAAATGTTGTATTTCTATTTGTATTCGTTGCGCTTAATTCATTTGCCGTTTTAATAGCTTGAATGAGTCTTCCTTTTGGTACCGTTCTTGTTGCCGGATCCATCGTTCTTAAGAAATCTTGTTCAAAAGCCAAGTCTGGTCTATCCTTTTTAGGGATTTTTTTAAGCTCTTCTTTGGTTAGTAATTTTCTTTTAGAATAAGGATGGTTATTTATATACTCTACATACGCTAACCTTTTTTGTGTTGTTTCATCTTGCTTATTTAGGATATAAACAATTCCAATGCCTAAAAAAACGATAAGTACGAATAGTATTTTTCTCTTCATTTTGTGTGATTTTTGATGTGGAGCTTCACAAATTTAATGAAAAAGTATTTGGTTAAATAAGTGCTCCCTTGATTTTTTTATGTAGTCTTATTGCGTAACTATCTGACATTCTGGATACATACGTGCAAATCATCATTACTCTAGCGTATAAATCGTTATGCGTGATTTTGAATTCTTCCGGCAATAAATTCAACAACAGTGTATCATAATTAGAAGTAGTATTATTGTATTTGTTATTTACTGCATTTACAAATACATCTAATAAATCGGCAATAATGGTATATCCTGCTACTTCTTTTTCTACTACTTCATTACTTAAATAAATTTTCTGAACGCTTATTTTTATAATGTCGTTAATCTGTGCTTCGTAGGCACATCTGTCTAGTAAAGATTTTTCAAAATTTCCTTTTAAGATGTCTTCTTCATGATCTAGAAAGATTTGTACTGCTTCATTAATTAAGGTATTAATCGCCAATGCTCTTAAGTAGCTTACCCGATCTTTCTTTATTTTTAAGGAGTGATATTTTTGGGTATCTATGGTGTTTTTTACTAATTTAATTAGATACTCTAAAGCAAATTCTTCTTCAATAAGTCCTAAATTAATTCCATCTTCAAAGTCAATAATCGTATAACAAATATCATCTGCAGCTTCTACTAAATAAGCTAGCGGGTGTCTATAAAAAGAAACATCATCTGTTGTTGATTTTTGTTGTAGCCCTAAATCGTTTACCACATCTAAAAAAGCTTCTTTTTCTGATTGAAAAAAGCCATACTTTTTATCTACAATATGAGTCGTTGGTTTTTTAGGCAAAGACTCTTTTGGGTATTTTAAAAAAGCGCCTAAGGTAGCGTAGGATAGTCGTAAGCCTCCCGAAATTCCTTCTCTACTTTCGGTTAGGATTTTAAATCCATTGGCGTTTCCTTCGAAGTCTATCAAATCTTGATATTCTTTATCTGTTAACTCTGATTTAAAGCTTTGTCCTTTTCCTGTTTTAAAATATTCTCCAATCGCTTTTTCTCCTGAGTGTCCGAAAGGAGGGTTTCCAATATCATGCATTAAAGAGGCTGCCGCTACAATGGCTCCAAAATCGTTAAATGTATAGCCTTCTTCTTGTAGTGTTGGGTGTTTTTCTAATAAGGCTTTTCCTACTCTTCTTCCTAGGGTTCTCCCAACCACAGATACCTCTAGACTATGTGTTAATCTTGTATGTACAAAGTCGGTTTCAGATAATGGAATGACTTGTGTTTTGTCTTGTAAACTTCTAAATGCTGATGAAAAAATGATTCTGTCAAAATCTACATCAAAACCTAATCTGGTTTCATCTTGTGCGGTTCTTTCTCTTTTTTGGGTATCTCCAAATCGTTTTAAAGAAAGTAATTGTTCCCAGTGCATCATAATATTAAAAATATGTTTCGAATTTAATAAAAAAGAGAGGCTTTTCAACCTCTCTTCTTACTTTTAACTTAAATCAATCATTGTTTAAGAACCGCACATTAAACAATCGTCTGGTCCTGCATTTTTAGATGCTTCTACCATGGCTTTAAATTCTTCTGGGCTCATTGGCTCTTCTACTTCGTTTTCTTTCTTTTCTTTAGAAAGTGTAAACTGAATTGCATTTACCGCAGATTTAGTTCTTAAATAATACATTCCTGTTTTTAATCCCGATTTCCATCCGTAAAAATGCATTGATGTTAATTTAGCAAAATCTGGATCTTTCATGAACAAGTTTAGCGATTGAGATTGATCGATAAAATATCCTCTATGACGAGCCATATCAATTATATCTTTCATACTCATTTCCCAAACTGTTTTATATAGTTCTCTTAAGTCTGCTGGAATTTTTTCTATGTGTTGGATAGATCCGTTTGCACGCATGATATCTTCTTTCATATTATTATCCCAAAGACCTAATTCTACTAAGTCTTCTAATAAATGTTTGTTTACAACAATGAACTCTCCCGATAATACTCTTCTTGTATAAATATTAGAAGTGTAAGGCTCAAATGCTTCATTGTTTCCTAAGATTTGAGAAGTCGATGCTGTTGGCATTGGTGCAACTAACAATGAGTTACGTACTCCATGCTTCATTACATTCTTACGTAATTTTGCCCAGTCCCAATTTCCACTTAATTCATCATCTTTAACGCCCCACATATTAAATTGGAATTCTCCTTCTGACATTGGAGATCCTTTAAATGTAGAATACGGTTCTTTCTTTGCTTTTGCAATTTCCATAGAAGAAGTTACTGCTGCAAAATACATCGTTTCAAAAATATCTTGATTTAGTTTTTTTGCTTCTTCAGATGTAAATGGTAAACGTAAACTAATAAAGGTGTCTGCTAATCCTTGAATTCCTAAACCAATTGGTCTATGGCGGAAGTTCGAGTTTTCGGCTTCTATTACTGGGTAGTAATTCATATCTATCACAGTATCTAAATTACGTGTCACTTTTTTAGTAACGTCAAATAATTTTTTGTGATTGAAGAACTTCTCTCCATTCTCTTTCTCTGTAACAAACATCGGTAATGCAATAGATGCTAGGTTACATACTGCTACCTCATCTTTAGCAGTATATTCCATAATTTCTGTACATAAGTTAGAAGAACGAATGGTTCCTAAATTTTTATGATTTGTTTTACGGTTTACTGCATCTTTATATAGCATGTATGGGGTTCCTGTCTCAATTTGAGATTCTAAGATTTTCTCCCAAAGTTCACGTGCTTTTATGGTTTTTCTTCCTTTACCTACAGACTCATATCCTTCATATAATTTCTCGAACTCATCTCCATACGTATCATATAAGTGCGGACATTCATTTGGACACATTAATGTCCAAGTACCATCTTCTTGTACTCTTTTCATAAATAAATCTGGCACCCACATTGCGTAGAATAAATCTCTTGCACGCATTTCTTCTTTACCGTGATTTTTCTTTAAGTCTAGGAACTCAAAAATATCTGCATGCCATGGCTCTAAATACATTGCAAAAGATCCTTTACGTTTTCCTCCTCCTTGATCTACATAACGAGCGGTATCATTAAATACTTTTAACATGGGTACAATTCCGTTAGAAGTCCCATTTGTTCCTCTGATGTAAGATCCTGTAGCTCTTACATTGTGTAACGATAAACCTATGCCTCCAGCTGATTGAGAAATCTGAGCTGTTTGCTTTAGCGTGTCATAAATTCCTTCAATACTATCGTCTTGCATTTGTAATAAGAAGCATGATGACATTTGAGGCTTTGGCGTCCCTGCATTAAATAATGTTGGTGTCGCATGGGTAAAGTATTTTTTACTCATTAGCTCATAGGTAGCAATTGCTTCGTCTATATCGTTTTTATGGATTCCTATAGAAACCCTCATTAGCATGTGTTGAGGACGTTCTACTATTTGACCATTTAGTTTTAATAGATAAGAGCGTTCTAGTGTTTTAAAACCAAAGTAATCATAATTAAAATCTCTATTATAGATAATAGTAGAGTCTAATTTTTCTGCATTTTCTTTGATAATTTCGTAAACATCATCTGCTAATAATGGCGCTTTCTTTTCTGTCCTTGGATTTACATACTGATATAAATCATTCATTGTATCAGAAAATGATTTCTTGGTGTTTTTATGTAAGTTAGATACGGCGATTCTTGCTGCTAGTTTTGCATAATCAGGGTGTGCAGTAGTCATCGTTGCGGCAGTTTCAGCTGCTAAATTATCAAGTTCAGAAGTAGTTACACCGTCGTATAAGCCTTCAATTACTCTCATTGCTACTTTTACGGGGTCCACAATTTTGTTTAATCCGTAACACATTTTCTTTACTCTGGCCGTGATTTTGTCAAACATCACTGGCTCTTTCTTGCCGTCTCTTTTTACTACATACATGCTCTATCTTTGTTTTATAATTATTCTGTAAACAATGTGTTTACTTTGGTTTAGTTTAAAAATCTGCGTCGAAGCTAATGGATCCTGTTCCTCCTGATTTAACTCCAGCTTTTTGGTATTCTGATACTCTTTTTTCAAAAAAGTTTGTTTTCCCTTCTAATGAAATCATTTCCATGAAATCGAAAGGATTTGTTGCGTTGTATTCTTTTTCGCACTCGAATTCTAATAGTAGTCTATCTGTTACAAACTCTAAATACTCTGTCATTAACTTAGCATTCATTCCTATTAAGCTAACAGGAAGAGATTCTGTTACAAATTCTCTTTCGATATTTAATGCATCAATAATTATTTCTCTGATACGTTCTTTAGGTACTTTGTTTACAATATGTTTATTATGTAGGTGAACTGCAAAATCACAATGCATTCCTTCATCTCTTGAAATCAGTTCATTTGAAAAAGTAAGGCCAGGCAACAATCCTCTTTTCTTTAGCCAAAAAATAGAACAGAATGCTCCTGAAAAGAAAATTCCTTCTACGGCTGCAAATGCGATTAACCTTTCTGCGAAAGAATCTGACTCAATCCATTTTAATGCCCATTCTGCTTTCTTCTTAATTGCTGGAAAGACTTCAATGGCTCTAAATAATTTATCTTTTTCAACTTCGTCTTTTACATAAGTATCTATTAGAAGAGAGTAGGTTTCAGAATGGATATTTTCCATCATAATTTGAAACCCATAGAAGAATTTCGCTTCAGAATACTGAACTTCATTTACAAAGTTTTCTGCTAAATTTTCGTTTACAATTCCATCCGAAGCAGCAAAAAAAGCAAGAATGTGTTTTATAAAATAACGTTCGTCATCAGATAGTTTATCATTCCAATCAACTAAATCGGAATGTAAATCTATTTCTTCTGCGGTCCAAAAACATGCTTGTTGTTTTTTATACCAATCCCATAAATCGTTATGCTGTATAGGGAAAATTACAAATCTGTTATCATTCGGCTGTAAAATAGGTTCAATTGCGGACATTTTTGTGTTATTTTTTTTGATTTATGGGAATTTCCTTCTTAAAAAGGACGCTAACAAAGATTGGAAAAAATGCTAAAAATTAAAAGTCATACTTATTCACAAAACCCAGCAAGTTTTTAACAAAATACGCTTATGTTAAATGAAGCTCCAAAAAAAATATTTTTTTAACTACCTGTTAATCAGCTATTTATTTTGTTAAATTTTTGTTAAGCACTGCCCCTGCTGACATTCTTAAAAAGAAAATATTTTTTCCTTTTAAATAAAAAAATGAATTTTATTTAAGGGCTCGATTTTAAAAAATCAATCTAGAGAAAGCTACTCTAAATATTTTTTAAAAAAAACCTGATTATCAGTTATTAAAACTACCTTTGTACTTTATTAACTATTATATTATTACAAGTGAAAAACGGAACAGTAAAATTCTTCAACGAGTCTAAGGGATTTGGATTTGTTATTGAAGATGGTTCAAAAGATGAGTATTTCGTACACGTCTCTGGATTAATTGACGAAATTAGAGAAGGTGATGCAGTAGAATTTGAATTAAAAGAAGGTAGAAAAGGATTAAACGCAGTAAGCGTTAGAGTTATCTAAATATTTAACTTTTTTACAAAAAAAACCTGAGGTAAACCTCAGGTTTTTTTGTTTTATAACTATTTGTTTTTAATTAAATGTAACATCTATATCTAAATGTACCGCCACACTAAATGTCATGGTGCTTCCAGAATTAATCGTTACGGAAGCTTCCATGTTTAATGTAGGTGTCGTTTCTAAAATACTTTCGATTTGACTTACAATTGATGGATCATTGATTTCAAAAACAGTACTATTCACAAATGCCTGAGAAGGATTTATATCTGAAATAGTAGCTATTACAAGATTATTTACCGCAATTGTTCCTGACTGAATAACTCCAGAAGTATCTCCAGAGAAACCTGTAATAGTATATGTTAAAGAGTTTAAAGAGACAGCGTCAACATCATCATAATTTGTAATTAATTGATTCAAATCTTGAGTATGTGTTTCTGTGTAGCTTACCTGGCCTGTGGCAGCATGAGTGACTTCAAAAGATTCGTCTAATGTGTAAGAACTCGTTACTGCGGTCGTTTGATTGTCTTCACAGGAGCTTACAAAAAGCGCTATCAAAATGAGCATTGCAATTTTCTTCATATTTTTAATTTTAGACGTTAAATATACTAAAAATCAACCCTTTATTTATGTTTTGCTGCTACTTTCTCTAGTTCTTCGTACCATGCTTTCCCAAACTTACGAATTAAGGCTTCTTTTACAAATTTAAAAACTGGGACTTGTAGTTCTTTTCCTAATGAGCAAGCATCGTCACATATATCCCATTTGTTATAATTAACTGCCGAAAACTCTGAGTATTCTTTCACTCGTACTGGGTATAAATGGCATGAAATTGGTTTTTTCCAATCAATAATCCCTTTATTATAAGCTTCTTCTATTCCGCATAGTGCCGTATTTTTTTTATCAAAAATAACATACGCACATTCTTGGTGATTTACTAAGGGTGTTTCTAATTCGTTAAAGTCACTTTTGATCCATGCCCCTTGTTCTTCAATAGCAGTGACTCCCTCTTTTCGAAGCAAGTGTTTTACCTTTGGATAAACTTCTTCTAGTATGGTTGTCTCTTCATTTGTTAAGGGCGCACCAGCCTCTCCTTCTACACAACATGCTCCTTTGCATGCAGATAAATTACAAACAAAATCCTTTTCTATTAAATCTTCTGAAACTATTGTTTTTCCTAGTTGAAACATCCGATAAAAGTACGTTATTTTTTTTCTTTTTTTTTACCGTATGATAAACTAAGTTGACTAATTTTGTCAAGTATTCTTATCATAAAAAAATGGAAAACATTAAGCAAATTTTTACGGCATTTATGGTTTTGTTTGCTGTAATAGATATTATAGGTAACATTCCTATTATTATTGATTTACGGAAAAAAGTTGGTCATATACAATCTGAAAAAGCTTCAATTATTGCCGGATGTATTATGATTTTGTTTCTTTTTTTAGGGCAAAGTTTATTGTCGCTTATAGGGGTTGATGTAAATTCTTTTGCTGTAGCTGGTGCGTTTATCCTTTTTTTTATTGCTTTAGAAATGATTCTAGGAATTACCCTATACAAAGAAGATGATTCTAACTCGATTACTGCGTCTGTTTTTCCTTTAGCATTTCCTTTAATTGCTGGGCCAGGGAGTTTAACAACGCTTTTATCATTAAGAGCCGAGTTTGAAATTCAAAATATTATTATCGCAATTGTTTTAAACGTCTTGCTAATTTATGTAGTTCTTAAAACTTCTTCAAAGATTGAGAGAATTATTGGTCCTAATGGAATTAAAATCATTAGAAAGGTCTTTGGTGTCATTCTTTTAGCAATTGCCGTAAAACTTTTTGCTACTAATATTAAAGCGCTTATTTGATATGTTTGATGTTTTAATTATTGGCGGAGGTGTTTCTGGTATGCAATGTGCATTGGTGTTGGGTTCGGGTCTAAAAAAAACTTATGCTTTAGATAAAAAAATAGGGATTATAATGCATCAAAAGGCATCACATTTACAAAATGCTTTATTTAATAACGTCCTTGGTTTAGAAAAAGAAACCAAAGGAAGCGATCTTTTAAAAAATGGGGAAAACCAACTTTCCGAAAACTACCCGGATGTTCAACAAATAAACCAAGAGAAAGTAATTTCTATTATCCAAGAAAATGACATATATGTTCTTACAACAAATAAAAACATATACTACACTAAGATTGCTGTTTTGGCTTTAAACTACACAAAACCTTTATCCATTAGAGGTCTAGAAGAGTATGTTGAAGTCCATCAAAGAGCCAACCCGGCAAAAGACAGGATTCAATTAAAAAACAAAAATCATCTTGTAAAAGACGGTTTATATGTTTGTGGAACAATCGCGGGTTGGAGAAGTCAATTTTCTATAGCCGCGGGAAGCGGAGCAAGTGTTGCTACTGATATATTAACTGTTTGGAACAACAACATTCCTACCAAGGTTCACGATAAAAAATAGTTCTCTACTGACAAATATCAGCTTTTTATCCTTTTTTCATTTATAACTTTATAATGACCTTTTAATGAAGAGTAGTTCCTTTTCATTTGTGATTATTATGACTAATTAGTAGTCTGTTTTTAATTAAAAACTTAAAATCACTCGTTATGCAAATAAAGAAATACCCTAAAGCTCGTTTAGAAAACTATAGTAAAATATTTGTACAAATTGGCCTAGTACTTACTCTATTCATTGTTTATCAACTTTTAGAGCTTAAAACTTATGAAAATTCATTGAGAAACACATTAGGAGAAGTACATATGATAGATCATGATAAGGAAGAGATTCCAATTATTGAAAGACCAGAGGTTGTGATTCCTAAAAACACACCTCCTCCTGTTATTCCTGTAAAAATTAATGTGGTTGATGATGAATTAGATGTTGAAGAAACAATCATTAAAGACACGGAAACTGATGAAAATGAAGCGGTGGTTTTTACAGATACAAATGCTATAGTGGAAGAAGAGGATTATAGTTTTATTTAAAATTGATAAAACGGGATGTGTTACAGATGTTGCTGCTAGAGCACCACATCCAAAAATTCAACAAGAGGTCGTTACCATTATTAAAAATCTTCCACAAATGAAACCGGGCCGTCAAAGAGGGACTCCTGTGGGTGTTCGTTATAGTTTACCTATTTCATTTCATGTAAAATAAAAAAAGCCAGCGAATGCTGGCTTTTTTTATTTTGGTTATTTTATCCTATTCTACAGTAACTGACTTTGCTAAATTCCTAGGTTGATCTACATTTTTATCTAGCATCACCGCTATATGATAAGAAAGTAGTTGAAAAGGAATTGTAGTTAACAAAGGTGTTAAAGCTTCCTCTGTCTCTGGAATTTCTATAACATGGTCTGCAATCTCTTTTACAGTTTCATCTCCTTCGGTAACAATGGCGATTATTTTTCCTGCTCTCGATTTAATTTCTTGAATATTGCTAACCACTTTTTCATAATGACCTTTATTGGTTGCAATTACAAAAATTGGCATATTCTCGTCAATCAAAGCAATAGGTCCATGCTTCATCTCTGCAGCTGGATACCCTTCTGCATGGATATACGATATTTCTTTTAGTTTTAAAGCTCCTTCTAAGGCTACAGGGAAATTAAAGCCTCTTCCTAAGTATAGACAGTTTTTTGCATCTTTATATACGTTCGCTATTTCTTTTACTTTATCATCAATCTGTAAAAGCTTTTCAATTTTTGCAGGAATCAATTGCATTTTTTGCAAATACATATGAAATGTAGAATTAGAAATAGTTCCTTTTGATTTTGCTAATTTTAAAGAAATTAATGATAATACTGTTATTTGCGTTGTAAATGCTTTTGTAGAAGCTACTCCAATTTCAGGTCCTGCATGTGTATAAGCTCCTGCATGGGTTTCTCTTGCGATAGATGAACCAACTACATTACAAATACCAAAAACAAAGGCCCCTTTAGATTTTGCCAACTTAATAGCCGCTAGCGTATCGGCTGTTTCACCAGATTGAGAAATTGCTATTACTACATCTTTCGTTGTTATAATCGGGTTTCTATATCTAAACTCAGAAGCATACTCTACCTCAACAGGGATACGAGTCATATCTTCTAATAAATACTCTCCTACAAGTCCAGCATGCCAAGAAGTCCCACAGGCAACAATAATAATCCGATCGGCATTTAAAAATCTTGCGATATTATTATCTATACCAGCCATTCTTATAATCCCTTCGTCTGGCAACATTCTACCTCTATAGGTGTCTATTATGGCTTTAGGTTGCTCATGAATTTCTTTTAGCATAAAGTGTTCATAGCCTCCTTTTTCAATTTGTTCAAGATTTAGTTGCAATTCTTGAATGTTAGCATCTACTAAAGAATCGTCTTTTATCTTACGAACTTTAATTCCTTTATGTAATTTAATAATCGCCATTTCTTCATCTTCTAAGTAAATAGCGTCTTTTGTAAACTCAATAAAAGGAGAGGCGTCTGACGCAACAAAAAACTCTTTGTTTTCTTTACCTATACCAATAGCAATAGGGCTTCCAAGTCTAGCAACTACTATTTCATTTGGCTTTGTTTTATCAAAAACAGCAATAGCATAAGCCCCAATTACTTGAGTTAATGCTAGCTGAACTGCTTTTCCTAATTTACAGCCTTCTTTCTTTTTTACCTCTTCGATTAGGTTTACTAATACTTCTGTATCTGTATCACTTTTAAAATTATATCCTCTAGAAATTAATTCCTTTTTTAGAGTATCATAATTTTCTATAATTCCATTGTGTACAATCACTAATTCTCCCGATTCTGAAAAATGTGGATGAGAGTTCGTGTCATTTGGAACTCCATGTGTAGCCCATCTAGTATGGCCAATACCAATCTCACCTTCTTTTCTTTTAACCTCTTCATTAACGATTATTTCTAAATCAGAAACTTTTCCTTTTGTTTTTGAAAGGTGCATTTCTTCTCCATCAAACATCATTATTCCTGCACTATCGTAACCTCTATACTCTAATCTTTTAAGGCCGTTAATTACAATTGGATAGGCTTTTCTATGACCTATGTATCCTGTGATTCCGCACATAACTTTTTCTTTTGGTGGGTTAGTATTTAGTCAACTATCTTTTCCGAATATGAAATCTTTAATTGCGCTTTCCTATCTCCATTAATAGGGAAATGATTTAAAAGCATTACTCCTTTAGCGTTCCAATTATACGTTCTAACTAAAGAATCGCTAGTAATTGCTGGATAATCTGTTGGGCTAGCAACTTTTAATGTCAATGGAGGCAAATAATTCGTCGCTCCGCTCAATAAATCAGAAACATAATCTGTAATTCTAAAAGAGTATTTGTCTGGTTTCTTTTCATCTGTTAACTCTAAGAAACCTCCAAATACTGCAGTTCCTTCTGATAAGACATCTTTTATTAAAGTCGGTTTTAAATTCAAACTTTCTCCATTTTTGTATAAAAACATTCTAAATGGTGTTGTTAATGTATCAGGAATTCCAACAATGTTTTGATCTACATAAAATGTTAATGTTGCATCATTAATCAACCAGTTTTTTTCTCTCAACCTCTCTAATTGATCTGCTATTTGATTGTTATTTGCATCTGCTCCAAAAGTAACGTCTGCATGTGTTCCTGCTGTTCCTTGAATTTGGAAACTTCCAGATGGAGATGGGTTATTCGTAGTCATTTTATAAATACTATTTCTAACTCCTGACAATCTAAAAGAATCGTTTTTTCTAATTGTATCAAAAGGCACTCCAGATGCTAATACGGTATTCGTATAATACACCTCTATAGAAGGGTTAAATTCTAATGTAGGAGCATTAAAATTTAATGATGCTAAAGAACCTGAATTCCCATCAGCTTCTAGTATAATTCCTCTAAAATAATCATTAAACGCATCTTGACTTGCAAAATCTGCAGTCTCGTATCTATCTAATAATATTTGTTTCAATACATCAGATTTAAGAGGCACTCTAGCAAAAGGAAAGCTATTTGTCATCTTAATTGTATCTTTTGCATATATACTTCCATCATTTAGCTTTCTGTTAACTACTATCATTGTGTCTCCTGCTTTAGGTGTGAATTGATAGTTAACATCTGCGTTTAATTCTGTTGGAAATGTTTGATACGTAGCGTCAGATTGAAATGAATTTGATGTACTTGGATCTGATGGATCTAACAAGTTCAAAAACGTATTTATTTGATATATATTTAAATTAAACGGAGTATTAGTGTCTCCAATAATAGAATCTAAATCATATTCGTTAGATCCGTCTGTTTTTAATGTTGCTTGATATGGTAATTTCAAATATATCGTATCAATCATTGTGACTACAGTCGTATCTGCTCCGTACTCATCATCCACAACTTTAAAGGTTGGATCAATTAAGAGTTGGGAAACTATAGATGCTTCAATTTTTTTATAATGTGGATTGTTGTATACTCCTAATAGGTACTGTCCTAAGGCGCCACCCAACTCAATACCATCCGCTCTCACATTGGTTATGGGCCTTTCAGTAATAAAAACTTCTAATACTGTGTCTTTGGTATTAAACTCATTATTATTGATAACGGAAGAAGCGATATCAGTAAAATCTTTTTCACAGGAAACTACTCCTGCTAACAAAAAAACAAAAAAGCCTACTGCGATTGTTCTTTTTAAATACTTTTTCAACATAAATTCTAATTATTTCCAGAGACTATTTCTCTATAAAAGTCTAAATATGCTTCAGAATAATCTTCTGAATTATATCCTAAAGACAACTTGTTTTCTTTTTCTATTAATGAAGATAACTCTTCATCAATTTCTTCGCTTCCATAAACAACTGCGTCAGAGTTTAATATAGCGCTCTTTAAAATATTATTATAGTTTGGTTCTGATAAATTAGAAATTTTATCTTCTTCGATTTTGTCAAACTGAATTTTATTAACAAGCTCTTTGTTTAACACTCCTTCAAAACCGTTGTTATATACAGAAGTAACTATTTTGCTTTCTGTAAAAAGCGGTTCTTCAGAATAGTATTCTTTTAAATAGAGCGGAAGTAATGAAGCTAACCAGCCATGAACATGAATAATGTCTGGAGCCCAATTCAGTTTCTTTACAGTTTCTACCACTCCTTTTGCAAAAAAGATTGCCCTTTCATCATTATCGTTGAAAAGATTATCGTCTTCATCTGTAAAAATGGCTTTTCTTTTGAAGTATTCATCATTGTCTATAAAATAGACTTGCATTCTTTCTTTTGGGATAGAAGCCACCTTAATAATAAGTGGCATATCCATATCATTAATAATAAGATTCATTCCTGAAAGCCTTATTACTTCATGAAGCTGATGTCTTCTTTCGTTAATTACACCAAAACGTGGCATAAATATTCTCGTTTGTACTCCGTTTGAATGTGCGTTTTTTGCAACATTAAATGCCGTAGATGCTATTTCTGTTTCTGGTAAATATGGAATCACCTCAGAAGAAACATACAATATTCTCTTATCTTTCATTAAATCTAACTCTTTTACAAGAAGTGCAAAACTACAAATTTTTATGCAAATTTGTTGTTAAAATGCTAAGTTTGCACTCATTCTAGACCCAAACCTGAATGTATATTTTTAAGACCAAAGAAAATTTAATCAATCATTTAAGCAAATTGAGGCTTAAAAACCTCTCTACAGGTTTTGTTCCCACTATGGGGGCTTTACATTTAGGGCATCTGTCTTTAATAGAATTTTCGAAGAAAAATAACGATATTTCAATTGCTAGTATCTTTGTAAACCCTACACAGTTTGATAATAAAAAAGACTTAATTAACTATCCTTTAACAATAGATCAAGATATTGAGCTCCTAAAACAGGCAGAATGTGACATCCTTTTTCTACCTTCAGTAAAAGAAATGTATGATGAAACTGTCTCTGCTGAAAATTTTGACTTTGATGGACTGGAATTTGAAATGGAAGGAAGGCATAGAAACGGACATTTTGATGGTGTTGGTACAATTGTAAAATCGTTTTTTGAAATCATACAACCAACAAATGCCTACTTTGGGGAAAAAGATTTTCAACAATTACAAATCGTAAAAAAACTAGTTGAAAAGAAGGGTATTCCAGTAAAGGTTCATGGGGGTTATATCTATAGGGAAAGAGATGGTTTAGCTATGAGCTCTAGAAATATGCGATTAACCAAAAATCAAAGATTAGCTGCTCCGTTTATTTATAGAACTTTACAAGAAGCAGTAGCACTTTTTAAAGAAAAACCTGTTGATTATATCAATCAATGGGTAGGGAGACAATTTGAAAAAAATGAGCTATTAACCCTAGAGTATTTTACAATTGCTGATGTAAAAACGCTAAAAACAATTACTCACAAAGAGGAGGGTAAAGAATATAGGGCTTTTATCGCAGTTTTTGCAGGGAATGTTAGGTTGATTGATAATATTTCTTTAGATAGATTTTAATAGTATCTTTTATCTTAAAAATTAAAAAAACAGTACTTTTGCAACATGTTAGTAGAAGTAGTAAAATCAAAAATTCACCGAGTTAAAGTAACGGGTGCTGATTTAAATTATATTGGGAGTATCTCTATCGATTTAGACTTGATGGATGCCGCCAATATTATTGAAGGAGAAAAGGTTCAAATTGTAAATAACAATAATGGCGAACGTCTTGAAACGTATGTCATTCCTGGAAAAAGAGGAACAGGTGAAATTACCTTAAATGGTGCTGCTGCTAGAAAAGTGCAAAAAGGAGATATTCTTATATTAATTGCTTATGCCTATATGGAACTCGAAGCGGCTAAAAATTTTAAACCTGCTTTAGTTTTTCCAAATGAAGATACCAATACACTCACATAATTTTGTCTAAAAGCCTAAAAAAAACATTAAAGATTGTTTTACCTCTTATTTTAGGAGGTTTTCTGGTTTGGTATATGTTTACCAAAATTTCTCCATCGACCTTATTAGAATACTTTAAGAATGCGAATTATTGGTGGATTTCTTTAGGACTTTTCTTTGGAATTCTAAGTCACCTTTCTCGTGCTTACAGATGGAAATATTTACTAGAGCCTATGGGTTACAAACCTAAGTTTATGAACAGCACCTTAGCGGTGTTAATTGGATATTTTGTAAACTTAGCGCTTCCACGTGCTGGAGAGGTTTCTAGAGCTGCTGTGATGGCAAATTATGAAGACATCCCTTTCGAAAAAGGTTTTGGAACCATCGTCGCAGAACGAATTGCTGATTTAATAATGATGTTTACCATTATTGGTATTACCCTTCTAATACAGTTTGATTTTATTCTAGAACTGGTTAAGAAAAATTTTGATCCAATTAAAATAGGCATAGGTCTAGGGGTTTTAATACTAGCGCTTTTTATATTCTCTCGATATGTAAAAAAAGCAAATTCTGGAATTGGTTTAAAATTTAAAACCTTTTTTAAGAGTTTGGTAGAAGGAGTTACCAGTATTTTTAGGATGAAAAACAAATGGGCATTTATATTCCATACTGTCTTTATTTGGTTAATGTATGTACTTATGTTTTGGGCGACTATTCCTGCTGTAGAAGGCTTACAGGTGCCTCTCGGAGCCATCTTAGTTGGATTTATTGCAGGTGGTTTTAGTATTGCTGCTACAAATGGTGGTATTGGTTTATACCCTGTAGCGGTAGCTGGTGCTTTTTCTTTATTTGGTATTCCTGAAGAGCCTTCAAATGCATTTGGAGCCATTATGTGGTCAGCTCAAACTGCTATGGTTATCATTTTTGGAGGACTTTCTTTTTTAGTATTGCCTATCTATAATAAAGACAAGTAATTTTCTTTTCTTTGTGCAAATCTTCTTTATATGGCTAAAGTAAAAACCACTTTTTTTTGTCAAAATTGCGGTGCTCAACATGCAAAATGGATGGGGCAATGTAGTACTTGTAATGAGTGGAATACTATTGTAGAAGAAGTAATTATAAAAGAAGAAAAAAGAAACTGGAAACAAGGAACTACGGCAAAAGCAGTTTCTAAACCTTTAAAAATTGATGATATTCAGCTTAACCCCGAGGAACGAATTGCAACCAACAATATAGAGCTAGATACTGTCTTGGGCGGAGGGTTGGTTAAAGGTTCGGTCACATTATTAGGCGGTGAGCCAGGCATCGGGAAATCAACATTGTTGTTGCAGATTGCATTAAACATTCCGCATAAAGTATTATATGTTTCAGGAGAAGAGAGTCAATCTCAAATAAAAATGAGAGCAGACAGAGTACGTACCAATAATTCTAATTGCTTAATTCTAACTGAAACCAATACACAACAAATCTTTAAGAACATTGAAGAGGTTACTCCTGAAGTTCTGGTCATAGACTCTATTCAAACATTGCATACAAATTCTATAGAAGCCTCTCCAGGGAGCATTTCTCAAATAAGAGAAACTTCGGCAGAGCTTATAAAATATGCTAAAGAAACAGCAACTCCTGTATTACTGATTGGACATATCAATAAAGAAGGGCATATTGCGGGGCCAAAAATTTTAGAGCACATGGTAGATGTGGTGTTACAATTTGAAGGAGACAGAAACCATACGTATAGAATCTTGCGGTCACAAAAAAATAGATTCGGATCTACAGCAGAGTTAGGTATTTATGAAATGTTAACCGACGGATTACGAGAAGTTTCTAATCCTTCAGAGATTTTAATTTCAAAAAAGGATGCCGATTTAAGCGGAACAGCTATTGCCTCTACGCTAGAAGGCATAAGACCTTTAATGATTGAAATTCAAGCTTTAGTTAGCACTGCTGTATATGGCACGCCACAAAGATCTACAACAGGATACAATTTAAAGCGCCTACATATGTTATTGGCTGTTTTAGAAAAACGAGCTGGATTTAAACTAGGAGCAAAAGATGTGTTCTTAAATATAACTGGCGGAATTTCTGTGGATGATCCTGCGATAGATTTGGCGGTTATCGCTGCGATTTTATCTTCCAATCAAGATATTGCCATTTCGCCTCAAGTATGTTTTGCAGCAGAAGTTGGTTTGGCTGGAGAAATTAGACCAGTTTCTAAAATCGATCAGAGAATTCTTGAAGCTGAAAAACTAGGATATACGACTTTCGTAGCCTCTAAATACAATAAAATCACTTCGGCAAAACATACTATTAGACTTATTTTAGTTGGTAAGATAGAAGAGGTTTTTACAACTTTATTTGCATAAAAAAACCGAGTAAAAACTCGGTTTGTATATGGTTATTTAGAAATATTATTTCTTATTCACTTCTTTAATGTACTTCTCTAAAGCCATTGTCATAGAAGGTGTTTCGGGAGCTGGAGCTGTAATATTACATTTTAATCCGGCTGCTGTAGCTGCTTTTACAGTTGAGTTTCCAAACACCGCAATTCGCGTATTATTTTGTTTAAAATCTGGGAAGTTTTTAAATAAAGAATCTATTCCTGAAGGGCTAAAAAAGACTAGTACATCATAAAAAACATCTTCTAAATCAGAAAGATCACTAACAACTGTTTTATATAAGATAGCTCTTGTCCAATTTACCTCTAGTTTTTCTAAAGATGCTGGAATTTCAGGTTTTAACTTATCAGAAGACGGCAATAAGAATTTTTCATCTTTATGCTTTTTTATCAGTTTCCCTAGCTCGGTAAAAGTTCTATTACCCACGTAGATTTTACGCTTTCTATAGACCACATATTTTTGAAGGTAAAAAGCAACTGCTTCTGACTGACAAAAATATTTCATAGAGTCAGGAACTTTAAAACGCATTTCTTCAGCAATTCTAAAAAAATGATCTACTGCATTTCTACTTGTTAATATGATCGCAGTAAAGTCCGATAGGTCTATTTTTTGAGCTCTAACATCTTTCGAAGTAACTCCCTCTACATGAATGAAGGATCTAAAATCTATTTTTACTTTTTGCTTATCAGATAAATCATGATAAGGTGATGTTTCTGTCTTTGGTGCTGGTTGAGACACCAAAATTGTTTTCACTTTCATACTCATTCTCTTCGTTTTATAAAATTAATTTAAACAAAACCAATAGCGGCGCTAATTTGAAGGCGCAAAGGTACAAAATAAAATAAAACAACTTGCTAATAATCAGCTTTTTGTTTGTGTTTAGAAAAACCCAAAGAAGAGCTGTAAAAATAAAGACATTCGTATATATGATATATTCAGACTTCAGTCCTGAATAAAAAAACAGAACATTCGTCACAAACACAAAAATAGAAACAGAAAATAAAGAACTCCTTTGACTAATTAACAGCGTAGTAATCACTTGATTTTTTAAAGAAAAAAGCTGTGTCAATAAAATTTGCATGAAGTTTTGAAACAATTGCATCAAAAACAGCACAGAAAACAAAATGATAAAATTTAAAAATGTGCACTCAAAAAAATCAAAGACCCATAAAATTAATAGCGAAAAAGACATGGAACTAAAAACCGAAAAAACGATGTTAAAAAGAGAGAAAAAAGAAGGATTTTCAAAAGATTCTGTTTCAACATATCCTTTATTCAAATAAAATAAAAAACACCCTTTAAGCCTATTTTTATCTAAAAACTTAAGTAAGACTAGAATAAAAAACGACAGTAATATAATTACTGTAATCCAATCTGCTGAAGTAGTAGCTCTTTCTATTGCTTGCATTACTTGTTTTTGACAACTGAGTTTAACACAAAATTAGTAATTAAATAATGTATATTTGCCTTAATATTTTCATATTTTTTTCTACATGTCCGACGCTTTAGTAATTATACCCACATACAACGAAAAAGAGAATGTTGAGGCTATTATTAGAGCTGTTTTTAAGCAGAGACAACCCTTTCATGTGCTCGTTGTTGATGACAACTCTCCAGATGGCACTTCTGAAATTGTAGAAAAATTAATGCTTGAGTTTACCGATCGTCTTTTTATTGAAAAAAGAGCGGGTAAAAATGGCTTAGGCACTGCCTATATTCATGGCTTTTATTGGGCAATTGAAAAGGGCTATGATTATATTATTGAAATGGATGCCGATTTTTCTCATAACCCAAAAGATTTAGTTCGATTATACAGAGCTTGTAAAAAAGATGGAGCTGATGTATCTATAGGTTCTCGATATTCTCAGGGTGTTAATGTTGTTAATTGGCCAATGAAAAGGGTTTTGCTTTCTTATTTTGCATCAAAATACGTTCGCCTTATTACCGGAATTCCAGTACATGATACTACTGCTGGTTTTGTTTGTTATAAAAGAAATGTTTTAGAAACTATTGAGTTAGAAAAAATAAAATTTGTCGGATATGCTTTTCAAATAGAAATGAAATTCAAAGCATGGAAACACAAGTTTAAGATTAAAGAGGTTTCTGTCATATTTACAGATAGAACTTTAGGAGAATCAAAAATGAGTGGTTCTATTGTTTACGAAGCCCTGTTTGGGGTCATAAAAATGAGATTTAACGGATTAAAATGAGTTCATACTTAATTAAAAACGCAACTATTGTTAATGAGCAAAAAACGTTTATTGGGGATGTTTTAGTTGATGGAAGCATTATAAAAAAAGTTTCGGAAAATATTCCTCCAATTGAAGGCGTAACTATTATTGATGCTCAAAAAAAATTATTAATTCCTGGATTGATAGACGACCAAGTACACTTTAGAGAACCTGGGTTAACTCACAAAGCAACTATTGGCACTGAAAGTAAGGCTGCTCTAGCGGGAGGGATTACTACATTTATTGAAATGCCTAATACCGTACCACAAGCTACTACTCAAGAGCTATTAGAGGAAAAGTTTCAGGTGGCTTCAAAAACATCTTATGTGAATTATTCCTTTATGTTTGGAGGCACAAATGATAATCTAGAAGAGTTGTTAAAAACCGACCCTAAAAATGTCGCTGGAATAAAACTTTTCTTAGGGTCGTCTACTGGAAATATGCTTGTTGATGATGAAGCCGTTTTAGAAAAAATATTTTCTTCCACAAAACTTATCATTTCTGTGCATTGTGAAGATGAAGCTACCATTCGAAAAAACACTGAGCATTATAAATCTATTTATGGAGAAGACATTCCTATAGAATTACATCCAGTTATAAGAAGTGAAGAGGCTTGTTATTTATCGTCTTCAAAAGCAATTGCGTTAGCAAAAAAGACAGGGGCTAGACTGCATGTTTTTCACCTTTCTACAGAAAAAGAAACTCATTTATTTAGAAATGATATTCCTTTAAAAGACAAGCAAATTACAGCTGAAGTTTGTGTTCATCATTTGTGGTTTTCTGATAAAGATTACGCAAAAAAAGGCACACATATTAAATGGAATCCAGCTGTAAAAACGGCAGAAGACAGACAGGGATTATGGAAAGCTTTATTAGACGATAGAATTGATGTTCTTGCAACAGATCATGCTCCGCATACATTACAAGAAAAAAAGAATAAATACTTATCTGCACCTAGTGGAGGACCATTAGTACAACACGCGCTTCTTGCGTTATTAGAGAAAGTAAAAGATTCGACAATATCCGTTGAAAAATTAGTAGAAAAGGCATGTCATAATCCAGCTATATTGTTTCAAATTGATAAAAGAGGATTTATTAGAGAGGGCTATTATGCCGATTTGGTTTTGATTGATACCAACAAGCCTCAGGAGGTTACTAAAGATAACGTGCTTTATAAATGTGGCTGGTCTCCTTTTGAAGGAGCAACATTTTCTTCAACGATAACACATACTTTTATTAATGGTAACTTAATGTATAATCAAGGTGTTTTTAATGAGGAAATAAAAGGTGAACGAATCTCTTTTAATAGGTAATTAGTTATGAAAAAGTTCTTATGTGTTTTTATCGTCATTTCTTTTTTCTCGTGTACGAGTAATACAATCTATGAAAAGCCAAAAGATCTTATTCCTAAAGATACGATGAAGGCATTAATGACAGATTTATTTATAGCCACATCTTCTACTAATTTAAAAAATATACATTTTCAGAAAGGAATCAATTATACTTCTTTAGTATATAATAAATATAAAATTGACAGCACGAGATTAAAAAGAAGTAATTATTACTATACAACTAGGGTTGACGAATATCAAAAGCTTTTAGAAGATGTAAAATTGGCTTTAGAGAATCAGAAAAAAATATATGTTAAGCAAAGGCATATAAAAGATTCTATCAGAAAAGATTCTATCAAAAAACTAGCTCCTAAAGTTAAAAAAGATCCTAATACATCTTATAAGAATCTTTCAATTCCAAAAAATCTATTACATAAAAAAAGAAACGCCTCTAAGAGTAAAAAGAACTAGTTTCTTTTATTACGTCTTCTATTTTTTCGAAAGAAAACCCTGTTTTCTTAATTAATTTATCAGAAGAGTAATATGTTTTCTCATGTGCTGATTTGGCAGAGTGTTTTGTTATTAATGGTTCTTTCTGTGTTAAAAATGTAATCACTTTATCAACTCTCCAAAAAACAGCTGTTAGCCAAGGTTTTACCTTAAAAGAAGGCCTTTTCTTTTGAAAAGAATCAGCAATTAAGAAAAATAGTTCTTTGAATGACTTGTTTTCTGAAACCAAAATAAAGCGTTCATTTTTTATATCACTGTTCATAAGTAGTTGCATCGATGTTACAACATCGTTTACACCAACAAACCCCGTTACTCCTTCTGTAAAAAACTTGAAGCCCTTATATACTTGAGAAAATAGTTTGCCTGAACCTGTTTGCCAAAACCCTGGTCCTAAAATCACTCCTGGGTTTACAATAACGACATCTACTCCTTCTTGACTGGCTCTCCAAACTTCCATTTCTGCGCCATATTTGGTAATTGCATAACCATGATTTTTCTCATTCCCGTTCCATTCATTTTCTTCTACAACTAGAGCTTCTTTAGCGCCTTCGCCAATAGTAGCTATCGAACTGACAAAGCATAATTTTTGAACTTTTGCATCAATTGAAAGGTTTACAATAATCGCTGTACCATGAATATTTACCTTTCTCATGGCTCTATAATCTTTTGGATTAAACGAAATAAGTGCCGCACAATGATACACTTTTGTTACATTTTTAAAAGCAGGAATCATTTCTGGAACAGAAGTAATATCTGCTTTAATCCATTCAATTTTAGAAAAAAGAGGCGTTTCTATATCTGTATAATATGAGAAGACTCTTTTAACATTTTCGATACTCTCTGGCGCTCTATAGGTTGCTCTAATATTATCTTCATTTAACGTTAAATGATACAATAAATGCGCTCCTACAAAACCTGTTCCTCCAGTAACTAAAATCATACCGCTAATTTAGTTTTTTTGCGGTATAAATGTATCTTTGCTTTTTTAAATTTCGTGAAAGAATGACAAATTTTGTAGAAGAATTACGTTGGCGAGGGTTGTTGCATGATATCATGCCTGAAACTGAAGAGTATTTATTGAAAAATAAAACATCGGGGTATATTGGCTTTGATCCAACAGCCGATTCTTTACACATTGGAAGTTTAGTTCAAATTTTGATTTTGATGCACTTTCAGAAAGCAGGACATAAACCTATAGCTTTAGTTGGTGGCGCAACAGGCATGGTTGGAGATCCTTCTGGAAAATCTGCTGAACGAAATTTATTAGATGAAGAAACCTTAGCCAAAAACATTACTGGTGTAAAAAGTCAGTTGGCTCGTTTTTTAGATTTTAATGCCTCTTCAGAAAATCCTGCTGAATTAGTAAATAATTATGATTGGATGAAGGATATTTCTTTAATTGATTTTGTTCGTGATACTGGTAAACATATTACTGTAAACTATATGATGGCAAAAGATTCTGTGAAGAAGCGCCTTGGTTCTGAATCTAAAGAAGGGATGAGTTTTACAGAGTTTACGTATCAATTATTTCAAGGATACGATTTCTATCATCTTTATAAAGAAATGGATTGTAAGTTGCAAATGGGAGGTTCAGATCAATGGGGGAATATTACTACTGGAACAGAACTTATTAGAAGAAAGGCACAAGGAAAAGCCTATGCGATTACAGTTCCTTTGGTAACAAAGGCCGATGGAACTAAATTTGGAAAAACAGAAGGTGGTAATGTTTGGTTAGATGCCAATAGAACCTCTCCTTATAAATTTTATCAATATTGGTTAAACTCTTCGGACGAAGATGCCAAAAAATATATTAAGATTTTTACTTTCTTAGACAAAGAAACGATTGATGTATTAATCTCTGAACACGCAAAAACTCCTCATTTACGTTTATTACAAAAGAAATTAGGTGAAGAAGTTACTGTAATGACTCACGGGCAGGAAGCTTATGAAAATGCCATAAAAGCATCTAATATACTCTTTGGAAAATCTACTTCTGAGGATCTAAAGTCTTTAAATGAGCAGATTTTTTTGGACATCTTTGATGGTGTTCCACAAGCTTCTGTGTCTAAAGATGATATTGAAAATGGATTAGACATGATTGCGGCCTTAGCTGCGAAAACTGGGTTTTTAAAATCTAATGGTGAAGCTAGAAGGGCTTTAAAGGAAAATGCAATTTCTGTCAATAAAGAAAAGGTACAAGAAAGTTTTACAATTACTTCTTCAGATTTCATTGCTGATAAATACGTCTTACTTCAAAGAGGAAAGAAAAATTACTTTTTGTTAAAAGTTGAGTAATACAAAAAGAGCTGAATTTCTTCAGCCCTTATTTCCCTCAATCATCATTTGTAAGTTCCTACGACTTACTTACATCTTATTTTTTTATTTGATAAGCTTTTCCCAATTCTTATCTGCCTGCTTTTTTAGTTTTTCGGCGCCTTCTTTAACCCAAAGTTCTAGTGTATTTGTTCTGCCTCTATTATAAAATAAATAAAGTTTCCCTTCTCTAATTTCAAAAGTTTCTGGGTTAATCGACACTTTACTTCCTTTAGCTCCTATTGCGTATGCACAATATCCTCCATACTGTGGAATATACTTTTTAGGCGTCTTCTTAAAGCTTGTTAAGTTTTCTTGAGACGAAAATAAAAATGTAACGCCATCATATTTTATAGAAATACTTTTATTTCCTTTTACGGCTGTGTTTTTAAAATATGCCACTACATCATACCCTTTCGCTACAGATCCTTTTTGAATATTATAATTTGTTTTTTGCGCAAAAGTTGTTGCCGTAATAAAAAGAAATAGTACCCAAAAATGCTTCATTACTTCTTCTTTTTATGCTTTAAAGTTTCCCAGTTTTTATCTCCCATCTTTTGAAGCTTTTTTGTATCTTCTTCTTGCCAGTCTTCAAGTTTACTAGAAAGCCATGAGCTATAAAACAAATACAGCTTACCATCTCTAATCTCATACTTTTCAGCATCGATATACATTTTCGTGTTTTTCTTTGCTACTGCATAAGCACAATATCCGCCATATTGTGGTATATATTTTTTTGGAGCTTTCTTAAAAAGGTTTAAATTTTTTTCAGAAGAGAATTTAAATTTTACTCCATCATGAGTAGCTTGGAATTTTTTATTTCCTTTTATTGGTTTTTTGTCAACAAAATAAGACACCACATCATACCCTTCGGCAACATACCCTTTTTTGGTATTGTAATCAATTTCCTGAGAAAATAACGTAGCTGAAAATACTACGAATGCTATTGTAAAAAATCTTTTCATTGTCGTTAGTTTTGGATGTAGTCGATGAAAAGTTCGTTTGATTACAAACAGTTTTTATTAAAATTTCTGATTTTATTAGGTTCAGTATTTATACTGATGTAAAACGTTCCTTCTTTTTCTAAACTTGTATTTATTAAAATATTCTTTTTAAAACCAGAACTTATGTCTATTGCAACATGGAATACTCAAGGGTCTAACCCCATCGCTTTTATTTTAAACCAACGTGCTCAGGGTTTTCCTCCGCCTTTAACAAACTTGGTACCTCAATTCATCTGTTTGCAAGAGGCAGGAAATGCTGATTATGGAGGGCATATCGGTCCATTAATTCCATGTGCATGGAATCCTGCTCCATCATTAGGAGGATATTACCAAATTACTGATTTGAATATCGGAGGGACACGATACAATGGATATCATGTGCCCTGGAGAGCTCAAGACCCAGGTAATTTAAGGTGTAGTTTAGCTATATTATGGATCGCTGCCTTAGGAAATCATGCCGCTTTCCCAATTGGTGGTTGGCACGATGGAAACAACCTACATCGTCCGATAGTTTGGATAACCTCAATTGCAGGGAATAATGTTCGTGTTGGATGTATACATGCTCCCTCTGGAGGAAATATGCCATACATAACCAATGCTTTAAATAATATCAATTTTGCAGCTCCAGTTGGTGGAGTGGTTCTCGCTGGAGATATTAATATGGAACCTGGAGACTTGGGTCCTTTGCCTCCTGGATTTCAACAACAAAATACTGGAGGAATGACTCATAGATGTGGCAGAAACTTAGATTATCTTTTTTATCATATTGCGGGTCCTTTTGCAAATGCAGAGAGCGCGACCAACTTTGTAAATTCAGATCATCTACAATGTAGGTTTGCTTAAAAAATCTTTCTTTTAAGAAAGCATTAGATTGCATCCTCTGATATCTGAGTGATCAAATCTTCCTAACACTTCAAACCTACCATTAACATCTACCTTACCAAGGTCTTGTGTGGCAATAAAAGAACAGGAATTATAGTTGGCTAAGTCAATAATATTTATTCCTCCCGTTATATTTGGTTTTTGAATTGTTAAAGCGTCTTCGGTATCTCGAGTTAAAATTTTCATCCAAGGAGGGCATTCAAAAACACCTTTTCCTTTAGAGTATGCTTGGCTTAGCAGTTCTGTCATTCCATATTCCGAATGAATTTTTGAAACTCCAAATCCCTTTTGTAAAATTTCATGTAATTCAAAACGCGTAATTTCTTCTCTTCTTCCTTTCATCCCTCCTGTTTCCATTACTATGCTATGCTTCAATTGAAATTGCTTTCTTTCTATTAAATCCAACAAAGCATAAGAGACACCTATAAGTATCGTTTTTTTTCCTTCTTTATCTAATTCAATCAAGTTGTGAGCTAACTCATCTAGATTGTTTAAAAAAAAGCCGCTTTTTTCACTTTTTGATTTTCGGATTAAGTCATCTACCATATATACTAGAGAAGATCCTCTTCGCTCCAAGTAATTCGGAAGTAATGCCAAAACAGTATAGTCTTCTATATTTCCATAAAAATGCTGAAATGCTTTTCTAAAGCTATTCTTATACCAGTTTATGTCTGTTAAAAAATGTTTACTCGTTACACTTCCTGTTGTTCCGGAGCTTGTAAATGTTTCTATAATTTCATCTTGAGACGTAACAATTCGATGAGATTTAAAAAATTGAATCGGCAAAAAAGGAATCTCAGAGACCTCTTTTATGTCGGAAGGATGTATATATAGCAAGTCACAAAAAGACCTATATACGGTGTTATGTTGAAATTGATGTTTAAAAACAGCTATCGCTAGGTCTCTAAAATCAAGGTCTGATTGTATGTTAAAAATCTTTTTTTGCATTTAATTACAAAAATATAATTATTTCACGCAACCTTTTCACATTTCTTGCATCTTGTTAGAAAGCAACGGTGAAAGTTAATTTTTGAGTAAGATTGATTTTTTCCAATATTAATGACAATAGTGGTTTTTGTTAGCGATAAAATTGCAAAAAAACAAAGCGGTTTTAATTACTGGTAAAAACATTGAGCATACACGACGAGATTTAATATTGTTAAGATGACTGAAAAATTGGGCTGCGCAATCCAATTTTTCTTGTAAAGATTATTTAATTCACTTATTTATCACAGTGAGACCGCCTTTTCAGATGTTTACATTATAATCTAGATTTTATACAATCTGTTTTATAGTTATGAAAAAGGCTGTTATTTGTTTCTTTTGAGAAGTCCTATAGGGTCTGCACCTACCCTGATTTTGAGAAAAGTACAATTAAAAAGATTGTTTTCGGGAAAATTATGTTCCATCAAAAGCGGTCTCACTTTGCTTTAATTGCGAAGAAATTAAAAATGAAAGTTCACGTAGTTAGTTTTTATAAACTAATGATTATTTTATAAATACAGATTTACATCAAAATAAATTCTGTACTATTTTACACAAAACAGTAAGGCGGTTAACACTGTTCTGAAATTAGATAAGCTATGTAATACCTTTTCTCTTAGATAAAGGGTTAGAGATAGAAACAAGAGATACAGTGTTAAAATATTAGCTTATTTTTGAATACATTTTTGACGTATTAATATAAAAGAGCTCATACAAAAATGCTGCCAGCAAAACCTAGCAGCTCAATCGCAAGTTTACCAACTGTTTTCAGGTAAGCTTTTTGGAGTGTGCCTAAAATATTCTCAAAATTATCAAGATGCAGAAGATGTATTGCAAGATAGTTTTCTAACAATATTTAGTAAAATAGACCAGTATAAGGATTCTGGATCATTCGAAGGTTGGATGAAAAGAATTGTAATAAATACTGCATTACAGAAATATAGAAAAGAATCACCATTAAAAGTTGTAAAGGAAGATGTAATTGAAGATCGTGTTGAAGAGGTTGATTTTGATGCAACACAGTTAGATCTTAATTTTTTATTAAGTCTAATTCAACAACTTCCTGATCAATATCGGTTGGTTTTTAATCTGTATGTACTAGACCATTATTCGCATAAAGAGATTGCGAAAATGTTACAAATATCGGAAGGTACTTCCAAATCAAACTTGTCTAGAGCAAGAGTATTATTAAAACAGAAAATAGAAGTTCATCTGCAAAAACACAAAGGAGCTTAAAATGATGAAAAACAAAAATATCGATCAACTATTCCAAGATAAGATGGAAGGCTTAGAGGTTACTCCTAGCCCAAAGGTTTGGTCGGCTATTGAAGGAAAGCTCACAAAGAAAAAACGCCGCGTTTTACCATATTGGTGGCTTTCTGGCGGTGTTGCTGCTGTTTTACTTCTAGGTTTGTTCGTACTACCTTCACTTAATGACAACCCTATAGACATTAACAATACAAACACTCCTATTATTACAAGTGCTCCAAAAGAAAACACTACAATAAAAAACGATTCTAATAAGCAGCTTTTAAAGTTAATTCCTGAAGAGAAAACGATTATTGCGAGTAAAAAACCATCTGACACAGATATGGCTCCAAAGGAAAAAGCTACTCCCAAAGAAACTTCTTGGAAAAATAAGGTTGTTGTTGCAGACAACAATACCATTAACATCAAAAAGTATAACACACCACCCACAACAGAAAAGAATACAGAAAAAGAAAAAAGCACAAAAGTTGTTATAGAGAAGCCTCTAGAAGAAAAAAAGAAGACTATTTTTAGTATAAACCCTTCTGATAAAATGGTTATTGCTGAGCAGAAAAAAGATTCTGTACAAAAAAAGAATCCATTTGTTTCTAAAAAGAAAGATTTTATTGCTTTTGTAAATTCAAAAGATAGTATAAAAACTAACGAGAAAAGTCTAAAAAAATGGTCTGTTTCTTCAGTTTTTGCAGTATTAAATTCAAGTTCGTTTTCTAATGCTTCTCCTATTTCAGCTGAATTAAACTCAAGCCCTACAAAAGGAGCTAATACTTTTTCTTATGGCGCTAAAGTTGATTATAGACTTAATAACAAATGGTCTATAAGAACAGGCGCGCATTTACAGGAAATGAGCTATTTAACACAAGATGTTTCTATAACTTCCGGATCTGCTCGAATTAATTCACAAGCTATAGATTTTGGTAATTCTGCTAGTGCCTATCACTTCTCTTATTCGTTAGTGGATATTGATAATGTTATGAGTAATTTAGTGCCTATCTCTAGTCTTGGAGCAACTAATATCGCAAATGGAGAGATAGAACAATCCTTCAGTTATATTGAAGTTCCTTTTGAAGTAAAGTATCATTTTAACACTGGAGAAAAATTAAAGACAGGTATTGTCGCTGGTTTTAGCTCTTTGTTTTTAGTTAACAATACAGTTGAAGTTGTCATGGATGATTCTTCAGTTTTAGGAAGAGCTAACAACTTAAACTCTATGAACTTTAGCGGAAACATCGGTTTTGATATTGACTATTCCATAAACAAAAACTGGTCGTTAAACCTAAACCCAATGTTTAAAAGTCAGTTTAATACTTTTTCTGGGAACGCTAATGGTTTCAGACCTTATTTTATTGGTGTTTACTCGGGTGTAAGATATCAGTTTTAATCTTTATAAATTTTTACGACTAATTCGCCTTTATCATTCATAGATGCTCTATACATTCCGGCGGTATTGAATTCGAATTGCATATTTCCATTTTTATCTAAAGCAACGACACCTCCAGTACCTCCTAATTTGGTTAGTTTCTTTTGAATTACTTCATTAGTAGCTTCTTTTAATGTTATTCCTTTATACTCCATTAAAGCAGAAATGTCATAGGCTACCATTCCTCTAATAAAGTATTCTCCCCATCCCGTAGAAGACACACCACAAGTAAGGTTGTTTGCATAGGTTCCTGCTCCAATAATAGGTGCGTCTCCAATTCTATTCCATCGCTTATTTGTCATTCCTCCTGTAGAAGTTCCTGCAGCGATATTTCCACTTTTATCTAAAGCTACACAACCAACGGTTCCAAATTTGCTGTCTTTTATATCTGCGTCGTAAAATGCTGTTGTTTTTGTTGCTTCTAACTTCTTTTCTTTCTTCTTAACTCGTTCTAAGGATTTAAATCTTCTTTCTGTGTAAAAATAGGAAGGATCCACAATTTCTACTCCTTGTTCTTTTGCAAATTGAGAAGCTCCTAAGCCAGATAACATTACATGATCTGAATTACTCATGACTAATCTAGCTGTAGAAATAGGGTTCTTTATATCTTTTACTCCAGCTATAGCACCTGCATTTAAGGTCGCCCCATCCATAATAGAAGCATCCATTTCATTAGCTCCTTCATTGGTAAAAACCGCTCCTTTGCCGGCATTAAATAAAGGTGAGTTTTCTAATACATGAATTGTTTTTTCTACTGCATCTAAACTGGTTCCTCCTTTTTTTAATATTTCGTGGCCTATCTTAATCGCCTCTGCCAACTTCGATTTATAGGCAGCCTCTTTTTCTGGTGTCATATTCTTTTTCAAAATTGTTCCTGCACCTCCGTGAATGATAATTGCAAATTCATTTGTTTGGGTAGGTTCTTTTGATTCAGTAGTTTCTTTACATCCTAAAAATGTAATGGCTAGAGCAATGCTAAAAATGACTTTTTTCATGGTAAGTTGGTTTTAAATCCGTCTAAATTTACGAAACTTTATTTGTACTTTTGAGGCACAAATCAAATCAAAAAACAATCACACAATGAATAATTTCGGAATTCGAGAAGCTTTACAGCAATTAGGGTTAAAAGACATAAATGAGGGGACTTCAACAGGCTCTGTAAATTTCTCTAATGGAGCGCTTATTGAAAGCTATTCTCCTGTTGATGGGAAATTAATCGGAAAAGTAAAAGCAACCACAAGAGAAGACTATGATAAAGTGATGGAGACTGCAACAAAAGCATTTATCTCATTTAGAAACATCCCTGCTCCACAAAGAGGAGAAATTGTACGTCAATTCGGAAATAAATTAAGAGATTTAAAAGAGCCTTTAGGGAAACTTGTTTCTTACGAAATGGGAAAATCTTTACAAGAAGGTTATGGAGAAGTTCAAGAGATGATCGATATCTGTGATTTTGCTGTTGGCTTATCTAGACAATTAAATGGGCAAACCATTCCTTCTGAACGTCCTGGGCATGTAATGAGAGAACAATGGCATCCTATTGGAGTTGTTGGAATTATCTCTGCATTCAACTTTCCAGTTGCTGTTTGGGCTTGGAACACAGCTTTGGCTTGGATTTGTGGAGATGTATGTGTTTGGAAAGGTTCTGAAAAAGCACCTTTATGCTCTGTGGCTTGTCAAAATATTATTGCAGGAATTTTAAAAGAAAACAATTTGCCAGAAGGTATTTCTTGTATTATTAATGGAGATTACAAGGTTGGAGAAATGATGACTACTGATACTAGAATTCCATTAATTTCTGCAACAGGGTCTACAAGAATGGGGAGAATTGTTGGGGCAACTGTTGCTGAGCGTTTTGGAAAATCTTTATTAGAGCTAGGAGGAAACAATGCTATTATTATAACACCTAGCGCAGACTTAAAAGTGGTTGTTCCTGGGGCAGTATTTGGAGCTGTCGGAACTTGTGGACAACGCTGTACCTCAACAAGAAGGTTAATTATTCATGAATCTGTTTACGATAAAGTAAAGGATGCCATTGTAGGGGCATATAAACAATTAACTATTGGCAATCCTTTAGATGAAAAAAACCACATCGGTCCATTAATTGATCATGATGCTGTAAACACTTATTTAGCAGCAATTGAAAAGGCAAAAGCAGAAGGAGGAAATGTATTAGTTGAGGGTGGTGTTTTAGAAGGCGATGGATATGAGTCTGGGTGTTATGTAAAACCTGCCATTATTGAGGCTGAAAATCATTTTGAAATTGTTCAACATGAAACGTTTGCGCCAATTTTATATTTAATAAAATATTCTGGAGACGTAGAAAATGCCATTGATAAACAAAACGGAGTGGCACAAGGATTATCTTCTGCAATTATGACTAATCAGGTAAAGGAGGCCGAAAAATTCCTATCGTATGCTGGCTCTGATTGCGGTATCGCAAACGTAAATATCGGAACTTCTGGTGCAGAAATTGGAGGTGCTTTTGGAGGAGAAAAAGAAACTGGAGGCGGACGTGAATCTGGATCTGATGCTTGGAAGATCTACATGAGAAGACAAACAAATACTATAAATTATTCTGATGAATTACCCTTGGCGCAAGGGATTAAGTTTGATTTATAATTAAACTATTGAATAAATAAAAACCCACCTCGTTTGAGGTGAGTTTTTATTTAAGCTACGTTGTAACGTATACTGTGTCGGCTAAATTATCGTGTGGGTATTTACTTACATAGTTGTTCTTAGCCTCAGTTTTAGCTGTTGCTAGACTGATGTTTTCAAAAATATCTGATTTATGATCAGAATCTACTGTACTTTTTAATTGAGCTGAATGCATGTTAATTTGTTTTTTAGTTAGACTCTAAATTAACATTGTGATTTGTTTTTATATTCAGGAATTATCCTGATTATTAGTTTTTAGGGGTTTTTACTAAGTTCTTTTACACCTGGTTTGTTTGTCAATTATATTTCACTTTTCTTAGTACTCGGATCGCTTCTTTATATTGTACGTAGGTCGTTTTATCCTCTAAGCTTTTAATATATTCTTTTGCTTTTTTAAGTTGCTCAGGAGCATCTAAAAATCCTTGTAAATAACATAATAAGTAATTAATTGGCAAACGAAGTACATCTTCATGCTCTAAAACCGAAAGCGCTTCTTGTTTTTCAATTTTATTTATAATTGCGTTACTGTTTTCATAGATATGTTGAATAATTGTATCGTTCAGTTTTGGTGGTTCAAACAAAAACTCAGTTATAATATCATGCTGTCCATTGTCTTTAAAGTGAATGATTGTCTTCTCTAAAGGGAACCGAGTTTCTTTTTTATCAATGCCTAATAAGATATATTCTATAATAATAAAAGATCGATTATTATGACTTATTTGAACATCGTCTAAAGAGGAAAAAAATAGCCTAACCTGTTCGTTAATTAATTCAATATCTACGCGAGATAAAAATATTTCCCCATTAATTTCTTTTTGTTCTCCAGCCCAACATAGTACAAACTGCTCATTAAACACTTTATATTGCGGGTTGTATTCTGGTCTGTGGTTGTTGAAAAAGTCAAAAACTCCATCTAATGTTAACTGAATATTATTGTGCGCATTCTTTTCTATCGATGCTACAATCTCTTTATTGGTGCCTCTCAGTTCGAAGTTTTTAGAAGCTGGCATAGAATTACTTCCTCTACGATAAAAAATTGTTTCTCTTTTATATTTCCAAGCGTTTTTAAGCAACGATGTGATTTGATCATTTGGATGGATCGTTACCAAGCCCACCACCTTGTGCCTAGGCAATCTAGGAAAAGGCACATTTTCGTATTCAATTTTAGGAGGGTTTTTTAAATAAGCGTTCACTAAGTTTTGAATCTTACTATCATCATAAAAATCGACGCCAAGTATTTTATTTTCTTCATCCTCTACACCAATAATCATATAAGAATTATTAAAAGGGTTAGAGTTTGACAATGCACAAATGTGCTTTAAAAACTTAGCTTTACCTTCCTTACTCCCTAGTGATAGCTTTTGCTTTTTATCATAAAAACTATTCTCGTCATTATGACTGAGTAAATTTTTAATTAAAAGACGTTTGTTAATCATTTTTAAGGAACTTTATGACCTTGACTCGCTACTAATAAGGAAAACCAGTCTTCTAACTCAAGGTCTATTTCTAATGCTTTAACAGCATTGGCTATTCTTTCTTTATTTGTAGTTCCGATTACTGGATGAATTCCTGATGGGTGTTTTAAGATCCAAGCCAATAGCAGTTGGTCATCAGTAGCATTGTATTTTCTGGTTAATCCTTCTAGAATGCCTTTAATCCTAGAGTTCTCAATCGTTTCTTCTTTAAATATATTCCCTAACGGGCTCCAACTCATTGGGATGATTTTCTTTTGTATCATTTGGTCTAAAGATCCATTATGCATTGCCACATGTTGCGTTAGCGAAAACTCTATTTGGTTTACAGAAATGGGCACCTTATCATAAATTAGTTCAACCTGAGAAGGGGTAAAGTTAGAGACTCCAAAATCTATTATTTTTCCTTGTTCCTTTAAGAACTGAATAGCCTCTGCAACTTCTTCTGGACGCATTAACGGACTTGGTCTGTGCAATAACAATACATCTAAATAATCCGTTCTTAATTCTTGTAATGATTTTTCTACACTCCAAATAATATATTCTTTAGAGTAATTGTAGTGTTTTATTTTATTTTTTCTTGTTTCTCCAACATATTGGATACCACATTTAGAAATCAGTTGAATATTTTCTCTTTGAATTCCGCTCTCCACAAAAGCTTTTCCAAATTGATTTTCTGTAGTATAATCACCATAGATATCTGCATGATCAAAAGTAGTAATCCCAGCCTCTAAAGAAAGGTTCATTTGTTGAATCATCTGTTCTTTAGAAAATTGCTTTCCCCAATTACCCCATGACATGCAACCTGCTATGATTTTAGAATAGGTGCTCATTAGTCTTTATTTAAAATGGTTGGACTAGCTTGGGCAGTTGGATATACTACCAAGTCTTCAATATTTATATGGTAAGGCCTTGTAATCACAAAATGAATGATGTCTGCGATGTCTTCTGCTTGTAAAGCTTTGTATCCAGCATAGGTCTGCTTCGCTCTTTCTTTATCTCCTTTAAATCGAACATCAGAAAACTCTGTTTCAACGGCACCAGGATGAATTCCTGAGACCCGAATATGGTGTTTATTTAAATCTATTCTCATCGCTTTATTAAGGGCGTTTACAGCAAACTTTGAGGCGCAGTATACATTTCCGTTTGGGTACACTTCCTTGCCCGCAATCGAGCCAATATTAACGATAAAACCTTTGTTTCTTTTAACCATACTAGGTATAATTGCTTTTGAGACATAAAGTAGCCCTTTTACATTGATATCTATCATCGCGTCCCAATCATCTATCTCGCCTTCTTGAATTGTGCTCAAACCATGTGCGTTACCCGCATTATTTATCAGTACATCTATTTGAGAAAAATTTTCTGGTAAACTATTTACTGCTGTAAAAACTTCTTCTTTGTTTCTAACATCAAATTGTAATGTTGTTACCTCAGAAAAATTTTCGAGTAATGACTGTAATTTGTCTAGTCTTTCTCTTCTTCTTCCACATAGAATTAATCGAAATTGATGTTGGGCTAATAATTTGGCCGTTGCCATTCCTATTCCTGAAGTTGCTCCAGTAATAAATACTGTTCCGTTCATATATTAGTTTTTGTTAAAGATAACAGATTTTGATATTATGTTGGGTTATTAGATTATGAATAATCTGTGATATATGGGTATGAAAAAACCGCTCTCTTCGAGAGCGGTTTTCCTTTCAATTGGTTATTGAGAATAACCAATCAAAAATCAACTAACCAAACTTTATTTTAAATTTCTTCTATTTTTTATTTCTCTTTTAATCTTAGTTCGTTTTCTTCCGTTATTCCTTACAATATCTGAAGCTTTTGCTTCTCCTTTTAAGAACTGAATGAATCCTCTACCGGAAAAATCGTACGTAGTTTGTGAAACTACATTATACAAACGAACTCGTTGGTCATTAATAACGCTTAATTCAAACTCTTCAGTATCTCCGCTGTCATAATTAAGTGTTAAAATTTTTAGGTTTTCATATCCTTGTACATCATACACCTGATAAGACCCAACAAAATCCCATAATAGATTATCAATATTTGTGCCAAATGAATCGTGAGACGAATAAAAAGTCGTGTTGTTTTCTGGTGTAAATTGCAAATAATTTTCATCATCAAAAATGCTTGGTGTACCAACACTACTTATAGATATTCTCTCCCAAGCGACATACTCTTGTAAAAAGTATTCTATGTTTTCATAAAACAACATGTCATAGTCAAAATTATTTCTTTGATAGCCTACTAAATAATAGCTAACGTTGTGATAATTGTCATAAATACGAATTTCATTTCCTGAGATTTGAGTAACATCAAAATCATGCCTTCCGTCTATATCGTGAAAAGTTTCTAAAAAACCTCCGAAGGTATCATAATTTCCAACAACGATTCCTAGACCATTTCCTGTTATTCCTATATCAGCAATGTTGTTGTTTGCATACATCCTTCCATTAATAAAAGAAACTGTAAATGCTTTAGATAAAAACGGAACATCTCCAGTACCTGTTGTTCTATGATAATCTATATACCATAAATCATACCCTGTTACTAGTTCTTCTAAAGAGATCCCATCGTCATAAATGTCATCAATAATTACGGAACATGAGCTAAACAGTGTTCCTGATATGACTAATACTAAAAGTAGTTTTAAGGCTTTCATACGCTTTGGTTTTATGATTATACTCATGTAATTCCAAATTGCGTGCCAAAAAAAATACTGCTTGTTAAAAAGAGCTGTATTTTATTGAAAATCAGTGATTTAATTTATGGATAATAATCTGTTTTTGTTTGTTTTATGTTGGGTATTTTTACATATTTGATTTTTCCTTTTACTAAATAAGAAATAATTGCATCGTTTTTTTCTAATTTAAATGCTACTTTTCTTTCTGGAAGTGTGTTTTTGATTTCCTTTTTTCGGCTGGAGTTTAAAACAAGGTCATTATTCCTTCTGGTAGAGGTATCTATATACCCAAATAAATAGGTCTTCCCTTCTTTTTCTTTCATTTCAATATTGGCTTCTTTATCGAAGAAGAAGATTTTTTTAAAGTTTATTTTTTTAGTGGCTGTATAGCCTATAATTATTCTTATTCCACTGACTCCTTGTTGGCCTCCTACCCAATTATTATACGTTGCTCCAATAACTTTAAACGGGGGATTCTTTTCTAGTTTTAATGTTTTGCAGGTAGTTAAACCTATAATCATAATAAGATATACTCCTAGTTTCATTTTTTTGTTTTGAGATTAAACTTCAAGGCTTATGCCAAATTACAAAAAAAGAGCGTATCTATTAGATACGCTCTTTTTATTATGTATGTGGTTCTCGCTAAATCAGCTTCGTCTAATTGTTCAGCGCTTCCGCTTTTCTTCATTTGACTCTGCTAAAAGCTTCGTCTAATTATTTAAGGCTTCCGCTTTTCTTCATTTGACTTCGCTAAAAGCTTCGTCTAATTGTTCAGCGCTTCCGCCCCTCCAACAATTTCTAAGATTTCGTTGGTAATTGCTGCTTGACGAGCTTTGTTATACGTTAACAATAATTCATCGCGCAATTCTGTTGCGTTATCTGTTGCCTTATGCATTGCTGTCATACGAGCTCCATGTTCTGCGGCAAAACTATCTCTAATAGATTTGTATAATTGAGTTTTTAACGACTTTGGTATCAGTTCTAATACAATTTCTTCTTTCCCTGGTTCAAAGATATAATCTGAATTAGTGCTTACATCTCCCTCTACAGGTTTAATCGGTAAAAATTGTTCTATTTGAGGAATTTGAGTTGCTGCATTTTTAAATCGGTTGTAAATGATTTCTATCTTGTCATAGGTTCCATCTACATACATGCTCATTAAATTTTCGGCAATCTCGGCAACATTATCAAAAGTCAAATCATCATAAACATCATTTTTAGCTTCAATAACTGGATATGTTTTTGATAAGATATCGTTTCCTTTTTTACCAATTGTCAACAAATCAACACCAACTCCTTGGTAATTATCTTCAATGTTTTTGATAGTTTCTTTAATCACTGATGAGTTAAATCCACCACACAAACCTCTATTTGAAGTCACAACCACTAACAACACTTTAGAAACTTCTCTTTGTTTCGAAAAATCTCCTCCAGCATCAGCATCTAAGGTTGCGCTTAAGCTTTGTAACAACTCGGTCAATTTAGAAGAATAAGGACGCATGGCAGTAATAGCATCTTGTGCCTTTTTCAACTTAGCAGCAGATACCATTTTCATGGCACTAGTAATCTGCATGGTAGAACCAATCGAGGTAATTCTGTTACGTATTTCTTTTAAGTTTGCCATCTAAATGGGTCTTTAGTGATTATGCAAATTTTGCAGATATCTCTTTTGCAGCACTTTCTAATGTAGCAATTACTTCGTCAGTTAACTTCCCTGATTTTAAAGTATCTAAAGTATCTCTATGCTTTGCATTTAAATAATCTATATAATCTCTTTCGAATTCTTTTACCTTCTTTACAGGTACCTCTTTTAACAAGTTTTTAGAACCTGCATAAATAATAGCCACCTGATCTTCTACTGTATAAGGATCGTTTTGTGCTTGCTTTAAAATTTCAACATTACGTTGTCCTTTAGAAATTACATTCATTGTAGCAGCATCTAAATCAGAACCAAACTTTGCAAACGCTTCTAATTCACGAAATTGAGCTTGATCTAATTTTAATGTTCCAGATACTTTCTTCATCGATTTAATCTGAGCGTTTCCTCCTACACGAGATACCGAAATACCTACGTTAATTGCAGGACGTACACCAGAGTTGAATAAATCTCCATCTAAAAAGATTTGTCCATCTGTAATTGAAATTACATTGGTTGGAATATATGCTGATACATCTCCTGCCTGTGTTTCAATAATTGGTAATGCTGTTAAAGAACCTCCACCTTTTACAATACTTTTTAAAGTATCTGGTAAATCGTTCATTTCGCTAGCAATTTTATCATCATTAATTACTTTTGCTGCTCTCTCTAACAATCTTGAGTGTAAGTAAAATACATCACCAGGATAGGCCTCACGTCCTGGAGGTCTTCTTAGTAATAAAGAAATCTCACGGTATGCTACTGCTTGTTTAGATAAATCATCATAGATGATTAATGCTGGTCTTCCAGTATCACGGAAGTACTCTCCAATTGCTGCTCCAGCAAATGGTGCATATACTTGCATTGCTGCAGGATCTGATGCGTTTGCTGCAACAATTGTTGTATACGCTAAAGCTCCTCTTTCTTCTAACATGTTTGCAATAGCTGCAACTGTAGATGCTTTTTGACCAATAGCTACATAGATACAGTACACTGGTTGTCCTGCATCATAAAATTCTTTTTGGTTTAAGATGGTGTCTAAAGCAACTGTAGACTTTCCTGTCTGACGATCTCCAATGATTAACTCACGTTGACCTCTTCCTACTGGAATCATTGCATCAATAGACTTAATACCTGTTTGTAAAGGTTCTGTTACTGGCTCACGGTAAATAACCCCAGGAGCTCTACGCTCTAAAGGCATTTCGTAGGTTTTTCCTTCAACTGGTCCTTTACCATCAATTGGATTTCCTAAGGTATCAACTACACGTCCAACGATTCCTTCTCCAGCTCTTAAAGAAGCAATTCTTTCAGTACGTTTTACTGTTGATCCTTCTTTAACAGAGGTAGAAGCTCCTAATAATACAACTCCAGCATTATCTTCTTCTAAGTTTAAAACGATTCCTTCCAATCCATTTTCAAACTCAACTAACTCTCCATATTGAACATTGGATAATCCATAAACACGAGCAATACCATCTCCTACTTGTAAAACAGTACCGACTTCGTTTAATGATGCGCTTGCATCAAAATTTGTTAATTGTTGCTTTAAAATTGCTGAAACTTCAGCGGGTTTAATTGCTGCCATCTTTTATAATTTGATGTATAATTAAATTTTTGGAATATAGTGACTGTTGTCAAATTCCTTTCTTAATTCATTTAAATGGTTTGAGATACTTGCATCATACTGCACATCTCCAACACGTAATATAAATCCTCCTAAAACATTTGGATTTACAATATTTTCTAAACTAGCCTTGTTGCCTGTTAGGTCAACAACTTTAGCCATTACTTTTTTCTCTAACTCTTCAGTTAATGGTACTGCTGTAGTAACACTAGCTACTTGAACTCTTTTTAAGAAGTCGTAAATAATTGAGTACTGCTTAGCAATAGCCAATAACATATTAATTCTTTTGTTATCTTCTAATAAATTAAATAACCCTAAAGAAATTGTGTTTATTTTCCCTGTAAACAGTTCGTTTAAGACATTCTTTTTGTCAGAAGATTTGATTATTGGGCTGTTTAGTAACACTCCTAAATCGTGATTCTCAGAAATTGTTGAAGCAATTAACAGCATATCTGCATTCACTTCTGTTTCAGCCTTTGTTTCTTGGGCTAAATTCAAAATTGCTTTTGCGTAACGTAATGCGGGTCTTGCGTCTTTCATCTTCTTACTTTAACGTAACATCTTCTAAAATTCCTTCAACTAATTTTAGTTGATCATCTCTAGAGTCTAATTCTTTTTTAATTACTGCCTCAGCAATACCTATTGATAAATCTGCTACTTGCTTTTTCAACTCTGCCAAAGCAGCTTGCTTTTCTTGCTCGATAGATGCTTGTGCGTTTTCAATTAACTTTGAAGTAACCTCTTTAGCTTCTTCTTTTGCATCGGCAATCATTTTATCTTTAATCTCACGCGCTTCTTTCATCAAAGAATCTCTCTCTGCTCTTGCTTCTTTTAATAATTGTTCGTTGTTAGACTGCAAGTTTTGCATTTCTTTTTTAGCATCTTCTGCAGACGCTAATGCCTTCTTAATTCCTTCTTCTCTATCACTAACTGCTCCCAAGATCGGCTTCCAAGCAAATTTTCTTAAGATAAACAATAAACATAAAAATGTAATTGCTGTCCAAAAAACAAGACCTAAGCCAGGTGTAATTAAATCCATTTCTTTACTTTTTTAATAACTTTTTAAATTTTAAGAAATACAGAAATAGCCAACCGCTACTCCTGTATTCTTATGTTTTACCCTTGTAAGAAAGCTACAACAACACCAAACAGTGCTACCGCTTCTACGAAGGCTGCTAAAATTAATGCAGAAGACTGAATCTTCCCGTGCATTTCTGGTTGACGTGCCATTGCTTCCATAGCAGATCCACCAATTTTACCAATACCAACACCAGCTCCAATAGCTGCTAAACCAGCTCCAATAGCTGCAATTCCAGTAATAGTCATAATATAAAATTTAAATAATTAATGTTCTTCTTCTGTTGCCATTCCAAAATATAGGGCAGACAATATTGTAAATATATATGCTTGTATTGCTGTTACAATAATTTCAATAACTGTAATAAATAATGAAAATGCTACAGACACTGGTGCTATTGCTACAGATTTAAAAACAAATATTAATGACATTAATGCTAAAATAATAACGTGTCCTGCTGTAATATTAGCAAACAAACGAATCATTAAAGAGATTGGTTTAACAAACATTCCTATAATCTCAATTGGCATTAAAAATATTTTCATTGGCACCGGCACTCCTGGCATCCAAAAGATATGTTTCCAGTAGTTTTTGTTACCACTAAATGTTGTGATAATAAATGTGATTGTTGCCAATGTAAATGTAAATGCAATATTACCACTTACGTTAGCTCCATTTAATACAGGAATTAATCCAAATATGTTGTTAATCCAAATAAAGAAAAACACAGTTAATAAAAAAGGCATATACCTTTTGTATTTATGCTTTCCAATCATTGGAATTCCTATTTCATCCCTAACAAAAATCACAAGCGGCTCAATAAAACCAGCTATTCCTGTTGGAACTCCGTCTTTAGATTTTCTATATGACTTTGCTGTTGCAAAAAATATTAACAACAATACTAGCACAGAAACCCACATCATAAAAACGTTTCTTGTGATAGAAAAATCTAATGGTTCTTTAGCATTTGTAGGATGATGTTCCGCATCAAATAAAATTTCTGTTGCTCCTTCATTTAATTGATAAATTTTTTCATGTAGTTTTACAAATTTTTGATCATTTTTTTCTACAATTACCTTTCCTTCGTCATCATGATGAAAAGCACTTGACATAAAGGTTATTAAACCATTTTCTGTCCATAAAATTATTGGTAAAGAAAGCGAAACAGGTTTGTTGTTCCAGTCAAAAAGATGGAATTCATGTGCATCTTTTACGTGATGTAAAATCATTGACTTAGCGTCAAATTTTTCATCCTCTTTTTCTTGTTTTTTATCAGAAGAATATCCAATAGTAGAAATTGCTAAAAATAAAACCGTAAAGAATGTACTTTTAAAAGTGTTTAATGTCATTATAGATGTATTAAAAACCCTACTTTAAATTCGGTGCAAATGTACACACATTATATGAATTGACAAACTATATTTAAAAGATTGTTTTTAACCTTTAACAGCTCCTTTTTCAAACAAAAAAACAATCAATAAATCTGTTGATTTTCAGTGTTACTTTCGTAAAAATTTTGTGATTGAAAAGACTTCAAAAGCTAAAAACAAAAAGTAAGGAATAAAAAAATTAAAAACATCTGGCTGTTTATTTTTAAACTCTGAAAGCAGCAAGGGTAATAAAAAAATAATCGCAAAAATCATTTTTAAAAGTGTTCCCACCATAAAAAGGTTGAAAATTTCTGTTTTCCCTTGAGAATGTTTATAGTTTATTAACCCATATAACAAAGCTGTAATTATAAAATGGAAAGCATAAATATGCCAAACTGGGAAAAATAGAGCGACTTCTTTTGCAAAGTAGTATAACAAATAACTGTGTATGCTGAAAATTAAGACAGTTATAAGAAGTAATTGAATTAAAAAATTGGTTTGTCTTTTTATAAATTCAGGATTCACTTTCGTTTTCTTTAGAAGTTGCAATAATACGTCTTATTACAATAAAAATAGCTACAATTACAGAAGTTAATGAGAGACAAACAGAAAATAATTTATGGTTATTTGGAAAATTTTCATCTAGCTTTACTCCTATAAAAGTTCCAATTCCAATTATCGCAAACATTTGTATTGCTAATCCAGATAAGCGCGCATAATTATTAAGCGGTTTGGGTTTGTTCTGTGGTTTTTTGTTGCTCATTTTGGTTCAGTTCTTTAACGGCTCCTTTCATCGAGCATGTTGCGTTAAAGGTTGCTCCTGGTTCTACAGACAGTTTCCCTATTACTACATCGCCAGAAATGTTCGCTGTTGCTTTTATGGTTAAGGTATTATTCACAAATAACTCTCCTGAGAATTTTCCTTCTATATCTGCATTCATCGCATCAACTTTTCCTTTGATGAATCCTTCTGCTCCAATAATTACTCTTCCATTGGTTTTTAAGGTTCCTTCTAATGTTCCATCAATTCTAAAATCTCCTTCAGAATTAATGTCGCCAACTATAGTTGTATTTTTAGCTAATACATTTCTTTCCATGACTTTCGCTGCTTTTGGTTTTTCTTTACTATTAAACATAAGGGTTACTTTTTTAGTCTATTTAATATCTCCTTTGCTTTTTTTCCTTCTTCAGTGTTAGCATATTGTAAAGCAATATAATCCAGTGCTGTTTTATACGCCTCTTTTCCTTGGTATTTTCCTATAGCATAAGCTTTTAGGAGTTCAAATTTAGGAATTAATTCTGACTTAGATAATGTTGGGAGTATTTGTTCAATCTCACAAACTACATCTGCATACTTGTCTTCTTTGTATAGGTAGTATAATTGTTTATAAAATTTCTCGGTTTCCGAAAGCTTACCTTCTTCTATTTTTATCTCTTTTTCTGGAAATTCTATAATCTGGGCAAACTTTGTATCGGGATACGTTTCTAAAATGTATTTTTTATATTTATTTGCTTTTGCGCTATTTGATTCACTATATAATTGAAATAAATGATAGTTAGCTGGCAATAACAACAAAGAGTCTGGCTTACTGTTTAGCAATCTTTCTAAATAATCTTTTGCTTTTTGCTTGTTTTTAAACTGTTCTTTATAAATCAATCCCAATTCAAATAAAGCTTCATTTCTAGTATAATAAAGAGAGTCTAAATCCTTTTTTTTCGTTGGAATTCTTTTAGTATATGTTTCAACATCATACTTACTTTCATTTACCGTAATCGAATCTTTTGCCTCTTTTTTTGTGTTAATTTTTGATTTATCAGACCACCTCCAATTATCTTCTAATGGCCTGTTTCCCCAAACTCTTTGAAACTCCGCCTCTCCAAAACCTAAAGATTGTGTATTGTAGAAATACCATTTGCCTTTATTTGTAGATTGCTGTAAGCCCCCAGACCCAAAAGAGTTTCCAAAAGAAATCGTATTCAATTGTTGTTGTGCTAAGGCTTCATCTGCTTTCTTTAGTTCGTCAACATATTTTTGGAAATACTTTCTTTGATCTTCTTTAGAAAGTGCTGCTAGTTTTAAAATACTATCGTTGTTTACTAATGTTTTCTCATAGTTAATCAGTGAAGCTAGGCTTCTAAACCTTCTTTTGATTCGTCTAATTCTTAAGTTGTTCGAATCTTTAGCAACCTGTAAAACGCTGTCATAATAAGAGCTAGCTAGCACATATTTTGTGTCTTTAAAGTATATATTACCCAACCTTTCGTATCCAAACGTTTTCTGCTTAGCGGTTCCTTTTTTAGTTCTTAGTGATTTGTTGTAAAATTCAATGGCGTTATTTATACTGTCTTGGTTCTCTAAGATAACCCCTTTTTGATAATATAATCCGTCTAGATAAGGTCTATTGTCTCTGTTTTTAATTAACTTATTAAACCTTTCTAACAAAGCCATTGCAGAGGAGTCTGTAGAAGAATTTTTTACCATTTCTATATTAGCATAAATGCGATATCTATATGGGGCTTTCTTAAACTTAGTTAGCTTTTCGAAAACCATATTTGCTGAATCTTTTTTATTCTCTAAACTGTAAATCTGCCCTAAAACAAACATATTTCTAGCCGATTGCCTTCTGTCTTCTTGAGTTTCCGTTGCTAACTTTAAATGCTCTATTACTCTATGAGTGCTGTCTAATCTTGTGTAAGCCATTGCCATTGCGGTATGTGCTTGCTCTTTAATTTCATCAGAGAGATTTTCTTTGTTCTTTAACAAAAGTTTGAGTGTCTCAATTGCTAATTCTTCATTCTCTATTCTAATATTGGCCTTTGCTCTCCATATTTTAGTTTCGTTAATCAAGTTTGCATAAGGATAATTAGCAATCACATAATTAAACGCCTCAATAGCAGGAATAAATCTTTGTGAGTAATATCTAGATTTTCCTAACAATAAATAAGCGTCATCTATTTGTCTATTTCGCTCTCTTCCATTAATATTCATGGAGTGACGTTGAATCGCTTTGACAGATTTTTCTTCTGCTTTCTCAAAATTAGAAGTATTCTCTGATGTTTCCGTAGCATTAGAAGAGGTGCTTGTATTGTTTTTACTTCCGCCAAACCCCGAACCTGGTCCACTGCTAAGTTTTGGAGACAGTTTTGGAAGGATTATTTTATCTTCATCAAATTTAATAGGCTCAATAGGTAATAGTTCCCAAAAATCATCTTCGTGCTTAGCGTCTATTTCTTCTAGTCCCTTTCTAAAATATTCTTTTCCATTAAACAAAACATTAAACTTTGTTGTAAGGGCTTGATAGTTTCTTGAAATAACCGTATCCTTCTTAGTTCCGCAGGCATATACCATCAGAAAAAAGAAAAGAAAAACAGTTATTTTAAATATTTTATTCATAGAAAAAAGCTCTTAATAACAAACATCTATTCTAAAAAGATATTGTTAAGAAGAGCGTAAAAATAGGAATAAAATCGAGAATATTTTTCTATGCCGAAAAATAGCTTTCTAACTCTTTAAGTGTTGCTTCTGATGTTTGGAGGTCTTTAACCACATTTCCTTTATCTAAAACAACGATTCTTTTACAAACCTCTGTTACATGACTTAAGTCGTGGCTAGAGATTAATACTGTAACTTCTCTGTCTTCAGTTAATTTTTTTAAAATTTTCTTTAATCTAATTTGCGTTGTTGGGTCTAGGTTGGCAAAAGGCTCATCTAAAATAACCACTTTTGGATTTCCCATCATCGCAGCTACAATCCCTGCTTTTTTCTGATTTCCTTTGCTTAAATCTCTTAAATACTTTTTCTTTCCTAAAATTTCTCCGCTAAAAAAGTCTTCAAAATCCATCAAGAATGACTTTACATCTGCTTTGTTCATTCCCCTTAAATCTCCAATAAAATAGAAATACTCTTCTGGTGTTAAATAGCCTATTAAAAAAGTCTCATCAATAAAAGATCCTGTAAATGTTTTCCATTCTTCGCTTTCATTAACGATAATTCTATTGTTAATAATCTTTCCTGTAGTAGGTCTTATTAAGTCTAGAAGCATATTAAAAAACGTTGTTTTTCCTGCTCCATTATTTCCTACTAAACCAAAACTTTCTCCTTTTGGGATGTCTAAAGAATGTATATTTAAGACTTCTGCTGATCCGTATTTTTTTGAAATATTTTTTGATTGTATCATACTCTGTTTCTTTCTAATTTTATGTAATTATGCTTTTTGATCGAATGCGTGAATCGTAGCATATTTGCTTTTTATATATTTTTTCTCAATAATTTTCATAAAGTAGCTTTTAAAGAGTAGTGCCAGAACTCCCGCTGTAGCAATTGCAATTATTCCTGCATTAAACCCTAGAAGCACCTTAAAGCCCCAAAACAGTAACATTGGCAAGCCCATTAGTGGTAGAATAATAATAAATTGTGTTGCGCTTGTTCCTTGATAATTGGCAAAAGCGCTCTTTTCTAGATCAATCCGTTTTCTATTAAAAGACCCGGCATATAATAGAAACAAAGAATTGAAGCCTATGTTAAAAATAGCACCTGCTGTTAGCATTAAAAACTCATTCAGTCCATAAATAAATAAGTAGGGAATACAAAGTATATAAAGAAAAGAGGTCATAACCACCATTAAAAACCACTTAGAATCTAAATACTTCCTGTACTTAATGTTTTGACTCATTAACATTTTATAATAAGAACTGTCCCAGGCAGGAATGAACTGCCCAAAGTTTAACGCAAAACCTCCCGTTGCAAAAACCGAGGCGAAAATTAAAAATGCAGGCATCTTCGTTTCGTATGTTTCATTCCCAAAGAAAATAGTAACGTATAAAACAAAGGCAAAAGACATAAGAAATACGGTTTTAGGTCTTTTATTTCGCCATATCAAACGAATATCATTTTTTATAAATGGTGCTACATCTCCTAGTTTATCTGCCCATGAAAGGTCTGCGGAACTCGCTTCTTTTGCGGCTACAGAAATCGCGCCATCTAAATACACTTTGCTTCTTAACTGTTTAAAATTTAGATAATATAATAGTCCTAATATAATCCCGGGTATTAAAACAATTACTGGATTGCTAAAAATACCATCAAAGATTGCCCCTCCATATGGAGTAACATCAAAGATTCCGAATGTTTGTAGCCCAATCAAACCGGCAAGCAAGATGAAAATGATTCCAAAAGCTTTTGGGTTTTTATTAATTAAGAAGTTTAAAAAGTTTAATGAAAATATAATAAATATCATAGAAAACAACCAACCCAAAACCCCATCTACTTCATAATCTTTCCCTATTAAAACAATCGCAAAAGGAATGTAGAAAAACAATGGCATTATATTAAAGAAAGAAAGAATAGATTTTCTTAATATATAATGCACAAGCTTACTTTTTTTAATTGGTAAAATAAGCATTGGTTTAATGTTCATTACGGGTAGTTTTTGCATCAAATATCTAAATACCAAATCACCAAAGATGGCAAAAATAAGATAGGAGTTCACTACTTGTAAAGGGTCTTTTCCTGGCATTTGATCTTCTATTAAAAAAAAAGCGCCAAATCCAAGAACAAGAAAAGAGGCTAGCATGTATAATGCAAAAAACACTAAAACAATATTTAATGCTATACTCTTTTGCCAATAAGAAGAACGGAAATATTGCTTCCATTCTAGCTTTAAAAAATGTCCAATCATACGTTCGTTAGTTTCTTTGATATTAATAAGTATTAAAACATGTTTGTTTGTTACAAAAAATAATGCCGTTTTAAAAAATAAAAAAGCCCAAGTTAAAAACTTGGGCTAGAAAACTTACTTTTCAACTTTTAATACTTGCTGAATGATTTCTTCTAAATTTTGTTTTGGTAATGCACCATTCGCCATTTGAGGAGCTTCCCCCATTGGAACAAATAACATGGAAGGAATACTTCTTATTGCAAAAGCTGCTGCTAATTCCTGCTCTGCTTCTGTATCTACTTTATAAATATTTATTTTGTTTCCATATTCTTCACTTAATTCTTCTAAAATAGGCGCGATCATTTTACACGGTCCACACCAATCGGCATAAAAATCTATAATTGCGGGTACCTCTCCTTTAAACTTCCACTCTTTATTTTCTTCATAATTGAAGACCTTTTCTAAAAAGGTTTCCTTCGTTAATAACTCTGTCATATTGTATTTTTAATTGAGTAAAGTTAGACGTTTTTTATTAACATAAATTACAGGTTATCAACCATGAAAGACCAATCACTGTATTTATTTACTAACTTTAAGACTTAACTATTTATTAATTAATACTTTATATTATGAATTCTATTGCAATGGTCGCTCGCTACCTTTTAGGGTTAGCGATGTTGGTTTTTGGAGCCAACAAGTTTTTTCATTTCATGCCCAATCCAGAATTGCCAGAAGCAGCTGGTGCTTTTATGGGGGCATTAGATGGGAGTGGTTATATTTTTCCAGCATTAGGTGTTGTGTATATCTTAGCTGGGCTTTTACTGGTTTTAAACAAAGCAGTCCCTTTTGCTTTAACAATGTTAGTTCCAGTTTCTTTTAATATTGTAGCATTCCATATGGCGTATGCTCCTGAAGGAATTTTATTTGCTGCAGTAGTTGCGGTTTTAAATTTGTTTTTAATCTATACTAATTGGGATCGATTTAAGCCTCTTTTTGATTGAAACGTTAAAACGTTAAAATCTGTTAAAACCTTATGAATCAAAACGCATAAGGTTTTTTTTATAGTAATTTAGACCTCAACTAATTACATAAACAATGAAAAAAATAATCATACCTATTATTCTTTGTGCTGTAACTATATTTACAGCCTGTAAAGAAGAAAATACTAAACGAGACATTACGGTGAATTACCCTGAAACTACTAAAAAGCCTGTTGTAGAAACTTATTTTGAGACAGAAGTAACCGACAACTATCGATGGTTAGAAGACGATAGAAGTTCTGAAACGGAAGCTTGGGTGAAAGCTGAAAATGAAGTTACTTTTAATTACTTAGACAAAATTCCATATCGCAAACAACTAAAAGATCGTTTATCCGAACTTTGGAATTACGAAAAAGTAGGAGCTCCTTTTGTAGAAGGTAATTACACCTATTTTTATAAAAATAATGGACTACAAAATCAGTATGTTGTTTACAGGAAAAAAGGGAATGACAAAGAAGAGGTGTTCTTAGATCCCAATACTTTTTCTGAGGACGGCACTACCTCTTTAGGGGCCCTTAGTTTTTCTAAGGATGGTAAAACCGCAGCCTATGCAATATCTGAAGGTGGTAGCGATTGGCGAAAAATTATCGTAATTGATGTTGAAAGTAAAAGTATTAAAGAAGATACTATTGTAGATGTTAAGTTTTCTGGGATTTCTTGGAAGGGTAATGAAGGGTTTTATTACTCAAGTTATGATAAACCTAAAGGAAGTGAGTTGTCGGCTAAGACCGATCAACATAAATTGTATTATCATAAGTTAGGCACATCGCAGAAAAATGATCCTATTGTTTTTGGTGGAACTCCGGCTGAAAAACATAGATATGTCTTTGCATACCTTACTGAAGATAATCGCTACTTAGTCGTTCAAGCGCAAACCTCTACCTCTGGAAACAAGTTGTTTATTAAAGATTTAACTCAAAGAAACAGCGCTCTTGCTCCAGTAATTAACAACTTTGATAGCGATACCTATGTTATAGATAATAGAGGAAGCAAGCTATATTTAGTAACTAATTTAGATGCTCCGAACCAGAAAATTGTAACAGTTGATGCTAAAAATCCTACCCCAGAAAATTGGAAAGATTTTATTGCTGAAACTGAGCATGTATTAAGCCCTTCTACTGGTGGAGGCTATTTCTTTACAGAATATATGGTGGATGCTGTTTCAAAAGTTTTGCAATATGATTTTGACGGTAAGTTAATTCGTGAAATAAAATTGCCTGGCGTTGGAAATGCTGGTGGTTTTGGTGGTAAAAAAGATGCTAAAGTAGATTATTATTCTTTCACGAATTATAATACGCCATCTAGCACCTACAAATACAATATAGAAACTGGCGAATCAGAATTATATTGGAGCCCACAAATTGATTTCAACCCTAATGATTATGAAAGTAACCAGGTTTTTTATACTTCTAAAGATGGCACCAAAGTTCCTATGATTATTACGCACAAAAAAGGAGTAAAGCTAAATGGGAAAAACCCAACAATTTTATATGGTTATGGTGGGTTTAATATTAGCTTAAATCCTTCATTTAGCATTACAAATTCTGTTTGGATGGAACAAGGCGGTGTATATGCTGTGCCAAATTTACGAGGTGGAGGAGAGTATGGGAAAAAATGGCATAAAGCTGGTACACAAATGCAAAAACAAAATGTGTTTGATGATTTTATCGCTGCTGCCGAATACTTAATTGAAAATAAATATACCTCATCAGATTATTTAGCAATTCGAGGAGGGTCTAACGGAGGATTATTAGTTGGAGCTACAATGACGCAAAGACCTGACTTAATGCGTGTGGCTTTACCTGCTGTTGGAGTGTTAGATATGCTGCGTTATCATACTTTTACCGCAGGGGCAGGTTGGGCTTATGATTATGGTACTGCTGAACAGAGTAAAGAAATGTTTGCTTATTTAAAAGGGTACTCTCCTGTGCATAATGTAAAAGAGGGGGTCGAATATCCTGCAACAATGGTTACCACTGGAGACCATGATGATCGTGTAGTGCCTGCTCATAGTTTTAAGTTTGCCGCTGAACTGCAAGATAAGCAGGCTGGTAAAAACCCTGTGCTAATTAGAATAGAAACCAATGCTGGACATGGTGCTGGAACACCAGTTGCTAAAACAATAGAACAATATTCAGATATTTTTGGGTTTACCTTATTTAATATGGGCTTTGATGCATTACCAAACCCACCAAAAGCAAAAATTAAGAGTTAACTGATTATAAATTCAGTATTTTTACACCGCGAATTATAATCAATAGTTCGCGGTTTTTTATGCTACAAGTAAATAACATATCCTTTCAATATCAAAAGAAAAAAGAGGTCTTAAAAAACATCTCTTTTACCTTAGATAAAGGGGAGCATCTTTGTGTGATGGGCGAAAGTGGTAGCGGAAAATCTACTTTACTAAAAGTCATCTATGGGTTACTAGATGTAGATAAAGGTGAGTTATTTTGGAAAGGTCAACCCATTTTAGGGCCCGCTCATTATTTAGTTCCTGGGATGGAGTTCTTTAAATATGTTGCACAAGATTTTGACTTAATGCCATACACTTCTGTTTCAGAAAATATTCAAAAGTTCTTATCTCGATTTTTTCCTGAAGAAGCTACTAAGAGAACCTTAGAACTGCTAGAAGTGATTGAAATGTCTGAGTTTGCCGATGAAAAAGTCAAAAATTTAAGTGGAGGGCAACAGCAACGAGTTGCTATTGCTCGGGCTTTAGCTAAAGAACCTGAATTGATTTTATTAGATGAGCCTTTTAGTCAGATTGATAATTTTAAAAAAAACTCCCTCAGAAGAAAGCTTTTTACCTATTTAAAAGAAAAAAACATCGCCTGTATTGTCGCGACACATGATGGGAATGATGCTTTGTCTTTTGCAGATAAAATGATTGTAATTAAAAATAATCAAATTACAGCAAATGATTCTCCTATGAGCTTATATGAAAACCCTGCTGAGCCCTATGTTGCGGCATTGTTTGATGATGTAAATGAAATTATTCTTAATGGAAAACCTGTTTTATTATACCCACATCAAATTAAATTGGTAGAGAGTTCTAAAAACCAAGCGGTTGTTCTAAAATCATACTTTAAAGGGTTTCATTGGTTGATTGAAGCAGAATTTGAAAATCAAAAAATATACTTTCAGAATCCTCAAAAATTAGCTTCAGGAAATCTTTTGAATATCGATTTCTTTCCCATTAAAACTTAACCTTTCTCCTGCTTTTTTTCCTAATAACAGTTTTCCTATTGGAGAAGAAACAGAGATTGCAAAATAAGAATTGCCTGCAACTACTAGTTGCCCTGCGCTGATGCTTAAAAAATAATGTCCAAGGTTTGTTTCTATTAATGTTCCTAAGCTCGCTACAGGGGCTTCTTTTGAAACATCAATCTTTGCTAGGGTTTCTTTCATTTCTCGAATTCCAACTAATTGCTGGCCTGCTTTTTCCATTTCTAATTGTAACATTGCTCGCCCAGTTTCGTGTTTATCTCCTGCCGAACTTTTGATTTCAGAGTTCAATGCTTTTTGATGAGATAAAATCGTTTGCTGAACATTTTTTAAACGTTGGTTTACATATTCATTACAAAGCTTATATAATTTTTCTTTAATACTCATAGACAAATGCTCCGTAGTTTCCGTGATGAGAAATAGAACACGATTTTGTTAATGCTTTTTCCATATAAAAATAGTTAGGCGCACCGCTTTTTGTTTTTTTCTGCTTAATTTCTGAAACAGGGAAGCCAGTTTCTTTTTGTAATTTTTTCTTTAACCTTTTATCAATCTCTCCTACCGAACCAATTGAAGTATATACTTGAGCTGTTTTCTCTAAAAAGCCAATTGTATGAATGAGAGAGGTGTTTACTTTTGTTTTTGTATAGTATTTTTCTTTTTGAAAATGAACGATTCCTTCATCTTCTGAAACAACCTCGCATTCAAATTTTATTGGCGCAAAGATTCGTTCTTGATTTTGTTGTACCCAAATTTTGTACGCGGCTTCTTTCATGCTCCATAAGGTCCAAACGGTTATAAAAGAATTTTCAGCTTCTAAAATAGTGGCTTGTTCTTTGGGCGTAAACTGTTTTTCTAAAAAGCCTTTACGCTGCCAATTGCTTTCTGCTTCTGCGAATGCTAAGTCTATGATATCATTTCCAATCAAGATTCTTTTAGTTTGATTTCAATAATATTCATTGCTGCTTTTACTGATAACATTTTCTCCATAGAATCGTTATCTATTTCAATGTCAAATTCATCTTCTACATCTAAAATTACATCGACTAAATTCGCTGAATTAATTTTTAAATCATTAATGAAATCGGTCTCTTCTGAAAGATTTTCAAAAGCTGCTTCATCCTGTATGTAGGGTTTTACAATCTTTTTTAGTGAGGTAATGAGTTCTTCTTTAGTCATATTTTTTAATTATATCTTTTAAAAATAATACATCCATTTACATCTCCAAACCCAAAACTAGCTTTTGCAATGATATTAACTTCTTTTTGGATGGTTTGTTTTGGGATTTTCTCTTGATCAATCAGTTTTAAAATTTCTGGATGTATGTCTTTACAGTTAAGATTCGGAAATAAAAATTGATGTTTCAACTGCAATATTGTTGCCACGTTTTCAATCGCTCCTGCTGCAGCCAAACAATGGCCTACCATTGATTTCAACGAATTGATATAAGGAAAATCATTCCCATTTCTATGCAGTGCTTTCGTCCAGTTTTCTATCTCTGCAGGATCTTTAATGGTCGCTGTTAGATGTCCGTTAATCGCATCAATGTCTTTTGGTAAGATGTTCGCTTCTTGCATTGCATCAGTAATACATTTTTGTACCGCTTCTGAATTCGGGGCCGTCATCGTTCCTCCGTTTCGCTGTCCGCCAGAATTTACGTTTCCTCCTAAAACCTCTGCATAAATTGTAGCTTTTCTTTCCAATGCACTTTCTAAAGACTCTAACACCAGGGCTCCAGAACCACTACCAGGAACAAACCCTGATGCTGTTTCGCTCATTGGGCGAGACCCTTTTTCTGGAGAATCGTTGTGCTTATATGTCATTACTCGCATGGCATCAAATCCTCCCCATATATATGCTCCATCATCACTACAACTCCCTACCAACATTCGTTTTGCTTTTCCTGCTTGTACTCGTTCAAAACCCATCAACAGCGCTTCAGTTCCTGTAGTGCATGCCGATGAGTTTGTTGTTACTTGATTTCCCATTCCAAGAATCCCACCTAGATATGCGCTAATGCCGCTCGCCATGGTTTGAATGACTACCGTGCTTCCTAGCCTTTTTACTTTTTGATCGTCGAGTTTATAAATGGCCTCTCTAAATTTTTCAACTCCAGAAGTTCCTGTACCAAACACAATCCCTGAATCGTAATCTATAGGTGAGTTTTCATCAATAGAGAAACCTGCATCTTTCCAAGCATCCATTCCAGCCATACAGCCATATAAAATTCCAGAACTATCAAAACCTCGTAACTGTAATGGGGTCAAATATTGGCTTTTTAATTTCTCAGAAACCTCAGGGATTCCACCAATACAACAAGAGAATTTTAAGTCTTGTAGTTTTTGATGAAAGGTAATTCCAGAGATTCCTTTCTGAATCGCTTCTAAAAAGTTATCCAAGCCAACCGCATTAGGGGCAACAACACCCATTCCTGTAATAACCACTCTATTTTTTGTTTGTGCTGAATTCATTTCAGTGTCTCATTGGGTTTTAACATTCCTGAAATAGTTCCTCTACACACCAATTCCTCTTTCTCATTGAACAGCTGTACCTTACATTTTAATTTATTAAATCTAAAATAGATTTTCTCTGAGACTACTTTTACGCGTTCTTTTGGGTACACAGGCAAAAAGAAATCAATATTGTTAGAGGTCAATGCAATTTGAGGTTTTTGATTTATTGAAATTTCATCTTTTAGTAAATAAACTCCCAAGCAAACCACTCCTATTTGCGCCATGACCTCGGTTAAAATAACTCCCGGTGTAACTGGATTGTTTTTAAAATGACCTTTATAAAAATATTCATCTTCCCTAAAAGTATAAAACCCTTCTGCTCCTGTTTCTGAGACAGAAGTTAACTCATCCACAAATAAAAAGGGAGGTTGGTAAGGTAAGAGTTCTAGGATTTCTTTCTGTTTCAAATTATATTTCTTTTGTCAACTTATGTGCTCGCCTCCATCTACCGGAATCACCGTTCCGTTAATCCAAGCCGCTTCGTCTTTAGATAATAAATACACCACATTAGCCACATCTTCTGGCAATGTTAATCTATTAAATGGGTTACGTGCTAACGAGTGTTCTTTAATTTTGTCACTACCTGGAATCATTCGTAATGATGCCGTGTCTGTAACTCCTGCCTGAATGCAATTTGCGCGAATTCCATAAGGCGCAAACTCTAAAGCAATGTTTCTGGTGATTGCTTCCAAGGTAACTTTCGCCGCAGAAACTGCCGCGTAGTTTTTCCATGCTTTACTGTTTCCTTCACTCGTAAAACTAATGATTCTCGCGTCTTCTGAAAATAGTTGTGCCTCAAATAATGCCTTTGTCCAATCGTATAAACTAATTCCCATCGCTTGAATGGTTAACTGAAAGTCATCTGTTTGAAGTGATGGTTTGTCTTTTGAAATCATCGGTTTTAAATTTCCTTTAGCTACGCTATGTACAAAAGTTCTTATTTTCTTTCCTTCCAACTCTTCTTTTAAATCTTCAATTAGCGCTGCTCTTTTTTCAGCATTCAAACCATCCGTATTATAACTAATAAAATCGATGCCTTCTTGAGTAATTTCATTGAACTCTTTTTCTATTTCTTCTTGCTGTGCTCTCGAATTTCGATGTACAATACAGATATTCATTCCTTGCTTGGCTAATTTTTTTGCTGTTGCCAAACCCAATCCACTTGATCCTCCTAAAATGAGTGTCCAAAAATTTTTATCTTGAAATTCTTTCATTTGTTGTCTCCTTCTTTTTGAGATTCCCAATCTTCATTCATTCTTTTAGCCATTTTCCACGCAGAAGCTTTTCTTATTCTTTTTATTCTATCAGATAAATAGGGGTTATAAGAACATCTTTTTTCATTAAACCCAATCCAATTAGGAAAGTCTTTTTTAGCCATTTTAAAAACTTTGTAAAGCTTCGCCTCTTCTTTGGTTATTTCTTTTTTTGAATAGTTTACAAGTAATGCTGTTCGGTAATGAATGACTAATTTAAAAATATCTATCAATTTTTGATCACAATTTTCTAATCCTTCGTCTTCCCAGTATACACCATCAGATAAAACATCATAATGCATTTTTGGTTTCTTCATTATAGACACTGTTGGCAATGTGTTGTTTCTTTTTCTATACAATAGTTTATACCTTATCCTTATCAATAAACTCTCTATCACCACTCTAATAATATTCTTTGAGCCGAAAAACCAGGTCCAAAACTTAGCATTAAACCCTTTTCTCCTTTTTGCCTATTTCCATCTATAAATCGTTCTAGCACATATAATACTGTTGCGCTAGACATATTTCCGTACAATCGTAATACTTCTTTAGTATCATCTATATTCTTTCCTAAAGATCCGAATAAATCTTCAACTGTCTGTACAATTTTCTTTCCTCCGGGATGAAAAATTAAATGATCAACATTTTCAATTGTTAAGTTGTTTCGCTCTAAAAAAGGATGCACAATCATAGGGAAATGACTGGAGATTGTTTCTGGAACGGATTTGTCTAAAATCATCTGCAATCCTGTATTTACTAATTTGAAACCCATCATGTGAGTTGCGTCATAAAAATGATACATCGCTTCATCTATAATTTTAGGCCCATCGTCTTCTTCATAAGAAGACAGTATAACGCTTGCAGCACCATCTCCAAAAATAGCTGCACTGACAATATTCACCATAGAAAAATCTTCTAGTTGAAACGTGGCTGTGGGCGACTCTACAGCAATGACCACTGCTCTTTTGTTAGGATTTGCTTTTAGAAAATTCTTGGCATAAATAATTCCTGAAACCCCAGCTGCACATCCCATTTCTGTCACTGGTAATCGCACAATATCTTGTCGCATCTTTACACTATTTATTAAATACGCATCAACAGAAGGAATCATTATTCCTGTGCAGCTCACCGTGATGATATAATCAATATCGGTAGGCTGGAGCTTTGCTTTATCTAATGATTTTTTGAGTGATTGTTCTGCTAGCTTTGTAATTTCACGTACATAAATATCATTCTTATCTTCAAATGAAGAATTTAAAAATACTTCTTCTGCATCCATAATAGAATAACGCCTATCAACCCCTGCTCCTTCAAACAATTTGACTACTTTTCGTTGAAAGCGCTCTTCTTGTCCAGACATCCAAAGTTTGACAAAAGGAATGATATCCTTTGTCTCTCTTGTATATTGTGGTAGCTGTTTTGCTACCGATATTATTTTTACGCTCATATATTTCCTATAAAAAAGGAATTTTTTAATTAATAGTTTCTTTTTTAAGTAGCCATTGATAGCGAAAAGCCCACTTCCATTGAAGTGAAAAGGCTGCCTTGATTTCTTTTGAAATGTCTTCTAAATCTTTTCTTTTAAACGCTCGTAAAATCGATGTTAAGCCGTCTTCGCGAACCATTCTGTTTTTAATAAACACACCTATCAATTTAAATAAATAATAGGCCAATCTATGTCTGTGTAAGTCGTTAACAACGATTCCAATTTTTGCGTTTTCTAAGGTTGGTTTTAAAAAAGAAATCAATTCTTTGTCTTTAAAATGATGTGTAAACAGGGTGCATAAAACCACATCGTATTCTAATTGTTGAAATGCTTCTGAAAAAATATCAATGGTCTCAAAACTTAATTCTGGATAATCAATGGATAATTCATCTGCATAAGCAATTGCGTCGGGGTTGGCATCGATTCCAATCAGTTTAAAACGATAATTGTTCTTTCTGCCAAATTTTGCTACGTCTCGTAGAATATCTCCATGTCCACAACCCAAATCTACAACCGTAATTGTTTTTTCTTTAGGGAGCTTATATAATAGTTTTTTAATCCCATTTATAGTTACTCCGTTCCCTCCAAGCAGGCGATTAATTCTCTCGAGCTTATCTAGGGTATCACGAAGCACTTCTCCTTTTAGGGTAAAGTCGTCCATCATTTCTTTTTCTTCTGAACGATAGGTTGTATTTACTAAAAAACTCATGCTTTTGTCATTGGTTTTCCGTGGGTAAACTTGATCATTCTCGACAACAAAAAAGGAAACCTTTTTAAGATTGAGTAGGCTATTTCAGAGACTATTTGGTTTCGAAATAACCAGGCGATAAAATGTCCTGTCTTTAATCGAGTTTTAAAACTTTTGTTCCAGTCTCTAAGATAGCTTTTTTCTAAAGCTTCCCTTGTTTTTATTTCATCATTTAAAAATTGGAGTATCAGATTGCTGGCTAGTTTTGCGCTAGAAATAGCCATCCCCATTCCATTTCCGCACAAAGGGTGAATCATTCCTGCAGTATCTCCACACATAAGGATGTGGTTTTCTACAGGGTTTTTACTTTCAAAAGAAATTTGACTAATACTTAGTGGCTTGTCAAAAACGACTGTAGATTCCTTAAATATTTTTTGTAGATACTCATTTTTAAAAACGACTTGTTCTTGAAACTCTGAAATGTTCTTATACTTTTTAAAATTTACATAATCAGTGATATAGCATAAATTAATAGCGTCGTTTTCTACTTTTGAAACACCACAATATCCTCCTTTAAAATTATGTAAAGCAACAAGGTCATCTGGAAAATCTCCTTTAACATGAATTTTTACTGCTAGATAAGGTGATTTTTTCTGAATAAATTTACGGTTCAGTTTCACGTCTAGAGACGATCGTTTTCCGAATGCGCCAATTGTTACTTTTCCTTTAAAAATTCCTGATTCTTTTGTTTGTATTGTAAACGTTTCTTCTTTAAAGTTTATCAAATCTACCACGTCTTGTATAATGATTACTCCATTTGAAGTGGCTTTTTTTGCCAATAAGTCGTCTAAATAATATCGACTCATTCCAAACCCTCCTAAGGGTAATTTGCCTTTAATTAAATTGCTTTTTGTTGTGGTTACATGGACTTTTGTGATTTCTTTTGCTCCTTCTTTTATGGGGTCTATTCCTAAGGAATTAAAATAAGGTAGTACCTCATTAGAAATATATTCTCCACAGACTTTATGCTTAGGATATTTATTCTTTTCAACAACTAAAACGCTTTTGTGAAACTTAGAAAGGTGAATTGCGCTTGTAAGTCCGGCTAATCCGCCCCCTACAATAATAACATCAAACGTTCTATTTTCTTTCAATCTATTTAGTGCCAGAATACGTTACTTGAATTTTTACCGTTTTTGATAAGATAAAACTGCCCCCTCCAACATTAAAAATTTTTCGGTTAATTTGGAAATTTGCTTTAATGCTAAGTGTCGAGTCTATTTTTGAAATTTGCATTGGAATTTCGACTTTCTCTACTTTTCCTTTAATCGTTAAATCAGCATAAAGAATAAATATTCCATCTACATTTTTGCTAATCTTTGTTGACTTTAATGTAATGTTTTTAAAGTTAGACTCATTAAAATAATCTTTCTTTAAAAGGTGCTTATCTCTACTTTTATTTCCTGTAGAAATTGATTTAACCGGAATCGTGGCGGTGATATAGCTTTGTTTAAGGTTACTAGCATCGAAATTTGTTTTTATCACTACGCTACTAAAATCACCATCAACGGTTAGACCAAAATTTTTGATTTTAAAAACAACTTTCGTTTGATTCTTTTTTTGGTTCCAGTCTTGAGAGTATCCAAAACTAATGAACATTAAAAAAATAAGGGTTATTAGTTTATTTATCATAGTACTAAAGATACAAATTAAACTAACGGTTTAATCTATTAAGTCTGCCAATTCTTTCCCTACCAAAGAGCCAATAGCGACTCCCATACCTCCAAGGCGGATACCACAAAAACAATTATTAGAGAGCTGCTTTACTATAGGTTTCTTCTGATAGCCAACGCCCATTATTCCGCTCCAATAAGAATCTATTTCAAAATCAATCTTAGGTAAGATGATTGTTTTTAGCATTTCTTTTAGGGTGTTTTCTACTAGTGTTGTTTGTCCAAATTTTGTGGTTTCTTCTGTTTTAAAATCAAGGTTTCTTCCTCCGCCTAAAAGAATTCGATTGTCAATATTTCTAAAATAATAGTATCCTTCATCTAAATGAAACGTTCCTTTGATGTGCAAATTCTTGATGGGCTTGGTAATTAAAACTTGTGCGCGTGCTGGTTTTATTTTTTCTTTTAATAACTCCTTAGAAAAACCATTCGTAGCAAACAGTAATTTTGAACTAATAAACTCACCTTTGTTTGTTTGAATTTTTACTTTATGTGTACTTTCAGAAAAGCCATTGACTGAAGTATTATTTAAAATTTTCACTCCTTTTGATTGAGCTAGTTTGAGTAACTGAGACATCATTTTTCCAGTATCAATTTGTCCTTCAAGCTCATTAACAATATAGTTTCTCGCTATATTTTGAAACCGAAATGTATTTCCCGAAGTTGAAAATACATTGCTTTTAAAAATGGGACGTAAAAGTGTGTTTAGGTAATTTATTTTATCTGAACATTCTTGATAAGTATCCTGAGATTGAAATAATTCATATCCTTTTTGATGTTGATAATCTAAATTAGAATCGCCTAATAAGCTTCTTAAAAGCTGTAGCCCTTCCCAGCGCTTTTTAACAAGGTTAAAAACCTCTTGCTCTGAATGGTTTTTTAAATCACTCAGCAGCTCTGAAACGCTTCCAAAACAAGCAAACCCTGCGTTTTTTGTGCTTGCCCCCTGCGGAAGCATTCCTTTTTCTAAGATTAAAACTTTTGCTTTTGGAAATCGCTCTTTTAAGTTAATGGCGCAGTTTAAACCTACAATTCCACTACCCACAATAACAAAATCATTGTTGGTAAACCATTCTTTTATTTCCCAATAGCTAAAATTCATTCTATTTGTTTTTCAAAGCACAAACTGTTTTCTACACCTATATACTGACCATAATTTTCTGCTCTAATGTACCCTGTTTTTTTATAAAATCTAACCGCCTCTACCTGTCTTTCTCCTGTTTCTAAAACACATCTTTTAAAGCCTAATTCTTTAGCCCATTTTTCGAGCTCTTGAATTATTCTTTCTGCGGCTCCAGCCCCTCTTTTTTTAGGTTTTACATACATCCTTTTAATTTCTACAGACCTTTCGTCAAACTTTTTAATTGCGCCGCAACCGATTGGCTTATCTTTTTCGTACACAAGAACAACGTGCTTTATCTTATCTAATTTATTATACTGATCATAAAAAGCATGGTCGTCTCCATCTGTAATAGCCAAATATGCGTCTAATTCTTTTACTAAGTTTACAAAATCTTCGTTTGATGAATTTGTTCTAATAACTTTTCTCATTAAAAATCAAACTTTAATTGTACCCAAAAGGGTTCTTTTTTTTCTGTGTCTAAGTTACCAAAAGAAATCCCTAAAAGACGAACAGAGTTCTGTAGTTTCTCTTGATATAGCAATTCTTTAACTACTGGCATAAATTCTTCTTTTTTTTGTAAAAAATCATTTCCTGTTTTGCTTCTAGTTTGCTGAGTGAAGTCGCTGTATTTAATTTTTAGTGTAATTGTTTTTCCTTTGGTGTTAGATTTTATCATTCTTCTTTCGAGTTCTTCTGCGATTTTATATAGCTTTTCGAGCATAAAAATTTCTGAAGAAATATTATCAAAAAAAGTTCTTTCTGCGGCTATTGATTTTCGAATTCGGTTTGGTTTTACTTTACTATTATGAATTCCTCTAACAATATTGTAGTAAAAGGTTCCTGATTTTCCAAAAAGGGTTGTTAATTCTTCTTTCGATTTTTTCTTAAGGTCTAGCCCTGTGAAGATTCCAAGATTATGCATTTTAGCAGCGGTAACCTTGCCTACGCCATAGAATTTATTTACCGCCAATGTTTCCAAGAAAGTAATTACCTCTTCTGGATTGATTGTTTTTTGTCCGTTAGGCTTGTTTATATCTGAGGCAACTTTTGCAATAAATTTATTAATCGATATCCCGGCAGATGCTCTTAAAGATAGCTCTTCGTATATTCGGTCTCGAATTTCTTGTGCGATTAAACTTGCTGATGGATTTCCTTTTTTATTTTGAGTAACATCTAAATAAGCTTCGTCCAAAGAAAGAGGTTCTACCAAATCTGTATAGTCATAAAAAATCTCTCGGATTTTGTTTGATATTTCTTTATAGCGCTCAAAACGAGGTTTTACAAAAATAATATGAGGGCATTTTTTTTCTGCAAGATATCCGCTCATCGCAGATTTAACTCCAAACTTTCTTGCCTCATAGCTAGCTGCAGAAACCACACCTCTCTTTCCGCCTCCACCAACTGCAACAGGTTTACCTATTAATTCAGGGTTGTCTAGTTGCTCTACAGACGCATAAAATGCATCCATATCTACATGAATTATTTTTCTGTATTTAAATTCTTCTGGCACAAGATAAAACTACAAAATCCTAAAATAAAAAGAGCGCCATTAGGCGCTCTTTTAAAATTATATTTAGGTTGATTTATACAACTCCTTGTGCAAGCATTGCGTCAGCTACTTTTACAAAGCCTGCAATATTTGCCCCTCTCACATAATCAACAGAACCATCTTCATTTGTTCCATACTGTACACATGAAGCGTGAATATCTTCCATGATTTGCTTTAACTTGGCGTCTACCTCTTCTCTGGTCCAGCTTAGTCTTAATGAATTTTGACTCATTTCTAATCCAGAAGTTGCAACACCTCCGGCATTCGATGCTTTTCCTGGAGCAAATAATATTTTTGCTTTGTGGAAAACCTCTATTGCCTCTGGTGTAGAAGGCATATTGGCTCCTTCTGCCACACAAATACATCCGTTTTCTACTAATGTTTTTGCTTCTGTTCCGTTTAACTCATTTTGAGTTGCACATGGTAGCGCCACATCACATTTTATACCCCAAGGTCTTTCTCTTTTAAAGAATTTTGCAGACGGATACTTTTCTACATATTCATGAATTCTTCCACGTCGAACGTTTTTAATTTCCATAACATGGGCTAGTTTTTCCGCATCTATTCCTGCTTCATCATAAATATATCCTGAAGAATCAGACATCGTTACTACTTTTGCACCTAATTGCGTCGCTTTTTCAGTAGCATATTGTGCTACGTTTCCTGATCCTGATACAACCACTGTTTTACCATCAAAAGAATCTCCTTTTCTTTTAAGCATATTTTCAGCAAAATAGACGTCTCCATAACCTGTGGCTTCTGGTCTAATTAACGATCCTCCCCAACTAGCTCCTTTTCCAGTTAAAACTCCTGTAAATTCGTTCTTAAGTTTTTTATACATGCCAAACATAAACCCTATTTCTCTTCCTCCAACACCTATATCTCCAGCTGGCACATCTGTATTTGGACCAACATGTCTAAACAATTCACCCATAAAGGCATGACAAAAACGCATGATTTCATTATCTGATTTTCCTTTAGGATCAAAATCAGAACCTCCTTTTCCTCCTCCCATTGGAAGAGTCGTTAATGAGTTTTTAAACACTTGCTCAAATGCTAAAAACTTTAGGATACTAGCGTTTACTGTATGGTGAAACCGTAACCCTCCTTTGTAGGGTCCAATAGCAGAATTCATTTGAATTCTATAGCCTCTATTTACTTGAATCTCTCCAGAATCATCGACCCAGTTTACGCGAAAAGAAATTAATCTTTCTGGCTCAACCATTCTTAATAAAATGTTTTTGCCATTGTATATTTCGTGTTTAGCAATATACGGTATTACAGTCTCTGCAACCTCTTGTACTGCTTGCAAAAACTCTGGCTCATGGTGATTTCTCTTTTTCACCAAATCCATAAAAGCGTTGATTTTAGCTTCCATATAATAAGTGATTTATATTGTTTTGTTTGATAATAATTCGGCAAAGATAGATAATTTAACATATCTTAAATTGAATTTTCGCTTTTAATTTATTTACGAGAACATCAGTATTCAATCGATTTCGTTAGTGTTTTTTAATTCCCTTAAAAACAATCTATCATTCCTTATAAAAAATGTAAATTTGCCCTTTATTATTTTGATTTTTTAAAATGTTAGATAAGGTTAAGCATTTAATAGCAGAAGTAGGCTCTTTTAAAGCAAACACAAAGGAAGAGGTTGAACAGTTTAGGATTAAATATTTAGGAAGCAAAGGCTTGGTAAAAAGTTTATTTGCTGAGTTTAAAAATGTAGATGCTGAGTTCAGAAAAGACTTCGGAAAAGCATTAAACAATCTTAAAAATAGTGCAGAAGAAAAAGTCTCTTTTTTAAATGAATCATTAGAAAGTGCTTCTTCTGAAAAAAGCTCTTACGGCGATTTAACTCGCCCTGGTGAAGTTATTGAGTTAGGTGCTCGTCATCCAATTTCTATTGTAAAAAATCAAATTATAGAAGTCTTTAATCGTATTGGCTTTACTGTTTCTGAAGGACCAGAGATTGAAGATGACTGGCATAATTTTTCTGCTTTAAATTTGCCTGAGTATCACCCTGCTAGAGACATGCAGGATACTTTTTTTATTGAAAAAAACCCTGATACTTTACTAAGAACACACACTTCTTCTGTACAGGTTCGTTATATGGAAAACAATAAACCTCCTATTAGAACTATTTCTCCTGGGAGAGTGTTTCGAAATGAGGATATTTCTGCTAGAGCGCATTGTATTTTCCATCAGGTTGAGGGTTTATATATTGACACCGATGTTTCTTTTGCTGATCTAAAGCAAACGCTGTTGTACTTTACTAAAGAAATGTTTGGGAAATCTAAAATTCGACTACGCCCTTCTTATTTTCCTTTTACAGAGCCAAGTGCTGAGGTAGATATTTATTGGGGGTTAGAGACTGAAACAGACTACAAAATCACAAAAGGAACCGGTTGGTTAGAGATTATGGGCTGCGGAATGGTGGATCCGAATGTTCTAAAAAACTGTAATATAGATCCTGCTCAATATAGTGGGTATGCTTTTGGAATGGGTATCGAACGTATTGCAATGTTGTTGTATCAAATTCCAGACATCAGGATGTTTTATGAAAATGATGTTCGTTTTTTGGAGCAATTTAAATCGGTTTTGTAAGCTGATTTTAATTCGCTTTTTTAATTTTAGTTGATATAAAGCCATCTTTACTTTGCAAAAAAACTAGCATACATGAAAAAAGATATTCATATTCCTAAAGTTTCTGGAGTAGAAATTGCTATTGTCTTTGAGCATAACCACATCTATAAAACGGATGATTGGAATGTTTATATTATTAATAATAAAGGTGTTGACTTAGAGCTCCTTGTTATTGTTTCTAAAGGTTATAGTGATAACAAAGTTACATCTGTCCTTAGAAAAAAATTAGAACGGCTACCTGCAAATTCGTTTGCAAAAATAGAACTTATTCAGCCCGAACTTTTTAAACTAACAAATGAGTTTCAGGTTACTTTTTTTGAGAACAATAAATTGTTTGATAAAACATATATATTTAAAAAAGGGGCTATTAAAGAGGGTGCTTTACGCCTTATCCCTTCATTAAATAAAAGAGGGGTTATTGCCGAGTAATTTGTAAATTAGTCGTCGTTAATTTTATGTTTTATGGCAAAGTTCTATCCTGCACTTACATCACGATTAAAATCTTTTATAGAGAATCAAAAAATCTTTTTTGTTGCTACCGCTCCTGTAAAAGGAAGAATTAATTTATCTCCCAAAGGAATGGATTCTCTACGTGTTATAGGAGACTCAAGAGTTGCTTGGTTAAATGTCACTGGAAGCGGCAATGAAACGGCTGCTCATATCTTAGAAAACCCTAGGATTACAATTATGCTTTGTTCCTTTGAAGGGGCTCCAAACATTCTTCGGCTTTATGGAAAAGCAAAGGCTGTATATCCTTCGGACAAGTCCTGGAAAGAATTAGAACTCTTGTTTCCAAAAATTCCTGGAACTCGTCAAATTTTTGACATTGAAATTGAGAGCGCACAAACTTCATGCGGAATGTCAATTCCTTTTTATGAATATAAAGGTGAGCGTGAGCAATTGAATGACTGGGCCCTTGAAAAAGGAGAGCAGGGTATTCAATCTTACTGGGATGAAAAAAACAAAATAAGTATAGATGGTAAACCAACAGGTTTATAAAAAAAGCAGAGGATAATACCCTCTGCTTTTTTTATTGATTTCTATTATTAATTAATTTGTAATAATTAGTTTTCTTGTTCCTTGTTTTATTCCTTGCTTTATTTTAATTAAATATACTCCGCTAGAAACCCCTCTTACATCTAATGTGTCAGAGAACCCTCCTCCTGAAACCGCAGTGAATTTTGCCGCTTTTATCAACCTTCCTTGAAGATCAAATAATTGAATACGAACATCTTCATTTGTTGTTGCGTTTATTCTTACATTAATTTCAGTTGACGCTGGGTTAGGATAAATAGATAAACTACCTAAATCAAACTCCTTGTTACTCGCTGTAACTGAAACACTAACTGTTTGATTTGGCAACCATCCGTTTGCCGCATTTAAGATATCTACTTTAAATTCGTCATTAAAACTACTTGTTTGAGTATTTGTGAATGAAACGATTCCTGTATTAATATCTTCTTGAGTAAAAGTATCTCCAACAACCATCGTTACTCCATTTTTGGTTAAGCTACCTACTGTTGGAGCCACCACTAATGTATAAACTTGCTCTGCTGCTGTCTCTGAGGCTGTTGTGGCTTCCATGTGCGTTGACGTTAATACAACACTATTGTTTGCTATTCCTTCTATTACATTGGTTGTAAATGACGCTGGAGCGCTATTTGCTAGAGTTGTACAAATTGTTATGGTTGCTGCAGTGATGCTTCCTCCGTCTCCTGCAACAACGTCTTGCATTGCTATAAACCATGTTCCTATTGAGTTTTTACCTCTATGGTTGCTTAAATTATCAAATGGCGCAATAGTTCCTGTTATCGCTGGTTCTGTTGTACTACATGATAACGCCGCTCCATCATCATCAAAAGTTGCGTCTATATTATCTGTATCATCACATGGGTTTTCTAGTAAAAATGTATTATTAGACCCTAAAGCACTTGGCTCTTGTAAGAATACTCTTAAATTAGAAACATTCGTGTGGTCTATTGTTACGTTTGCTGTTATTTTATCAATAACAACATCATCGGTAACTGAAATAGGCACAGAAGCTGTCTGATTGGCTTGTAAGGCATTTACAAAAGCAGAACTGAAATCTGTTGCTGTATATGTATATGTACAATCAGATCCTCCTGTTTGGAAACTTCTTGCTGCAGAAAATTCTGAATTCGTACCACATGTGTTTTGCGGTTTCACTCTCCAATAATATACGGTATTATCCGTTAATCCTGAAACAGTATAACTTAACCCTGTTTCTGTACTAGAACTAATGATATTAGAAAAAGATGGTGTATCTGACACTTGAACTAAATATGATTGTGCGTTCAAGTTACTGTTCCATGATAATTCTAACTGGCTTGTTGTAACTCCCTTAAGTTCATCGGCTGGAGCAGAAAGCACCATTGGATTGCCGGTAAAGTCATCTTTAAAGATTACTATTTGTACTGTTTCTGTTTTTGTAACCACTCCATTATCTCCTACAACATCAACATCATACGTTCCTGGGTCTAATCCAGCTAAATTTTCAAAAGTAACTGTAAATGTATCATCTGCACTCAAAGAGTTCGTTGAAAAATTAGCCGTAACTCCTGCAGGCATATTGGCTGCACTAAAGTTTGTAGTTGTTGGCGCTGCTTGTCTATAATTAAAAGAGAACTGTGCATTTGAAGCGGCACAAGCTTCCACTTTAGGTTCAGAGGTAGAAATTGTAAAATCAGAAGATGTTCCTGTTAATATCAGAGAAAATCTTTGGCTACCGCTAGATAGAGTTCCTTTATGAGTTACGGTAATGGTATATTCTCCTGAACCTACTCCAACATCAACTCTTTCAAAAGGATCTACAACATTATCTCCTTTCTCATTTGTAGTAACATTTGCTAGCCTCCAAGGTAAAAAAGTGTCTGATGTATTAGAAACTCTTAGGTCTAAGTCGTTAACCAAAACAGGAGTTCCATCATTAAGAGAAGTGCTGTTTACTGCTGCAGTTCCCGGAACATCCGTCCATGTGATAGATGCTATTAATGGATTTACTCCATCAGATTTAACTGTTAATGTATAGGTTTCTCCTTGAGCTAATTCTAGTTCTTTTATTTCAGATAATAGACCTCTGTCATTTATTGTCTCTGCAATTTTTCTAGAATTTAACAATCCCCATCCCCAGATTGCATCTGGTCCTGAAGATCCTTGGTCATCTGCTGTGTGTAATGCTAATCCTTTTAGGGTTGCTCCTCTCATGAAAGATCCTTGAGTTTCGTTGAAATGTTGCTGTATTAGTAATAAAGACCCGCAAACATTAGGAGAAGACATAGACGTTCCTGATATCGATCCATAAGCAGTGTCTGAAGTTTCGAAGGTTGACCTAAGAGAGGTTCCATTACCTGCTAAATCTGGTTTTATTCTTAAATCATCGGTAGGTCCTTCTGAGCTTCCTGAGTTAATAGTAACCCCTATGACTGAACCATCTGCTGGATTAATGTTTGCATCTCTTGCGTTCGCAATCACTAAATTGTTTTTTGATGTTGACCAACCTGTTAATTTATCGTACGCAGAGTTCCCTTCTAGTGGGTCTGTATTTGATGAGTTATCATTTCCGCTATTCCCTGCAGAAGTCACGTTAAGATAAAAAGGAGCATTGTACATGATTTCATCTAGGTCTCTTGAGTTAGAGATATATGCTCCAGCAATCCATGGAGAAACGTCATCTAAAGCAAAACCATAAGAGTGGTTCGATATAATCATTCCGTTTGCCGCAGCATCCGTCATTTCGCTTTCATCATTTGTCCAATTATAACCAATTGCTTTTGCTTGAGGCGCCATTCCTTTAGCATCCGCATCTACTCCAGAAGCAATTATGGTTCCAGTAACATGAGCTCCATGAAAATTTAATCCACTTCCGTCTCCCGCAGAATACCTGTTGTCGCCTCCCGCTCCATCATACTCTTGATGTGTAGCTCTTGCTAAACCTCCATCCCAGATATACACCGTCATTCCTTGTCCTTCTAAATTCAATCCTAAACCACCTCCATTATGAAGGAAATTAGTTCTTGTTGATATTGCAGCATTAACATTATCTGTCTTATAATACATCGGCTTACCTTCTTCGGTTACTTTAATTAGTTCGTGAAGGTTTCCACTGTTATCTTGGTATTTTATTCTCCAGCCTTTTTCTCTAGCCATTCTCAACGCTTTCTCTCTATTGTTTAAGAAGTTTGTTTTAAATGTTTTAGAAAGGCTCGCCAACTTTGTTAAGTTTGAGTTCTTTTTAATCTTTTCTATTTCTAATTGAGTTTGAGAAAACCCAACAAAAGAAAAAGAAAGTAGGGTAATAAGCAGTAATCTTATAGCGTATTTTTGCTTCATTTTTTTGTTTTTTAAAAAATTGAATACGAATATAGCGGTTTTTCTCGAGTTTTAATAAGATTTGTTGTTAAGCTTTTTTGTGGCTTATTTCATTTTCATATTCATTAAAATTGAAAATGTTTCATTAATATCTTCCTCTTTAACCACTATCGTCATTTCATTTGTTGTAGAAATAATTTCTTGTAAAGAAATATCGGCCCAAGCAAGTTGCTTTAAAATAAAATAATATACCCCCGATTGTTCTAGGTTGTCTTTTGGTAATTTAATTGTTATTGAGGCTAAATTAAGTACCGAATTAATTTGTGTTTCCTTGCTAAAACACTTTTCTACCAATGGAAGTAGTGTTTTGCTCGTTACGATGTTTGTTTCAAAAATTCCTTGAGAAACCGTTAAGAAATAATCTTTGTTTTCTGATGTTTTTGTTAAAAGCTTGCCAATCTCTTTAAACAATGATGGTGAGTTTTTATATGTAAAGTCACAGAGGTCAGAACGGACAATAAAATCTCCTATTGAAAGTGTTAGTTTTCTAATGTTTTTTCTAATTCTTAATTCGTTTGCCGGAGAAAGCCTATTAATAGCCATCATTACCGCGCCTGGTTTTACTTCCTTTTTTAAAAGTTTCGAAACCTCTGGCAGAATCACTCTCGCTAAAGAAGAAACATTAATTAATTTCTCATATAGAGCCTCTTCCATAAAAGGTGTTTTTCGAATGGTAAGTTCAACCGCCTCTTGTATTGTTTTCATTATTTTGTTATAAATTAAACACGTTGTTATAATTTGTAAATTTATCAAATAAAATTGTTCCTGTTTGTTATATGCTTTTTTTTTGTGTAAAATTTATCTTTTATGGTTGTTTTAAAATTTGGAGGCACTTCGGTTGGTTCTGCAGAAAGTATTAAAAAAGTAGTAGAAATAATTACCAATACTTCTGGTAAAAAAGTGGTGGTTCTTTCTGCTTTTTCAGGAGTAACGAACTTACTGATAGATATTAATCATTCTTATAAGTCACAAAATACTGATGCTGCATTAAAAAACGTAAACGCATTAGAAGAAAAATGTAAAAACCTTATTTCTTCTCTTTTTGACTCAAAGACATATAAACAGATTGCCTTAAGCTTTCTATCTTCTAAGGTAGAAGAGATTGCTGTGTTAACAAAATCAGCTTTTAATGAGCAAAATGCGAAATTAATAATTGCTCAAGGTGAGATTATATCAACAAACGTGTTTCAGTTTTATTTGCAAGAAAAAAAGGCGGCATCAATTTTAACATCGGCACTAGATTTTATGGAGATAGACCATAATGATGAACCTTATCTTGAAAAAATAACAACTTTTTGGAAACCTATTGTTTCTGATAGACCTAATGTTGATATTTTTGTTACTCAAGGGTTTATTTGTAAAAAGTTAAACCAAATAGACAACCTTAAAAGAGGAGGGAGCGATTATACAGCCTCATTAATTGGCGCTGGTTTAAATGCTAGCGAAATTCAAATATGGACCGATATAGACGGAATGCATAATAATGATCCAAGGTATGTAGATAATACTTTTTCTATTGAAGAAATTTCGTTTGATGAAGCTGCTGAGTTGGCTTATTTTGGGGCAAAAATTTTACACCCACAAAGTTTGATCCCAGCAAAAGAAAAGAATATACCTGTACGCTTAAAAAACACTTTTGACCCTTCTAAAAAAGGAACGGTTATTAAAAACGAAGTGTTAAATAGTGGCGTTACTTCTATTGCTGCAAAAGACGGGATTACTGCCATTAAAATTAAATCTTTTAGAATGTTGCTGGCTTATGGTTTTCTTAAAAAGGTTTTTGAGGTTTTTGAAACCTATAAAACGCCTATTGATATGATTACAACTTCAGAAGTTGCGGTTTCATTAACTATTGATGATCGTTTTAATCTTGAAAAAATAACTTCAGAGCTTACAGAATATGGGGCTGTTTCGGTAGATAGTAATTTGAGTATCATTTGCGTTGCTGGTGATTTTTCGCAAAATAAAGAAGGGGTTAGCGCTCTTGTTTTTAGCGCCTTAAAAAACATTCCTGTTCGAATGATTTCTTATGGGGGCAGTGATTATAATATTTCTTTATTGGTAAAAACAACAGATAAGAAGAGGGCTTTAAACGCTTTAAATAATGGGCTTTTTGCCATGAGTCATTAATTTAATTTGTTTGTCAGCTTAAAAAATTCTGTCTTTGCTTCTTTCCCTCCATAAAGCACATTATAAACTGTATTAATAATTGGGGTTCTTGCTCCGTTTTTTTCGTTGATTTGGAATGCGCTTTTTGTTGCATAATATCCTTCTGCAACCATACTCATCTCTAACATTGCAGATTTTACAGTATATCCTTTACCTATCATGTTTCCAAACATTCTGTTTCTACTAAATGTAGAATAGCCCGTCACTAATAAATCTCCTAAATATGCAGAGTTATTGATGTTTCTTTTCATTTTGTGAACCTTTCTAATAAAGCGCTTCATTTCTCTGATAGAATTACTCATTAAAACAGATTGAAAATTATCGCCATAGCCTAAACCGTGAGCTATTCCTGCTGCAATCGCGTAAATGTTTTTTAACATGGCCGCATATTCTGTTCCTATGATGTCATCAGAAATTTTAGTTTTAATATATCTTCCTTTAAGACATTTACTTAAAAACCTTGCTTTATGGCTATCTGTACAGGCTATTGTTAAGTAAGAAAGTCGCTCCATAGCCACCTCTTCTGCATGACATGGGCCCGTAATAACCCCTATGTCTTCAAATGGAATCTTGTAGGTTTCAAAAAAGTGTTCTCCAACGATGTACCCTGTTTCTGGGACGATTCCTTTGATTGCCGAAAAAATGATTTTCCCCTCTAAAGACGCCGTAAGCTTATCTAATTCCATTTTTAAAAATGCTGATGGGATCGCGAAAATTAATACGTCATAGTTTTCTACTGTATAGTTAATATCATGAGATAAGTCTAATTGCTCTGGGTGTAATTCAGCAGAACTTAAGTAGTTTGGATTGTGCTTGTTTCTTTTAATATGTTCAACCGCATAAGCGCTTCTCATATACCAACCAATGTTCTCTAAGTTTTCTGATAACATCTTTACAATTGCAGTGGCCCAGCTTCCTCCTCCAAGAACGGCAACCTTTGTGTTTTTATCCATGCTTTTTTCGATTGGTTTATTCAAAAGTAATAAAACTATCATCCATCACCCAAAGCTATTCCTAATTATTATATTTGTTCATAATCTCTTTGTGTTTGGGTGTACTTAAAAAGTTTTTAAAAGATACTTTTATCTATGGTGTTGCTGCAGTGTTGCCGCGTGCAATCAACATTTTCCTTGTAAAGCTCCATACTTCTACATTAGAAGTAGAAAAATATGCTGTAAATACTGATTATTATGTGTATGCTGCATATTTAAATGCTTTACTTACTTATGGGATGGAAACTGCTTTCTTTCGCTTCTTTTCTAAAGAGAAAGAAAAAGGAAAAATTGTTTCTACTTCTTTTCTAACCCTCCTTTTTACAAGTTTGCTTTTTTTAATTTTAGGGTTGTTTTTTAATCATTCTTTATCTATTTATTTTGGTTTTAAAAACCCTCTTTTTTTAAAGTTGCTCATCTGGACAATAACCTTAGATACGCTAGTTGTAATTCCATATGCATATTTAAGAGTAACTAATAAGCCAAAGAAGTTTACGCTGTTTAAAATTATTAATATTTCCGTTTTTGCACTTCTGAATATTTTCTTTTTATGGTGGATTCCTTATGCTTTAAAAGAAGGTATTGCGCTTCCTGAAGCTCTGTTAAATTATTATAACTCGAACCCTAAAGTGTTGCATATTTTTGTGTCAGGTACTATCGCAAGCGGCATCTCTTTTATATTGTTGCTGCCTATTAACTTTAGGTTTAATGTTTTTTTTGATGTTAATCTTTTGAAAAAAATGTTGCGGTATAGTTTACCTATTATGGTGGGTAGCTTAGCTTTTGTTACCAATGAAAACCTGGATAAACTTTTATTGGGCGAAATGCTTGGTGATGCTCAAATGGGAGCTTATGCAGCGTGTTATAAACTAGGTGTTTTTATGACATTATATATTATGGCGTTTCGGCTAGGTGCTGAACCTTTCTTTTTTAATACCGCAGAGAAAGCAAATGCGAAAGAATCTTATTCAAAAATATTAACGTGGTTTAGTATTGTTGGTGCTTTTTTTATGTTGATTGTCGTTGTTTTTATAGACCTCTTTGCTGCCATTCTTTTAGGAAGGCCTGAATACTTTGCTGCTTTACAAATTGTTCCAATTATTTTATTAGCTAATTTGTTTTTAGGTATTTATAATAATTTATCTGTTTGGTATAAACTAACTGATAAAACTAGGTACGGAATGTACTTCTCTATTTTAGGTGCTATTATTACGGTTGTTTTTAATCTTGTAATGATTCCTGAGATTGGTTTTATGGCTTCAGCATGGGCAACCCTGGTTGCTTATGGTATGATGATGGTGATTTCTTATATTATTGGAAAAAAACATTATCCTGTTCCTTATCAATTAAAAAAAGTAAGTCTTTATCTGTGTTTGTCTATTATTTTTTGTGGTGTTTCCTTTTTGTCTTTTAGGGGAAATTATGTAGTTTCGGTGCTTTCTATTTTGCTTTTTATGTTGGTGGTTATAATCAATGAAAAAAAAGAAATAGTAGCTATTTTACACCGTAAGTAGTGTTTTTTTAACCTTTTATTTTTTTATCCGATGACCGTTCAAATTATAAACAAGTCTAAACACGCATTACCTCACTACGAGACAAAAGGCTCTGCAGGTATGGATTTGCGCGCCAATATTGAAGAATCTATTCTTTTAAAACCTCTTGACAGAGCTATTATAAAAACCGGATTATTTATTGCTTTGCCAGATGGTTTTGAAGCACAAGTTAGGCCTAGAAGTGGTTTAGCGGCAAAAAAAGGCATTACGGTTTTAAACAGTCCTGGAACTGTAGATGCTGATTATAGAGGAGAAATAGGGGTAATTTTAGTTAATTTGTCTAATGAAGATTTTAAGGTTGAAGATGGTGAACGTATTGCGCAATTAGTAATTGCTAAGCACCAACAAGTTAATTGGGAGCTAGTAGATATTTTAGAAGAAACTAAACGTGGTGCTGGTGGATTTGGAAGCACTGGGGTTTAGTCTAAATACTTTTCCATCTTATACATTCCTCTATAATCATCATATAATAATGGAAAATCAACAATTACTTTATCTACATTTATAAAACCTAGTTGTTTATAGAAGTTTCTTGCTTGGAGTTGTTTTTCCATAACTTCTAACCACAGTTTTTTGTACCCTTTTTTAATTGAATCATCAATCAGCCAATTGATTATTTCTTTTCCTATTCCTTTATTCTGAATTGTTTGATCTATATATAGGCGATGAATTTTTATACTATTTACATCTGTTTCATAATCCGTATCTATCTCATAGACACACCTAAAAATTCCTATATTTTTATTTTCAGCTTGTATAAAAAAATAGGTTGTTTTGTTTTCTTTTAATTCTTTTTCTATGTTTTCTTTGTTATATAACAAATTTACATACCAGTCTCCATTATCTTTCCAATAGTCTATATAAGCAGGACGATATATCCTGTTCATTAGATTGAAAAGGGGTTCTGTTTCTTGTAATGTAATTTTTTTTAGTTGTATTGTTTTTGAAATACTTATCATACCTGTTAAATATAATCAAGTTCTGATAAATTATAAAAAACAAAAACGGCTGAAAGTACTTTCAGCCGTTTTCTATAATAGAACTTTTAATAGTACTTAATCTTGATTTTCTATAGCCTCTTTTATTTTCCCTTCAAGTTCTTCCATTAATTCTGGATTGTCTTTTATCAATCCTTTTACTGCGTCTCTTCCTTGACCTAGTTTGGTTTCTCCATAACTAAACCATGATCCGCTTTTTTTAATAATTCCTAATTCAACCCCAATATCTAATACTTCTCCTACTTTAGAAATTCCTTCTCCATACATGATGTCAAATTCTGTTGTTTGAAAAGGTGGGGCTACTTTATTTTTCACCACTTTTACTTTGGTTTGATTTCCAATAACCTTATCTCCATCTTTAATTTGAGTTCTTCTTCTAATGTCTAATCGAACAGATGCATAAAATTTTAATGCATTTCCTCCTGTAGTCGTCTCTGGATTTCCAAACATCACTCCAATTTTTTCACGTAATTGATTGATAAAAATAACAGTACAGTTTGTTTTACTAATTGTACCTGTTAATTTACGTAATGCTTGAGACATTAAACGAGCATGTAATCCCATTTTAGAATCTCCCATTTCGCCTTCAATCTCAGATTTAGGAGTTAATGCAGCAACAGAATCAATAACCACAATATCAATTGCCCCAGAACGAATTAAATTATCTGCAATTTCTAAAGCTTGCTCTCCATGATCTGGTTGAGAGATAATTAAGTTATCTATATCTACGCCTAAATTTTCGGCATAAAAACGGTCAAAAGCATGCTCAGCATCTATAAAAGCAGCAATTCCTCCTGCTTTCTGTGCTTCTGCTATAGCGTGTAAGGTAAGTGTTGTTTTACCTGAAGATTCTGGTCCGTAAATTTCTATAACTCTTCCTCTAGGGTATCCTCCAACCCCTAAAGCTAAATCTAATCCTAAAGATCCTGATGAAATCGCTTCTACATCTTCTACTACACTATCACCCATTTTCATTACAGCTCCCTTTCCATAGGTTTTATCTAACTTATCTAAGGTTAATTGTAGTGCTTTAAGTTTAGCTGTTTTTTCTTTATCTGCTGACATAAATCTCGCTTGTTTTTATTTTTTAAAAAGTGACGACAAGGTACAAAATTGAATAGTATTAATAAATGAATTATTGTTATTTTTGATGTAAGTTATCTTAAAAATTTATTGTTTTATTGATTAAGCATCGACACTTTATTATTCATAAACCTTATGGTTATATTTCTCAATTTGTGAATCCACATAAAAGAAAAAAAAAGTTATTAGGCGAGTTGTTTAATTTTCCAGAGAAAACAATGGCTATTGGTAGGTTAGATGTAAATTCTGAGGGACTTCTTTTATTAACAACTGATGGAAAAGTAAGCGAACATATTAGAAGTAAAAAAGTAGAGAAAGAATATTATGTTCAGGTTGATGGTGAAATTACTCAAGAAGCTATTAATCTATTAAAAGTTGGAGTAGAAATAGGTTTTGATGGTAAAAAATATATTACTAAACCTTGTAAAGCTTCATTAATTTCTACTCCTAATTTTCCTAATAGAACTCAAAAAATTAGAGATGATAGACATGGTCCAACAAGTTGGGTTTCTATAACGATTAACGAAGGTAAGTTTAGGCAGGTTAGAAAAATGACTGCATCGGTCGGTTACCCAACATTACGGTTGATAAGAATTAGGATTGGATCTATTTTATTGGAAAAAATTAAATTAGGTGGGGTTAAAGAGGTAGAAAGTTTAATCTAATTTCTCAACATTTTTATATGAGGAATTCCATCTTCTAAATATTCTTCTCCTTGTTGAATAAACCCTAAAGAATTATAAAATTTAAGTAAATACTTTTGTGCAGAAATTAAAATAGATTTTTCTTTAAAATTTTTAATGATATATTGAATTGAGGCTTCTACTAATTGGTAGCCGTATTTAAATTGTCTTTCTTCTTCTTTAACTACAATTCTACCAATACTAGGTAATGTAAAATAATCACCACTTTTAAAAATTCGAGCGTACGCTATTATTTTATCTTCTTTAATTCCAAGTACATGAAAAGCTTTTTGATCTTTATCATCTATATCTTGATATACACAATCTTGTTCTACTACAAAAACTTCAGATCTAAGTCGAAGCATTTCATAGATTTCAACAGCTGTTAATTCATTAAAAGTTTTAACAGAGAATTGTACCATTAACAAGCGGGTATTTTATCTACTCTATTTTGATGACGCCCTCCTTCAAATTCAGTATTTAAAAAAGTTTCTACCATTTGTAACGCTTGAGGAATAGCAGTATATCTTGCAGGAATACATAATATATTAGCATTATTATGTTGTCTTATTAAAGTAACTATTTCTTTTGTCCAACATAAACCAGCTCTAATTTCTTGATATTTATTAGCAGTCATTGCAACACCATTAGCACTACCACATATTAAAATCCCAAAAGTTGAATCTTTAGCAATTACATCTTTAGCAACCGGATGTACAAAATCTGGGTAATCAACACTATTATTAGAATTTGTTCCGTGGTTTTTAACTTCAAATCCTTTTGATTTTAAAAACTCTATAATAGCAAATTTGTATGCAGTTCCTGCATGATCATTTCCAATAGAAATAGTCATAATAATTTGATTTTAATACTGTTATTTCAAACAAAAATACAAATAGATGTGGTTATCAACAGGTATTAAAAAAGTTATTTTAATATTTTTAATAACCTTCTAAAAACAAACGCTTTATATTACTTTATCTAATTGTTAAGAACTATTAGCTGTTTTTAAAAAGAAAATTTGATTTATTAGATAAATATTATAATACAAGTATATTTATTAAATACACAACTTTATTTTTAATTTTCTAATAAACATTTATCAACATAAAATTTACATTTTATTTACAGTAATAGTAAAGTTTATTATTAAAAAATAGATGTGTATATATGTTTATAAGATTTGTTAATAAGTAAAAAAAAGTACTGATTTTTAATAGATTACTATTCTAATAAAATGTTTGTTTATTTTAATAACTCATATATCAAAATATTACCATACTATTTTATAGTTACTATTAACAAACTATAATAAACATCATTATTTTTTTAAATTAAAATAAATAAAATGATAGTATTATATATTGTTGATAAGTAGAAAAACAGTTATACTGCTTTTTTATCTTCCTTATGACTTTTTATAGAATCTTTAGAAACTTCTACGGTCTCTGGTGAAGTACTTTTATCTAGTTTTTTATTAATAGAAATAATAGTTACTACTGTTCCAGTAATAAAGATAAATAGAAATAAAGCTATTATTTTTTTAAGGTTTTTCATCTTTTAAAAGCATTCTCTTATAGTAAAGACGTCTAATTTTAACAAACGTTACATTTTTTTTAAGATTTTTTTAACTTTTAAAAATAAGTATAGAAATAGCTTTAGGAATTATAGAAACTTTTATAGATCCTCTAGTTATTAATTCTCCATCAGCTTCTATATAAGGTTTTTTATTTTGAATATCAATAACTTCTAGAGTAGATGCTTTATAATTTTCAACTTTTTTATGATATACAATATTCCCGTTGTATAATTTTTTAATATTAAAAATAAGATCAAAAAAACTAATATTTTTTACAACAGTAATATCTAACATACCGTCTAATGGATTTGCTTTTTCTGTCAGTTGCATACCTCCTCCAGAATACCTACAAATACCAAATAAAGTCATTAAACAACTTGTTTTAATAACTTTATTATTAATAATAATTTTAAGTTCTGGTTTTTTATAAAAGAATAAACCATAAAGTCCACTTAATATATAAGAGATACTTCCTAATTTTTTTAATGTATGTAATTTATTAACTACATAACCATCATATCCTATTCCTGCTAGATTATTAAAATAAGAAATAGACTTATCAGGTAAAGTTAATACACCTATATCTTGTAGTGTAGTTTTATTATCATTTAAAATTAAAATAGCCTTTTCAATATTATTAGGAATGTTATATGTCTTAATCCAATCATTTCCAGTACCAATTGGTATGACTCCAACTTTAATATCAGAAGATTTTACGTATCTTTGCAACATAATTCCGTTTACTACATGATGTAGTGTACCATCTCCACCAACGGAAATTATTTTTCTGAAACCTTGTTTAATAGCTTCATCAACAAGTTGTATTTCATGTTTGGAATACTGAGTGAATGAGAAAGAATAATCTATATGATGGATTTTTAATAATTGCTGAATTTTCTTCCATTTTTTATCAAATGAATTGCTTCCAGAAGAAGAATTAACAATTAAAAACCATGATGTAGTCATAAAAAATAAAAAATAATTAAGCCAAAGTACAAAATAGTTATATAAAGATTTTTTAATGTTTAGAACAACTAATAATTTGTACTTTGCTAACAATAAAATAGAAAAGAAATAATGAGTAGAAAGAAAAAAATCTACAAGAAGAAAGGAAATGTAATTAAAGATTTAACAAGAAATATATTAAAAGTTTTAAAAGAAGATTCTGATAAATTTTATAATTACAAACAAATTGCAGCAAAATTAAAAGTAACAAATACTGACGGTAAGAATCAAATTATTAAGAAGTTACAAGAATTAAAATTAGATAAAAAAATAAAAGAAATTGATAGAGGTAAATTTCAAATAAATGAAGATAGAAAGTACCATATTGGTAAATTAGATCTTACTAATAATGGAAATGGATATTTTATATGCGATGATTTTGAAGATGATATTTTTATACCATCTATTAATTTAAATAAAGGTTTACAAGACGATACTGTTAAAGCTTATGTGTATAAAAAAAGAAGAAATAGTAAATTAGAAGCAGACGTTGTTGAAATTATTGAAAGAAAGAAAACAGAATTTGTAGGTGTTTTACAAATGAATAAAAACTTTGGATTTGTAATACCAGACAATAATAAGATGTATGCAGATATTTTTATCTCTCAAAATAAAATGAATGGTGCGAAAGATGGTGAAAAAGTAGTAGCTAAAATTACTGATTGGCCAGAAAGATCTAAAAATCCATTTGGAAAAATTACACAAGTATTAGGTAAACCAGGAGACCACGATACAGAAATCCATTCCATTTTATTAGAATATGCCCTGCCTTATGAATTTCCAAAAGAAGTAGAAGAGGATGCAACAACTTTAAATACTGAAATTACTAAAGCAGAAATTAGTAAAAGACGCGATATGAGATCTGACCTAACGTTTACAATAGATCCTAAAGACGCAAAAGATTTTGATGATGCACTATCATTTAAAATACTTGAAAATGGAAATTACGAAATAGGAATTCATATTGCAGACGTATCCCATTATGTACAACCAAAAACAATTTTAGACAACGAAGCTTATGATAGAGCTACATCTGTATATTTAGTTGATAGAGTTGTACCTATGTTACCAGAAGTATTATCTAATGGTGTATGTTCTTTAAGACCAAACGAAGAGAAGCTAACCTTTTCAGCTGTTTTTGAAATGAATGAAAAAGCACAATTAGTAAATCAATGGTTTGGAAGGACAGTCATATATTCAGATAAACGTTTCGCTTATGAAGAAGCACAACACATTATAGAAACTAAAAAGAATATAATTCCTTCTAAAATTTCAATTACAGGACAAGAATATAAGTTTGATCATAAAATTGTTGAGGCTACATTAAAATTAGATGAACTAGCTAAAAAGTTACGAAGTAAAAGAATGAAAGATGGAGCCATTTCTTTTGATAGAGTAGAAGTGAAATTTCATTTAGATGAAAAAGCAAACCCAATAGGAGTTTATTTTAAAGAAGCAAAAGATGCGAATAAATTGATAGAAGAATTTATGTTATTAGCTAATAGAAAAGTTGCTGAATTTATAGGTTTTCATAATGGAAAAGCAACAAATAACACTTTTATATATAGAATTCATGATGAACCAGATGTTGAAAAACTAGCAGCTTTACAAAATATCATTAGTAAGTTTGGTTATAAAATTAACACAGATACCAAAGCAACAACATCAGAAAGTTTAAATAAATTATTAAAAGATGTACATGGAAAAGGAGAAGCTAATATGGTAGAAACATTAGCGATACGTTCTATGAGTAAAGCAGCTTATACCACACAAAATATTGGACATTATGGTTTAGCTTTCGATTATTATAGTCATTTTACATCACCAATTCGTAGATATCCAGATGTGATGACACACCGATTATTACAACATTATTTAGAAGGAGGAAATACTCCTAAGGCTGATATATATGAAGAGAAATGTAAACACTCTTCTAAACAAGAAGAGCTTGCTGCTAAAGCAGAAAGAGACTCTATTAAATATATGCAGATTAAGTATATGAAAGATCACGAAAATGAGGTTTTTGAAGGAGTTATTTCTGGAGTTACAGAATGGGGAATTTATGTAGAAATAATAACTAATAAATGTGAAGGGATGGTTCGTATTAGAGATATAAAAAGTGACTATTATACATTTGATGAAAAACAATATGCTATTATAGGCGAATCTACTAAGCAGATATATCAACTAGGTGATGTTGTGAAAGTAAAGGTGAAAAATACAGACTTAGAAAGGAAACACTTAGATTTTTATCTTATAGAGGATTAAATTTAACGTGTTAATTACAATAAAAATAGAATTATCTCTTTATTAAGGGTATAGAAATTGATGAATCAATTATCAAACGAAAAAAAATGAGAAAAACAGTTTTTTTAATAGTGCTGTTTATATCAAGTATATCAATAGCACAAACTACAATTACTAAGAATTTAGGTGATTTTAAAACCTTAAAAGTTTTTAATGGTATTAATGTAGAATTAATAAAATCAGAAGAACATAAACTTGTGATAACTGGAGAGAAATCAGAAAAAGTTAAAGTAAAAAACACAAGAAATATTTTAAAAATATCTTTAAAATTTCCAGATTTATCCGCTGACGATAAGGTATCAATTAAACTTTATTATAATAAATCTATTAAAGTTATTGATGCAAATGAAGGAGCTACTATTACAAGTAAAGAAATAGAACAACCACAAATAGAAATAAAAGCACAAGAAAGAGCTTTTATTAATATTGTTTTAAAAGTAAAACACTTAAAGGTAAGATCTTCTTCAGGTGGAATTATTAAACTATCAGGTACAGCAAAAAATCAAGATGTTGATTTAGATTTATATGGAGTCTATCACGGATATGAATTAAAAGTTTCTGATAATTCAACAGTTAAAGCAGGGTCTGGATCTAAAGCAGAAATTTTTGCAGGAGAAACCTTAAATGCGAAAGTAAGCTTTGGAGGATCTATTTTTTATAAAGGAACTCCAGAGGTTTTAAAAGATAAAAAAGTAATAGGAGGTATTATTAAACAAAGAAATTAAGTTGTTGTAAGTCTTCTCTTTCAATTAAAACCTTTTTGTATCTTTGTCGTATTAAATATAGAAATAATGAACACGCTTAATATATTTCTTGGTTTTGTAGGACCTTGGCAAATTGCAATCATAGTAGCATTGGTTTTATTAATGTTTGGAGGAAAGAAAATCCCAGAATTAATGAAAGGACTAGGTAACGGAATTAAAGAGTTTAAAAACGCTACTAAAAAAGAAGAAGGCGAAGAAAAATTAGAAGAAAAGAAGTAACTACTATAATTTTATAGCATAAAAAAACCGAAGCATTTGCTTCGGTTTTTGTTTTATAAAAAGAGTATTAAAACTTTACCGCTGTTCCAGAAGCAGTAACCATTAACATACTTCCATTAGCACCTACTGTTTCATAATCTAAATCGATTCCAATTACAGCATCTGCCCCCAATCTATAAGCAACGTCTTCCATTTCTTTTAATGCAGTTTCTTTCGCTTCTTTTAATACTTTCTCGTAAGAACCAGATCTACCACCTACAATATCTCTAATTCCAGCAAAGATATCTTTAAATAAATTTGCTCCTATAATCGTTTCCCCAGAAACCAAACCTAAATAATCCTTTATAGGTTTTCCGTCTAAAGTGTTTGTTGTTGATAGTATCATTATTTATCTAATTTCTTTTTATTATTTTTCATTGCTTCTCCAATTTGATTGCTAGCGGTAAAACTAGCGACCATATCATTCAACATTTGGCTTCCCGCTTGTGGAGAATTAGGAAGTAATATTAAATTACTATTTGTCTCCTGACCTATAGATTGTAACGTGTCATAATGTTGTGTCACTACAATTAAAGCAGAGGCTTCTTGAGAATTGATACCTACTTTATTTAAAACCTCTACAGATTCTTCTAAACCACGAGCAATTTCTCTTCGTTGATCTGCAATACCTTGCCCTTGTAATCGTTTACTTTCTGCCTCTGCTTTTGCTTTTTCAACAATTAAAATACGAGCAGCATCTCCTTCATACTGTGCCGCAGTTTTTTCACGATCAGCAGCATTAATTCTATTCATAGCCGCCTTTACTTGTGCATCTGGGTCTATATCTGTTACTAAGGTTTTAATAATATCATATCCATAATTAATCATGGCGTCATTTAACTCAGATTTTACAGCAATGGCAATATCATCTTTCTTTACAAAAACATCATCTAATTTCATTTTAGGAACTTCTGCACGCACCACGTCAAATACATATGAAGTAATTTGATCATGTGGGTAATCTAATTTATAAAAAGCATCTTCCACTTTATTTTTAATTACTTTAAATTGTACAGATACTTTTAGTTTAACGAATACATCATCCAGTGTTTTTGTTTCTATAATAACATCTAATTGTTGAATTTTTAAACTTAAACGCCCTGCAATTCTTTGAACAATAGGAATTTTTACTTGAAATCCAGAATGACGAACATTACTAAAACGCCCAAAAGTTTCAATAATAACAGCGGTTTGCTGTTTAACAATAAACACAGCCCCTAATCCTAATAGAACTAAGGCACCAATAATAATTATAGGAACATAATTAGCCATAACATAATTTTTTAAAAGGTTAATAATTTTTAAAGATACGAGAATTTGCATCTACTTACAAGACGCAAAAAAAAGAAGATGTTACAAAAAAAGAGGTTAAAAACCTCTTCTTCTGTTTTGAGGCCTGCTTCTAACAGGCTGTTGTCTTGTTCTTATAGGATTTGCTCTCTTTTTTATATTATTAGAGTATCTAATCCATTTTTTAAATTGCTTTTTATTTAATAAAGACTTTAAATTTAAAGTTAAAATACTGTCTTTTTTAGTAGATTCTTTTCTAATAGGAGTTATAACAAGCGCCATTTTTTGTCTAAACTTATTCATTTGAGACATGTCTCCATTTTCTCTGGCTTTCTTAATAGCAGATTTATAAGTGTTTTTTAAATCGTCTAAAGAAAATTTATTAATTCGTGTAATATCTCTAATAGACTTGTTGTATTTTTCTATAGCACTTACCACCTTTTTACCCAGCTCACTTTTTTGTTTTACACTTATTTTTTTACAAGTTTTCTTAGTTTCATATTCTAATAAGCCAGCAACGTTTTCAGGCTTAAGCTCAGGAACACTATTGTTATTATTTGTGTTTGGATATGGATTGTTTCTTCTTAACTGAGAACTCACAGTTAGTGTTGAAAATATAATAAATAAAAAAATGAGTTGTTTCATAATTTTTGTATTGCGTTATGTATTCTTTTTATTGTTTCTTCTTTACCAATCATTGCTATAATATCAAATAAATGGGGTCCTTTTAAAGCACCTACCAAACTTAACCTTAAAGGTTGCATTACTTTGCCAAAGCCGATTTCTTTTTTAGTAATCCATTCTTTTACAGCTGTTTCGATAGATAAAGAACTAAAATCATTGATTTGAGTTATCAATTCAATGACTTCTGTCATAATCTCTGAAGTACCCTCTTTCCAGTTTTTTCTCGAAGCTTTTTCATCATACTCTAACGGAGATTCAAAAAAGAAAGCACTCAAACTCCAAAAATCAGCAACAAAAACAGCGCGTTCTTTTATTAAAGAAACCACTTTTTCTGTATATTCTTTATCAAAAGTAATGCCTTTTTCTTCTAAAAGAGGTTTGTATAAGTTTGTTAGATAATCATCTTGTTTTGTTTGAAGGTATTGTTGATTAAACCATTTGGTTTTATCTGGATTAAATTTAGCACCAGATTTACTTACTTTTTTAAGATCAAAAGCTTCAACCAGCTCTTTTAAAGAGAATATTTCTTGTTCGGTTCCTGGATTCCAGCCTAATAAAGAGAGCATGTTTATAAAAGCATCAGCAAAATACCCATCTTCTTTATAACCCCTAGAAACATCCCTAGTCTCTTCGTTTGAATAAGCTAAAGGAAATACAGGAAATCCTAACTTATCACCATCTCTTTTACTTAATTTTCCTTTACCAACTGGTTTTAAAATTAAAGGCAAGTGAGCAAATTTAGGAGCAGCCCAACCAAAAGCACGATACAATAACACGTGTAAGGCTAAAGAAGGCAACCATTCTTCACCTCTTATAACATGGCTAATTTCCATTAAATGATCATCTACAATGTTTGCTAAATGATAGGTGGGCATACCGTCACTTTTAAACAAAATTTTATCATCTAAAACATTCGTGTCAATATGAATAGCTCCACGAATCTCGTCTTCTAACATCAAGGTTTCGTCTTTTGGAGACTTAAAACGAATAACATATTTTTCTCCAGCAGTAATTTTTTTTTGCACTTCTTCTGCAGACAAAACTAGAGAATTAACCAATCGGCCTTTTTCTCTATTGTGCCAGTTATAAATAAATGTTTTTCCTTTTTCTTCATGATCTTTTCTATGAGCATCTAGTTGTTCCGAAGTATCAAAAGCATAATATGCAAAACCTTTCTCTATTAGAATAGCAATGTGTTTTTTATAAATGTCTTTTCTTTCAGATTGACGATAAGGGCCAAACTGCTCATTAATACCAGGTCCTTCATCAAAAGGGATTTCACACCAATTAAGGGAGTCTATAATATATTTTTCGGCATTCGCAACATATCTTGTTTGGTCTGTATCTTCAATTCTTAAAATAAAAGTTCCTTGATGCTTTTTTGCAAACAAATAATTATATAATGCGGTTCTTACGCCACCAATATGTAACGGCCCAGTTGGGCTAGGAGCAAAACGAACACGTACTTTAGATTCCATTAAAAGATAAATTTGATGCAGCAAAGATACTTTTATAAGCCCATAAAAAAAAGCCCTTTTAAAAGGGCTTTTGAGATAAGTATAAGTAACTAAAAGAAGTTAAAACTTATGATATATACCAAAGCTTAAAGCAGCTCTTTTAGCCACATTATTTCCGGAAAAAGCGCCTCCAAAACCACCGGTTAAGCCAAAGTTTTTTGAAAATTCACCAATCACTTTTATTCCAAAGGCACCGTATTCTTGATCATTTACATAAAGACCATTTACTAAATTACTTGCAGGCAATGCAATATCACCATTTTTAAAAGAAGAAGAAATATCTACAAAACCAATCAACCATATATTTTTAAAAGCTTTTGTTCCTATTTCTCCACCGATTTTAAAATTAGAACTGTAATTATTGGTTCTTATGTTTGCTCCTACAAAACCTTGTAAATAAGTGTTTCCAAAACTTCTTCCTGCTAAAAACAAAGGAGTAAAGCTCCAGGCATCATACCCCGTTCTTATTCCAGAGATGTTATTGTAACTTCCCGTATTGGCTTCGATGTTAAACTGACCCGAAAGAATCCATTTTTTTTGAGATAACACATGTTTTATACCCACTTCAATATTTCCAAAAGAAGATTCTGATCCTGATTGAGAAAAAGGAAGAAGAAGCCCAGAGTTAGTAAGCTCTCCTGTTTTAATCATTTTAAAAGGAAGGTTTAAAACTAAAGAAGTTTTATCAGTCAGACCATATTCTCCATAAAACTGTAATGTATTATCAGTAATAGTTCTTTCGGTTAAATAATCAGGGTCTCCAAACAAACTATTGTATTCAGAAATTGAAGTAAATGAAAGCTGAGTATAAGCCTTTCCTTTTTTCTGTGTCCATGGACTCTGCCCATATATTTGCGACACGTTTAACAGTAAAATTAAATAAACAAATTTTTTCATAATATAAATTTATATCCTCTTTGTTGTAAAAGTGAGTAATTTCTTACACTGTTTTAACAAATTATTCATAAACAGCATGCTTAAAATCAGTATTTTTATCTTTAATGAAAGGAATTGAGACATCTATAGAGGTTAAATTACATCAGTTTTATAGAAAATTCTATACAAACCAATTAATTAAAGGGGCGATATTTTTCCTTGTTTTAGGGTTTTTATTTGCTTTTTCTACGTTATATGTAGAATATTTTCTCTGGTTAAAACCCTTAGGAAGAACCATTTTGTTTCTCCTATTTGTAAGCGTTGAGCTATTTCTTTTATTTAAATTTATTATAGTTTCTTTATTTAAGTTAGTTGGGGTTCAAAAAGGAATTTCGTTTAAAGAAGCATCTAGAATTATCGGAAGTCACTTTCCAGAGGTACAAGATAAGCTGTTAAATATTCTCCAGCTAAAAGAAAGCAACCACCAAACAGACTTGCTTTTAGCAAGTATAGATCAGAAGTCAAAAGAGCTGCAACCTATTGCTTTTACAAAAGCAATAGATTTTAATAAGAATAAAAAATACGCAGCTTATATTTTAATTCCTGTAATGATTTGGTTGGTCTCTCTTGTTTCGGGAACAAACAAGGCGCTTTCTGAAAGTTTTGCAAGAGTTGTAGATTTTAATACAGAATACCTTCCCCCAGCACCTTTTTCTTTTGTGCTTACAAATAGTAACTTAGATGTTATTCAAGGAAAATCACTCGAAGTCAATTTTAACACCGCAGGGTCTTTTGTTCCTTTCGAGACAAAGATTTTTTTTGATAACCAGCAATATTTTTTAAAGAATAAAGGACAGGGTCAATTTTCTTTTACCTTTTCTGATATCCAAAAAACAATTAGTTTTTATGTGTCCTCTAACGGGGTCGAATCTAAAACATATACGGTTAACGTGATAAAAGCGCCAATAATTCAAAATATGACATTAGATTTTGAATATCCTACATATCTTAAAAAGAAAAAAGAAAAAATTCAAAACATTACAAACCTTACTGTTCCTGAAGGCACTAGGTTAACTTGGAAAATTAACACCAGCGAAACAGATGAGGTGATTTTTATCAACCAAGAGAAAAAAGACCTTTTTATTGAAAAAGAAAATCAAGAATTCGAATATAAAAAGCGAATTCTAAAACCATTAAACTACCAAATAGCATCTTCTAACAAGAATTTGAAAGAATATGAAAAGCTGGGTTTTTCAATTAATGTAGTTAAAGATGAATATCCTAGGATAAATGTAAAGTCAAGTCTAGACTCTATTTCTAACAGGGAGTTGCTTTTTATGGGTCAGATATCTGATGATTACGGATTAAAAAAGCTACAAGCAGTTTTCTATAACCAAGCAAACCCAGAACAAAAACAGACACAACAAATTGCAATAAACAAAAGCAATATTCAAACTTTTTTTTACGAGTTGGCAGATTCTCTATTACAGGACAAGGGCGTTGTTTATGAATTGTTTTTTCAGGTATATGACAACGATGGGGTAAATGGATCTAAAAAAACGGTTAGTAAAACCTTTTCTTTTAAAAATAGATCAGAAGATGAAGTACAACAGGAATTGTTACAAGAGCAAAAAGAGTATATCAATAAATTAGAGAACTCAATCCAAAATCAAAAGCAACAACAAAAAGAGTTAGACCAGATTCAAAAAAACTTAAAAAATAAAAAAGAAGTTAACTGGAACGACAAGAAGAAAATAGAAAATTTTATCAAAAGGCAAGAGAATTATAAAGACATGATGAAGCGCCAAACAGATAAAATGCAGGAAAATTTAAGTGAGAAAAAAGAAATAAACGAAACGCTCCAAAACAAAAAAGAAGCGTTGAAAAAAAGAATAGAAGAGCTTAAGAAACTAGAAAAACAGCAAAAGCTTTTAGACGAGTTAGAAAAAATAGCTAAAAAGCTCAATAAAGAAGAGCTGATAAAAAAAGCAAAAGAGTTAGCACAGCAAAACAAACAACAAGAGAAGAGCTTAGAGAGAATACTAGAGTTAACAAAGCGGTTTTATGTAGAGCAAAAAACAATGCAAATAGCAGATAAGCTAGATAAGCTTTCTAAGAAACAAGACACTTTAAATAACGATGCAATGAAAGCTCTGGATCAGCAAAAAAACATTAATAAAGAGTTTAAGGAGATAGAAAAAGAACTCAAAGAGCTTGAGAAAGATAATGAGAAGTTAAAAGAGCCTATGAAGATTCCAGAAATGGAAGATCTTAAAGAAGAAATTAATAAAGAAACTGAAAAAGCAAAAGAGAACTTAAGCCAACAAAAAAAAGAAAGAGCTAAAAAAAATCAAAAGAAAGCTTCAAGAAAAATGAAGCAGATGAGCCAACAAATGCAACAATCTATGATGGATATGCAGGGAGAACAGATGGAGGAAAACTTAGACGATTTGAGAAAAATTTTAGAAAACTTAGTCACTTTTTCTTTTCAACAGGAAGACTTGATGAATATTTTTGACAGAACCTCTTCAGATCATCCTGAGTTTGGTAAAAATTTAAAAAAGCAAAATGAAATAAAGACTTATTTTGAACATATAGACGATAGTTTATATATGCTTAGCATGAGAATGCCTACATTATCAACAAAAATACAAGACGATTTATCTGCTGCTCATTTTAATCTCGGGCAATCACTAGAGAATTTTGCCGAAAGAAGGTTCACAAGCGGAGTCTCTAATCAAAGATATGTAATGACCGCAGCCAATAATTTAGCTGATTTTTTGAGCAACCTTTTAAATAACATGCAAAACAGCATGTCTCCATCATCAGGACAAGGAAAAAAAGGAGGGAAGTCATTTAGCCTTCCTGATTTAATTCAAAAACAACAAGGACTCTCAAAGAAGATGGAGAAAGGACAAAAAAAAGGGCAAAAAAAGGGCGACGGTAAGAAAGGTGAAAAAGGTGAAAAACCAAAAGGAAAAGACGGAAAGGAAGGTAAAGGAGGAGAAGGAGAGGAGCAAATGAATGAAGAACTATATCAAATCTTTAAAGAACAATCACAACTAAGAGAGCAACTGCAGAACGCAATAAAGCAAAGCGGCGGGAAAAACGGAGATGCTAAAAGAGCCCTTAAAACGATGGAGCAACTTGAAAATGAAATACTAGAAAAAGGCTTTAACGCAGCGACTTTACAAAAAATGAAAAATTTAGAATATCAATTATTAAAGTTAGATAAAGCTGCTTTTGAACAAGGTTTAGAAAAAAAGAGAAAATCAACAGCAAACAAAAATGAAGCAGTAAAAAGAAAAATTAAAGAACTAACTTTAAAAAAGTTGTTTTACAACCAAACAGAGATATTAAACAGACAATCACTACCTTTGCAGCAAAATTTTAAAAAGAAGGTACGGAAGTATTTCTCTGTGCCCAAACAAAAGAAATAAGATGATACTGTTTAATTATGAAAACGACTTCTCTTTAGCACAAGAAGAAGCTGTCTCTAATTGGATTATTGAAGCTTTAGAGGCTGAAGGCTTTGATTACGAAGACATTAATTTTATCTTTTGTAATGATGAATATCTCCTTAAATTAAACAAGAAGTATTTAAATCACGATACCTTCACAGACATTATTAGCTTTGACTACAGCATCGGCAATGTTGTGTCTGGAGATATATTTATATCAACAGAAAGAGTCTCCGATAATGCAAATAAGTATCAAGTTTCTTTTGAAAATGAATTACATAGAGTTATTATTCATGGGATTTTACATTTTATGGGATATAACGATAAATCTGAGGATGAAACCTTGTTAATGAGGGAAAAAGAAAATCAAGCAATAAAAGAGTTAAAATTCTGATTTTCAATTAGTTATAAATAATGTTTCACGTGAAACGAAAAGAATGAGTTTATCAAGCACCATATATGATGTTATAGTAGTCGGAGGAGGTCATGCGGGGAGTGAGGCAGCAGCATCAGCTGCAAACCTAGGCGCCAAAACCCTTTTAATTACAATGAATCTGCAAAATATAGCCCAAATGAGCTGCAATCCTGCTATGGGAGGAATTGCAAAAGGTCAGATAGTAAGAGAGATAGACGCTTTAGGAGGTTATAGCGCTGTTGTTACCGATAAAACAGCAATACAATTTAAGATGTTGAATAAGTCTAAGGGCCCAGCAATGTGGAGTCCTCGAGCTCAATCTGACAGAATGATGTTTGCAGAAACATGGAGAACGATGTTAGAGCAAACAGAAAACCTTGATTTTTATCAAGATTCTGTAAACGGATTATTATTCGAAGAGAATAAGATTGTTGGTGTTAGAACCAGTTTAGGACTTTCAATTTCTTCTAAAACAGTTATTGTAACTGCGGGAACTTTTTTGAATGGATTAATTCATATTGGAGAAAAAACTTTTGGAGGAGGAAGAGCAGGAGAAAAATCTTCTACAGGAATTACTGAGGATTTGGAGTCAAAGGGATTTGAATCTGGCAGAATGAAAACAGGCACGCCTCCAAGAGTAGATGGAAGGTCGTTAGATTTTTCTAAAATGATAGAGCAGCCAGGAGATGAGCGCCCTGAAAAATTTTCTTACTTACCAACAACAAGCGCATTAACGAAACAAAGATCTTGTTATTTATCCTATACTAATAAAGAAGTGCATGACTTGTTAAGAGAGGGGTTTGAAAGATCTCCAATGTTTAATGGAAGAATCCAATCTACGGGACCAAGGTATTGTCCTTCTATTGAAGATAAAATAGATCGCTTTGCAACAAAAGAAAAGCATCAAATTTTTGTAGAACCAGAAGGGTGGAATACGGTTGAAATATATGTGAATGGTTTTTCTACTTCTTTGCCAGATGACATTCAAGATAAAGCAATTCGTTTAATTCCAGGTTTTGAAAAAGTGAAGTTCTTTAGATACGGTTACGCCATAGAATATGACTATTTTCCTCCTACACAGCTGAAACACTCTTTAGAAACAAAACGAATAGATAATTTGTTTTTTGCAGGTCAAATTAATGGAACAACGGGTTATGAAGAAGCGGCTGCACAAGGATTGATGGCTGGAGCAAACGCGGCATTAAAAGTGAAAGGAAAAGAACCGTTTATTCTTAAAAGGAGTGAAGCATATATTGGGGTTTTGATAGATGATTTAATTACTAAAGGAACAGAAGAGCCTTACAGAATGTTTACATCTAGAGCTGAGTACAGAACATTGTTAAGGCAAGATAACGCAGATGTTAGATTAACGCCTAAGTCGCATGCTATAGGTTTGGCTTCAGATGAAAGGCTTAAAAGAGTTAATATAAAAATAAAGAAAACGAAAGAGTTGATTGCATTTTTAGAAAACCTCAGTGTTTCAAAAGATGTTTTGAACCCAATCTTAAAGAACAAAAACTTAGCCTTGGTAAATCAATCCATGAAGTTGTTTAAAATAGCCGCAAGACCACAGTTAGATTTTTGCGATTATCAAGGAATTCCAAAACTTGCCGAGTACATTAGATTAAACGAAATAGATGATGAAATTATCGAACAAGTTGAAATACACCTAAAATACTCTGGTTATATTGAGAAGGAAAAAAACAACGCAGATAAATTAAATAGATTGGAAAATGTTCCAATACCTGCTTCTTTTGACTACCATCGTGTTAAATCACTCTCTTATGAAGCAACAGAAAAACTAAGTAAAATAAAACCGGTTACAATATCCCAAGCAAGTAGAATTAGTGGTGTTTCGCCTAGTGATATTTCAGTGTTACTTGTTTATATGGGAAGATAAAAATATAAATGTTTCATGTGGAACATGAAATATAAATTATGGAAAATGGGAAAAGAAAATGAGCTATACTGTGGTTTAACCCCCTTTTTAAACTGTAAAGATCATCTTGTTTCTGGTGAAAGTTACGAAGTAATGAAATGTAATCAATACGATATATTGGTTACCTCTCCGGTACCGATAGATTTAAACCACTACTACGAAGACGAAGCATATATTTCTCATACAGATGCTAAAAAAACGCTTTTCGATAAGATATATCAACAAGTAAAAAGCGTCTCTACTAAAAGAAAATATAAGCTTATAAAAAAGTTTGATACAAGAAAAAACATATTAGACATTGGTGCTGGCACAGGTGATTTTTTATCGTTCTTTAAAAAGAAAGGATGGGAAATATATGGAATAGAGCCAAGCAATAAAGCTCGAAATCTCGCCAAAAAGAAAGAAGTTCATTTAGAAGAAACACTTACAAGTTTTGATCAAAAAAAGTTTGACGTCATTACGATGTGGCATGTTTTAGAACATGTTCCTAACCTAAATGAATATATTCATACACTAAAAAAATTACTATCAGAGACAGGTGTTTTAGTTGTGGCGGTTCCAAACTTTAAAAGCTATGATGCTGCTTATTATAAAGAATATTGGGCAGCATATGATGTGCCTAGGCACTTATGGCATTTTTCTCAAAAAGGAATAGAGCAAATTTTTTTAAAAGAAAACATGAAGGTAATTGAAACACATCCGCTAAAATTTGATTCTTACTATGTTTCTTTGTTAAGCGAAAAAAACAAAACAGGGAAACAAAATCCAATCAAAGCTTTTTTAACAGGTCTAAAGTCTAACTGGAACGCAAGAAGCACATCAGAGTATTCTTCTTTAATTTATGTAATAAAAAAGCAGTAAAAACCATTTTAAAGACGTTTAAGAGGTTTTCAGAGCTAAATCAAGCAGACGCATTAAAGTAAATGAAACTGTTAGCCAGAGAGCAAAAAAACAAAGGTTAAAAATAGGAAATAACTATAGTTAAAAAGACTTGCTATAAATATTTCTTATACTTTAAAGAGATAATAGAAAAACGCCAAAAACACTAACGATAAAATAAACAGCCAATGTCATTGCCCCTGCATAATCTTTTGCCAACCTTTGACCTATTAAAAGAAAAATTAATGTTAAAGAGGCTAATTCTACTCCATATAAAGCAAACTCTTTTGATTGCCCTGTGCATAAATGATAAACACCAATTATCATAAAAACACTAGCAACTAGTTCTGTAACTAAAACGATTGTTAATAAAAGGGGAACAGAGTTTTTTAAAGGAGAGTTTTTAAAATGAGTTTTAATAAACGTCAGATTACCTTTCCAGTCGGTTAATTTATCAATTCCCGATTGTAGAAAAGTTACAATTAGAAAAAGCAGGATTAAAATTTCTGCAGCATTTTCTTTTAAAACAGACATAATGATGGAAGATTTAGAACCAAGGCTTTTTATTCGTTTGATATTCCTGAATAAATTCATCATCTGATTTCGTCAGATAAATAATGCCTTCGATTTTACCAATTAGCCCAGCAATACCACAAGTAATAATACTGACTCCTATTTGTAATAAACCTTCTTTAGTATATCCTAGAATAAACTTGTGAATTCCAAGCTCTCCTAATATGATTCCAAAAACTCCAGCAATAATTCTTTTACTTTCTTGTTGCGGAATTTTATTTCCTTTTTCGTCAACTACGTCCATGATAAAAATTAGTTAGGGGTTAAATTTATAAAAAAGCAGCGTCTTTAGGTTCCCATAACTCAATTTTATTTCCATCTCCATCTAGAATCCAGCCAAACTTTCCGTAATCATACTCTTCCATTTTACCGACAATTGTAACACCCTCCTTCTTTAATTGCTCCAATAGTGCAACTAAATTTTCAACACGATAGTTAAACATAAAGTCTTTTTTTGAAGGCTCAAAATAACTAGTGTCTTTAGCAAAAGGGCTCCATTGAGTAGAACATTTATTTCCCTTCTCATCTTTCCACCAAAAAGTGCAACCCCAATCATCTGTGTTAAAACCTAAATGTGTTTTATACCAATCTTTTGTTTTCTTTGAATCGTCTGTTTTAAAAAACAAACCACCAATTCCAGTAACTCTATTCTTCATTATTTCTTTTTTATTTGATCTTCATAAATTCTTATCCACTCTTCTGTACTCATTTTTCCCGCGAGCTCTCCAATTAAATCATACGGGATATCATTTATTTTCTTAAACCTTACACAGCTTTTACCCATATCTAATTTATACTTACATCTTTTGCTGTATTCTTCTGTAAACCAATCTAATACATCTTTTTTTGCATACATTCCCATATGATATACCGCAATAAAATTTTTCTGTGAAGCGAGGTTCATAAAAGGCAAAGGTGTTTTAGGATCACAATGATATCCATCAGGATAAACACTGTGAGGAATTACAAATCCTAACATTCCATAGTTCATTTGCTCTTCCATTCCTTTAGGAAGGTTCTCTAAAATAACGTTACGTATTTTTTTAATCGGCTCAATTCGGTCTTCGGGTAGTTGATTGATGTACTCTTCAGGTGATGACGCTTCGTATCTCATAATAATAAATGTTATTTACGTTGTAAAAATAATGCTGAAATTAATGAAATTATAAAACCTAAAACAAAAACAGTCATAGACATCAGTAAAAAACTCACAAAAGTACTAGAGAACAATTCTTTTTGCGCTTCAAGTTCTTTGATTTTTTCCTGTAATTCAGCTGCTGGAGTATTTATTTTAAGTTGCTCAACTGCATGAGCATAATATTCCGCTGCAAAATCTGGGTTGACAAACTCAATATACACAACATCTATAATTCCAAAAGTAATCGATACAATTAAGCTGATAAGAACCCCAATTATTAACGACTTTTTAAATGAGACAACACCATTATTTTCTTGATCTCTAAAATGTTTTATTCCAAAAAAAATAAAACTTAGAGAAAGAATCATGGTTGCATAACCAATAATTTCTCTTGTAGAATAGTCTAAAAATTGACCGATGTATAGTCCAAGAGAAAATAAAACAGCAATGGTAATGGCGCCATAAACACCATATCGTGAAATAGTTTTTTTCATAATCGTGTAAATTTTAGTTAGTGCTCCAAAAGTAGTTTTTGAGAGCAAAAGACAACTCATACTAAAGTACCAAAAGGCAGTTTTTTAGTAGAAGATTATAAAATAATGTTGAGTTTTTTAGCAATTTGCAACGCCTGTGTTCTTCTTTTAGCGTTTAATTTTATCAATAAATTAGAAACATGAGTTTTAATGGTGCTTTCAGATAAAAAAAGTTTTTCAGCAATTTCTTTGTTGGACAAGCCTAAAGAAATAAGTTCTAAAACCTCATACTCTCTAGAGGTAATTTCTAATTCTTTAATCTTCATCTGGTCAATCTTTTTTGTAATATTACTAAAGCTCTTCTTTTCTTTTCTTCTAAAATACGTTCCAATAAAAAAAGAAAGAATAGCAACAAAAGCGATGGCTAGTTCAATATTTAAATTTCCAGAAAGAATAGAATAGGTTCCTAGCTGAAAAAGCACCAACAAGGCAACAATAAGCGCACTAAAAACAAAAATTGTTTTTTTCATTATGGCAAGTTAGCAAAAAATAGCACTTATTTTATTGACAATAGTTTGTGCTAATTTTTCTTTGCTTTCAATTGTCCAGCCAGCGACATGAGGAGTGAGTAGTACATTGTCTGCAGAAATTAAATATTTGAAATCGTCGGGTAAAGAGCTTTCTGTAAACAAGTTTTCAAAAGACGTCTTTTCATACTCTAAAACATCTAAACCAGCGCCTAATACTTTTTTAGATTGTAAACCTTTTACTAAATCTTTAGTCACAACACTTTTTCCTCTAGCGGTATTAATAAACCAAAAAGACTTTTTAAATGCATTGATAAAAGTGTCGTTTACCATGCCAATTGTTAGCGGAGTTTGTGGTGTATGCAAACTTAAAACATCAGCCCGTTCTTGTAACTCATTTAAATCAACCTGAGTACAATCCTCATTTCCAATACCGACCTTAATATCGTAACAAATTACTTCAACATCAAAACCTCGGAGTTTTTTTGCAAAAGACTTACCCATATTACCATAACCAATAAGACCTATCGTTTTCCCATCTAACTCAACACCCCTGTTTTCTTCTCTAAACCATTGTCCTTTTCTAACTCCTGCATCAGAAGAGTTTAATTTATTAAACAGGGAAAGCAACATTCCAAGCGCATGCTCTCCGACAGCGTTCCTATTTCCTTCTGGAGCCGCAATTAAGTGAATTCCTTTGCTCTTTGCGAAATCACAATCGATATTTTCTAGTCCAGCACCCACGCGTCCAATAAATTTAAGATTGGTCGCTTTTTCTAAGAAAGGAGCGTCGATTGAAAAACGGCTTCTAATAATAATTCCGTCATACAGATGAATTTTTTCTTCGACAACACTTTTAGATGAAGTATAATCTTTATCATTTTCAAAACCAAATTCAGAAAGTTGTTGAATTAATAAAGGATGATTGCTATCTAGATGAAGAATTTTCATCAGTTAATACTGTTCTTTTTTATTCGGAAAGTCTTTACTTTTTACATCAGCAACATATTGTTTAAAAGCACCAGTCATATCAGAATATAAATCTAAATAACGCCTTAAAAAACGAGGATTAAATTCGTGCGTCATCCCTAACATGTCATGTGTAACCAATACTTGACCATCTACGCCTCCACCAGCACCAATTCCAATTACAGGAATAGAGATAGATTGAGCAACTTGAGAGGCAAGTTTTGCGGGCACTTTTTCTAATACCAAAGCAAAACACCCCAACTGTTCTAATAACTTCGCGTCTTCTATTAGCTTTTCAGCTTCTTCTTCTTCTTTTGCCCTCACAGTATATGTTCCAAATTTATAGATGGATTGAGGAGTTAACCCTAAGTGACCCATTACTGGAATACCAGCTGTTAAAATTCTAGAAATAGATTCCGAAATTTCACTCCCTCCCTCTAATTTAACAGCATGACCACCAGACTCTTTCATAATTCTAATAGCCGAATCTAAAGCATTTTTAGAGTTTCCTTGATATGTCCCAAACGGAAGATCTACAACAACTAAACTTCTTTCAACTGCCCTTACCACAGAACTGGCATGATAAATCATTTCATTTAATGTAATAGGTAAAGTAGTCTCATGACCTGCCATCACGTTTGACGCTGAATCGCCTACAAGAATTACGTCTATCCCTGCACCGTCAACAATTTTTGCCATGGTATAATCATAAGCAGTTAGCATAGAAATCTTTTCATTATTGGCTTTCATATCCACCAAAGATTTTACGGTAATTCTTTTGTATTGTTTTTTTGCTACAGACATTTTTTAACAAATTTATGCTGTAAAAGTACTAAATAAGTAGCGATGAATGACACGTTAATGTTTCGTTAATTTGAAAGACTCTTTTTTAAGACCTCTTAAAATTTTATAGATTTAAACATCAATTAAACTCAAACATGAAAAAAATCATAGCTCTTTTATTAGTATTTGCTACAACAACTGTTGTAAAAGCACAGGCACAAGAAGTGCAAAAACAAGAAATAAAAAATGTTATTAAAACCTTTTTTAAAGGACTGCATAAAGGTGATTCTACAATTCTAAAATCAACAATGCATAAGGAGATAAAAATTCAAACAACAAGAACTAATCGAGAAGGAAAAAAGCTACTTAAAACTGAAACAAGAAAACAAGTTTTAACAAATATTGCGAATAAAAAACCATCAGATATATACTTAGAAAAATTACTTTCTTATACAATTAAAATAGATGGAAATTTAGCCTCAGCATGGACTCCCTATGAATTCTATTACAATGGGAACTTTTCTCATTGCGGAGCCAATTCATTTCAGTTATTTAACAATAATGGAAAGTGGGAAATTATTTATTTAGTTGACATGAGAAGAAGACAAAATTGTGACGCTCTAAAAAGTAAAAAATAGACTATATTTGGGTTTTGTTTTTTGAATGAGTAAGCAACAACCAACACATACTTTATCACCCAATAAGTGGATTGACAATTATGCAGATTACCTGTTTAATTATGCGGTTGTGCGCGTTAATAATTCTGATTTAGCTAAAGATTTAGTTCAAGAAACTTTTTTTGCGGGATTAAAATCAGCTAAAAATTTTGAAGGGAAAGCTACAGAACGCACTTGGCTAGTTTCTATTTTAAAAAGAAAAATTATCGATCATTATAGAAAGATAAATTCTAAAAAAGGGCAAGCCGAAGTTAGAATGAGCTTTTATGATAGTGGAGAAAACGAAGGAAGTTGGATAGAAGAAAGAGTGCCTCAGTCTTGGGGGAATGATGCCGAAAAGACAATAGAATCTCAAGAACTACAAGAAGCAATAGATCGCTGTATTGATAAATTGCCAGAAAAATATGCAATGGTTTTTAGAATGAAAACCATTCAAGAATTCGAAACCGAAGAAATTTGTAAGGAGTTAGATATTACCTCGTCAAATTTATGGGTTATCATTCATAGAGCAAGAACGCAGTTGAGAAGCTGTATGGAAGAAAACTGGTTTAAAAATTAATAGATGTTTAGAAAATTTATGATGTCGTGTGACGAGGCCGCCATGATTTGTGATAAAAACCAATATGGTGAAGCGTCTTTTTTAGATAAAATCAAGCTACAGATTCACCTTTTAGCTTGTAAAATGTGTAAAGAGTACACCAAACAAAATAGTTTACTCACAAAAGTTTTCAAGAAGAAGGCATCACACCAAAAAGAGCAACACATTTGCTTGAGTTCTCATGAAAAAGAGAATTTAAAGAAAGAACTAGAAAAGATTAGAGCTTAAAGAAAAAAGAAACTTTTAGAAACGGAATTTATTTTTATAAATTCCGTTTTTTATTTTTGATAAAAAAAGAATGAACTTCTTACCTGAAGAAATTGATAATTATGTGTTGGCACATTCCCAACAAGAGCCCGAAATTCTAAAAGAACTATCTAAAGAAACATGGCAAAAGGTGTTAAACCCAAGGATGTTAAGCGGGGCTTTTCAAGGCAGAATATTGTCGATGATTTCTAAGATAATACAGCCCAAGAACATTCTAGAAATAGGCACTTATACAGGGTATTCTGCACTGTGTTTAGCAGAAGGACTTCAAAAAGAAGGAGTTTTACACACGATAGATAAAAACGAAGAGCTAGAAACTCTTCAACAAAAGTATTTTCAAAAGTCTCAATATAAAACACAGATCAAACAATATGTTGGAGATGCCGTAGAGATTATTCCAACAATAGAAGGCTCTTTTGACCTTGTGTTTATTGATGCCGATAAAGTTAATTATCCCACTTACTTTGAATTAGTGATTGATAAAATGAATCAAGGAGGAGTTATCTTGTCTGACAATGTGTTGTGGAGCGGAAAAGTTGTAGAAGAATTAGACCCTAAAGACAAAGACACAAGAGCTCTTTTAAGGTATAACAAAATACTAAATGAAGATGCTAGAATTGAAACCGTTTTATTACCAATAAGGGACGGGTTGACTTTAAGTAGGGTTAAATAACGTTATAAGCTTCTTTTAATAGGCCCGGTAAAGTCATCAATACCCTCTTTCATGTCATTAATTTCTTTTTTGATATCCTTTGTAAGATCGAGATCAACACCTTCTTTTTTTGCACTTTCGTTAATCTCTTTTTTAATATCGTTAGTCGCATCCTTTACCTGACGCAACCCCTGCCCTAAACCTCTAGCAATTTCAGGAATTCTTTTCGCACCAAATAACATTACTACGATTAAAATAATCATAAAAATTTCTGGACCACCAATAAATAAGAAAGTTGTACTCATAATGAATGCAAAGATAGAAAAGAAGAATGAAAGTAAACCGTTAAAAACATAAATTGAAAAACAAGGTTAAACGGAAGATTTTTAAAAACAGTTTTAAGGACCGCTGTTATTTCTTTGTCAACATACGCTTAATTTCATTCAGCTTCATTAAAGCCTCAATAGGCGTAAGCGTATCAATATTGGTGGCTAATATTTCTTCTCGAATATTTTCAAGTAGCGGATCATCTAATTGAAAGAAACTTAACTGCATATCTTCATTCTGCACTTCTTTCAGTGTTTCTTTTACTTCGCTTTGTGCATGATTTTTTTCTAGTTGGGATAAAATTTTTGTAGCTCGATGCACAACTGCTCCAGGCATTCCTGCTAGTTTAGCAACATGAATTCCAAAACTATGATTGCTTCCTCCAGCAACTAACTTTCGTAAGAAAACAATGGTGTCTTTCAGCTCTTTTACAGAAACATTGTAGTTTTTAATCCGCTCAAAAGTAGTGGTCATTTCATTCAACTCATGATAGTGTGTTGCAAATAACGTTTTTGCTTTAGACGGATGCTCATGTAAATATTCTGCAATAGCCCAAGCAATAGAAATCCCATCATACGTAGAAGTTCCACGACCAATCTCATCTAATAAAACCAAGCTTCTTTCAGAAATATTATTCAGAATAGACGCAGTTTCATTCATTTCTACCATAAAAGTAGATTCTCCCATAGAAATATTATCACTAGCCCCAACGCGAGTAAATATTTTATCGACAACCCCAATGCGGGCATTTTGTGCTGGCACATAACTTCCCATTTGAGCCAATAATACAATTAATGCAGTTTGACGTAAAATCGCAGACTTACCAGACATATTAGGTCCGGTAATCATAATAATCTGTTGTTGATTTCTATTTAAAACAACATCATTGGCAATATATTCTTCTCCAATAGGGAGCTGTTTTTCAATGACAGGATGACGCCCATTTTTAATTTCAATATCCGTACTATCATCAATAACAGGGCGAATATAATTGTTGTTAATTGCCAAAGAAGCAAAAGACCATAAGCAGTCTATTTGTGCTACTTTTTGTGCATTCTGTTGTACTTCTTTGATAAACTGAATGCAATACTGTATCAATGTTGCAAACAGCTCTTGTTCTAAAATTTGAATTTTATCTTCAGCGCCTAAAATTTTAGTCTCATATTCTTTTAGTTCCTCAGTAATATAACGTTCGGCATTTACCAGTGTTTGTTTGCGAATCCATTCTTCAGGGACTTTATCTTTATGTGTATTTCTAACTTCAATATAGTAACCAAATACATTATTAAAGGCAATTTTTAGACTCGTAATTCCCGTTCTTTCAGACTCTTTTGCCAACATGGAGTCAAGGTAGTCTTTCGCAGATAAAGAGATGGCCCTTAATTCATCTAGCTCTTCAGAAACCCCAGTTGCTATTGCCTTACCTTTATTAATATTTACAGGAGCATCATCGAATAAGGTCTCTGATATTTTTGAAATTAACTTTTCACAAGCATGTAATTGAGTGCCAATCTTTTTTACTTCAATATTTTTACTTGTTGAGAATAGTGCTTTTAAGGGAAGAATTGCTTTTAACGAGTCTTTTAACAAGACAACTTCTCTAGGAGAAACTTTTCCTGTGGCTACTTTAGATGCGAGGCGCTCTAAGTCGCTAATTTGTTTCAATTGATATTGTACCGACTCAAAGACGTCATCGCTATCTATAAAATGTTTTACTAATTCGTGACGATGTTGAATTTGTTCAGTATCTTTTAAAGGCAGTGCCAACCATCTTTTTAACAACCTACCCCCCATAGGAGAGATTGTTTTATCAATAATATCTAATAGGGTAACAGAATTCTCAGAATTTGGATTGTATAATTCAAGATTTCTAACGGTAAATCTATCCATCCAAACATAATGATCTTCCGCTATTCTAGAAATACTTTGAATGTGTGCTAATTTATTATGTTGAGTTTCCGATAAATAATGTAAAACTGCTCCAGCCGCAATCAACCCTTCCTCTAACGCATCGACCCCAAAACCTTTTAAAGATTGCACTTTAAAATGCGTCATTAAGTTTTCTGTGCCAAAATCTTTTTGAAAGACCCAATCGTCTAAATAAAAAGAGTAAAACCGATCTTGAAACAACTCAACATAAGATTGTTTATGTTGCTTTTGAACCAAAACCTCACTAGGATTAAAGTTCTGTAACAGCTTGTCAATATATTCTGCATTTCCTTGCGCGACTAAAAACTCACCCGTAGAAACATCTAAAAAAGAAACACCAAGACTTCTTTTTCCAAAATGAATAGCCGCTAAAAAGTTGTTAGACTTAGAATGTAAAACCTCGTCATTTAAAGAAACACCAGGAGTAACCAATTCTGTAACCCCTCGCTTCACAATCTTTTTTGTCATTTTTGGATTCTCTAACTGATCGCAAATAGCCACTCTCATACCCGCCTTTACCAGTTTAGGTAAATAGGTATTTAATGAATGATGCGGAAAACCAGCCAAAGCGGTTTCGCTTTCACTTCCCGCTCCTCGCTTTGTTAAAATGATGCCTAAGACCTCGGCAGCCCTTTTAGCATCTTCACCAAAAGTCTCATAAAAATCGCCCACTCTAAACAACAACATCGCATCTGGATATTTAGCCTTGATGGTGTTGTATTGTTTCATTAAGGGCGTGACCTTTTTCACAGTTGATTTTGCCAAGATATTGGAAATTTTCAGTTAGTTTTACGAAGTTAAATATTCGCGTTTAAAGATAGGACTTTTTATGAGAAAACTGAAGAATAATGAGCTGGGAAGAATCACGGTTGAGGAGTTTAAAAGCACTCAAAAAACCCCTTTAATTGTTGTATTAGACAATATTAGAAGTCTAAATAATGTGGGATCTGTCTTTAGAACTAGCGATGCTTTTTTAATTGAAAAAATTTACCTCTGCGGAATTACCGCAACACCGCCCAATAAAGAGATTCATAAAACCGCTTTAGGAGCAACAGAATCTGTAGCTTGGGAATATGCAGAAAACACTTTAGAGGTGGTCTTAAAACTCCAACAAGAAGGAGTCGAAGTTGCTGCTATAGAGCAAGTTGAGAATAGCACAAAACTAGACAGTTTTAATGCAGACAAGACAAAAAAATATGCAATTGTAATGGGAAATGAGGTCAAAGGTGTACAACAAGAAGTGGTAAATGCATGTGATTATTGCATAGAAATACCACAATTAGGCACCAAACATTCTTTAAACATCTCGGTCAGTTGCGGGGTTGTTTTGTGGGATTTCTTTCAGAAACTTTCTTAAACACTTACTGTCATTGCGAGCGTAGCGAAGCAACCTCAAGAAAAAGAGTTCACATTTAACAGATTACTTCGTCACTACGTTCCTTGTAATGACGGTTGTCTTCACGAGCGCAGCGAAGTGATCTCAAGAATAAGAGTTTAGATTAACAGATTACTTCGTCGTTGTCCTCGTAATGACAAATAAATTATTAATTTAGGGTAAAATTGCTAGAAATGAAACAGTATTATGTTTACTTATTGTCTAATAAGAACAATACGGTAATTTATACCGGTATTACTTCCGATTTGATAAAGAGAGTTTATCATCATAAGATAAAGAAATTCAAAGGTTTTACATCAAAATATAATTGCGATAAGCTAGTTTACTTTGAAGTTTTTTCGGATGTCAGCGAAGCTATTTTAAGAGAAAAGCAAATAAAATCAGGAAGTAGAAATAAAAAAGAAATACTAATCAACCTACAGAATAAAGATTGGGAAGATTTATCCGAAGGCTGGGTTTTTGATTGTCTTTAATATTTTTTAAGAGCAAAAGGTTTAAATACCTTTTGTCATTGCGAGCGCAGCGAAGCAACCTCAAGAATAAGGGTTAGATTCAACAGATTACTTTGTCGCGATGCTCCTCGTAATGACGTTTGTCTTCACGAGCCAAGCGAAGTGATCTCAAGAATAAGAGTTTAGATTCAACAGATTACTTCGTCACTACGTTCCTCGTAATGACGGTTGTCTTCACGAGCCAAGCGAAGCAATCTCAAAAATAAGAGTTTAGATTAACAGATTACTTCGTCGCTACGTTCCTCGTAATGACATAGATCTCTATAACAGGTGTTTTTACCCTGGTTTTTCAGAAACTCACAGAATTTCTTTTTTAATACATCTGTTTCAACTATTTTTAGAGAGCAATCCAAAGCGGATTGCGAATATTAACAATAAAAAATTTTACAAATGAAAAGCAAAAAGCAAAGTAAACAAGAAACAGTAATGACCAAGTATGAATTCCGAAGCGGTGGAGGATCTGGCGGTGGAACTGGCGGCGGCGGAATGGGCGGCGATGGCGGCGGCAGCGAAGGTGGCGGCGGAAAGCGATAAAACATTCTGGCGCCCTTTTTAAAGGGCGCCTTACGTTGTTGTTATGAAACTACTACTCCCTCTTTTCTTTTTATGCACTCTTCTTTCTTTTGGTCAAAATACTACTCAAAAAGACCAACAAAGAGACTCTATTGTCTATTATTTAAAGTATGCCAAAGGAAATATTAAGCTCTCTTATTTAAAAAGAGCTATTGATTTGAGTAAAGAAATACAGAATGACTCATTACTAAAAGAATCAAGTGTTCGGCTAGGGTTCAGTTATTATTCAAATAGAGATACTTTAGGCTTAAGAAAAGTAAATGAATCTCTATTTTATTTATTTTATAAAAACAAAGATTCAATATCATTAGCTAAATATTTTCATTTTAAAGCTTTAATTTTTCGCATTCAAAAACGCCTAGATAGTGCTTTTTATTACTATAATGAATCTAAAAATATTTCAATAAAAATTAAAGACTTCGTTGAGGCAGGGGGAAGGTGTTATAACCTATCTTACATGCAAAAAGACGGCAAAGATTATGTTGGTGCCGAAGCTTCTATTATTGAAGCTCTTAAATATTTAGAACCTTTAAAAGAGTTTAAATATACACCTAATTCGTACAACACTTTAGGTCATATCTTATATAGAACTAAAAGGTATGAAGAAGCTCTTAAATATTACAAAAGATCATTAAATAGCAATAATAAAAACCCATCCAACAGAGCAAGAGAAAGATGGGGCTTATTGATTTCTAACAACATTGGACATGTCTATTTAGTTCAAGGTAAAGCTAAGAAAGCTCTATCATATTTTAAAAAAGCATTAGAATATGATAGTATAGCCACAAAACATCCTTATTATTATCAACTACTACTAGGAAATTATTCTGACTCGAATTATTTGCTAGGAAACACCAAAGAAGCTTGGAAAGATTTTTGGAAGCTGTTACGCTTTAGAGAGAAAAACAAGAACATTTTTGGACAAGGAGTTTCTCACAATGGCTTTGCATATTATTTCATGTTAGAAGGAAATAATAAAAAAGCATTATACCATGCTAGAAAAAGTTATGCACTAACTAAAAAGGTAAATAATAACTTTACTCGAACTTCTGTCCTGATCAAATTAGCAAAATTAACTTCTGGAAATGAGGCTAAAAAATACTTTGAAGAATATGTAGCCTTAAATGATAGCTTAAGAGGAGTTGAACTGAAGTTAAAAAACGATTTTAATAAAATCCGCTATGAAACGGAAAAGAAAGAAAAAATAAATCTCGCATTAAGACAAGAAAATGAATTAAAACAAGCAGCGATAAAAAAGGCTGAACAAGAAAAAATTATAGGCTGGTTGGCAGCCATTGCGATGCTTTTAGTCTTTGTGCTGAGTGTTAACTTTTTTAGAAACAGAAGAAAGAAAATGCTCTACGAATCGCAATTAGAAAAAGCGAAAGCCAGAGAGCAAGAGCGACAACAAATCGCAAAATCTTTGCACGACGAGGTGGCAGGAGACTTGCGAATGCTCCACCAAAAACTAGACACTAAAAACCAGAAAGAAGAGGCGGAGAGTTTAGAACAAATTAAAGAAAATGTGCGCAAGCTATCACATCAATTGAGCAGCGTACACTTTGAAGAGGTATCCTTTAAAGATCAAATGATTAATTTAGCTACAGACTATTTTTCTAAAGACTTCAAGGTTTTTGTAAAAGGAATGGATGAAGTAGTTTGGAAAGATATCAACGAAACAATTAAAAGAACGATGTACTTGTGTATAAGAGAAAGCCTACAGAACACGATTAAATATGCAGAAGCCACAAGGTTCGAGGTGTATTTTTCATTACATAAAAAAGAAATAAAGGCACTTGCTAAGGACAATGGAAAAGGATTTGACCCTAAAGAAATTGGCAAAGGAATTGGGTTAAAAAACATTGAAGAAAGGGTTCAAGAAATAAGAGGAACTTTGGCTATAGAAAGCTCTAACAAGGGCACAGAAATAAAAATATCAATCCCTACAAATGGAAAATAAAATAAAAATACTTGTTGTAGATGATCATCAGTTAATCATTGATGGAATTGTCGCTTCGTTGAGTAAATTTGACTCCTACGAAGTGACTGCTACAAAAAGCTGTGATGATGCGCTTCAGCGGATTAAGCAACATGCAAAAACAGCGCCTTTTACGATTTTATTTACCGACTTAAGTTTTGACAATGTTCCTAAAGATGCTGTGTTAGATGGCGGAGAAAGTCTTATTAAAGAGGTTAATCGTTTAGGAATAGAGATTAAAATAGCAGTTATCTCTGGGCACACCGAAACGAATAGAGTGTATAATGTGATTTCTAATTTGCAGCCAGACGCTTACATCTTAAAAACACATACGGGGGCTAAAGAATTAGATTTTGCCATTAAAAAGATAATGAACAATGAACGCTTCTATACTTATGAAATTCATCAAAAAATATTAAAAAGAAGTATTGTTCAAATTCAAATGGACGAGGTGGCTGTTCAAATCCTTTCAGAGCTTCCCAAGCACCCCAAAATGAGTAACTTAGAAGGCATTATTAAAAAAGAAGGAGGAGGGTTTTTAAAACTAAGATCTATAGAAAACAAACTCGCAAACCTTCGAATAGATCTTAATGCAAACAATAATACCGACCTAGTTTTAAAAGCCAAAGAGCTGGGAATCATAGATTAAACTTTCTTTTGCGGAAATACGCATCTTTAAATGCAGAAAACCGAAATATCCCCTCAGTGTTCTTAAGTAATTTTGAGTCTCTTACTTGTTTCGATTAAGTAATTAATCAAAGTACGGGAAAGTAATTGCTAGTTATCTATAGGGGAATAACTAGAAAAAGGAAAAACAACTAACCTTTCGGCATTTGTCGGAAGGTTTTTTAATTAGAACGTTAAAAAAACTTTGGCAATCATAAAGAATAAGAAGATTCCAAAGATATCGTTGCTTGTAGTGATAAAGGGACCCGTTGCGATAGCAGGATCGATACCTCTTTTATCTAATATGATAGGAACAAAGGTTCCAATAAGAGAAGCGACAATAATCACACACAACATAGATAATGAGACGGTGAGGCTAAATTGCAGGTTTAAATGCATTAAAGGAGCAACCGCAATAACAATTAACCCAAGGACAATTCCGTTAATTAAGCTCAACCCCACTTCTTTTAAAAGACGTTTCCATAAACTTCCTTTTACATTATCATTTGCCAAACCCTGTACAATAATTGCTGAAGATTGTACCCCAACATTTCCTGCCATTGCAGCAATTAAAGGAGTAAAAAAGAACAACTCTTTGTAATTGTTCATGGCGCTTTCAAAACCTTCCATAATAAGAACACTTCCTAAGCCCCCAAATAACCCTAAGATTAACCATGGTAAACGTGCTTTAGTAAGTTCTAATATAGAATCATCTGCCTCTACATCTTCTACTAAACCAGCAGCTAATTGATAATCTTTATCGGCCTCTTCTTTAATAACATCTACAATGTCATCAATGGTAATTCTACCTAGTAATATACCTTTGTCATCTACAACAGGAATCGCCTCTAAGTCATATTTACGCATAATGTTGGCAACTTCTTCGCCAGGTTCATCCACGGAAACAAAATCTACTTTTGGGATATATACTTCAGAAATAGGTGTTCTAGTAGAGGCAATTAATAAATCTTTTAAAGAGAGGCGTCCCTTTAAAATTCCTTCGTCATCAACAACATAAATTGAATGTACTCTGGTTACCTCTTCTGCTTGGATTCTCATTTCCTTAACACACTTCAAAACGGTCCAGTTTTCATTTACTTTAACCAATTCTTTTGCCATTAAACCCCCAGCAGAATTTTCGTCATAGGTAAGAAGTTCCTCAATTTCTTTTACATGCTCTTCGTCTTCAATTTGAGACATAACCGCCTCTTGTCGTTCTTCGGAAAGCTCTGCAATAATATCTGCGGCATCATCAGAATCAAGCTCTTCTACTTCTTCTGCAATTTCTTTAGCAGATAAGCTCTGTAGAATTTTTTCACGAACATCATCATCTACATCCATTAAAACTTCTGAAGTTGTTTCACTATCTAAAAGCTTAATAATGTAAACAGCATTATCGAATGCAATGTCGTCTAAAATCTCTGCAATATCGGCATGGTGCATTTCAGAAAACAACGTTATTAAGGCTGTATCGTTTGATGCCTCAATATGATTCGTTACGTTTTCTAAAAGCTCTTTGGTAATTTCAAATGCCATTACTTGCTATTTTTTCTGTTAAGGAAATAAACTCATTTACAGATAATTGTTCTGGTCTCTTGACAAATATAGGGTCTTCTTTTAAGGAATCCGAAAGATTAAATGATTTTAAACTTCCTCTAAGCATTTTTCTTCTTTGATTAAATGCTGTTTTTACCACTCTAAAAAAAAGTTTTTCATCTACAGGAAGAGAAAAATCTTTTTTTCTAATAAGTCTAACCACGCCAGAATCTACTTTTGGGGGCGGATTAAAAACATTTGGAGGCACAGTAAAAAGGTACTCAACATCATAAAAAGCTTGTGTTAAAACAGAAAGAATTCCATATACCTTGCTTCCTTCTTTTTCTGCAATTCTAAGCGCAACTTCTTTCTGAAACATCCCCGAAAGCTCTGGAACATACTCTCTGTTTTCTATCGCTTTAAAAACAATTTGTGACGAAATATTGTAGGGAAAGTTACCAATAATGGCAACCTGTTTTTTTTGAAATAAAGTACTGAGGTCTTGCTTTAAAAAATCACCTTCAATAATTGTAAATTTTTCTTTAGAAGTATTAAGATTAATATACTCTTTCGGAAAAGCGTCTTTTAAGTAAGATACGGATTCAGTATCAATTTCTAAAACAGTAACTTTTAGTTTTTTTTGCAAAAGATACTTTGTAAGCACCCCCATTCCAGGACCAATTTCAACCACAGTGTTATAGCCTGTTTCTGTGAGTGAATCGGCTATCTTTCTTGCAATGTTTTCGTCAGTTAAAAAATGCTGACCTAGATGTTTTTTTGCTCTTACAGTCATTTTTAATTGTGCGTAGTGCTCGGATAAAATTCATTTATAACTTTCAATTCTGTTCTAAAAGCCAACATCTTATTTGCAAATCTTTTTAATCCATCAACACGTAGTTTATCAGCATCAAATTGATAATAATCGTCTAAATCTTTTCTAGTTTTAGCGGTATATTGAACAGAATAAGTAACCCCTCCCATTTCTTCTTCTACTAATACTTGAGTTAATTTTGCAGATAAAAACCTACCTGTCGTTAAAACTTCTTGGATATGATCTTCTATCCATACCAGCCACTCCTTATGAGCCGATTCTTCTATATTTATTGTTACGTTATAAATGTACATTGTTTAAAGCAAAAAATGAGTTAATGTATTTTAGGAAAAATCAATTTAAAACGGTTTACACCTAGAGGTCTTGTGCCTGTTTTAATTAACCGTATCTCCTCTAAGGGTTCTGTATTTTTTTCTGGCATCTACTAAGTAGATACTCGAACCAAAATCAAAAATAATCTTTTGATAGTATTCAGAGGCTTTTTTGGGGTCGTTTATTTTGAAGTTGTAAATTTCTGCAAGTTGATAATAAGCATCATCAACTAAAATACCCTCTTTGTCTAGGTTAATAATCGCTAGATAATTTGTGATGGCGTTTTCAAATTGTTTTTCTTTAAAAAAGATAGCAGCTTGTCTAAATAACGCTTCATCTTCTATAGGCTGCCCTTTGTGTTTTTTGATGATTTTTGAGTAAAGATTAGTGGCTAATGTGTTTTTATTTTGAAAGGCCAGTAAATCTGCAGTTGCAAATTCTTTTAACCCTGTTGGAATAGAATCTTGAGGTTGATTATCAGAGATCACTAAAAACAAATCGACAGCATCATTGGCTATCAATTGCGTGGTTGATCCTTTTAACACTTTTAACTGAGCCATTGCCCATTTAAAATCGCCTTTAAAATAGGAAGTTTGAGCAACTTTAAACCTCGCTTCTTGTGCGAGCTTATGGTTTTTTAATTGAGTTTGTATTTGAGAAAAATAAATTAAAGCTTTATTGTATTTGCCCATAAAAACAAGCACATCCCCTAGCTTAAGCTTGATTCTTGCTTTTTCAAATTTCGAGCTATTTAACGTCAACGCATATTCTAAAACCTCTTTTGCTCTTTGAGGTTCACTTCTTTTAAAAGTTAAATAATCTGCATACTCAATTTGAATATTTAATGTAAAAGGAGTTCTCCCAAAGGAATTTAAAACTTTATGAAATAAGGCTTCAATGTTTTTATCTTCTGTTTCCACAGCAGATTTTAAATAATACAAATGAGCAAATAGTTTTTCTTCTACAAAGTTTGTATTAGAAAGTACATACGTAAAACATTCTTTAGAAGCTTTATAGTCCTTATTATCAAAAGCAGTTCTTCCTAGAGTATTTATATTAGATAAATAGCTAGGATCTCTTTTAAAGAGGGCTTTTTCTTGGACAAGCGCTTTCTGATACTCTTTTTGCCTTGTAAATAGCCAGCTTAAAAGCTCGTTCCAAATATTTTTAGGATTGCTGATTGATTTTTTTAAAAGCGTTCGTTTGAATAAAATGTTGTTTTTATCATAGGCGTCATCTGAAATATACCTACCCACGAGTCTTTTTACCGTTCCTATATAATTCTCATTCCGATCAACTAAGCTAATATAAGAGCTAAACATTTTTTCAAAATCTCCCTTCTCACCATAAATTTGGGCAATCTGAAAGTCGAAATTTGAATTTTTATTGACTTCCATGGTTTTTCTGTAGGCTTTTATGGCAAAGTCTAGCAAATTATTTTGCTTAAACAAGCGACCTGACATACTCCCTAAAGAAGGGTTTTTTTCAATACCTATGAGTGCTAAATTATAATAGGACTTCGCTTCTTCAATTTTTTGTTGACGCTCTAGATTGTACCCTATTTCTATATTTAAATAAATTAAAGTTGGATTTTTTTCTAAGGCCCCCCTTAACAATTTGTCTGCAACCTCAAACTTTTCTGTTTCCTGATAACAAGTAAGAAGCCTTTTTAAATACACCGTATTGTATTTACTCTTTTGAAACAATTTTTTGTAGATCTGAGTTGCTTTTTCATACTCACCCTCTCTAAAATAATTTTCAGCTAAATAAAAATCATTTTGAGCATAAGATAAGGCGCTGAAAAACAATAAAATAAAAAGAATATAATGCTTCATAGTAAACCAAAGATAGGTAAGATTAATGTTAAATTTATATTAAACTCGCTCAAATTAAACGGTCTTTTGTAACATTTTGGCACAAAAGTTGTCTTAAGAGTATATAACCAATCGATAATAAGATGAAAGATTTAACTAAACAATACGAAAACGCAAAAATGAGCTCTATAGAGTTTATGAAAAAAGGTCAGATAAGTGCATATTTAAATGCCTTGTTAGAAATGAATAAATACAAAAGATTAATGACAGCAGTAATTGCTAATTAATGATGTCAAAACCAGTATATGGAATCAAAACTTCCGGAATTTTGATTCCCCCATCTGTTTGATAATTCTCTAGTATTCCAGCCAGAACTCTCGGTAACGCCAATGAGCTTCCGTTAAGAGTGTGTGCTAATTGACTTTTTCCTTCCTTATTTTTAAAGCGTAATTTTAACCTATTTGCCTGAAAGGCTTCAAAATTTGAAGCAGAACTAATTTCAAGCCATCGATTTTGTGCAGTAGAAAACAACTCAAAATCAAAGGTTAGCGCAGAAGTAAACCCAATATCCCCACCACATAATCGTAAAATACGATAAGGTAATTTTAATGCACGTAAAATTTCTTTGATATGCTCCACCATACCATTTAGGGCCTTATACGAATTATCAGGGTGCTCAACACGAACAATTTCTACTTTATCAAATTGATGTAATCGATTTAATCCTCTAACATGAGCGCCATAAGAACCTGCTTCTCTTCTAAAACAAGGAGTATATCCTGTACATAAAATCGGAAAATCACTTTCGGTTAGTAAATTCCCTCTAAACATATTTGTAATAGGAACCTCAGCAGTCGGGATTAAATACAAGTCATCTTCTGTAACATGGTACATTTGTCCTTCTTTATCGGGAAGTTGACCAGTACCAAAACCAGAAGTTTCATTTACCATATGCGGCACTTGATATTCTGTATATCCAGCAGCAGTATTTTTATCTAAAAAATAACTAATTAAAGCACGTTGTAACCTAGCACCTTTTCCCTTATAGACAGGAAATCCTGCTCCAGCTATTTTTGTGCCAAGTTCAAAGTCTATAATATCATATTTCTTTGCAAGTTCCCAATGAGGTAAAGCATTATCTCCTAAATCGGGAATGATTCCTTCACTAAAAACTTCTTCATTGTCATTTTCTGTATTTCCAAAAGGAACAGATGAATGAGGAACATTTGGAATTTGAAAAAGCAGTTCTTGAAGCGCTTCAGCAGTAGCGTTTAATTCTTCTGACAATGTTTTAGATTGCTCTTTTAACTGTCCTGTTTTTTCCTTAATGAGATTTGCTTTTTGGATTTCTCCGTTTTTAAACAAACCGCCAATTTCTTTAGAAAGGGTATTAGATTCGGCAAGAACATTGTCTAGAGAAACTTGCGTAGCTCTTCTTTTTTCATCTAATGACAGTACACGCTCAATCATAGCCTCGGCATCAGACAAACTTCTTTTTGCCAAACCGTCTAACACTCTTTGTTTGTGATCTCTAATGAATTGAACTTGTAACATTTCTCAAATTTTATAAGCCGCAAAGATATATGAACTATAAGAAATTAACAATCTGAAACTAAAGATTGTTTTGCAAATAGATTTGGGAAGCAGCTTTATCTTTTTCTAACTGAATAATAAGTTGTGCTACAGAATCAAATTTTTCTTCCTCTCTAAGGAAATAAAGAAGAGTAATGGTAAGCTTTTGGTTATATAAATCGTGATTAAAATCAAAAAAATGAGCTTCAATGGTTTGATGCTTGCCGCCTATAGTTGGTCGATAGCCAATGTTCATCATTCCATAAACCACTTGGTTGTTAATCTCAGACATTATCACATAAACTCCAGTTTTAGGAATTAACTTATAGCTTTCTTTAACATTAATATTTGCTGTAGGAAACCCTATTTTTCCACCAAGTTGTTTTCCATTAACGACAGAGCCGTTAATAGTAAAATTATATCCTAAAAACCGATTAGCAGTTTTTAAGTTTCCATCATGTAATGCTCTTCTAATTTTTGTAGAACTGATAGAAACATTATCAATATCTTGGGCAGAAATCTCTTCTATTTCAAAATCATACAAAGAGCTATACTCTTTTAATTGATTGATATTACCCTCTCTATTCTTGCCAAAATGATGATCATACCCAATAACAAGCTTTGCTGTTTTTAGCTGATTCACAAGAATATCTCTAACAAAATCTAATGCAGTTAATCTAGAAAACTCTTTACTAAAAGGGTGAATGATTAAATAATCTAAACCTATTTCTTCAAGCAATGTTGCTTTTTCGTCTATCGTATTAATCAATTCAATACTCACATCTTTTTGTAACACCATACGCGGGTGAGGGAAAAAAGTTAAAAGAACAGATTTTTTCTGTTGTTTTTTTGCATCTGCAACAAGACGTTTCAGGATTTCTTGATGTCCTAGATGCACACCGTCAAAAGTACCTATTGTTACGATAGTTCTGCCTGAAGGGTTAAAAGAAGAAACAGAATGAATAATTTCCAATACTGACTAAAATTTATATTACAAAGGTACAACTCCTATTGTGTTATCATCAAGTCTTTTATAAAATATTAATTGTTTAAAAAAAACAATAAAAACCTTGCCACATCACAATTTTAGGGCATAAACATTATCAAAATCAAAAAAAATTGTATTTTCGTCTAGTTAACAAATAATTTATATTATGATAAAAAAGGTATTACTCTTTGCTTTTGTGGTATTTGGAAGTTCGGTGATGTTTGCACAAACAACTGTAACGGGTACTGTAAAAGACGCTAAAACAGGAGAGACACTTCTTGGGGCCAATGTTAAAGTTTCTCGAAAAGCCGTGGGAACCACGACAGATTTTGACGGAAACTTTTCTTTAACAGTATCGGATGCACCTCCGTTTACAATTGAGATTTCTATGTTAGGCTTTAAGACAGCTAAGATTGAAATTACTCAAAACAATCAAAAAGTAGAAGTTAATCTAGAGGAAAATGCAACATCGCTAGATGAAGTTGTTATATCAGCATCTAGAACTCCAGAACGTATTATGGAGTCTCCGGTAACTGTTGAAAGACTAGACGCTAGAGCCATTAAAAACACAACTTCTCCTTCTTTTTATGATGGATTAGAAAACCTAAAAGGAGTAGATGTAAATGCAAATAGTTTAACCTTTAAATCGGTAAACACTCGTGGTTTTGCAACATTTGCAAACACTAGGTTTATGCAATTAGTGGATGGTATGGACAACTCTTCGCCAGCACTAAACTTTGCTTTAGGAAACCTATTAGGTATGTCTGATTTAGATGTAAAAACAGTAGAATTACTTCCAGGAGCTTCATCTGCATTATATGGAGCAAATGCCTTTAACGGTATTATGTTCATGACGAGTAAAAACCCTTTTAATAGTGAAGGAATTAGTTTTTCTCACAAAGAAGGAATTACAAGCCAGGAAGAAGCAGGAAACAATAGGTTTTATGAATTCAATATTAGAATGGCGAATGTGTTTTCTGATAAGTTTGCTGCCAAAGTAACTCTTTCTTATTTAAAAGGAACTGAGTGGTTTGCTACTGATTACAGAAATACTTCTGACGGAAACTACATAGCAGGAACAAGAAGTGCGATACCAACTATTGGCGACGATATTAATTATGACGGATTAAACGTTTATGGAGATGAGGTTTCTACAAACATAAGAGGTGTTGCTCAAGCACTTGTTGGACTAGGAGTTTTGCCGAATGGGGCAGACGCATTAGTGCCAAGCGTGAACGTAAGTAGAACAGGATATGAAGAGAAATATTTAATGCCCTATAACGCACGTAGTGTTAAATTCGGAGGGTCACTTCACTATAGACCATGGGGAGATGATCGTTTAGAAATTATCTGGAATTCAAAAATTGGTAGAGGTAATACTATTTATCAAGGAGCAAACAGATATAATATCCAAAACTTCTTTATGGAGCAACACAAGTTAGAGTTCCGAGGGAAAAACTTCTTTGTAAGAGGATATGTAACAAGTGAAGATGCTGGAGATTCTTATGATACTCGATTTGCTGCCATTAATATAAACAGAAGGTGGAAAGATGACAATACATGGTTTGGAGAATATGTGGGCGCTTTTGTACAAGGTACCTTAGGAGGATTGCTACCTGGTCAAGCCCATGTACTAGCAAGACAAACGGCTGATACAGGTAGAATATTACCAGAAACAGAAGCCTTTAGAACCACTTTAGCTGAAGTAGCTGCAGATCCAAGTTTATCTACGGGATCTAAATTCCAGGATAATACGAAATTGTACCATGTAGATGCAAACATGAATTTACGTGATTATATCGACTGGGGTGAAGTACAAGTAGGAGGTTCTTACAGACTATATTCATTAAATTCTAATGGAACTATTTTTACTGATTATGATGGACCCATCGAATATGATGAATATGGAGTTTATACACAACTACAAAAGAAATTCTTAGAAGAAGATAGATTAAAACTAACTGCTTCCATAAGGTATGATAAAGCAAAGAACTTTGATGGAAACTTTTCTCCAAGAATATCGTTAGCCTATGCGGCAGGTGAAGACAAGAACAGCAACTTTAGAGCCTCTTTTCAAACAGGGTTTAGAAACCCAACGACTCAAGATCAATACATTGGTTTAGATGCTGGATCGGGAATCTTAGTAGGTTCTGCGCCAGATAACTTAGATAGATATACTAGCTTCCCTATAACTGTAAGTGGAACAGGACAGCTGTTTACTGGTTCTCCTACCGTGCAGTTATCAGGAAGAAGAGCGTATGATAACTCATTCTCTGCTTCAGGAGTACTAGAAAGAGGAGAATTTATTCAAGCTAATCCAGGATTGGTAAAACCAGAAAAAGTAACTGCTTATGAAGTAGGTTATAGAGGATTAGTAAATGCTGGGGAAAAGAAAGTAACGGTAGATTTAAGTGTGTATTATAACTCTTACCAAGATTTCATTTCTACACAAAATGTATTAGTTCCTTTATACGGAAATACAGATTTATCAGATGTTACTGTAACTGCTAACGGACCAGTTCCTAACGCAATAATAGCAGTTAGCAACGGAGATTTCAAACCATTCCAAGTATATACGAACTCTAGAGCAGACGTAAGTTCTTACGGAGCTTCAATAGGATTGAGCACAAAAATTCTTAATGGTTTTAACGTAGGTTTAAACTATACGTATGCTAAGTTTGATTTTGACCAAGCTTCTGACCCAGATTTCGAACCGTCATTTAATACACCAGAACACAAATTAAAGTTTGAGTTTGGTAAAACGAACTTATTTAAAAACTTTGGCTTTAATGTAAATGTAAGATGGCAAGATGAGTACTTATGGGAATCTAGTTTCCATGATGCTGTGATCGAAGCAAGAACTATTTTAGATGCTCAAATTAATTATAGTCTTCCTAAATGGAAATCTGTAATAAAATTAGGAGGCGCTAACTTAACAGGTCAAGAATACTTTAGTGCACCAGGTGTTGGAGCAATAGGTTCTCAATATTACTTATCATGGACAATTAATAACTAAAAAGAAAAGAAAACATGAAGAAAATAAAATATTTATGGTTATTACCTCTGTTTGCTGGATTAACAGCTTGTGATGTTAATAATACAATAGACGAAGTACCAGAAGCTACTGTGATAGAGATTCCACTTTCTACAGGAAGTGCCGATTTTTCAAAATTTGTTGCGGTAGGGAACTCTCTTACTGCAGGTTATGCAGACGGATCATTGTTTCAGGCAGGTCAGGTAAATTCGTTTCCAAATATTATGTCACAGATGATGGCAAATGGAGGAGGAGGAACTTTCATGCAGCCAATGATGAATGATAATATTGGAGGATTACTTATTGGAGGAGCAAGATATCCTGATGGGGCATTTGGCCCAAGACTTTATTTTAATGGAGCGGGACCAGCTCTTTTACCAGGAAATCCTACCACAGAAACGACCAATATTCTATCTGGATCTTTCAACAATATGGGAGTGCCAGGAGCAAAAAGTTTTCACTTATTAGCTCCAGGATATGGAAATGTTGCAAATATATCAGCAGGATTAGCAAATCCTTACTTTGTAAGATTTGCGTCTAGCCCTAACGCAACTGTAATTGGAGATGCTATGGCACAGTCGCCAACATTCTTTTCCTTATGGATAGGAAATAATGACGTTCTGGGTTATGCAACCTCTGGTGGAGATGGATCGGATCCGATTACAGATCCAACAGTTTTTGCTCAAGCATATACTGCTTTAATCTCGACACTAACATCAGGCGGAGCAAAAGGAGTTGTTGCTAACATTCCAGATGTAACAAGTATTCCATACTTTACAACAGTACCATACAATCCCGTACCTATGGATGCAGCTACAAGCGGAGCGTTAAACGCACAATTATTAGGGCCGGTTATTCAAATATTAACGTTATATGGACAACCAAACAGACTGTCGTTATTAGAAGCTTCTTCTAATAACCCTTTAATGATTGTTGATGAAACATTGTTGAATTTATCTGCTGAAATTTCAGGAGCTTTACAAGCGGGAGGAGTACCCTTAGCTCAAGCTGAGCTGATGGGTAATTTATACGGACGAGCAAGACACGCAACGAGTGCAGATTTAATTACATTACCATCATCATCATTAATTGGTACAACAGAGCCAGGAATTCCTGCACCGTTTAATACAAGAGGGGTTACATTTCCTTTTCAAGACAAGAATGTTTTAATTCCTTCTGAGCAAATGGCTATTTCTGATGCGACTACTTTATATAACAATACGATTCTATCTTTAGCTTCTGCTAATGGTTTGGCTCATTTTGATGCCAATGGATTAATGACTCAATTGAGCACTACTGGTCTTGAATTTGATAATTTTACAGTAACCTCAAACTTAGTTTTTGGAGGCGCATTTTCTTTAGATGGAGTGCATTTAACAGCAAGAGGATATGCTTTTGTTGCAAATAAAATGTTTGATGCTATCGATCTAACCTATGGTTCTAATTTTAAAGAATCTAATAATGTAGCGAAAGCCGTTAACTATCCAACTAATTTTCCTCCTGGAATATAATTCTAAGAGATTATAATAAAAAAGCGAGGCCAAATAGCCTCGCTTTTTTATTGGATACATTTGAAAAAAAGGGACAAGTTATTTTATTACTCCTTCCTACCTGTAAATTGATACTTTAAGATGCGTATGCAACGAGTTTAGTGCTTTATCCAAACATTAGCACAGTTCTTTTTAAAGAAGTGACTAAGACGTCTATTTCTTTTTTGGTGTTATAAAAAGCAAAGGAGGCTCTAATGGTTCCTGGGATTTGATAAAAATCCATAATTGGCTGAGCACAATGATGTCCAGTTCTTACAGCAACCCCTAATTTATCTAAAATAGTTCCAATATCATAAGGGTGTATTCCTTCAATATTAAAGGATATTACAGATGTTTTATTCGTAGTTCCATAGATTTTCAACCCTTTTATTTCAGACAATTTTTCTGTACCATAAGCTAAAAGCTCATTTTCATAATGGGCAATAGCGTCAAAACCAATGCTATTCATATAATCTATAGCGGCACCAAAAGCAATTCCGCCACATATATTAGGCGTCCCAGCCTCAAACTTATGAGGCAAACCAGCATAGGTGGTTTTGTCAAAAGTAACAGTTTCAATCATTTCTCCCCCCCCTTGATACGGAGGAAGTTTCTCCAACCATTCCTGTTTTCCGTATAGTAAGCCAACTCCTGTTGGACCACATATTTTATGTGCTGAAGCTACATAGAAATCGACATCTAATTCTTGAAGGTCTGGTTTTATATGAGGACAAGCCTGAGCACCATCAATTAAAACAGCCGCACCAACGCTATGCGCATAATCAATGATTTCTTTAATTGGATTGATTGTTCCTAGCGCGTTAGAAATATGATTGCAAAAAACTAATTTTGTTTTGTCAGAGAGCAATTCGGTATAAACCTCCATTTTTAGAGAGCCGTCTAGGTTCATTGGAATTACTTTTAAAATTGCCCCTGTCTTTTCACAGAGCATTTGCCATGGAACAATATTAGAATGATGTTCTAAAGCAGAAACAATAACTTCATCCTTAGGATTTAATAATGAAGAAAACCCTGAGGCTATCATATTTATACTATGAGTAGTTCCAGAGGTAAAGATAATTTCATAAGAATGCTTGGCATTAAAGTGCTGTTGAATTTTAATTCGCGCTTGCTCGTATTTATCTGTAGCTTCTTGACTCAAAGTGTGTACACCGCGATGAATATTGGCATTGTAGTTTTGATAATAATCAACAATTGTATCAATAACAATTTGAGGTGTCTGAGAGGTTGCAGCATTATCAAAATAGACCAAAGGTTTTCCGTTTACAGTTCGTTGTAAAATGGGAAAATCGGCACGAATTTTTTCTACGGGAAACATCCTTATGAATTTGTTTTACAAAGGTAGGACTTGAAACTTAAAACTTACAAAAAACCAATCAATTAATTCTTATTTTTGTGAGAGATCAAACTACTCATTATGAAAATATTAAAACGAATTTTATTATTGTTAGCCATCACTTTTATTTTAATTGTGATTGTTAACTATCCAAAATTAAATATCATTGCGGGGTATTCTGCCAAGAATATGAGCTCATCGGTTTTCTTAGGAGAAAGAACCTTAGCACTTACAGATAGTACCGATAATAACTTTGACGAAGTACAGTTTGCAACCGATATAATTCATAAAGAAGAGAAGTTTGCCGAAGCATCTGTTTTTGGATTATTAACAAGAAGAGCTGTTTATAGAGAAGGATTAGGGAGTGTTTTGGTAACAGATGATTTCGATGTTACTAAAAAAGTATTAACCCCTAAAAGAACCAAGGTAAGCGATTCTATACCTTATCCTTATGGAAATGGTTTACAAAAAGATACGGTATTTGGAAATGTAGATTATCTAAACTTAAAGAATGTTGTGAATTCGATCTTTAACAATACCAATAAATCTAGAGCGGTAGTTGTAATTTATAAAGACCAAATTATTGCAGAACAATATGCTGAAGGATTTACTAAAAACTCTAGAATTTTAGGATGGTCCATGACTAAAAGTATTATGAGTACTGTTTTTGGAACGATGCAACATCAAGGAAAAATAAACATACAAGAGAAGGCGCCTATTGAGTCATGGCAAAAGGATGACCGAAAGAACATTACCATTCACAATTTATTGCAAATGAATAGTGGCTTGGCTTGGGATGAAGATTATGGGTCTATTTCTGATGTTACCAAGATGTTATTCTTAGAAAAAGACATGACCAAAGCACAAAAAAGAAAACAGTTAACATACGAGACAAACGCTTCTTGGAATTATTCTTCTGGAACATCAAACTTGCTATCGGGAATTTTAAGAAAGCAATTCAATTCGCACCAAGAATATTTAGATTATTGGTATACAGATTTTATTGATAAAATAGGGATGAACTCTATGGTCGTAGAAACCGATATGAATGGCACTTATGTAGGCTCTTCATATGCGTGGGCAACACCAAGAGATTGGGGTAAGTTTGGGCTCTTATATCTTCACAATGGCGATTGGAACGGTCAACAATTATTTACGAAAGATTGGGTAAGGTATGTAACGACTCCTACTCCTACGTCTAATGGAACTTACGGGGGTCAATTTTGGCTGAATGCCGAGGGAAAATTTAAAGACCTTCCTAAGAATATGTTTTATGCAGATGGGTATCAAGGCCAATTTGTATTCGTATTCCCAGACAAAGACTTAGTTGTGGTACGAATGGGATTGTCTTGGATTGACATCAATAGCTTTTTGAAACAGGTTATAGAAAGTATTAAATAAAAAAAAGCCTCGATTCATCGAGGCTTTTTTAATATCGTTATAAAGAACTACAAATCAAATCCAATATTAACGCCTAATTTTGAGGCAATTATTTTGGTAATTCTAGATTGTACCTCTGGGATTCTTACACTTTCTAACACCGTATTTGCAAAAGCGTACATTAATAAAGCTTTCGCTTCTTTTTTCGGAATTCCACGTTGTTGCATGTAAAATAAAGCTTGATCGTCTAATTGTCCGATGGTACAACCATGAGAACATTTTACATCATCTGCAAAAATCTCTAACTGAGGCTTTGCATTAATAGTTGCCTTATCGCTTACCAATACATTGTTGTTTTGCTGATATGCGTTTGTTTTTTGGGCTTCTTTATTTACAATAACCTTTCCGTTAAAAACACCAGTAGAACGGTCATCATAAATACCTTTGTAATCTTGATGACTTTCACAGTTTGGCTCTATATGATGTACTAAAGTGTGATGATCTACATGTTGTTTTCCTTCAATAATCGTGATTCCTTTTAAGATAGAATCTATATGCTCTCCTTTTTGGTAGAAATTCAAATTATTTCGGGTAATATTTCCTCCAAAAGAGAAGGTATGAACCGAACAAATGCTTTTTGTTTGTTGTTCGATAAAGGTATTGTCAATTAAAGAGGCGCTTTTATGATCATTTTGAATCTTGTAATAATCTACTGTAGCATCTGTATCTACAAAGATTTCAGTAACAGCATTCGTTAACACAGGATTCTTTGTTAGACTTTGATGACGCTCTATAATTTGTACATGCGCATTTTTTTCAACCACAATTAGATTTCTAGGCTGCAACATGGTTGCGGCCTCAGAACCTGTAGTAAAATTGATAATTTGAATAGGTTTTTGTACTTCTCTATTTTTAGGAATGTGTATGTAAGCGCCTTCTTTTGCAAAAGCTGTATTTAAAGAAGTTAAATTATCTTCTTTTGCAGCTTTATTAAAATACGTTTCTATAATAGAAGCATATTTTGGCTTTGTTAGAGCGGCAGACATTAAACAAACATCAATGGTATCATGCGTGGTTTCAGATAAAAAAGAGCTGTATTTTCCATCAATAAAAACAACTTTATAGGTATCTATATCATGGATAAAATACTTCTTTACATCTGCTAACTCTATTGCTTTTTCATTCTTAGGAAAAATGCTATAATCTTCTTTTAATACCGAGTTTAAAGAAGTGTATTTCCACGCTTCTAACTTCTTTGTTGGAAACCCAACTTCTTCAAAGTTTTGTAGCGCATTCGAACGAATTGCATGAACCTCAGTATTAATATCCACCCTATTCTCAAAGGCAACATACGAGGATACTATTTTTTCTTTTAACTCCATGTTAAGCCATTTCTTTAATCCAATCATACCCTTTCTCCTCTAACTCTAAGGCTAAAGAAGCATCTCCAGTTTTTACAATTTTACCATCGTGTAAAACATGGACAAAATCTGGAACGATATATTCTAACAAACGCTGATAGTGTGTAATAACGATTACCGCGTTGTCTTTTGATTTTAACTTGTTAACACCATTCGCTACGATGCGTAAGGCATCAATATCTAAACCAGAGTCTGTTTCGTCTAAGATGGCTAATTTAGGATCTAACATCGCCATTTGAAAGATTTCATTACGCTTCTTCTCACCACCAGAAAACCCCTCATTTAAAGAACGAGATAAAAACTTTCTGTCGATTTCTAACAGCTCAGATTTCTCACGAATTTTTTTCAACATATCCTTTGCGGGCATTTCTTCTAAACCTCTCGCTTTCCTAGATTCGTTAATTGCCGTTTTAATAAAGTTGGTTACTGTAACTCCAGGAATTTCTACAGGATATTGAAAAGATAAAAAGACACCAGCATGAGCTCTTTCTTCAGGAGCCAATTCGCTAATATCCTCACCATTCAATTCAATAGTTCCTTTAGAAACCTCGTATTCTTCTTTTCCAGCAACAATAGAAGCCATAGTGCTTTTTCCTGCTCCATTTGGTCCCATAATTGCATGAACCTCTCCAGGCTTTACGTCTATGCTAAGCCCTTTTAAAATCGCTTTTCCTTCTATATTCGCATGTAAGTTGTCAATCTTTAACATCGTCCTAACTTATTTATTTTTTAATAATGTTTGTAATCTTTTAAAAGCAATCGGTGAATGTTGTATGATTACCTCTGCATTTTTTTCTTTTGCAAAAGCCTCAAAAGCATCCATGCTTTCTAGGGTTTGTTTTACATCATAATTAAATGATGGAACCCCTCTAGTTTTTCTGTTTTCTTCAAAGTGATATAGGTCACCTGTCAATAATACCGGTTTTTCTAAACCTGTAACTTCAACATATAATACTTGATGTCCGATTGTATGACCTGGCATAGATTTTATCACTACTGTACCATCTCCAAAAACATCGTGATCTCCGTTTAACTTTTTAACTTTTGTCAATTCTTTAATGGCAGGATTTACTTTTGTAGAATCTCCAGCAAGAAAGTTGTACTCATTCTCTTGAACTAACCAAGTAGCATCTTTCATATAATTTGCATGCCCTGTATGATCGAAATGGTGATGAGATAATGCAAAGTATTTAAAATCTTCGATTTTTAAACCAATCGTTTTTAATTGGTTTACTAAAGAATCTGGCCTTTGAATAGTAAATACACCATTACCAGTTGTAAAAGGTTCTGGAATGACTAAGTTTTCTGGCAAACCTGCATCCCACATTAAGTTTCCTTTTGGGTGAGAAATTACATAATATCCATCTGTAAATTGTTTGCTCTGCCCTGTATAAGTGGTATCTTGAGAAAAGACCTCTAATTTATTCACTAAAATGCTTCCTCCAACTAAAGCATGTAACTTTACGGCTGCTTTTTTTGGAGCTTCTTTTTTTTCTGAATTTTTACAACTTACAAACGCGATTGCAAGAAATAAGAATAGTATTTTTTTCATTGGGTGGGTTTTAACGTTATCCTACACTTCCTTCTAAACTGATTTCTAATAGCTTTTGAGCTTCTACAGCAAACTCCATCGGTAGCTTGTTTAAAACCTCTTTACTAAAGCCGTTTACAATTAAAGCAATTGCTTTTTCAGTATCTATACCACGTTGGTTACAATAGAATAATTGATCTTCTCCAATTTTACTGGTAGTTGCCTCGTGTTCTATTTGTGCAGATTTATTTTTAACTTCTATATATGGGAAGGTATGTGCGCCACATTCGTTACCCATTAATAAAGAATCACACTGAGAGAAGTTTCTTGCATTTTCAGCTCTTGAATTAATTTGTACCAATCCACGATAGCTATTTTGAGATTTCCCTGCTGAGATTCCTTTTGAAATAATAGTCGATTTTGTATTCTTTCCAAGATGAATCATCTTAGTACCCGTATCTGCTTGTTGGAAATTATTAGTCACTGCAATCGAGTAAAACTCTCCTACAGAATTGTTTCCTTTTAAGATGCAACTTGGATATTTCCAAGTAATTGCAGAACCTGTTTCTACTTGCGTCCATGAGATTTTCGCATTATTTTCACACAACCCTCTTTTCGTTACAAAATTATAAACGCCTCCTTTTCCTGAAGCATCTCCTGGGAACCAGTTCTGAACGGTTGAATACTTTATTTCAGCGTCATCTAAAGCAATGAGTTCTACAACGGCTGCATGTAATTGATTTTCGTCTCTTTGCGGAGCAGTACATCCTTCTAGATAAGAAACATAACTCCCTTTGTCGGCCACCACTAACGTTCTTTCAAACTGTCCTGTTCCTCCTTCATTTATTCTAAAGTAGGTAGATAGCTCCATTGGGCAACGTACCCCCTTAGGAATATAACAGAAAGACCCATCAGAAAAAACAGCAGAGTTTAAAGCCGCATAAAAATTATCGGTGGTAGGCACTACAGTACCTAAGTATTTTTTAACCAATTCAGGGTGCTCTTGAATGGCTTCAGAAATAGGCATAAAAATAATTCCTTTTTCACCCAATGTTTTTTTGAAAGTAGTGGCTACAGAAACAGAATCCATCACAATATCAACAGCCACATTTGCTAGTCTTTTTTGTTCCTCTAAAGAAATTCCTAACTTCTTAAAGGTTTCTAATAAATCAGGATCCACCTCATCTAAACTCTCTAATTTTGGCTTTTGTTTTGGGGCAGAATAATAAGCGATTTCTTGAAACTCAGGTTTCTTATACGTCACATTTGCCCATTCTGGTTCCTCCATTTGAGACCATACTCTAAAAGCTTCTAAACGCCACTCCGTCATCCACTCAGGTTCGTTTTTCTTTTTAGAAATAGCTCTTACCACATCTTCATTTAACCCTTTAGCAAAGGTTTCACTTTCTATATCTGTATAAAAACCATATTCATATTCTTTGGTTTTTAATTCTTCACGTAAATCGTCTTCTGTATACTTGCTCATAATTATTTAAAGATTGAAAAATTAAAAAAATTAATTAATCTCACTTCTTTTTAAATAGTTAATGAATTTTGATAATTGTTTTGAAATATTTTCCACTTCAATTATCAATTCTTCTACTGTTTTACTATCTATATACTCTAGCTGTTCGCATATTCTTAACAAACTGTTTATTTGATTGCAACTCAAAACCTTCAGCAATATTTAGTGGCATTGATAACGCCGCTCTTTGAATTTGGTTTTTGATATTGATATCAAATGTTTTAGAACTAGTAATCTTATAAATTCTAATTGAAAACTCGAATGCTTTTCTATACACTTCTAAATCTTCAAACCTTTTCATTTTAATTATTTAATCTTTCAATTTTTTAATAGTTTTTACAAAGAAAAACTTTCCCCACATCCACAAGTTCTATTAGCATTAGGGTTGTTAAATACAAATCCTTTACCGTTTAAACCTCCAGAATATTCTAATGTAGTTCCTACTAAATATAAAAAACTCTTTTTATCAACAATAATCTTCACATTATTGTCTTCAAAAACTTTATCATTTTCTAATTGCTGATTGTCAAAATCTAAATCATAAGACAACCCTGAACAACCGCCGCTTTTAACACCGACTCTAACAAAATCAGTAGTAGCGTCAAACCCTCCATCGGTCATCAACTCTACGACTTTCTTTTTTGCTGTATCTGATACTTTAATCATAATTTTAAATAGATTAAATCTAAATAGGGTGCAAATATACGGACAAAATCTAATATTTTAAGTAAAGAAGCCATTAAGAAATTTGATAGTTCTATAAGCAGATTCTTAAAGACTGACTATCTTTGCGGCATGATAGAAGATAAAAACCAAGGACGCACCTCATTATCTGAACTAGGAGAGTTTGGATTGATCAACCATTTGACACAATATTTTAAAATAAAAAACCCTTCTACCGTAAAAGGAGTTGGCGATGACGCTGCTGTTTTAGCGGCTTCAGAGAAGCAAACGTTAGTGACTACTGATTTGCTGATTGAGGGGGTGCATTTCGATTTAAGTTATATGCCATTAAAGCATTTAGGATATAAATCGGTGATGGTCAATCTCTCTGATGTGTATGCCATGAATGGTACTGCAGCGCAAATTACGGTATCTATTGCGGTATCGAATCGTTTTCCTTTAGAAGCTTTAGAGGAATTGTATGCGGGAATTCAATTAGCATGTGACACCTATCAAATTGACTTAATTGGCGGAGATACCACTTCTTCTACCAAAGGAATTTTAATCTCCGTAACCGCTATTGGAACGGCAGAAAAAGAAAATGTTGTCTATAGAAATGGGGCAAAAGAAACGGACTTAATTGTGGTTTCTGGCGATTTAGGGGCGGCGTATTTAGGACTTCAAGTTTTAGAAAGAGAAAAACAAGTATTTCAAGTAAACCCGAATAACCAACCAGATCTGGATGCCTATACGTATTTAATTGAAAGGCAATTAAAACCTGAAGCACGTAAAGACATCTCGGGGTTATTACAAGAATTAGATGTAAAACCAACGGCTATGATTGATATTTCTGATGGTTTGTCTTCAGAGATTATGCACATCTGTTCTCAGAGTAAAAAAGGATGTAAGATTTATGAAGATAAACTTCCTTTAGATCCTCAGGTGATTTCAGCTTGTGAAGAGTTTAACCTAGACTCTACGATGATTGCTTTAAGCGGAGGCGAAGATTATGAATTACTCTTTACGGTACCGATTGATGCATTTGACAAAATAAAAGGAAACCCGAATTTTTCTATTATTGGTCATATTACCGAAGAAAGTCAAGGTATGAATTTAGTCACGAGAGCCAACCAAGAAATTGAGTTAAAAGCCCAAGGGTGGAACGCCTTGAAGGAGTAGTGTTATTTTAAAATTTTCTTAATTGAAGGTTCGTCAACTCGTAAGATTCTCAAAATCTGAACGACACGCGTTTTATTTTTCTTTTTGACTTGATTAAACTCGTCCATTAGCCCTGTTGCATATAATCTCTCATTAACGGTCATTCCACCAAGCCCAGCCACACTGTGAACTTTTTCGATTGTCAATTCTTCCCGAATTTGGTTAAGCAAGTATTCACAAGCATCTGTTTCTGCTGTAAATATTCTTGAGGAATGTTTTTCGCCACGTTCTTTATAATAGACCTCATATTCAGCCGTGTACTTTCCCATTTTGATTGTTAATGCGATTTTGTTGTTGTCGTCAGTCGAGCCAAAAAGTCCGTGCAGATAATATCTGTCATCAGGAACTTCTAATTTTTTGAGTTCGTTATTTAGTTCTTTAATTGTCATTTTTCAAATGAGGCACAACGGCTTCGCATAGTTGTCAGTTACAGGTTAAATTAGCTATTATTTTGTTTCGTACCAATCCTTATAATCTAAATGTTTTTCAAACTCCTCATCATTCATTTTGAATAGAATCTTTGAGTATTCTCTTGACTTCGAAATTCCTTTTTCATTCAGAAAATCGGTAATCATAAAGTACACTGAAGGATGTTCAATATCATCCATTTTCAAAGTCGAATATCTTTTTCTTGATTTTGGATATTTTTTCCAAAACCGTTTGTAATCGCTATAAATTTCGTCTGTTACTTTTGAAATTATCTCATTGAGTAATTCAGTCTGGATTTGATTATCAGATAGTCTAACGTAATACCCTTCAATTTTCGAGTAAAAGTTCTTTTTAGGTTCAATCTTATTTTTAGTTTTCCAGAATAGCATTTAAGTCAGCTGTAATTCAATGTTTTCATGTTCCTCTATAATTTCAATTATTCGGTCATAATATTTTATTTCCGATTTACTTTTTTCACTACGATGCCATTTTAAGATATATTTTTCGTCAACATCGTGAACTCCAAATCCGCCATACAAAACATCATTGAATGCGTTTAGATTCCGTCCAATTCTCCAATTCAATCCGAAAGTCATTTTTGATTCTATCTCTTGATAAAATCCTTTCATATTTGAAAATTTATTTCCGTTTATCTCGATTATTCGCATTTTGGTAAATTAAGCACAACGGTCTCGGCTATGATTTCGTTGCGGGAAAAAAATAAATAGATTTTCAGCTTTCGAAATCAGCCGCTTTAAAGGTAGTAAATTTTGTTTCTTTTTCATTCAGCACGCTGAATTATAGCTTGTGTTAGCTACAGTTTTTTTAATACAATTTTCGGTTTGAATTCAATTTCGTCGCAAGCCCAATGAGTTTCATTGTATTTGCTGTAGTCATCAAATTTTGTTCGATGTGATTCAAATCCATTTTTTGAAATCTCAAAATCGGTGTTACACCAAACAAATGGCAATGTGAATGGAATATTGTGAATCCATTCAATTCTTGATTTTTCATTTAACGTGAAACCTCCATTTTTATCAGTAGTAACAGTTTGGGATATAAAATCCTTAAATTCATAATACCCAAACTTTTCATTTTTCCAACTTTTTTGTTCAATTCGATTAACCGTTGCATTTGCAATTGGATTTCCGAATTGGTCAGTTACTTTTCCACTAATCTTTGGTTGATAAACAACGTTTTTAGGATGAATAAAAAATCCAATCAGGAATAACAAAGTACAAATTATTATTATTTTTCTGCTCTTTTTCATAAATTGTTGCGAACGGTCTCGGCTATAATTTCGTTGTGGAACAAGTCGGAGACTTTTCCGCTGTAGAAATCAGCCAACTTAAAGTTAGTATTTCTTTTTCTTGCTTCATCAGTCGAGTTGAATTATAGCCATTGTAGGCTTAGTTTATTAAGTTTTCATCAATTTGATTGCTTAATGATTTGATCTTTTCGAGCTCAGCCTTAGGGTATTTGAAACCTTTACTAGAATCTGTGAATAAAAATGATACTGTATAATTGTCACCTTCATCATAATCAGTTAAATGCTTATAATTTTCATTGTTTTTGGCATGTTTCTCAATGATGTAGTCTTTAACTAGACCCTTTAATATGTTATCGATTTCCTCACTAGGAGGTCTTATTATTTTAAGATACTCAATTAAGTCTTTAAATTGGGTGTATATTTCTTCTATCGGTTTTGATAATATAATTCTTGCCTGTTCATATGATGCAGAAATTTTATTAGCTCTTGCTCTTTCTATTGTTTTACAATAATTATAAGATTCATCGATAAAAAAATAATCTTCTAAATCTCCCTTAGGTAGTACAAATAAATTATAAGTTTTTGCCTCTTCAATTAGTGTTTCTGCATCTTTTGCAACGTCAGCGTTATACCATTTAGTAATGTTATTTTCAACTATATCTCTATCTGCTAAAGAGAATGTTTGAATTATTGAAGATAAAAATGTTTGTATTTTATGCAATTTAGCTTTACCTCCACCTTCATGGTTGGAGGATGCCACATGTTCAATTGTAACAGATTCAAGAAAAGAATCAAAAGATAACCTTTGTTTTAATGCGTCAATTACAATTTGATCAGATACGCCTTCGACCAATAAAACGGATTTCGCAAAGATTAATTCTGAATGGAAATAAAACCAATCTTTAAATATACTTTTGTGTCTAGTGTTTTGATAATTTTCATTATTCAAATTACTAATCCAGTTATTAATATCCAATATCTCTGATGGGTTTTTATTGATTCTATAAATTTTAGTATTAGCAATTTCAAACCTCATCATCTTGGGAGAATGAGTTGTTATAACTATTCTTTTATCATAATTTTTTGCAATACCTGAAATTAAATTTAGAAACATTAGACTCAATGAAGGGTGGAAAAAGCGTTCTGGTTCATCTAAAAGAATAAAACTGTGCGGTGATATAAGATAGTATATAATATTAAACATTGATTTCAAACCATCAGCTTCTGCTATCATATTGTGATTACCAGTTTTGAAGTTATTTCCTTCTATTGTAAGATCTAAATTGAAAAACGCCTTGAAATAGTATTGAAATATTTGAAAAAGTTCGGGATCACCTGCAACAATGCTAGCAACATTAATCGGATTTTGTCTTTGTTTCTGTTCTGTAATTGTTTGTTCAATATTTATATTTTCAATTCTGGAAACATTTTGATAATTATTTTTCAATAAAATCACTTCATTCTTTTTTTGTTTTTTTATTGACTCTAAAATCTTGGACTTTCCGGAACCATTTTCACCAATCAATATTGTTACCATACCTTGAGGTATCGTAATAATTTCTCCATCTTGAGGAGCATCATTAATTGTAATATCCATAATTCAAAATTAAGCCCAACTTGTTGCTAAATATCATTGGTGTTTATTTTACAGTGCTCTTTGTCCAATTGCCTGTTTATTAAAATAGTAGTATTGAGTTTCTTCGAGAAGAATATTCTTTTTTTGCAAAAGCGCACCCACATATATTCCAATAAACATTGAATGATTCCATTTAAGAAGCCTTACATTAAGAAGTAGCAATTTCATTACTGTTACTTATAGGGAACGTAACGGTTTGGCTTCTTTTCAAAGATAGAAAAAAGAAAGGAGAAATAAAATGTGGAAAACCGCAAAAGGAACAGAGAGCAAAAAAGCAGCTCTCTTTAAACTCAACAAGACTTTACAAAAGAGGTTAAAGCAAGAAGAAACCCTCTTTGTTTTCAATATAACTTTATATGCCCCTCCTTAAAAACAGCCGTTTTAGCATTTGTTTTTTTGCTTCCTCTAACGAGGTTTTATACTCTATTACTCAATTTTTTTACCTTTGTACGATAGAACTTTCATCTCAGTTACTACATCATTCTTTAATGTAAAATTGACACGTGTTCCATTCCTTTTAATAAAAAACCGGTTATCAGATTCTGGCCATAAGAAAATGGGTTTAGAAACTAAACCTCCGCTGAATTCTAAACCATCATCCTTAACCTTAATGTCTACCTGTCCATCTTTTTGAAAATCATATTTCCCAACAAATCTTGCTAATTGTTCTTGTGATTGTTCTTTGAATACTCTTCTTCTAGGGCTATAATCTGGTAAGTTATATTCTCGAACGATGCTTAGTAAAATTTCTCTCATGATTGTATTTCCATTTTGAGAATTGACCATCATTACAACTGCATTGGGCGTATTTTTCCACACCAGAAGGTCTGCTCGAAATCCTTCATCAGCACCACCGTGCCCAAAAGTGAGGTCTAATACATACGGACCAAGCCCTTGGTCGTCTTCATTCGGAGTCAGCATTTCATTGACGGTTTTTGCTTTTAGCAAACCATCTTTTTGTGTTTGCAATATATGCTGAATTTCCTTTGCCCATAAGATCAATTCTGATGGGGTTGTCCAAAGTCCAGCTGCTGCCATCTCTGGATAGATCCACCATTTACCTTCTACTTGAGTCCCATCAAAATTATACCCCGTAGCAGCGATACTATGATACTTTTCTGGTAGTGGATTTTCATAGGTGCTAGATTTCATTCCTAACGGATTCAACACATTATTTTTCATAATTTCTGGAAATTGCTTTTGTTGTATATCCGTCATCATGTGTTGCATAATGGTATATCCTCCACCTGAATACCTCCAGCTTTTACCGGGTTCTTTATTAACTCGAACAGGTTCCGTATTTCCTTTTCCATCCAAAATTTCGGGGATAGTAGGGATGGTTTCGCCTTTTTTATACCCTAGAAAGCCCCCGATAGTAGTTCCTGCGGTATGATTTAATATTCTACGCAGTGTTACTTTTTCTTTTTTTGTAAACTCATTTTCTGGTAATTTCCAACTAGATAAATAGGTATTTACATCAACATCTAAATCAACCAAACCCTTATCCAAAAACTGGAGTGCTCCAGTTGCAGCAATTGGTTTACTGATTGAACCTGCTTGAAATAATGTTTTAGTAGTTACTTTTCGGTTTTCTAAGCTGTCGGCTATTCCGTAACCTTTAGCCCATTCAATAACGCCATTATTTAAGACAGCAACACTCAGCCCAGGAATGCCTAACTCTTGCATCCGCTCTTCAATATTGTAAATGCTTTTAATGATACTATCCTTGTATTGTATTTGCAGCCTAGACTCTAGTCCATTTTCTATTCTAGAGATTCTTTCATTTAATTTTTTTTGATCCTTTTCGGATTTATAAGTACAACTAATAAGAATTAATGAGCTAAGAAAGAGAAAGAAGATATTTTTCATTGCGCGTTAGTTTTAAAATGTTTTATTTTAAGGACCGCGAATTTGACGAATGGTTACATTGGGTGATTTTTTAAAAGATAGGACAGCAAAAAAGATATCTAACACACTAGTGTTTTATCCTAGAAGTTAAATAAAGTTAACAAGACTTTACAAAAGAGCTTAAAGCAAGAAGAAGCTCCTCTTTGTTTTCAATATGACTCATATGGCCCTCGTTAAAAATAGCCGTTTTAGCATTTGTTTTTTTTGCTTCCTCTAAGGAGGTTTCATAGCTTACTACCCAGTCTTTTTTACCAATAATAATCAATTTTTTAAAATCATTATTTTTTAAAACAGCCATTCGATTAGGGCGAATTCGCATTCCTTCTTGGCAGGCAATATAACCCTGTAATGATGTTTGTAAAGCTTCAGCTAAAGCCAACTCTAGCTCAGACTTAAAAGCACTTCTGCTCGTCTCGCTGAACAAGTTGGTAAAAGACATTCGCACCATATTTGTAAAATTGGTTTGTACCATTTTATTAGCACGAGCACGGAGTTGTTTGCGTTCATCATCATCGGCCAATGAAGTGGAATTCATCAAACACAAGCCTTTTATTTTCTCGGGGTATTTTTCTGCAAAAGCCAGCGCCACATATCCTCCCATAGAATGCCCAATCAACGTAATGCGTCGAATGCGTAAACTCTTTAGAATAGCCGCTACTGCTTCTGCCATCAATTCCATAGAATGCACATAGCCAATAGACTGAGACTTCCCATGCCCTAATAAGTCGATGGTAATCACTCTACGATTTTTTGACAACTCAGGAGCAACTGTTTTCCACATAGAGGAGTTTTCTAAAAAACCATGTAATAAAACCACCACAGATCCATTACCTATATCAGAAAATGAGAGTTGACTGTTTTTAAAAGAAAGCGTCTTTTGCATCTTGCAAAAATATGTATCTTTCCAAACCTTTTGGGTAAAAATGAAGAGTCTTTTACTCCTGTTTTAATAAAAATAACCGAAGAATGAACAAAAAGAAAGAAATATGGATGAGCGGATTCGCACTATTTGCACTCTTTTTTGGCGCAGGGAATTTAATATTGCCCCCTTATTTAGGAGCAAATTCTGGAAGCGAGTGGTGGTTGATTGTTTTAGGGTTTGTGATTACTGGAGTTGCCATTCCAATTTTAGGAATTCTTGCCCATGCAAAAGTACAAGGAACCCTATACGATTTAGGCAAAAAAGTAGCTCCTTGGTTTAGTAGTTTATACTGTATTCTTATTTATTTAATCGCGGTTGCACTACCAGCACCTAGAACAGCTTCTGTAACTCATGAAATGGCCATACAACCTTTTTTTGAGATTGACTCATGGGTAACGAGTAGCATCTATTTTATACTCACATTTATATTTGTCATTAATCGCTCAAAAATAGTAAGTCTTATCGGTAAGTTTCTAACGCCCATTATAGGACTTATCCTTTTAGCTATTATTTTCTTAGCGGTGTTCTCCTCGCCTGAAGCGATGTCGTTAAATAATTATAAAGTTCCTTTTGTTAGTGGAGTTTTAGAAGGATATCAAACGTTTGATGCTATTGGAGGAGTGGTAGTTGGGGCGGTCATTATCATCTCTTTAAACCTTAGAGGGCATCATTCTTATGAGGCAAAAAAAGAACTCATCACCAAATCAGGATTCATTGCAGGAGGAGGATTATTATTGATTTACGGAGGACTTATTTTAAGCGGAGCCCTATTCAGTACTACATTTGCTGAAAACGCAACAAGAACAGAGGTGTTAAGTAGTTTAAGTACTCAAACATTAGGAAAAATAGGAACCTCATTTTTAAGCGTACTTGTAGCATTAGCTTGTTTTACTACTGGAGTTGGAATCGTAACTGGAGCGGCGGATTATGTAAAAGGGGTGTTTAACAATTCAAAAAAAGCATATATAATCACTGCTTTTTTAAGTTGTGTGCTAGGAGTCGTGATTGGGCGGTATGATGTACATTATATTATAGAAGTTGCATTTCCTGCGCTCATGTTTATCTATCCAATTACCATTGTATTGATTGTGTTAAATGTAATCTCAAAAAAATATTCATCTCCAATGGTATTTAAAGGAGTTGTGTTATTTACTTTTATTTTTAGCATTCCAGACTTTCTAGGCGCTTTAAAATTAGGCGCTTTTTTAGAACCTATTAGCCAATGGATCCCATGGTCTTCGGAAAATTTAGGGTGGGTTCTACCAGCCGTTATTGTATTCTTTGCCCTGAATTTATATCGATATATAAGTAGTTCAGATAAAGATTCTTTAGCATCGTAGAAATTAAAGTATCTTTGTCGCTTAATTTTAAGGATGCTGAACTATTACGTATATGAAAATAAGAACACCGATGCATGGGTGAGTTTTGTCCATGGAGCTGGTGGTAGTAGCTCTATATGGTTTCGTCAAATACGTGCATTTAAAAAAGAATTCAATGTATTAGTCTTAGACCTTAGAGGACACGGAGACAGTAAACCATCTTTAAAAGATACTTTTAAAACAGAATACACTTTCGATTCGATTACCCAAGATATTGTTGAGGTGCTAGATCATCTTGAAATAAAAAAATCGCACTTTATAGGGATCTCTCTAGGAACTATTTTAATAAGAAACTTGGCAGAAAAAAGACCTGATTTAGTAGAAAGCATGGTTATGGGTGGCGCTATTTTAAAATTAAATACTCGCTCTCAAATTTTAATGAGACTTGGTGTTATTTGTAAATCTGTGGTGCCATATATGTATTTATACAAGCTGTTTGCATTTATTATTATGCCTAAGAAGAACCATAAAGAATCTAGGATTATTTTTGCAAATGAAGCGAAGAAACTATATCAAAAAGAGTTTATCAGATGGTTTAAATTAACTGCAGAGATAAACCCATTGCTTCGTTTTTTTAGAGCGAAAGATATTCAGATTCCTACCCTATATATCATGGGAGAAGAGGATCATTTGTTTTTACCTTCCATTAAAAAAATTGCAAAGAGCCATCTAAAAGCATCTTTAGAGGTTATAGAAAACTGTGGACATGTAGTAAATGTCGAAAGACCAGATGACTTTAATACTAAAACCATTCATTTTCTAAAAACGATTCCCGTATAGCTTGTCCTAAAGAGAATTTTTTTAGCACAATAACTTTTATGTGTATTCAAGAAACTCCAGTTTATAAGCTTTCTAAAACCGCTACTAAATAATCAATATCTTTTTTGGTACTATATATTGCAAAAGAAAATCGCAATGCGTTCAATCCAAAAACACTCATGGGACGGCAATCTATTCCGTGTTGGTCAAATAATTGTTTTTTGACATTTCGTACGTTTTTACCAACGACTTCTACCACTTGAATAGCACCTGAAAGATCATTGGGAGCGGGGGTTTTAATTTTAAACTTAGGATTGTTTTCAATTTTTGAGCGGAAGTAAGCTTTTAGCTCAAAAGTCCTGTCATTAATTTTTTGTAATCCAATAGCATTTAAATATTGAATGCTTGCTCCTAAGCCTAAGAGTTCGGGTAAATTACGCGTATTGTAGTTCTCAAGCCGCCTGATGCTTTTATCTTTATAACCTCTAGCTACCATTAAAGGTTTTAAGTGCTTCTGACTGTTTTTCTTTGCGTAGAATACACCTACACCTTTCGGAGAAAACAACCATTTATGAGCGCTGGCAGCGTAAAAATCGCAATCTAAATCATGTAAATCAATAGCAAACATTCCTGCAGCTTGGGCTCCATCAACAGCAACTAAAATGTTTTTTTGATGCGCCATTTTAGAAACTTCTTTTATTGGTAAAATCATTCCAGTGGTGTTGATGATATGACACATAGAAATAATTTTTGTTTTCGGCGTGATTGCATTTCTATATATTGTAATGACCTCTTCTTTATTTTTAGGCGTAATAGGTAACTTAGGGCGAATGATTTTAACACCTTTGGTTTCTTGCCATATCTCCCAAGGAATTGTAGCACTTGCATGATCGTGATCGGCAATGATAATTTCATCTCCAGGCTGTAAATCAAAACTTCTAGCAATAAGGTTCATGCCTTCGGTTGTGTTGTGAATCAAACCGATTTCTTCTGTGTCTACTGAAAAAAAATCAGCAATACTTTTACGAGTTTGCTCTTTTTCTTTAGACCATCCACCCCACATATACTTAGAAGGAAAATCATCTAAAATGTCCCTAAAATCTCTAGTTGCTTTTCTAACAGGAATTGAGGAAGACCCTAAGGAAGCATTATTAAAATAGCGAACTTTAGGCGTAAAGTGATGTTGCTTCTTTATTGCTGTCCAAAAATCTTCTGAAGTATCACCATAAGCGCTCGAAAACTCGTAATTAATGTTTTCTAAAGGCGTTTTTAATTTACTGCCAAAAACAGGCAATACAGCAAGCCCGGCAACTCCAGCTGTTAACGATTTTATAAATTTTCTACGAGGATTGTCTTCCATAGTTGGAGCTTCTTATTAGTTTAGTAATGCTACAATTCTTAAAGGACTCCCACTTCCTCCTTTAATTTTCATAGGCAACGCAATAATCGTAAACCCTTTTTCTGGAAGTTGATGTAAATTAGTTAAGTTTTCAAATGCGGGGATGTTCTTAGAAAGAAGCGTTACATGACTTTTAAAATGAGTTGACTGTCCATAGTCAATACTTGGCGTGTCTATACCAATAGCATGAATGTTTCTGTTTTCTGTAATCCAACTTGCAGCGTCAGGAGATAATCCAGGAAAGTGGAGTAATTCTACAGCCTTTTCTCCGCGCTCGTCGGTACCCATATATTTTACTTTATTCGGATAATACGTGGCAAACCCTGTTTGTAATAGTACAATACTCCCATCGGGAATTTTCATACGGTGCTTTTCTTCCCACGCCATTAAATCGTTAATACTCACTAAGTAATCAGGATTGTTTAAGGCATTTGCTGAAACATCTATTTTAATGGCAGGCCCAACAAGATTTTCTAAGGGAATTTGATCTACGGTTTTAGCGCCTTTTGCAAAGTGAATTGGCGCATCTATATGTGTACCCCCGTGCTCAGCTGTTTCAAAATTATAGGCAGAATAGTAGTATCCTTTTTCTGTCATTCCTTGAAAAACAGTATCCATTTCAAATTCTTTGGCAGTCACCCAATACACAGTTTCAGGAGAATAAGAATGTGATAAATCGATGATTTTATTCTTAGAGAGATCTAATAATTGACTTCTTTTTTGTTCTTTTTGACAACTGAAAAAGAGGAAAGAGGAAAGGATAAGAAGAAAAGAGAATTGTTTCATGCTAACAAGGTAGAAAAAAATAGCCAAAAAATATTCTTCCCTTATAAACACTTAAAAAGAAACATAACTAAAAGAATGCTATGCCTTGTTCATCAAATCTTCAATCTCTTCTGCTTCTATAGGAATGTCTCGCATTAAATTAAAAGGACCCCCGTTTTCTTGAACAACTACATCATCTTCTAATCGAACCCCAAAACCTTCGTCTGGAATATATATACCAGGCTCTACCGTAAACACCATATTCGCTTGCATAGGTTCGTGTAATAAGCCATAATCATGCGTGTCTAAGCCCATATGATGAGATGTTCCGTGCATAAAATATTTTTTATATGCTGGCCAGTTAGGATCTTCATTCTGAACATCAGCTTTATCCAATAAGCCTAAACCTAATAATTCAGAAGTCATTAATTTTCCAACCTCTACATGATATTCTTCCCAAAAAGCACCAGGCACCAGTAGGCTGGTTGCTTCATTTTTAACACGATTTACAGCATTGTACACTGCTTTTTGTCGATCGGTAAAACGCCCAGAAACAGGAATCGTTCTAGACATATCAGAAGAGTAATTGGCATATTCTGCGCCTATATCTAATAAGATTAAATCTCCTGCTTTACATTGTTGATTGTTTTCTATATAGTGTAAAACGTTAGCATTATTTCCGCTAGCAACAATAGGTGTGTATGCGAATTTTTTAGAGCGATTTCTTAAGAATTCATGCATAAACTCAGCTTCAATTTCAAACTCCCAAACATTAGGGCGCACAAAGTTTAAAACTCTGCGAAACCCCTTATTGGTAATATTACAAGCCTCCTGTATTAAATCTAACTCGATTTGTTTTTTTACAGAACGTAAACGTTGTAATATTGGATTGCTTTTTGCTACAGAATGTGCAGGATATTTTCCTAAAAGCCATTTAGTGAAACGGTCTTCTCTTGTTTCTGTTTCTACATTCGCCCTATAGTGCTCGTTAGTATTAATATATACTGTTTCGCATTGAGTCATTAGTTCAAATAGAATGCGCTCCATATCTTGTAGCCAATACACCGTTTTTATTCCACTCGTTATAAGCGCTGCTTCCTTGGTTAGTTTTTCTCCTTCCCAAACAGCAATATGTTCGTTGGTTTCTTTTAAGAATAAAATCTCTCGATGCTTTTCTTTTGGGCAATCAGGAAACATAACTAAGACACTTTCTTCCTGATCTACACCACTTAAATAAAAAATATCACGATGCTGCTCAAACGGCATCATACTATCAGCACTAATGGGATACATGTCATTAGAATTAAAAACCGCCAAACTATTTGGTTTCATTTGAGCTGTAAAGCCTTGCCTGTTTTTTACAAAAAGTTCCGAATTTATGCGATGATATTTCATGTTTTCTTTAATTAGGTACACAAATGTACTAATTAAAAGCAAAAAAAGAGGAATGTTTATCGACGTCGATTTCTTCTCGATCTTCCTCTATTTTTAGAAGAAGAATGGGAACTATTAGCGTCTCTTTTTGGTCTTGACCTGTTAGGGTTTGAATTTCTAGGTTTTGACTTTTGATTATTTCTTGTTTTCTTTTGTGTAGCAGCTCTTTTAGGTGCGGTAGTATCTGTAGGTTCATAGCCTTCAATAATTTCGCTAGGTAATTTCATTCCTAACAGTTTTTCAATTTCTCTTTGATACTCAGTTTCTTCACTACAGACTAAAGAAATGGCATCACCACTAGCGCCAGCTCTTCCAGTTCGCCCAATACGATGAACATAGTCTTCAGGTACATTGGGCAATTCAAAATTAATCACGTGAGGTAATAAAGGAATATCTAACCCTCTCGCAGCAATATCAGTAGCTACCAGCACACGAATTTCATTGTTCTTAAAATTAGATAAGGCTTTTGTTCTTGCTCCTTGGCTTTTGTTGCCATGAATAGCGGCAGAAGAAATTCCGCTTTTGATGAGTTTTTGAGTCAGTTTGTTTGCTCCATGTTTGGTTCGAGTAAAAATAAGAACCTGGTTCCAGTTACCATCTTTAATTAAATCGGTAACTACAGCAGTTTTTTTCCCTTTATCTACCGTATATACTTTATGATTCACCTTTTCTGCAGTTGTGTTTTCAGGAGTAGCTTCAACAGAAACAGGGTTTTTTAAAATTCCTTGGGCTAATTTTTTGATGTCTTTTGAAAAGGTGGCAGAGAACATCAAGTTTTGACGCTTATGAGGCATAAAACTAATGATTTTGTTAATATCTCTAACAAAGCCCATATCTAGCATTCTATCAGCTTCGTCCAAGATGAAAATATCAATTCTTTTAAAAGAAACGGCCTTCTGATCATGTAAATCTAGAAGTCTGCCAGGAGTGGCAACTAAAATATCTATACCTTTTCGTAAAGTAGCAATTTGAGAAGCAGCTTTAACACCACCAAAAACTACCGCAGAACGAACATTTAAATGGGTGCTGTATTCTCTAACATTATCATATACTTGAGCCGCCAACTCTCTCGTAGGAGTTAAAATTAAAACTCTAACGGGCCTGTATTTTGGATGTTTTGTTTCAGCTAAATACTGCAAAACAGGCAATGTAAACCCAGCAGTTTTACCTGTACCTGTTTGAGCTGATGCCAACACATCTCTTCCTTCAAGAATAACAGGAATTGCTTTTTCTTGTATTGGGGATGGAGTTGTGTACCCTTTCTCTCTAACAGCTTTTAATAAAGCATCGGACAATCCTAAATCTCTAAACGTCATATAATGTATTTAAGAAAAAATCAAACATTGTATTTTTTCTTTATCGCGATGCAAATGTACACCGATTAATTGTGAGGGGTTCTTAATTTTTGAGAATAAAAAAAGCGCTCTCTCGAACGCTTAAAAATTGTTTGGTTTTGGGTATTATTTTTTGAATAAGCCCGCAACAAAAAGAACCACGACGGCACCAATTACTCCAGTAACTAAATCACTAATAATTCCATCTCCAATAGAGATTCCAGCTAATCCAAATAGCCAGTTACCTACGATTCCACCAACAATACCTAAAATGATATTGACTAAAACTCCAAATCCACCACCCTTCATTAATTTTCCAGCTAAAAAGCCCGCAATAGCACCGATTAGCAAAGCATACAATAAACTCATAATAAAAAATTTAGTTAATTAATATGCTCTAAATTAGGTAAATAAGGGTAGAATAAAAAAAAGAGTTATTAACAAGGGATTAAAAATCAGGACAATTTTTTATTTGCTACTTTTGATTTTTCACACAAAACAGTAAGATCATAAATAAGCTAAACAAGATGAAATCAATTTTCCAAATCCTTTTTTTCTTTATTACAATTTCTATATACGCACAACAGCCTGCGACAAAGGCATCTATTGTTAAACAGGCATTGAAAGATAAAGAAACCCTGACCGAAAACTCAATTATAAAAAATGTATCATTTGTTAACATTGGACCCACCGTAATGAGTGGACGTGTTGCAGATGTTGATGTAAATCCAAACGACCCAACGGAGTTTTATGTAGGATATGCTTCAGGAGGATTATGGTACACAAACAATAACGGATCGACATTCACTCCAGTTTTAGACAATTCACCAACACAAAATGTGGGAGATATTGCAGTGGATTGGAGCAGCGGAACAATATGGGTAGGAACGGGAGAAAAAAACTCTTCTCGTTCTTCTTATGCCGGAATAGGAATGTTAAAATCGACCAATAAAGGAAAGACTTGGGAGCATGTTGGCTTGTTTGATTCCCATCATGTTAGTAGAATTGTGATCAATCCTGATAATGCTAATGAAATTGTTGTAGGTGTAATAGGGCATTTATATTCTTCAAACAAAGAAAGAGGAATTTTTAAGACCACTAATGGCGGAAAGACTTGGAAGAAAACGTTATTTATTAATAAAGATACAGGAATCATAGATGTAGAAATGGCCCCAGGAAATTTTAGCATCTTATATGCAGCATCATGGGAACGAGAACGCAAGGCATGGAACTTTGATGGAGATGGAAAAAATTCTGCCATATATAAAAGTACCAACGGAGGAAAGACTTGGAAGAAAATCTCTAAAAATAATGGTTTCCCAACTGGAGATGGGGTAGGTAGAATAGGGTTGGCAGTATTTAATGAAGACACCGTCTATGCATTTCATGACAGTCAGTTTAGAAGAGAAAAAGAAAAGAAGAAAAAAACATCTAATGCTCTTACTAAAGATGATTTTAAGACAATGTCTACAGAAGACTTTTTAAAATTAACAGATAAAAAGTTAAATAGTTATTTAAAAACAAATGGTTTTCAGGAAAAATATAGAGCAGAAAACATCAAACAAATGGTGCGTGTAGGATCTGTGAAACCGATTGACTTAGCAAAGTATTTAGAGAATTCAAATTCTTTATTGTTTGACACACCGGTTGTAGGTGCTGAGGTTTTTAAAACAACGGATGGTGGTAAATCTTGGAAAAAAACACATGAGGGATATTTAGATGGTCTCTATTATTCTTATGGATATTATTTTGGAGAAATTCGTGTAGATCTTCAAGACGAGAATGGGATTTATGTGTTGGGAGTACCCATCTTAAAATCTAAAGATGGAGGAAAAACCTTTACGTCTATTAGCAAAGAAAATGTACATTCTGATCATCAAGCACTATGGGTAAACCCAAAAAGACAAGGTCATTTAATTAATGGAAATGACGGAGGATTAAATTTGTCTTATGACGATGGTGAGAGTTGGACAAAATTAAATGTTCCATCGGTAGGGCAATTTTATGCGATTCATGCCGATAATCAAAAACCATATAACGTGTATGGAGGATTACAAGACAATGGTGTGTGGGTGGCTTCAAACAATGCTAGAATAAATAAAAGATGGCACCAGTCAGGACATAATCCTTATACCGCTATTATGGGCGGAGATGGAATGCAGGTGCAAGTAGATGATAGAAATCCAAATATTGTTTTTACAGGATATCAATTTGGAAACTATTTTAGGATTGATCGAGAATCTGGAAAAAGAAAATACATTCAGCCAAAGCATGTGTTAGGAGAAACACCTTACAGATTCAATTGGCAAACACCGATCCATTTATCAAAACATAATCAAGATATTCTATATCTAGGAGGAAACAAACTGCATAGAAGTTTAAATCAAGGAGATACATGGGAAACCATTTCTGAAGACTTAACTACTGGAGGGAAAAAAGGAAATGTAGCCTATGGAACATTAGCAACTATTTCAGAATCTCCTTTTCAATTTGGACTCTTGTATGTTGGTTCTGATGACGGATATGTGCACGTTTCTAAAAACGGAGGGGGTTCTTGGGAGCGTATTTCAGCATCTTTTCCAAAAGATTTATGGGTAAGTAGAGTCGTTGCTTCAAAACATAAAAAAGAACGTGTTTATGTTACATTAAATGGTTATCGTTGGGATGATTTTACACCGTATGTGTATATGTCAGATGATTACGGAAAAACATGGAAAAACATTGCAGGTAACATACCGGCATCTCCAGTGAATGTGATTAGAGAAGACCCTGAAAATTCTGAAATGTTATATGTAGGGACTGACAACGGAGTGTATGTTTCATTTGATAAAGGAAACATTTGGTATCCGTTTAAAAAGGGATTGCCAAATGTAGCTGTACACGATTTAGTGATTCAACCCACAGCAAAACACCTACTCGTAGGTACTCATGGTAGAAGTATATATAAAGCAAATATTGCACCGTTGCAAGTGCTAACCAATAAGATAGAAAAGAAAGACACACATGTTTTTAGTATTAATTCTATAAGAAAAAGAGGGAATTGGGGAAGTTCTAGGAGTAAATGGTCATCGGTAAATATTCCTAAACTAATGATTCCGTTTTATGTAAAAACTTCAGGAAAAACAACCATTGATGTTTTTTTAGGAGCGGTAAAAGTTAATTCTTTTGTTGTTGATGCTGACCTTGGGTACAATGAGGCGGAGTTTGATGTTTCTTTTTCTGACGCAGGAAGAACTACTTACAATTTAGAAAATAAAGATAAAAAAGTAAAAGCAGCAAAAAACAATGTGTACTATTTACCAAAAGGGAAATACACCGTTAAAATAAGAGAAGCTAAAGGTTATTTTAAAGTAAAATAAAAAAACAATACTTATAATCATTCTAAATACGAAGTAAAATAGTTTTGAAAACTTGTTCATCAAACGATTGAGTCTTACCTTTGTAGTTCTTAAAAACAAACTACAAGATGAGCGGATTTTTCAAATCTTCAATTGGAAGAAAAGTAGCCATGGCGCTTTCAGCCTTCTTCCTCATGTTTTTCTTACTTCAACATTTTGCAATCAATATTTTATCTGTCTTTAGTGCAGATGTATTTAATGAAGTATCCCATTTTATGGGAACAAACCCTTTGGTGCAATATGCACTCCAACCAGTTTTAATTTTTGGAGTTGTATTTCATTTTGTAATGGGTTTTGTTTTAGAACTTAAAAACAAAAAGGCAAAAGGAGTTCCTTATGCAAAGAATAATGGAGGAGCTAATTCTACTTGGATGAGCAGAAACATGATTTGGAGCGGGGTTGCTATTTTAGCATTTGTGATTCTTCATTTTATCGATTTTTGGTTTCCAGAATTGAATACTAAATTTATAGAAGGAGATATGTCTGGTCTTATAGATCCAAATGTGTCAGATAGCGGATTCAGATATTTTGAAGAATTAGAACATAAATTCCACAATCATGTAAGAACCATTGCATATTGTCTTTCATTTGTGTTTTTAGCCTTGCATTTAATGCACGGGTTTACCTCTGCTTTCCAATCGATGGGAGCAACAGCTGGAAGAAAAAAGACTTTACAAAATATTGGGAAGGCATACTCAATATTAATCCCTTTAGGATTTATATTTATTGCATTATTCCATCATCTTAAACACGTATTATCATAACATATGGCAACTTTAGATTCAAAAGTACCTAAGGGTCCAATTAAAGATAAGTGGACGGATTATAAAAATCATATCGATTTAGTAAACCCTGCAAATAAACGTCATATAGATGTTATTGTAGTAGGGACAGGTTTAGCAGGAGGTTCAGCCTCAGCTACCTTAGCTGAATTAGGGTATAACGTAAAAGCATTTGCATATCAAGACTCTCCAAGACGCGCACACTCTATTGCTGCGCAAGGAGGAATTAATGCTGCGAAGAACTATCAGGGAGATGGAGATTCTACTTACCGTTTATTTTACGATACAGTAAAAGGAGGAGATTATCGCTCTAGAGAAGCAAACGTATATCGTTTAGCTGAAGTCTCTGCAAATATTATCGATCAATGTGTAGCACAAGGAGTTCCTTTTGCACGTGATTATGGTGGTTTACTAGACAACCGTTCTTTTGGAGGAGTATTAGTTTCTAGAACTTTTTATGCGAAAGGACAAACAGGACAACAGTTATTATTAGGAGCCTATTCTGCGATGAATAGACAGATTGCACGTGGTAAAATAGAAATGTTTAACCGTCATGAAATGTTAGATGTCGTGATTGTTGACGGTAAGGCTAGAGGGATTATTGCACGGAACTTAATTACAGGAGAAATAGAACGTCATTCAGCGCATGCAGTAGTCGTTGCTTCTGGAGGATATGGAAATGTTTATTTCTTATCTACCAATGCAATGGGATCTAATGCAACTGCTGCTTGGAAAATACATAAAAAAGGGGCTTATTTTGCGAATCCTTGTTATACACAGATTCACCCGACATGTATTCCGCGTTCAGGAGATTATCAGTCTAAATTAACGTTGATGTCAGAATCTTTACGTAATGATGGACGAATCTGGGTGCCAAAAAATTTAGAAGACGTTAAAGCGATTCGAGAAGGAAGAAAAAAACCTACCGATTTATCTGAAGACGAAAGAGATTATTATTTAGAGCGTCGTTATCCAGCTTTTGGAAACTTAGTACCTCGTGATGTTGCCTCCAGAGCGGCAAAAGAGCGTTGTGATGCAGGATACGGAGTGAATGCTACAGGAGAGGCAGTATATTTAGATTTTGCGGCGGCGATTGAAAGATATGGAAAAGAGCAAGCAAAGATTCATAACTTATCAAATCCTACAGACGCTAAAATATATGAATTAGGGAGAGCAATCGTTGAGGCTAAATATGGAAACTTATTCCAGATGTATGAGAAGATTGTTGATGAAAACCCATACGAAACCCCAATGATGATTTACCCAGCAGTACACTATACTATGGGAGGTATTTGGGTAGATTATAATTTAATGACAAGTATTCCTGGCTGTTATGCAATAGGAGAAGCAAACTTTTCCGATCATGGCGCAAATAGATTAGGAGCCTCTGCTTTAATGCAAGGCTTGGCAGACGGATATTTTGTATTGCCTTATACTATTGGAGATTATTTAGCAGATGACATTCGAACAGGAAAAATTTCTACGGACACCCCAGAATTTGAAGCTGCGGAAAAAGAAGTAGCGGAAAGAATTAATTTCTTTGTCAACAACAAAGGAAGTAAGTCTGTAGATTATTTCCATAAGAAATTAGGAAATATTATGTGGAACAAGGCAGGAATGTCTCGTAATGAAACAGGCTTAAAAGAAGCGATGGCTGAAATTAAAGCACTTCGAGAAGAGTTTTGGAAAGAAGTAAGCGTTCCTGGTTCTGCTACTGAAATGAACCCAGAACTTGAGAAAGCTGGACGAGTAGCTGACTTTTTAGAGCTTGGAGAGTTATTTGCCAAAGATGCTTTAATGAGAGAAGAATCTTGTGGAGGTCATTTTAGAGAAGAATCTGTAGAGCTAGATGGAGAACAAAAAGGAGAAGCAAAACGAAATGATAAAGATTACGCTTTTGTTGCTGCTTGGGAATTTAAAGGCGAGCCTGGCGATGCAGTTTTACATAAAGAAGAATTAGAATTTAATGATATTGAATTAAAACAACGTTCATATAAATAAGAAAGAAGATGAATTTAACACTTAAAATTTGGAGACAAAAAGACTCGGAAACCAAGGGTCGAATGGTTGATTATAAAGTGACTGAGATTTCAGAGCATATGTCTTTCTTGGAGATGATGGATGTTTTAAATGAACAGTTAATAAATGCAGGAGAAGAGCCTGTTGCTTTTGACCATGATTGCCGTGAGGGAATTTGCGGAATGTGTTCTATGTATATCAATGGAGAAGCTCATGGTCCAGACAGAGGGATTACTACCTGTCAGTTACACATGAGAACATTTAATGATGGAGATACGATTACAATAGAGCCTTTTAGAGCAGCAGCATTTCCAGTAATTAAAGATTTGGTAGTAGATCGTACTGCATTTGATCGTATACAACATGCAGGAGGGTATATCTCAGTAAACACATCAGGGAATACACAAGATGCAAATGCAACACCAATCTCTAAACATGCGGCAGATGAAGCAATGGATGCTGCCACTTGTATTGGATGTGGCGCGTGTGTTGCAAGTTGTAAAAACTCCTCTGCAATGTTGTTTGTAGGAGCAAAGGTATCTCAATACGCGTTATTGCCACAAGGACAAGTAGAAGCAGCTGATCGAGTAAGAAACATGGTCGCTCAAATGGATTTAGAAGGTTTTGGGAATTGTACCAATACTGGAGCTTGTGAAGTAGAATGTCCGAAAGGAATTTCTTTAGAAAATATTGCTCGTATGAATAGAGAATTGATGAAAGCGAGTTTTTAAAAATTACAAGAATATTGTTTTAAACCCAAGTGAAAGCTTGGGTTTTTATTTTCATAAAAAGTTTATATTTGAAAAAACACTTCCATGGAAAAACTAACTTTTGACAAATCTCGAATTCTAGGCTTTTCAGATGCAGTTTTTTCAATTGCAATGACTTTATTGGTTTTAGAGGTTGTAGTGCCTAGTTATAGCACCTTAAATAAATCAGGAATATGGGGAGTATTAGCAGAAAGAATTCCAAATTTTATTGGATTTGTGGTGAGTTTTTTTGTGACGGCATTTTATTGGATTGACTACATGAAAATTACAAAATACCTCACTAGTTTTAATTCAAAATTGCTTTGGATTAATATCTTCTTGCTCTTTTTTGTGGTGTTACTGCCTTTTTCAACAGCCTTTTACGTAAATGGAATCAATTACATAGGGCCATTTGTTTTTTATGCTATTAACCTTTCTATGATTGCTTTGATGATTCTTTTAATGATTTTTGCAGTTGCAAAAAAAGAAAAAGAGAAAACAGGTTTAGACAAACTTCATAGGAATTGGGAAGCTTTAAGAATGTTAAATACAGTTATTGTTTGGGCTCTTGCGGGATTTTTAGCCTTTTTCATAATAGAAATAGCGAGAGGAATCTTTATAATTATATTTATAATCAACCCGATTATAGATAGGTATTACAAGAAGAAAATTGTAAAAGAGCAACCAGCATAGCATTACTTTCGCCCAAAATCAGCAGGAATTTCACCCCAAGCCTTCGTTTCCCATTTTAGAATTGGGTTGGTATAAGAATTCTCTTTCAACCACTTTTCAGCTCGATGTATTAATTGCAAGAGTTCACTGTTGGAAGAGTCAAAAGTTACATTAGTTCTACATGTTTTTTTACGTACCCAAGACATTGCAATTTTAGAATCGGAGTAGATAGGTGTTTTATGCATTCCTTTTCTTTTTAATAAAGCAATTCCATGAACTAGAGCTAAAAACTCACCAATATTATTGGTGCCATTTTCATAAGGACCTAGCTTAAAAAGTTCTCTTTGGGTATCTGTTACTACTCCTCGGTATTCCATTCTCCCTGGATTACCACTACAAGCAGCATCTACAGACAAGCTGTTACTAACAGGAATACCATACTTAGCTTTTTCAGCGGCAGATAGTAGAGGTTTTTTTGTGCTCTTTCCTTTATAATCGGCGTATTCTTTTTTGAATGCTTTTTCGGCCTCAGATTTACTTGAAAAAGACTTGTATTGTGACCCATCAAACCCTTGCACAAGTTTTTTTACAGTATCCCAAGAAGAAAAAACACCCGTTTCCTTTCCTTTCCATATGACGTAATATTTCTTTTTAGCCATGTTTTAGGGTGGTTTCTTCAATTACTTTAGGAAAATGCTCATATTCTAATAGATGAATTTTTTCTGCAATATTTTCGGGAGAATCCGTGAACACCACCTCTGTTTTTGCTTGAAAAATAATAGCCCCCTCATCATAATTTTCATTTACAAAATGAATGGTAATACCTGTTTCTTTTTCATTATTTTGTTTGATAGCTCGATGAATATGCATCCCATACATCCCTTTCCCTCCATATTTTGGCAATAAAGCAGGATGAATATTGATAATCTTATCTTTAAAAACCGTTACAATTGATTGAGGGATCTTTAATAGAAAGCCGGCTAAAATTATATAATCAGCAGTGTTTTTAAGAAAAGTAAGCACTGTGTCATTCGTTGTAAAATCTTCTTTAGAATAGTAAAAACAATCTATATGCAAACGCTTGCATCTGTCAAAAACCCCAGCGTTTCTCTTATTTGAAAGCACACAAACTATAGAGATTTCTAAATGATCTTTAAAATAGTTGATAATGTTTTCGGCATTACTTCCAGAACCTGAAGCTAAAATTACAAGGCGTTTCATAAATGAGTTTCTTACCTACAAAAAAAAGAATAATCATTAATTAAACAATTATTAAATCAAATTATTTATTTTTAGGATTCATTATTTAAGGCAAAAATTAGATATAACTAATAAGATTTGTATTTTTGCCCTTGATTTAAAATTTAAAAATTAGAAAATTATGTCAGACATTGCATCAAGAGTAAAAGCGATTATCGTTGACAAACTAGGAGTAGACGATAACGAAGTAACAACAGAAGCAAGCTTCACAAATGATTTAGGAGCGGATTCTTTAGATACTGTTGAGTTAATCATGGAATTCGAAAAAGAATTTGATATTCAAATTCCAGACGATCAAGCAGAGAACATTGGTACTGTTGGTCAAGCTGTAAGCTATATCGAAGAAGCAAAAAAGTAATTTTTATATGCAATTAAAACGAGTTGTAGTTACTGGACTTGGTGCATTAACACCAATAGGAAACAATATTTCAGAATATTGGGATAGCTTAGTTAACGGAGTTAGCGGAGCAGCGCCTATAACGCATTTTGATGCGTCCAAGTTCAAAACTCGTTTTGCATGTGAAGTTAAAAACTTTGAGGTTAAAGATTTTATTGACCGAAAAGAGGCTCGTAGAATGGATAAGTTTACACAATATGCAATGGTCGCTTCTGATGAAGCGATTGCAGATTCTAAATTAAACTTAGACGCCATAGATAAATTACGAGTAGGAGTTATTTGGGGAGCAGGAATTGGTGGTTTAGAAACTTTTCAGAACGAAGTATTGAACTTCTCTGCGGGTGATGGAACTCCAAAATTCAATCCTTTCTTTATTCCTAAAATGATTGCAGATATTGCGCCAGGAAATATTTCCATTAAAAATGGATTTATGGGGCCTAATTATACAACAGTATCTGCCTGTGCATCATCTGCTAATGCAATGATTGATGCACTAAACTATATCCGATTAGGGCACTGTGATGTAATTGTAACTGGAGGTAGCGAAGCTGCTGTTGCCATTGCAGGAATGGGAGGGTTTAATGCGATGCACGCTTTATCTACCAGAAACGAGAGTCCAGAAACAGCATCTAGACCTTTTGATGCTGAACGTGATGGTTTTGTTTTAGGAGAAGGTGCTGGCGCGATTATCCTAGAAGAATACGAGCACGCAAAAGCCAGAGGCGCAAAAATATATGCCGAAGTTATAGGAGGCGGAATGTCTTCTGATGCGCATCATATGACGGCCCCACACCCAGAAGGGATTGGAGTGATTGCAGTAATGAAAAACTGTCTTCAAAATTCAGGCATCAATCCAGAAGATGTAGACCATATTAATACTCATGGAACTTCAACACCACTTGGAGATGTTGCTGAATTGAAAGCGATTACAGAAGTTTTTGGAGATCATGCGAAGAATATCAACATTAACTCTACTAAATCTATGACAGGGCACCTATTAGGTGCTGCAGGAGCTATTGAGTCAATTGCCTCTATTCTTGCGATGGAACACGGAGTTATTCCGCCAACCATTAATCATTCTAATGTTGATGAAAATATTAACCCTGAACTAAACCTAACACTTAACAAGGCACAAAAGAGAGAGATTAAAGTGGCCATGAGTAATACATTTGGTTTTGGAGGACATAATGCATGTGTCGCTTTTAGAAAATTAGATTAATCATTAATGAATTTTATTCGTAAAATAGTAAAGCCCTCTTCTAAACAAGACGATGGGTTTTATAACGATATAAAAAACTTACTCAATTTTTCACCTAAAAAAATAGAATACTATCAAAAAGCATTTACCCACAGGTCTTTAAAAATAAAAGACAGCAAAGGAAATGCTTTTAATTATGAAAGATTAGAATTTTTAGGAGACGCCATGTTGGGTTCTGTAATAGCATCTTATTTATACAAAAAAGTTCCAGACGAAACAGAAGGATATCTAACTCAGATGCGCTCTAAGATTGTAAGTAGAGAACATTTAAATGAACTAGGAAAAGATCTAAATCTTATTCGTTTTGTAAAAAGCAATATTGCTCAAGAGAATGTTGGAGATAATATTCATGGAAATATTTTTGAAGCACTTATTGGAGCGATATATCTTGACAAAGGATATAATTATTGCAAGAAATTTGTTTATGAAAAAGTAATTATTCCTTATGTAGATATTCAAAAGTTAGAAGGAAAGATTACCAGTTATAAAGGTTTGATTATAGAATGGTGTCAAAAACAAAAGAAAAAATACTCTATAGAAACTTACGAAGATACGGGCAACGAATTAGTAAAGCATTTTAGTGTTAAAATTAGTATAGATGATGTTCAAATTGCTAAAGGAAGATCGACATCAAAGAAAAAAGCCGAAGAGTTAGCCTCTAAAAGAGCCTATTTTGCATTTCAAGATCAAATAACACATTCTTAACATATACGATAACGTTTTCGTTATTTTTTTACTCAATTTTGCTAAACAATCAGTAATTTAGCCTCAAATTGAACTTGAAGATTTAAGTGAATTTTTATATAAAATGCAAATACACGCTCTTGATTTAGAAGACTTTTGTGAAGAAAATTATACATTAATTGGAATTCACACAGCATTAGAAGACTACAAATTAGCCTTTCTTTTAAATAGTCATTTAAAAACTAATTTTCAAAGAGCAAAGTATCACTTAGATTTTAATAACACTTCAAAAGATATCTCATTCTCAATTTACAGTTATAAAAATAAGGAATATGATTTTGAATGGTATTTAATATCTAATAGCTGTACTCAAGAAGTAAAATTAAATAGTAGTGGTTTACTGCAAAGTACAGAGACTAAGACATTTTTGATTAAAGAAAAGAAAAAAGTAGATTATTTTATAAAAATAGTTGGAGATGTAGAGCAAAGTTATATCACTAAAGTGATAGACAAAATAAATACGATTAGTCAAATAGTTACTTCATATAACATAGATACAAACACATTAAAGTCTAAAGACTTTTTAATTTTTTAAATATGCCTCACAGTAAGAAAACAAAAATAGTTGCAACATTAGGACCCGCAACCAGTACCAAAGAAACTTTGACCGATTTAGCTAAGTCTGGGGTTAATGTTTTTAGAATTAACTTCTCTCATGCAGATTATGAAATTGTAAAAGAGCGAGTAAAACAGATTCGTGAAGTTAATGAAGAAAATAATTTTAATGTGGCAATTCTTGCCGATCTTCAAGGACCAAAATTAAGAGTTGGTGTGATGGAAGATGGCGTAGTACTTAATGAAGGAGACGAGTTTATATTTACTACGGAGGAATGTGTAGGAAACAACAAGAAAGCTTTTATGACCTACGAGCGCTTTCCTAAAGATGTGAAAGCTGGGGAGCATATTATGGTAGATGATGGAAAGTTATTATTTGAAGTTATAGAGGCAGATAAAAAATCGACCGTCAGAACCAAGGTTTTAGTCGGAGGAGTCTTGACTTCTAAAAAAGGAGTAAACCTTCCGAACACCAATATTTCTTTACCAGCATTAACAGAAAAAGATAAAAAAGACGCCATTTTTGCGTTAGGGTTAGAAGTAGATTGGATGGCACTATCCTTTGTAAGAACTCCAGAAGATTTAAGAATGTTACGTGACTTAATTAAACAACATTCTGAGTATAGAGTTCCTGTAATTGCAAAAATTGAAAAACCTGAAGCAGTTGAAAATATAGACGCTTTAATTCCATATTGTGATGGACTTATGGTTGCAAGAGGAGATTTAGGCGTAGAAATTCCAATGCAAGAAGTACCATTGATACAAAAAGGACTTGTAATGAGGGCTAAAAGAGCAAGGATTCCTGTAATTATTGCTACTCAGATGATGGAAACGATGATTACAAATTCAGTTCCTACAAGAGCCGAGGTAAATGATGTGGCAAATTCAATTATGGATGGAGCTGATGCGGTAATGCTTTCTGGCGAAACTTCCGTTGGAAAACACCCCATTAGAGTGATTAAAAAAATGACTGAAATTATAAGAAGTGTAGAAAACTCTACATTGATTAAAGTTCCTCATGAAGCTCCTCATATTAGAACCAATAGATTTATAACGAAATCCGTTTGTTATCATGCAGCTTTAATGGCAGATGATACTAAAGCGTCAGCAATTTCTACATTAACCAATAGTGGATATACTGCTTTTCAGATATCAGCTTGGAGACCCAAAACACATGTTTTAGCTTTTTCTACAGAGCGTAGGATTTTAGGAAAGCTTAATTTACTTTGGGGAGTTAGAGCTTTTTATTATGATTCTGATTTAAGCACAGATGATACCGTAGAAGACATTAATAGAATAGCTAAAGAAAAAGGCTTCGTAAAACCAGGAGATTTAATGATAAACCTTACCTCTATGCCCGCTCAGGAAAGAGGAATGGTAAATACATTACGAGTTTCTGAAATCAGATAGTCTTAGAGCTTTAATTTTTGAGTACAAATAATAGCATCATTAGAAACAAAAGGCATGGGCATCATTTCTTCTGTTCTAGGATGTATTTGAAATAAAGAATTCGTTAATAAATCATAGGAGATTTCATTGATAATAATATCTGGTGTTTCGCCATTTTCTATAATCATTGAAATATCAATTTCTTTATCGGCATTTGCCATGTGATAGATTAAAAAAGAACCTTTACGGATACGAAAAGAATCCCCGTTGTTCACTTTAGCATTATTAACTAATAGACGGTTAAATTCTATTTTATTATTTGTTATAAATTCTACCTTATTTAAAGCTCTTTTTGGGGTTAACGTAAAATCTAATAATCGTTGATTTCCAATAACTGTATCTTTTGTAAAGAGAATGCTTGCTATTGGAATTTCCTTATTTTCTGCTTCAGCATGAAATTTAAAACGGGTATTATATTTACTTTTAGTATCGGCATTAAGGATTCCTCCTTTTATTGGGTTTTCCCCTAATTTTTGAGAAATATAGCTATCTAGGGTTCTATTGTAAGTACCCCAATATGCTAAGTTATTATCAACGTTTTTGACATACACTAAGCTATTTGGCCTTTTGTTTTCTTCAGAAAAACCACTATTAAAACTCGCCTTTATAAAAAAGAATAGCATTAAGACGAAAGCGATTCTAGCAAATCCTTTTTTTGCTGTTCCAGATAAAAATATAGGTAGTAGAAGACTAAATAATAGACAAATTAATACACCACTTATAAATAAATTTTTGAGACCTAAACCAACAGGAAATAGTTTAGCCATTGGAGCAATCATATAAATTGTAGGGATTAATATCATTGCAAATAGCAGGGTGTACTTCTTTTTTGAATTTCCAAAAATTGAAATAGCAACGATTAGTAATGCAATATATACAGGAATAATTAAGAAACCAGCTCCTTTATATTCATCAAGAATTAAGAAATTAATAACTAGCCAAAAAGTAATAGGGGCTATGGATAAATTGATAGGTGTTTCTTTTGAGAATCTATTATAAACAGTATATAAAAGCCAAATATTTAAAAACGAAAATGCAGCAATATAGGTGTATCCATTATACGTAAATCCGTGAAGCATATCTTGATAGTGCGGATATATATATAAGAGCCCTTTCCATAGATAAAAAGACGCTCCTCCACATAAGACTAAAGCAGTTATAAAAGCAACAAATCCTTTTAGAATTCCTTTTAGGTCAAATTTATTTAATGAAAAACCAAAGAAAATAAGTACAAGAAATAAAATAATTGACACTATTAATAAAGGCATTACCCAAGAAAAAGGATAATGCATGAGTTTTAGAAAAGGAAAGTTTACATAAATATGATCACTATCGCTATTTAGAGCATCTAAATCAATAGTAGAAAAGTGATCTAAAGTATTCATCAAATAATCAGCTTGATGCGCTAAGGTTTCTCTATCTAAACGCTCATAAGAATCTTGTGCAGTATGATAGTCAAAATGATCTCCAATAAAAGCAAAATTGAATCCATTAATATTTGCTTCTTCTCTGAAAATTGTCAAATCAGTGTCGTTAGGCAGTTTTTTATAGATGCTATACATTAATGAATTCGCAGCAGGATATGTAGGGTTTGCACTGATAAATTCTTTGATTAACTGACTGTTTTTGCCGTTAGTCTCCATCAACATATAACTCGGACCTCCGCTCCCTCTAGCTTCAAAATTTAGAACCAACCCTATGTCTTTTGCCCATGCATGATGATCTACAAAAGCTTTTGCACCTAATAAACCTAGTTCCTCAGCATCAGATATGAGAATAACGATATCATTTTTTGGCAATTTGTTAGTTGCTAAAAAAGCACGTACTCCTTCCAAAATAGTAACCACTCCAGATCCAGCATCGCTGGCTCCTAATGCAGAATGTGGGTTAGAATCGTAATGCGAAAGCAGCAATAGTGCTTTGCCAGTTTCAGTTCCTTTAATCCTAGCAATGATGTTTTCGGTAGTAGTTCCTGCAAACCATTTTTTATTGATAACAGTTTGTGTCTGAACTTCTACCGTAAGATTTAGTTTTTCTAATTCTTTAACGATGTAGTTTTGTACACTTTTATGGGCTTCGGTACCCACATGATGTGACTTTTTTGAAATCACTTTTAAATGACTAAGAGCATTTTCAATAGAGAAATTTCCTTTAATTTTTACATTTTTTGAGCTTGGCATCATATCATGAAAACTCCAGTAAACAGCTAAAGCAACTATTAAAACCGATAAAACAGACGCATATTTTTTCATAAAAAAGTGATTTGTGTAAAAGTAAGAAAATAAAAAAAAGAAAATAAAGTAGTCTTAAGTATTAAAAATCAGTAACTTTAAAAAGATTAAAAGCGTTGTATTATGGGCATTATAAACTTTCAGGGAAAAAGAGATAAATCAAATTCAAAAACGGCTGAAAACATTTTAGTTTCAGATTATATGACTACTAAACTGATTACATTTAAATTGGGTCAGCCTATTGAAGAAGTAATTGAAACATTGATTAATAATAGAATTTCTGGAGGACCAGTCGTAAATGAAAAGAATGAATTGATTGGAATTATCTCTGAGACAGATTGTATTAAACATATTTCAGAAAGCAAGTATTACAATATGCCTATGGATAATGCCAATACTGTTGAAAAAAACATGGTTTCAGATGTTGAAACGATTGATAAGAATATGAATATATTTGATGCAGCTACCAAGTTTATTAGCTCAAAGCGTAGGAGATTTCCAATTCTTGAAAACGGAAAATTAATTGGTCAGATAAGTCAGAAAGATGTTTTAAAAGCTGCTTTAAATATGAAAGGAAATAACTGGAAATAGTTATTTGTTTTTTTTCTTTTTTTCTTCTTCTTCTAGCCTCTTCATGCTTTCTTTTAGCATCTTTATGTTTTTGTCAAGCGTAGCCTTGCGCATAGATTTTATAGAATCTAACTTTCTTTTTTCAAGAGCTTTTCTTTCTTTTTCTTGCTGTTCTCTAAGAAACTTTTGACGCTTTTCGAACTGTTTGTTAATTTCTTTTTGTTGTTCTTCTTTTATTTGTGCTCTTTCATGTTTTCTATACATTCGAATACTTACAATCACAACAATTAAAATTACAGATAATAATCCAGCTAGCTTTTTTTTCATATTAAGACTCTTTTCTAATTAATAAAAACAACTCATTTTCTATAGGTAAATACCCTTCGTCATAGATATAAAAATAAGTATTTCCTGCTTTAGTTGTATAAATAGAAGTAAATAATTGAAAGTCAAATCCTCTATCATAAAGTTTTGTCCTAGATACCTTTGTTTTTCCTTTGGTATTTAACTCAGAAAGAATTTTATAATTTTTACGCAAACGATTGTTAATGTTACGAATCAAGTTTTTACTGTCTTTATTCACTTTGTTATTGTAAGCGTTTCTACAATAATCGGAGCAGAATTTTTTATCAACTCGTCCTTTTACTGGGTCGTTACACTCTAAGCATTTTTTTACTTCCATAGTCGTTTTTTAAAATCATATTTAGCTATCTGTAAAGATATGATTTATTCGTTTACAAACGACTACAAATATTTACAACCGAAAGTAAGCGCTTTACAACCGAATCTAATTTGGATGTTGTTTCATATTTGCAGTGTTGAAACGAATCAACAAAAATGAATTATAAACATGCACTGAGCTTAGGTAAAGTGTTTAAAAACTTATCTTATGAATACGTTAAGAAACAAAGTACAATTAATTGGAAATTTAGGAAACGACCCAGAAATCATTACCCTAGATAGTGGAAAAAAATTAGCAAAATTTTCTATCGCTACTAATGATAGTTACAAGAATGCGCAAGGAGAAAAAATTGTAGATACACAATGGCATAATATAATTGCTTGGAACAAAACCGCCGAGATTATTGAAAAGTATGTAGAAAAGGGAAAAGAGATTGCTATAGAAGGAAGATTAACGAACCGCTCTTATGAAACTAGCGAAGGAGAAAAAAGATACATTACAGAAATTGTATGTAACGAATTGCTATTGTTAGGAAGTAAGTAAGTGGGAAGTTTGCTATGAAAGAAAAGCCGAGGCTATTGGCCTCGGCTTTTCTTGTTTTCAGCAATTTTCCTCTTTAGGTATTTTTTAGGTAGTAAAAAGAATATATAGAGAATAAAAGTAGGAAGTAAAAAGAATTAATTAAGCAACAAATTGGACTTTAAGTAATAGAGATTGGACTTTTTTTAAGTCTAAAATAGAGGCGTACTTTTTTCTAACAAAAACGCCACTACAAAACCACTACAGAAGAAACATTTTTTAAATAAATTGAAACAAATCGGACATCTTAAAAAATGCTTTAGGATTAATTCTTGTGTTTTGTAGGGGTGCTTTTTTGTAGAAGAATGTTGATATCTACTGGGCTTGTAAGGGGTTGTATAAGACTGTTGTAGGGGTGGTTGTATGTTTTAGAGTAGAAAGGATTCTTGTTTGGGATGTTTTTTAGGAAGGTTACTGTAAAGAAAAAAGAACACAAGGAAAAATCCCTTTAGGGTTAGAATTCTATAACTACAGAATCCATCTATCTACTAACACAAAAAAGAGTAGGGAACAAGTATTTACTTTTAACTGGGGGAATATGTACTCTTTCTTGCTTTTTTCATGAGATTAGGGAACTCAGGAATCACGTTCCAAAATTAGATGCTTTGTTTGGTATTAAAAAGCAGAAAACAGACATTAAGGAGCTCAAAACAGACTTTATTTTCTTTAATCTAGAAAGCAAAAGAAGATGCTTTTTTAAACATAGATGTCCGTTTTGTAGCGGTTATTGTCCTTTTTGTGTCGCTTTATATATAAAAAATAGCCCATTTTAGCACTTGCATTGATTAGGGCACAAGGAACACTTTCTCTATTCGTTCCCTCAATGACTTTTGAAGGTGAAGCCAGAAGGTTATTCTAAAAAGGTAATTCAACCGCAACTCCTTGTGTCTCTTATCTGTTTGCAATAGTAAGCCGCCCCCTTTTTCTAAGATCCAAGTAAAGATTAGCACAATTTTCTATAGGTGTATAACGAAGTAGTTTTTGGAAGTGTTTGTCGGTTTAAGATTGTAAGTGAAGAGTAAAAAAAGCAAAAGAGCTACTAATTAGTAGCTCTTTTAAGCAATTAGACATTATATAATGTCTATTTTTTTAACTCTTTAATTCTTCTATGGTATCGCTCTAATAAAATAGCAGATACTAAACTGTACAATACAAGAACAAGAATTATAATATTGTCTGGCCCCCCCATAAGTATTAAAATTTTTGTTATGCTGCTAAGATACTAATTTTTATGGTATTACAAAGGCTAAACTTCGATTACAGGAACTTCAATATCGACGAATGGGGTTTTTATATAGACGAAAGGTAAACGATTTTTAACCTCAGTGCCGTCTTCTTTTTAAAAGAAATAATGTGTTAAATCATTCTTAAAACCAAGATAAAAATAGAACGACAGACAAAACGCTTTAATTTTTTTGTAACTTAACACATCAATTTTAAAAATCGACAACCTATGCCTAGTTACAGTATAAAAGTTAATGGAAAATCATTAACGGTTAATGTAGATTCAGATACCCCGTTACTGTGGGTTTTAAGAGACGAGCTTAATTTAGTAGGAACTAAGTTTGGATGTGGGATTGCCCAATGTGGTGCATGCACAATTCACTTAGACGGAACCGCAACCAGAAGTTGCCAACTGCAAATTTCAATGGTAGATGGCATGGAGGTTACCACTATAGAGGGGCTTTCAAAAGACGGTTCGCATCCCGTACAACAAGCATGGAAAGAAATAGATGTTCCGCAATGTGGCTATTGCCAAGCGGGTCAGATAATGACTGCATCTGCTTTTTTAAAAGAAAACACAAACCCTTCTGAAAAAGAGATAAGAGAGGCAATGCATGGAAATATTTGTAGATGTGCTTCTTATAATAGAATAGAAAAAGCAGTAAAAGTTGCTTCACAAAACATGTCTTAATTCACCTAACTACTCACAAAATGGAATCTCAAAATATCACCTTCAATTTTAGCCGAAGAAACTTTTTAAGAACCTCTGCACTAGCTAGTGGTGGTTTGTTAATCGGGTTTAACCTATTATCTGCTTGTAAAACAGATGCAGTAATGCCTGTAGATGTTGAAAGCCTAAACTTTAATGACTTTAATGCTTTTATTAAAATATCTGAAGAAGGGTATGTAACTATTTTTTCACCCAACCCAGAAATTGGACAAGGGGTAAAAACATCCATGCCCATGATTATTGCAGAAGAACTAGACGTGGCATGGAAAAATGTATTTGTAGCTCAAGGAGCTTTAGATAATAAAAACTTTAAGAGACAGGTTGCTGGAGGTAGTCAGTCAATTCGATTTGGATGGAATGCTCTTAGAGAAACTGGCGCCACAGCAAAACAAATGTTGGTAAACGCAGCTGCAAAAAAATGGAATGTAGATCCTTCTACCTGCTCTGTTTCAGAGGGAGTTATAACCAATGCAAAGGGAGAGAAATTAGGATATGGAGAAGTTGTTAATGAGGCAGCGACCATGGAAGTTCCTAAAAAGGTAGCGTTAAAAGAGATTAAAGACTATAAGATTATTGGTCAAGAAATAGTGAATGTAGATATTGATAAAATAGTAACAGGAAAATCACTTTTTGGTCTAGATTATAAAGCAGAAGGAATGTTATATGCCTCTGTATTAAGACCCCCAGCTTTTGGAAAGAAGTTAGTAAGTTTTGATGATAGTAAAGCTAGGGCAGTAAATGGAGTAACCGACGTATTAAGGTTTGGAAAAGGACTTAAGAAGATAGCAAATCAGGCAAGTAGGTTTACAAGTATTACGGATAAAATTGCGGTCGTTGGCACGAGTACTTGGGCAGTAATGAAAGGTAAGAAAGCGCTAATCGCTCAATGGGAAGATGATGGAAAACTAGAAACAACAGAAGACCATAATAAAGAACTGTTTAAAATATTAAATGGTAAAAAGTTTGATATACGTCGAGAAGATGGAAACGTTAAACAAGCCTTTGCAAAAGCAGATAAAGTAATTGAAAGAACATACGAATCTCCTTTTTTACCGCACAATTGTATGGAGCCTATGAACTTTTATGCAAATATTTCTGATGATAAAATCCATTTAGTAGGTCCTATTCAGACTCCTGCTTGGGTTTCCGGAATGGTATCTGCGATGTTTGATAGAAAACCCGATGACATTCATTTAGAAATGACCCGTATGGGAGGAGGGTTTGGCCGTAGATTGTATGGAGATTTTGCATTAGAGGCGGCAGAGATTTCTGGCTTAGCTAAAAAACCCATTAAAGTGGTATTCTCTAGAGAGGATGATATGGCTGCGGGAACCTATAGGCCAGCAATTAAATATAGAATGAAGGCCTCTATAAAAGATGGAAAAATTACAGGATATCATTTAAAAGAAGCCGCGATTAATGCAAATATGTATGGGTTAATTCCTAATTTCTTTCCAGCAGGATGTATTCCTAACTACAAAGTAAGCACCGGCAATTATAAAAGTAATATTACTACAGGAGCTTGGAGAGCACCTTATACAAACTTCTTAGCTTCTGCAGAGCAAAGCTTTTTTAACGAGTTAGCACAAGAACTAGGAAAAGACCATCCGCAATTACTTATAGAGCTTCTCCAAAATGTGAAAGGAACGAAAGATGAAAGAATTCAATATTCAGGTCAGCGAATGGAAGATACCATTAAGCTTGTTGTTAAAAAATCGAATTGGGGTAAATCTACAGAGGGTGTTTATCAAGGATTTGCTGCGTATTATAGTCATAATACTCATGTAGCTGAAGTAGCCGACGTTGTTTTAAAAAATGGAGTTCCCATTATTAAAAAAGTAACGGTTGCTGTAGATTGTGGCGTTGTCATAAATCCAACGGGCGCAAGAAATCAAGTAGAAGGAGGCGTATTAGATGGAATAGGACACGCTATGTATAGCGATTTTTCTTTTAAGGATGGAAAGCCACAAGCTAGAAATTTTGATATGTATCGCCTCATAAGAATGAATGAAACACCTAAGGTAGATGTACATTTTGTGCAAAATGAATTGTCTCCAACGGGTCTTGGAGAGCCAGGATTACCTCCTGCAGGTGGAGCGGTTTCTAATGCAATTAAAGCCGCAACAGGACAGCAATTATTTAAACAACCATTTATAAATGAGTTGAAAAATAAAACAAAGGTTTTAGGGTAGTTATTCTAAATTTAATAGCTTTTGATAAGCTTCAGCAGTATCAATATCAAAGAAAGGGGTTTTAGATGTTACTTTTAAAACCTCTTTTTTATACTTTTTTATGACTGGTTTTGCACCTTCATCATCATTTAAAAGAGATAATTCATTAAACAGCGATTTATCAAAAACAACAGGAACTCCTGAGATATTTTCATAATCAGTAAGAAGAATTCTCTTTCCAGAAGAAATAGAAGAAGCAATCAAATTTTCGTAATCATCGGTCTTTATTAAAGGTAAATCTGTTAATGTTACGAGTACACGATCAAAGCTATTTTTATTTTTAATGAACCCAATCCCTTTACTTATGGAGCTCCCCATTCCTTTTTGCCAATCAGCATTTTTAATAATAGTAACTTTTTGATGTCTAATAGATTGAAAAACTTCGCTAAAGTGTGCACCTATAATTACAAAAACTTCAGTGTTTTTAATAGGCTTTACTTGTTTAATTACAAAAGTTAATAGTGTCTCCTCTTTATAAGGGAGGAGTTGCTTAGGTTTCCCTAGTCTTTTAGATTCGCCTGCAGCAAGAATTAAAATAGCAGTTTTTGACATTATTGGTGGATTCCGGTTTTTTTATTTTTTAATAACATTGGTTCTTGGTTTCTGCTAATGGTTAAGATTTCTGAGATAATTGAAATGGCAATTTCTTGTGGAGTTTCTGCTCCAATATTAATGCCCGCTGGACCATGAATACAATCAACAAATTTATCATCAATATCTGGATAATACTCAAATAATTCATGAATCATTTTATTTTTTCTTTTACTAGGCCCTAATAAACCTAAATACATTGGTCTTTTATCTCGAATACTTCCCAAATATTTTAAGTCTTTAACAAAGCTATGCGTCATAATAACAACTGCCGTTTGAGCATCAATAATTTCTCTAGCAAAAGTACTTTCATCGATACCTAAATAATTTGTAGCGCCAGGGAAATTATCAATTGTTTTAAGATCATTGGGAGGAGCCACAATGGTTACATCCCATCCTGTTAGAGAAGCATATTTGCATAATTCTACAGCATCATGCTCTGCACCAACTATGATTATCTTTAAACCAGCTTTAATAGCTTGACTAAAAGTTTCTAAAGATACATCGATAGTTTCGTTTTTGGAAATAGGGAAAGGCTTTTCTGAAAATATAAAGGTAGATCCGCCTTTGAAACGTGCTTCCTCTTTCTTCGAAAAATGTGTGATAATTTCAAATTCTTGCCTAGATTTCCATTGATTTTCAAAAGCGATATAAAAATTTTCAGAAGGATCAAATGGCTCAATAAGGATATATAAAATCCCTTCACATCCTAGACGATACCTACCATCATATACCATTAGTTTAGGCAGGTCGTTCTTAAAAACGCTTTGCGATTGACGCAGAATTTCTTTCTCTACACATCCACCACTAACAGCGCCTACCATGGATTCATTTTCACAAATAGACATTCTTACCCCAGGTCTTCTGTATGAAGAGCCATCTAAGGCAACCACAGAAACAAAAACTGTTTTAAGGTTCTCTTTTTTTGCTTTTTTGGCAGCTTGTATGATGTTTTTGAGTTCGTGTAGCATATTACAAAGCACCAAAATACAAATTTTACGATTTTAAAAGAACAACAATCGATTCAAGTTTGAGTAAATTTTTTTTAACCTGCTTTTTAGGACTCAATATAATTTGAGACCTATTTTAAAAGGACGATTCATAAAAAGAGATTTTAACATAGAAAATTAATATATATTTGAGGATGCATTTAGTACCTCTCTTTTCTTTTCCAAACTTTAATATCCATAGCACACCACTATTAGTTCTTGTAAGTCAAGGCTTAATTTTTGTTGCATTACTACTGATTAAGTATTTTAAAAAAAAGAATCCATCTGATTTATTTCTAGCACTTATTTTATTATTGGTTTGCTACACTCAAACCTGTTTTACTGTTGGTTTTATGGGGTGGTATGATACGTATAGAAACACAAAAATTAATTATTGGCTAATACCTATTGGTTTGGCGTTGGCTCCAATGATTTATTTTTATATAAAAACAATAACCACTTCATCCTTTAAGTTTAGACTCAAAGATTTAAAACATTTTGCATTAGCTATTCTCTTAACATTATATAGACTAAGTATTTATATATATGACGCTTTTCAACCAGGATTTAATGAAACTCAGAACGGGATTTTAAAAATTGATTTAGATGAACCTATAGTGATGCCATTATTGTCAATAGTAGAAAACCTATACATGGTGTTATATTTAGCGTTTACTTTTCAACTTTTTTATAATTATCGACAAAAAATACAACAATACTTTTCTAATACTTATAAACTAGAGCTGAACTGGATTTTAAGCTTTTTAGTTCTTTTTACCTTCCTCTTTTTATATGGAATGTCGCAAACGATTATCAGTGTTTTATTTGTTGAATTGAATTATGTAGATAGGTGGTGGCTTAATTTACTAATGGCAATTGTTACATTATATGTTGGGATTAGAGGATATTTTACAGATACCACAAAACTAAACAAGTTAAGTTTTAGCTTCACACCAAACCCTATTAGTATCCCCCAACATGAAACTTCAAAAGAAGTTTCTAAAGAAGAAATTACGATTGTTAAAAAATACATGACTACAGAAAAACCTTATTTGAATCCTGATCTAAATCTTTCAGATTTAGCAGACGCACTTCAAATGACTCGTGCTCAACTTTCTCAAGTAATCAATGCTGGCTTTAAAATGAACTTTAATGATTTTGTCAATAGTTTTAGAGTAAATACTTTTAAAGAAAAATTAAATAAAGGGGAGCACAAACAACTTTCATTACTAGGAATAGCTTACGATTGCGGGTTCAATAGTAAAGCTACCTTTAATCGAGTATTTAAAAAGTTAACCAATACTTCACCTACGGAATTTTTGAATTCATTATCAAAATAAGACGTCTCAAATCGTATATAAGACGTCTTTATACGAGATGAGTCGTTCAACCTTTTTTTGAGTTGCAATTTTGTTTCATCAAAACGAAATAAAATTATGTATTCATGAAAACACGTATTCTAAACGTATTAAAAAAAATGACAACTCCAGTGATTCAAAAACACTGGATAGGAGATTTCCTATTTGCGATTCCTAGAATTGTATGTGGGTTTTTATTAACATCAGGCTTTGGTTCTGATAAATTTGGACTGCCATGGTCTTCTACAGCAAATTTAGGATTCTTTGAGGTAGTCGCTTGGTTTCCAAAAGATGTCGCAGAATATGGAGGCATCTTTGCTCTTGCGCCTGTGTTTTTTGCTTGGATGGGAGCTTTTAGTGAAGCTGTTGGAGGATTGTTTTTAATGCTAGGCTTTAAAACAAGAATCGCTTCTTTCTTATTAATATGTACCATGTTGGTTGCTATCTTTTTACAAAAATGGAATCAGGGTCTTTGGTCTATGTTACCCGCAATGGGATTCCTTTGGGTATCAATATTCACTTTATATCTAGGTTCTGGAAGATTTGGAATCGATTATGTAATCTCTAAAAAATTATAACATGAAAAATTATATCAAGACAGTATTACTTTTTATAGGAATTGCTTTGTCTGGCTGTGTACAGAAAGAGCACGAAAAGACAGTTACAATATCAGTAAACATGAATGATGTTAAAAACTTTGAAAGCATTGGGATTCGAGGTGATTTCTTACCAAACCGATGGAAAAAAACAGTTCCGATGACTGATGAAAATAAAGATGGAGTCTACGAAATCACATTTACCGAGAAAACAGCAGTTTATGGAATTGAATTCAAATTTGTTAAAAACAATATTGAGTTTGAATTGCAAGGACAGAATAATAGAGAACTGGTTTTCGAATATAAACCAGAAACCATCGAATATATAGCAACATTTAATAATAACAAAAACGTCAAAATAAACAGAAAATGAAAAAATTAGCAATCATACTATTACTTGTCAGTATGTCAAGTTTAGCACAAACAAGAGGGAATAAAAAAATAGTAACACGTTCTTTTGAAACGAAAAATTTAGAAGTTATTAAGGTAGATTTGAATGCGAAAATTACCATTGATTTATCTTTGAAAGAAGGAATGACCATTAAAATGGATGAAAACCTTTTTAATAAAATTGATACTGAGGTTGTAGACGGAACATTAGTATTGGATCAATTAAAATGGATTCAGCCTTCCCAACAAATTATCATTACTATTGGAGCTCCAAATTTAAAAAGAGTAGAACAAGATACTCACGGAACACTAAAAATCAATAATGTAGATAATAAATACTTAAACATTGTGGCTCCATTAGGTAAAGTAGTAGTTTCTGGTAAAACAACACAGCTTAACATTGGCTTAGAAAACGGACAAATTGATGCGTCAAAATTGATTGCTGAAAATGTACGAGTTAATATTTGGGGTTGGGGAAAAGCAAAAGTGTATGCAGAAAACGAAATCTACTCCATTTTAAAAGAAGATGCAACACTCGAATTGGTAAATACTCCTAAACGATTAAAAGGGGATACTAAAAAAGCATTAAAAAAAGTAAAAAAAATAGATGACCAAGACATTAAATGGATCAGTTTTAAAATCAAAAATAACTCTTGGAATAGAAATCATTTCGTAGTTGTGGGACCTAAAAAGAATGGAGGACGATTTAGTTATGGATTTCCTATGATGCCAGGGTTTTCTAAAAAAGAGCGTTGGACAACAGGAACAAAAGTCTATAAAGTTAATAAGTTAGGAATTAGAAAATTATTAGTAACTATTAAGCTAGAAGACGAAGGGAAAACCATAAAATTATTTGAAAAGGGATAAAGTATTTTGGATTAACAGATTGATAGTAAACGTTCCTTCATTAATTATTTAATAGTAAAAACCATGAACAAATTTTTCCAAATATTAAAAAAGATCAATACCAATGCTTTGGTAGCAGGAAGTGCAGTTTTTATTAGCACCTGTGCTTTAGTATTATCAATTCAAGAGGTTCGAATTATGAGAACTCAACAAAAAGCAACAATGTATCCTTATGTTACCTTAGGATGGACCTATACAGGAGAAGGATTTGGAATTGAATTAAAAAATAGCGGAAACGGACTCGCCAAAGTAAACTCATATAAAGTTTTTAATGATAGTATTTACTTTAGAGAATGGTTAGATGTGATCAAACATTACTACCCAGAAGCAAAAGGAATAGATTATACGTTATTTAGCTCAGATGGGAATTTAAGAAATCAAATGATTAGCCCTGGAGAAACAAAAAAATTGTTTTTCTTAAAATGGACTGAAGAAACAAGAGAATTGGAAAGAAGAATAGGAGAAAGATTGAAAGTATCTATCTGTTATTCTTCTTTATTGGATGAGTCTTGGATTATTTATAACAAAACACCAATTCAGATTGAAGGAAAGTGCGAAGTTAAGGTAGCTCAAGAGTTTGGTTTTTAATGATGAATAACAATCGCTCAAAATAGTATTAGAAATAATTTATTCTTTTACTTTAAACCGATTAAAAGAATTTAATTTAACCATGTACTGTTTAGTTATGATTCCGTATGCAACAGAAGGAAGTAAAAAAACTCCGCCATAAAAATAAATTCCCAATGATAAAACGTAAAATTCTGAAAAGATAAGAGCACTTGTCAATCCAAAAACAGTCGATAGTAAAAAAATTTTATGAGATAAAGATTTTTCAGCCAAAAAGCTGTTCACATGATAGTTACTTTTTTTCATACACTCTTTACAGTTGAGAGGAATTTCCTTGCCTTTTTTCATCTCTAACTCAACACGATCATTTATATAAGCGTTAAGACTAATTTCTGATTTACAAAATTTACAATGAGTAGTTAGCTTCATGGATAAGTTAAATTAATTTGCATTATTCTTAAAGAGCAATAATAATAAATTTTAGAAAAAGATTTCTTGCGCTAAACGAAATGTATTGGCATGCGCTTCAACGATAACCTTTATATCTTTAGAATAGCCACCTCCCATGCTACACATAAGGGGAATATTAAAATCTTTGCAAGTTTGTAAAACAAAACGATCTCGCTCTTTACATCCTTGCATCGATAATGAAAGCTTTCCTAACTTATCAGATTCAATTACATCAACTCCAGATAGATAATAGACGAAATTAGGTTTTTGTTCTGTGATGAGTTTTGGTAAGGTTTTTTTCAGAATAGATAAATACTCGTCATCTTCAATTCCAGTTTCTAAAGCGATGTCTAAATCGCTTTTTTCTTTAACAAAAGGGTAATTAGATTTCCCATGCATTGAAAAAGTGAAAACGGAGTTGTCATTCCGAAAAATCTCAGCGGTTCCATTTCCTTGGTGAACATCCAAGTCGACAATCAAAATTTTAGTAGCCAATTCTTTTTCTAACAAAAAACGCGCTCCAATAGCCTGGTCATTTAACATACAAAAACCTTCTCCTTTATTGGTAAATGCGTGATGAGTTCCGCCAGCAATATTCATTGCAATACCATTTTCTAAAGCAAGTTCACTCGCTTCTATAGTTCCTCCAGCAATGGTCATTTCTCTTTCAATCAAAACTTCACTTAGAGGAAACCCAATTCGTCTTGCGATTTTTGGATCTAAGGTAATGTTCATTAAATCCGAAACATATTCTGGGTCGTGAACTAAGAAAAAATACTTGTTATTTGGGATTTCTGGCTCAAAGAAATTCTCAGCGGTACAGGTTCCTTCGTATTGTAATTGTTGAAATAACAAATCATACTTTCCCATTGGGAACCGATGTCCCAAAGGTAAATTATGTCTGTAAATAGGATGGTACGCTATTTTGAGCATCAGCAAATTTACGCTTTCACAAATTCTTTTTCAATTTCTTCCAAAGATTTTCCTTTGGTTTCTGGAATTATTTTTAGCATTACAAAGAAACCAATGAGTGCAATAATTCCAAACAAGAAAAAGGACATAGCATTTCCTAAATTAGACAATTCCCAAGGGAAAATTAATTGAATGATAGAACTTACTAGCGAATTTACAAAAGCAATAATACCAATGGCTAATCCTCTATATTTTAAAGGATATAATTCTGACAATAAAACCCACATAACGGGCCCTAAAGAAAAGGCAAAGCAGGCAATAAAACCTAAAATACCAATTAAAATTAAATTCGCATTTATAGTGGTGGCAGCTTCTAAAATTGCGCCATCATTTTTATTGTATGCCTGATTTCCTAAAAGTGTTTTTAACTCATTTTTAAAATCTACATCAAAAGTAAACTCTTTGTTTGCGATGTCTTGTAGCTTTTCTGCACCTGTAAATGAAAAGGTTTTAATATTTTCTGATGTTAGCTTATAGGTAGCTTGGTTAAAACCATAAGCACATAATAATAAACTAATTGAGATTCCAAAAGTGCCAATTAACAATAAAGGTCTTCTACCCATTTTATCAATTAAATACATGGCAATTACGGTAAAAACTACTGTAATTAAACTCAATAAAATACCAGAAGAAAAAGCAGCATCAGTTCCAATTCCTGTTTGTTTAAAAATAGAAGTAGCATAAAAATAGACCGCGTTAATTCCAGTAATTTGTTGTAAAATTCCAACAATCAAACCTACAATAAATATAAAACGGAGTCCAGGTTTTAATAATTTTCTAAAGTTAGAATTTGAAGTATTTTTATGATGAGTACTATTTTTTTCGATAGAGGCTATTTCACTTTCAGCTAATAAATTTCCATGAATTTGTATCAACACTTTTTTTGCTGCGTCAACCTTATTGTTTAGAAATAACCATCTCGGACTTTTAGGGACAAAAAATAAGGCAATAAAATACAATAGTGCTGGGATTAATTCTACACCTAACATCCATCTCCACACATTGGCATCTGTTAAAAAAGTAGTACCCGAAGTATTGTATTTATTAAAAAAATAATTACTTAAAAAAGCAGCAAAAAAACCAAGAACAATATTTAATTGTTGAATCGCGACTAATTTCCCTCTATTTTTTGCGGTAGAAATTTCTGCAATATATATAGGCGCTAAAACCAATGCCGCTCCAAATGCCAAACCACCAATCATTCTTGCTACATACAACATTTCGTACGATGTTGCTAAAGCTGATAATAATGCAGACACTGCATAGAAGAAGGCAACATAAATAAGAATTTTTCTTCTCCCTAATTTATCACTCAATTTTCCAGAAAAGAGCATGGCAATCATCGCAGCAAATGAAGGAGAACTCACCACCCAACCAGATTGAATGTCATTTAAATTGAATTCACCGCCAGCATAAGACATTACTCCAGAAATAATGCCAGCATCAAAACCAAATAGAAACCCTCCAAGAGAAACAACAAAAGATATAAAGAGTAATTTTTTTGACATGAATTCTTGCTGATGAGTTTTTCTAAAAATAGTTTTTAACTAATCTGTTGTCCGTTTTTCACTTCCCGTTCTGGCTCTACAAAAGCCAATTTGCCATCTGGAGTATCGGTCATTAAAATCATTCCTTGACTTTCTACCCCTCTAATTTTTCTAGGCGCTAGGTTTGTTAAAACGGTTACCTGTTGCCCAATAATATCTTCTGGAGAAAAACTTTCTGCAATACCAGAAACGATAGTTCTTATATCAATTCCAACATCTACTTTTAACTGTAATAATTTTTTAGTTTTAGCAACTTTCTCAGCTTCTAAAATAGTTCCTACTCTAATATCTAATTTTGTAAAATCATCAAACTCAATAGTCTCTTTTTGAGGCGCTACAGTTTTGTTGGCATTTTCATTTTCTATTTTGGTAGCAGCCAATTTTTCTAGTTGCACCTCTATGGTTTTATCTTCAATTTTAGAAAATAACAACTCAGCTTTTCCAATTTGATGCCCCGCTGGAATTAAAATATCTTTTTCTGAAACATCACTCCAAGAGTTCTCGTAGGTATCTGAATTGATATTTAGAATTGTTTTTAATTTCTTAGAAGTAAAAGGTAAAAAAGGCTCCGACAAAGTAGCCAATCCAGCAGCAATTTGTAACGCTACGTACATAATTGTTTGCACACGGTTTTCATCCAGTTTTATAACTTTCCAAGGCTCTTCATCAGCTAGGTATTTATTTCCTAAACGCGCCAAGTTCATTAATTCTTGACTTCCTTCTCTAAAACGATAGCGCTCTATAGATTTTGCAATACTATTTGGAAACTCTTTTAATGTGGCTAATGTATCTTCATCTACTTCAGAAAACTCCCCAGGATTGGGGACCTGACCGTTATAATATTTATTCGTTAATACAACCACCCTATTGATAAAGTTCCCAAAAATGGCAACCAATTCGTTATTGTTTCTTGCTTGAAAATCTTTCCAAGTAAAATCGTTGTCTTTACTTTCTGGAGCATTCGCAGTTAATGTATAGCGTAATACATCTTGCTGATTTGGGAAATCTTCTAAATACTCATGCAGCCATACTGCCCAATTTTTAGAAGTAGATAGTTTGTTGCCTTCTAGGTTTAAAAATTCATTAGCAGGAACATTATCTGGTAAAATATAATCTCCATGTGCTTTTAGCATGCTAGGAAAAATAATACAATGAAAAACAATATTGTCTTTTCCGATAAAGTGTACTAATTTGGTGTCTTTATGTTTCCAGTAATCTTCCCAGTTTTTTCCTTCTCTTTCTGCCCACTCTTTGGTTGCAGAGATGTACCCAATAGGAGCATCAAACCAAACATATAAAACCTTGCCATCTGCATCTTCTAAAGGAACTGGAATCCCCCAATCTAAATCACGGGTTACCGCTCTTGGTCTTAATCCATCTTCTACCCAAGATTTTACTTGACCGTACACATTAGGTTTCCAATCTTTTTTATGTCCTTTTAAAATCCATTCACGTAAAAAACCTTCATGTTTATCTAAGGGTAAAAACCAGTGTTTGGTTTCTTTTATAGTAGGAACGTTTCCTGTAATGGCCGATGTTGGATTAATTAAATCGGTAGCGTTATGGCTGGTTCCACAATTTTCACATTGATCGCCATAGCTTTCTTCAAAACCACATTTAGGGCAGGTTCCCACAACAAATCGATCGGCTAAAAATTGATCCGCTTTAGCATCATATAGTTGTGCTGTTACCTCTTCAATAAATTCACCTTTTTCATATAAATCTAAAAAAAACTGAGAAGCAGTTTTATGATGAATCGCCGCAGAGGTCCTTGAGTAATTGTCAAAAGAAATCCCAAAATCTGAAAAAGACTGTTTTATGATACCATGATATTTGTCAATAATATCTTTTGGACTTACCCCCTCTTTTTTTGCTCTCATAGGTATGGCAACTCCATGCTCATCACTCCCACAAATGTAGGCAACGTCATTCCCTGTTAAACGTAAAAAGCGAGCATAAATATCAGCGGGTACATAAACCCCAGCTAAGTGTCCAATATGAATGGGCCCATTTGTATAGGGTAAAGCAGCAGTAATGGTATATCTTTTTGGCATTGATAAATTTTAGGCTGTAAAATTAATCAATTTATATGGCATCCCGCAATAGTAAAAAGCTTTCTTAAAGAATAAGGATTGATTTACTGTAATGTTTCCCTCCAGAAGAGATTCTATAAATATATTGACCAGTATTTAAATGCCTTTTTGCATTTGACTTTATGTTGATTAAATGTGTGCCTGTAAGTAGCATTTCGTTTTTTAAAGTGGCGACTTCTACTCCAAGAATATTATAGAGTTTGATAACTGTATGTTGGGTGTATTTATTGTTGATTTTTAAAATTGTTTGATCTCTATCGTGATATACAAAATGGTTAAAATCATCTAAAGAAGCAGTATTATTAGACAAAGTACTTGTACAAATTAGTCCTAAATCTAAAGAATCATAAGATGTCCCTAGAAGTGCTTCTGAAATCAACAAGTTATCTATACACAACCAATTTTCCATAATTGAAGCATAAACTTGTCTAAAATCAGTAGAAAACTCTAAATTTCCATTGGTATCTAAATTGGTTAAACTGGGATGATCTCCAATAAACCCATTTCCATTTAACCCTTCACCAAATAAAAGTAAAGGAGCTCCAGCTCCATGATCGGTTCCTGCAGAACCATTTTCATCTGGTCTTCTTCCAAATTCACTAAAAGTCATTCCTAATACTTTATCTGCATGTCCAGTAGAAGCTATATCATCAAAAAATAACTTAACAGACTCCGAAAGATCTGTTAAAAGTTGTTGGTGCTTGTCTGCTTGATTTGCATGAGTATCAAATCCTCCTAGAGTTACCATATATACTTTTGTCCCTAAGTTTCCTTTAATCATTCTAGCAACAATTGCGAGCTGATTTCCTAATTGACCATTTCCATAATCAACTTCGTTGGAAGAATTAGCATAAGCTTCATGAATGATTCCTGAATAGTTGAAAGTAGTATTTGTTGTACCTCTTAAAAAACGGAGTTGATCACCATAGGTACACAAAGGCAAATTAGACATATTATAGAGCGTTCCATTTTCAGCTATGGATTCTAATTGATCTGGATTTGCTACTGAAAAAGCATAGTTATTATCTGCGCCATCGAAAATTAAATTTCCAATACTGCCTATTTGAATTGCTGCGGGAATTTCAGGAGGGTTTGATAAATAATCGGGGTAAACCTCTTCAAAATATCTACCTAACCACCCAGTTTGTTCGTCATTAGCTTCATCTGTATTTGCCCAAATGTCTGAACCTTCAAAGTGCGAAAGACTTGCATTATTATAACCCACACCATGCACTACTTTCATAGCTCCTTCTCCCCACATAGACTCTAAATCACTCATAAAATTAGGGATTCCAATATCGGGGTTTAATTGAATGAGATCAGATTCTTCAAAACGTAAAGTGGGTCTTAAATTGGCATAGTTATCATAATCAAAAATGGGAACAATCGTATTTAAACCATCGTTTCCTCCTTTTAATCGAATTAAAACTAAAATATTTTCAGAATCACTATTGCTAATTGCTTGTGCTAATGGAGAGGGGTTAGAGGCGGTTATATTAGAGCCACTTAACAACATAGTGCCTCCTCCTACTAGCCCTAATGCTTGTAAAAAAGAGCGTCTATTCCATTTTTTATGCTCTTGACTATGGGCATCCTCCTGTATTTTGATATGTTTATGATGATTACACATAGTGTTTATTTTAATTGAAATTCAGGGATTTTTGTAAGATGAGATAATAATAGAGTTACTTGATATGGAGCTTCATCCCAGCTTAAACTCCATAAGTTATCATCAAAATAATTTTGAGGGATATCTCCTTTAAAAATATCAGTAGCCACGTTATAATCTAAAGATTCATGAAATTCTTTTGGGATAAATCTGTCTATAATACTTTTGGTTACAAAAGCTACGTCATTACTATTATTGGAAGAGTCAATAGCAAATGTTCTGAACTCTTCGGGATGATTATTCCAAGTGTGATAGAGTAAGTAGCCCATTAAATCCCACCTACCTGTTAAGGTACTTGAGTTAATCCAATCATGATCTCCCTGCCAACCTGCTACATCTGGCGGATTGAATAATTGTTGGCCAACCACTCCATTTAAATAATGTAATCCTTTTTCAATTTGATTACTAATAGTAAATCCAGTCGTTTTTAGATAGTTATGTGTAAGATCGTAAGGGCTTTTTATTTGTGTACCAATAGCTTCTGAGTCGAAAAAATGTTCACTTCTGAAAAGTCGTTTTAAAACATTTCCAATATTAAAATCAACCTCAAAGATTGCCACCATTTCATTTATAATATCTTGATTAATTGTTGGGCTTACGAAATATTTGTAAAGTTTTGTACAAATAAAATGTGCAATTAGAGATCCTTTTTCTTCAAATAAAATATCAATAACATCATCATACCCCCAGTTTCCTGTTCTACCGAAAATGGTTTTTTCGTTATTATTAAAGGTATTTACATTAAATGAAATAGCACCACAATAAACAGGACGAAAATTATATCCTGTTAATGCTTTAGCAGTTTCTACAATATCTGTCTGATTATAACCATTGTTAACTCCTAATGTAAAAAGCTCGTAGAGTTCTCGAGCATAATTTTCATTAGGGGCAGCTTCGGTATTTTCAAAGCCATTTAAGTAAATCAGCATTGCTTCACTAAGTCCAATTTCTCTAACAAAATCTTTAAAATTCCCTAAAGCATGAGTTTGTAAAAGATTATAGTACTTGTATAAATAAGAAGCACAATTGTACACTTGTAATTCGGTTACAAAATGATTACTCCAAAACAGTGTCATCATTCCTCTTAACCCGTCGGAACGAAAATCATTAAAAGCTTGGATAGACCAATCGTATCTATGTTGTTGATTTGTTTCAGTAAAATCTAACCCCATATTTACATAATCACTGTAATTCCAATCTGCCCATTCAGGAGCTTCCGTAACAGGTAGAGCAATTGCATCATCAACAAGGTTTTCTGTATGCACTCTAGGAGTTTCTGCTAACGCATTGTCTATATCTTCTTTATTAACACCAAAACCTAGTCTTCTATATAAATGATTTACCTTCTCTTTATTCCAAGGACGATCGACTGAAGGAATAAAAAGGTTAAAGCTACCAGTATTACAAGAATTTAAAACATCCATAGTTTTAAGGTTAGAATAGTAAATATAACTAATTAACTGTTTATTATGACTTTAAGAATAGCCAAAGGTTTAAATAAACTTTAACAAAGCTAAAAATAAGAATCATTTCCTTTTAGTATTTTTACCAAAACAGTTTTTATGCACAAGCTTTTTAAATTAGGAATATTAGTGGGGATTCTTTTCTTTTCTAATTTCCATTTATTAGCACAATTTAAAAAAGATTCTATTGTTAAAAATATGAAATTGAAAACTCCACCTTACCTTAAAAAAGGAGATACAATTGCTATTGTTGCTTCAGCAGGGATTCTAAAAAACAAAAAAGAAGTTATCGAAAAGGCAAAAAAAACGGCTGAAAGTTGGGGATTACACGTAGTTGTTGGAAGTAATGTTTTTAATCAAAACAATCATTTTGCTGGAACAGATATAGAAAGAGCCTCCGATTTTCAAAAGGTATTAGATGATTCAAGTGTGAAGGCTATTTGGTGTGCTAGAGGGGGTTATGGAAGCGTTAGAATTTTAGACAGGTTAGACTTCACTAAGTTTTTAGAACACCCAAAATGGGTTATAGGGTATTCAGACATTACCGCACTTCATAATCAGATTCATAATTTAGGGGTAGCAACAATTCATGGTATGATGGGGTCTAGTTTCCAGTTTGATGAAGAAGAAATAAAAGAAAGTGTCCTTACTTTAAAGAAAGCACTGTTTGGAGAATTAAAAAACTACACTTTACCTTCTTCTAAATACAATAAAAAAGGGAATGCAAAAGGGCAATTAGTAGGCGGAAATTTAACTTTATTAATGACCATGCTAGGGTCTGAAAGTTCTATAAACACTAAGGATAAAATTTTGTTTATTGAAGAAATAGGCGAGTACAAATATCATATAGATAGAATGCTACAGAGTTTAAAAAGAGCAGGTTACTTTAACCACTGTAAGGGTTTGATAGTAGGTGATATGAGTAATATAAAAAAGAATACTACTCAATGGGGAAGCTCTATAGAACAATTGATTTTAGATGTGGTTTCTGAATATAATTTTCCAGTATTATTTGATTTTCCTGCTGGACATGAAACAGATAATAGAGCCCTTGTTTTAGGAAGAAAAATAGAAATGCAAATAACGGATAAAACCGCTAAAATTATATTTGAATGAAAACCTTAGAGAATTGGATTGTAGATTTCGCCTCCTTAATAGGAGGGTATCCATTATTATTCTTACTAGTTATAGGCGGATTGTATTTATTCATTCGTTCTCAATTTTTGCCTTTTCGATTCTTTGGCCATGCGGTTCAAGTACTACGAGGAAAGTATGACGACCCTAACGATTCTGGTCAGATAAGTCATTTTCAAGCGTTAACTACGGCGCTATCTGCTACGGTTGGCATGGGAAATATCTCTGGGGTAGCAGTTGCTATTGCTATTGGAGGTCCTGGAGCCATCTTTTGGATGTGGGTCACGGCAATAGTTGGAATGGCAACAAAATTTTTCACATCAACACTCGCCATTATGTATCGCGGAAAGGATAGTGATGGAGTATTACAAGGAGGTCCTATGTATTTTATTACAGAAGGCTTGGGAAAAAAGTGGAAGCCTTTAGCGGTGTTTTTTAGTATATGCTTGTTAATAGGAGCACTTCCTGTTTTTAATGTAAACCAACTAACACAGGCTGTTAATGATATTCTCTTAATACCAAATGGAGTTGAAGTAAGTGATTATACAAATTTAATTATTGGTCTTGTACTCGTTGTAATTACTTCTATAGTAGTATTAGGTGGATTAAAACGTATTGGAAAAGTAACATCAAGATTAGTCCCTTCTATGGTATTGCTCTACTTTATATTGGTCATTATTATTCTAGTAGTACACATAGATGTAGTTCCTAAATATCTAGGAATGATTTTTACTGATGCTTTTTCTGCTGAATTTATAAAAGAAGATTCGTTCTTAGGAGGTGCTTTGGGTGCGTTAATTATTTTAGGAGTTAGAAGAGGAGCTTTTTCTAATGAAGCAGGAATAGGAACCGCCCCAATGGCGCATGGCGCAGCAAAAACTAATGAGCCAGTTCGTGAAGGATTGGTAGCAATGCTAGGCCCTTTTATAGACACCATTATTGTATGCACTTTAACAGCGTTGGCTATTTTAGTAACAGGTGTTTGGCAAACTAGTGACACGAATGGAGTTAGTTTAACAGCTTCTGCATTTGGTGAAGCAATGCCTGGAATTGGTAAATACTTATTGATGATTTGTGTAGCGGTTTTTAGTATTTCGTCCTTGTTTTCTTATTCGTATTATGGCACGAAATCTTTGTCTTTTTTAGTTGGAGCAAAATATAAGCACCTATATAATTACTTCTATATAGCGAGTATTTTATTAGGTGCCATGACTAGTTTAAAAATGATGTTAGGACTTATTGATAGTGCCTTTGCGCTAATGGCAATTCCTACCATGTTGGCTACAATTATTTTAGCGCCCAAAGTTGTGAAAGAAACAAAAATATATATTAGGAAATTAAAGGGTTAAAAGAGTTGACTCTTTTTTATACCTATAAACTTAATGTTACTTCAAACCCTATGGCATCAGAAATTGCACCGTCTTTCATTTTGCTATTATAATTAATACCCCAACGAGTTCTGTCAATTTTGAATTTTGTGGTCATTTGCTTTTTTTCAAAGTTAACTTCTGCTTGAAATTCAATAGATTTGGTGATTCCTTTGATGGTCAAATTAGCATAAACTTTCATATGGGTAGTGTCATGATACTGCACTTTGGTAATTACTAATTTAGCTTCTGAATGTTTTGAAACATCAAAGAAGTCTTCATTTTTTAGATGGTTGACTAAGCTTTTGTTGGCTTTTGGATTTTCTATATCTTTACTGGTGATTGAATTCATGTCGATTATAAATTCTCCGCCAGTAATCATATTACCAGTTTTGAGAAAATATCCTTCTTTAAAATTAATGTCACCATTGTGACCCCCAAAATAAAATGTATAATAACCGAACCATTGTAATGAACTCTTGGCAGTATTAATTTTGAGTTTCTCTTGAGCGTTCATTGCTCCGGAATAACTCATAATAAAAAGACATGCGATAATAATTTTTTTCATGATGTTTTGATTTTTGAGTAAATCTATACGAAGACAAAAACAAGAATGTCAAAAAAATGTAAAAGAAGTGTCAACACTTGTAAAAAGTCATGAAATTATCAGTTCTTTACAGAAATTATGAGTAGAAGAGCGATTTATTTATTGATAGCTATTGTCATTATTATACTAACGACAAGATTCTTTATGAATTCTAATGAAAATACAGATGACTTTTCAAAAAGAATCAAGGTTTCTTTGCGAGAAGTTGGAAATCAACTACTCCTTTCTAATGGAGATTCAACGTCTTTAATTTTACCTATCCAGAAACTGGACAATTCTCAATATGAGCTTTCATTTCAAAGTCATTTGTTGTTTTTACCAGATAGTTTGGTGACTATTGTCAAAAGGAACATAGAAAAATCGGAATTATCGCAAAACTATCTTGTTGAGGTCATTCAATGCACAGATAAAGAGGTTGCTTATAGCTATGAAATGAACATTGATGATGAGAAAACGATTATTCCTTGTATTAGTAGAGTACTGCCATTACGATGTTATACAATTCAAGTTCAGTTTTTAGATAAAAAAGTAGGTTTCATCAACAATCAATGGCTTCTGTATTTGTTCATTTTTACTATTTTCTTTGTTTTAGAATTGGTTCTTTACAAAACCAAATCAACCTCAAAACAAAAAGAAAAGAACTCAAAATATACTTCAATAGGTAGCTTTCAGTTTTACCCAGAGCAGAATAAATTGATTAAAGAAGCACAAGAAATCGCCTTATCAAATAAAGAACGTGAACTCTTAGAGATTTTTGTTGCGAATGCAAATCAAGTGGTAAAAAGAGAAGATTTAACCAAGCGAGTTTGGGAAGATAACGGAGTATTTGTAGGAAGAAGCCTAGATACATACATATCTAAGCTTCGTAAAAAATTGCAAGATGATGATGCTATAAAAATCACCAATGTACACAGTGTTGGATATAAGCTAGAAATTACTCCTTAATCTCCTCTAGAATAGTACTTGACAATTCTTTTCCTTTTTCATCTATAGAAACAAACCAAACATTGGTCGTACATTTTCTTTTAAAAACATCGGTATTTGAGGTGCAGTTTTGCTTTGTTCCTTTAATCAAATAACCTTTGGGTGTTTTCTCTGCGCTATAGCCGTATTCATTATAAAAACCTCCATACGTATTTTGCCATTGCTTTGTTCCTTTTTTATCCGTTTTAATGACATACATATCATAGTTCCCATTTCCATAAGAGCTTGTAGATCCAATAATTAAATATCCATCCTTAGCAGCTATAATAGAACTTGCTTTATCGTAACCTTTTCCTCCAAATTGTTGAGACCAGATTTCATTCCCATTTGCATAGTTTTTGGTTAGCAAAATTCTAGACGCCTTGCCACTTGCTGAACCAATATTTGAAACATTAATTGAACCATTTTTAGTGGCAATTTTGGGTTGAAACTTCAATTTTGTTTTCTTTACAAATTTGTTATTTAATACTCGATTTGTCGTCAATAGAATTCCTGTCACTCTATTAAATTGATCTCGTTGAATTTTTAAGATATAGTCAAAAATTAAAAGCTCATTTCGATTCAGGACTTCTACTTCGTATTTCTTTTTTCGCTTGGGTAATGAAATCATTAATGTGTTGTTTTGAGTTCCGTTAATTTCAAAACTCACATCTAACTCACGACTATAATACTCTCCTTGATAACCTTCAAAATCTGCATATGTTGGAGCTATATAAGGAATTTTTGTATAGACAGAAGTTTTGCCAGAAGGGTAGAAAAGAATCAGTTCATTTTTATAGAATCCAATTTTTGTTTTTGAGCCTCCTTTAAACGTATAGACGTTGTTCTTTTCCTGAATCAACTCAAACGGATTGTTATTTCCGTTTCTCCATTGAATTTTGTTGTCTTTTGATTCAATTCGGATCAAATACTCGCCAGGAGAACGATATTGACCGGTGATTTCATTGACTGAGGTCAATCCAGAATTTTCTTTAATTCGTTGATTGTATTGATTGGCAGCATTCTTTTTAGGGAGTAAAACACGAGCAACTTCATCAGCAATAGCGCCACTCCATAGGCGACTGTTATTACTCATCACAAAGACCGTTAATTTTTCATCCAAATAACGAACCATTTGCGAATGATAAGAACCTGTTCCTCCAGAATGATGTACTGCTTTACGATTCAATCGATCTGTTAATTCCAATCCAAAGCCGTAGGTTTTTATTTTACTATTAGGAATTTCTTTCTGACTTTTAATTAATAGTACATTATGATTGTGTTTTGCATTTTGAACCGCTTGTTCAAAGATTAATTGATCTTTTAATGTGGTAAACAAAAAGCCATCACCATATAAACTAGTAATCATTGGGTATTGTTGCCAAACACCATCACCCCAATCTGAATAAGGTTGCGCTTGATTTGGAATTACATACATATAATCTTCCAAGAATGAGGTGTTATTCATTCCTAACTCTTTAAAAAACTGGTTGGAATATTCATGGAATTTTTTCCCAGAAACGCGGGCAATGATTTTTGCCAAGAGGGTATAACCAGAATTGCTATACATATACCTTGACCCAGGTTTGAAAGCTAAATCTTCTTGCTTTTCTAACAATTCAATAGCATCATTGTTATCAAACCCTTCATTTCGCCACCAAGGGTTTTGTTGAATGCTCATCAAGTCATAGAAATCTCTAACACCACTGGTGTGATTTAATAAGTGTCTGATTTTTATTTTCTCTTTGACATTAGGATAAAAAGTAGGGAAGTATTTTCTAATGTCATCCTCTAAGCTTAACTTCTCTTCCAAAGAAAGTTGTAAGATCATTAAAGCAGTAAATTGTTTTGCTGTTGATGCAATATTGGATCGTGTTTTTTCATTGGCTTTTACTTGATGTTGAAGATTAGCCAATCCAAGATATTTTTCATAGATGATTGTTCCGTTCTTTACAATTCCAACAAATAAAGAAGGATCGTTTTCTCCAATTTTTGAATTGACAATAGAATCAATTTTTTTGATTTCTGAATTTTGAGCAACTGAAATTGTTGCAATGAAAAGTGCAATAAGGATGATGATTTTTCTCATGACTATTTGATATAATTTAATACAAAAGTCAAGGATAAAATCAAGCGAAACGCTTCAAATCAAGATTTGAGTCCTACTTTAAGAAATTTTTTCGAGATACTCTTTAGGAGACAATGAAGTGCTTTTTTTGAAAGCTCTATTAAAGGTGGCTTTACTGTTAAACCCACAATCAAAGGCAATTCCCAGCAAGGTTGTTGTCTCATGTTCTCTTGAATTCATTTTCTCTTTTATAGCTTCAATTCGATAGTGATTGATGAAGTCATTAAAATTCATTTGAAACCCTGAGTTGATAACCGAAGAGATCGTTTTGGTATTAGTTTTTAAAGTTTGAGCAACTTCAAAAAGTGTCAACTTAGGGTTTTCATAGATTCTTTCTTTAGTAATTAGCGTAAGAATTTTCTCTTTCCAATCTTCAATGTTTTTTTCTAAAGATGTTTCTTGAATGATTTCTTCTTCTTCTTGAGCTTCAGAAAAAACATCAACAGGTTGCATATTAGCATCATTGAAAATGGAAATCTTTACAGCATTTGCATACCCGTTTATCGAGATATAAAAGATAACAAAAGAGAACCCAAGATAATGCCAGACTTGACTTCCAAATTCTCCCCATTCAGGATTTAAAATAAAGAACATGATACGTAAAATGACAATTCCTAAGAAAGCAATCATAAAATTACGAATCCATTGAAATAAGATCGTCTCAGCGTAACTCACTCGATCAAAAACCAGTTTTTTATAGTGAGCATAATGGCGTAAACTTAAAATTAAATAGAAAGTCATCGAGATTAAACCTGACACCTGATACCAGTTTGCTAAATCTTTATCACGCCCATCAGCATAAAAATAAAATTCATCTAACACAATTTTATCTGTGATAAAGACAATTAAACTGTAGCCTAGATAAAGAATAGCAGGAACAAAATGAATCCAGTCTTTTTTCACCAATTTAAAAGACCCGTTTAACAAGCTTTTGGTGTAGAAAAAGACCACAGGACCAATTAATAGTACTTGCATAAAAGGGATAAAGAATAAAATTTCTCTAGTAATTCGTTTGCTATACCAATTTGCATATCCTAACATATAAGGAACAATATACATAGCACATAAGAATAGTAGAAAACTTAACCACTTACTTGACTTATTGTTGTAGATGACTCCTTTTCTTAAGAGAAGGAATGAAAAAACAATTCCATGAAAAAAGAAAATAAGAAGCAGCGAGCTTTTTTGACCAAAACTAAAAGGGAAATCCATTAGTTAAAAGTACTATTAATTTTTTATTTTAGAGATATGGCAGAACACTATGAATTAGGAAAAAAAGGAGAGCAGTTAGCAGTAGGTTTTTTGATAGAAAACAACTACACAATTATTGAAAAGAATTGGCGCTTTCAAAAAGCCGAGATTGATATCATTGCTCAGAAAGAAGAAACACTTATAGCTGTAGAAGTAAAAACAAGATCTACAAATGAGTTTGGGAATCCACAAGATTTTATTAGTCCTAAAAAAATCAAATTATTAGTAATGGCAATAAATGAATATGTAATTCAGAAAGACATAGATGTAGAAGTTCGTTTTGATATTATTGCTGTTACTAAAAACAATAACGGTTTTGATATTGAGCACTTACAAGATGCATTTCTACATTTTTAATTGAGAAACAGCAGCTTTCAAATCTACCAATTCTTCAGGATTTCCAATAATTTTCTTAGAGCTATCTAAAACAAAATAAGTTGGCGTTGAAACAATTTGATACGTTCTAGCTACCTTGTTTTCCCATTTGCCTAAACCTAAAGCGTGATGCCATCCAGGCAAGGTCGATTTGAATTTCTTCCAAGAAACATCTATTTTCTCCATAGCAAAGGCAATGACTTTCACATGATCTTTTCCTTTCATAAATTCAAAAAGTTGTGGAACTTCTCGCAAACAATGTGAACACTCGGTACTATAAAAAACTAAGACATAGTGCTTCGCGTCATTTAATTCTGAAAGTTTAATTGTTTTTCCATTCTCTTCCCAAGAAAAATCTGGGGCAGTTCTACCAACAGCTACCGATAAATTACGTAACATTTTATTCTTAAAATCTAAATTTTGAAACTTAGCAGGAAGTTTGTCAAAATGCTTGGTAATAATATAATCTACAATTTGGATTTCTTTTGCAGTAGAAAACTGTGAAGCTAAAAACTCAATAACATCGGCTTTAAATTTCTGGTTTTCTATAACACTCATCACTTTATCAATGGCATTCTTGTGTAAAACTAATTGTTGATCTCTATCTTCTGTGTAATTCATATAAAAGACATAATCACTAATTCTATCAATTAAAAAAGAAGAATTATAGAGATAAGTATTGGTGAAATCGATATTATCAAAAAAATGAGAGAGCACTCCATTAAAATATTGATTCGGGGTTTTTGCTGGCTCAGGAGCATTATAGCGGTCAGTAGCTTTTATAAAATGAGAGACTAAAGCACCTTCAGAGTTTTTTACATACTTGGCTTGAATTTCTTGGATGTTTTTAATAGCACTTTTATACGCTTTAGCATTCTTTAAAGAAGGGTCTTTTAAGTAAGCTATTTGTAAAGAATCTGTCTCGTATTGACCTAAAGAAATATCATTTAAAAAATCAGAATAAAGTATATTCTCTTTCGACTTTAAAAACTTGATAATTGGTTGAGGAGCATTAGGGTTTACCGTAAATGATACATTTTCTTTGTTAAAAAGAAAATCTGCAAAGCCACCGTTTTGTAAATCATATGTAACTCTATACGATCCAGGTTGCATGTCGTTATTAAATACAAACTGGAATGACCCTATAATTTTTTGCGTTTTGTTTTGAATAATAGTATCCAGTTTAATTTTAGCATTTTTAATATAGAGTTGCCTTGCACCTTCTACTTTATATAGAAGAGCATTCTTATAATTATTAGGAGGAGTTAAAGTGCCAGATATTTTGTATTGAGCCTGTAAAACAGTGCAAGTAAATAACAAAAAAACAAGAATTTTTTTCATATAAATAGATTTCATTGTTTCTTTTTCAAGAAGCGTTCCAAAAATACCACTTCTAAAAGAAATTATGTAATTTGCTATAAAATTTTAACAATGAGTTTCTTAAATAAAGTAGTTTGGATTACTGGCGCTTCCTCAGGAATAGGAAGAGCGTTGGCAATTCATCTTGCCAATCAAAATGTTAAATTAATTTTATCTTCAAGACAAAAAGAAACCTTAGAAGAAGTACAGCAGCAGTGTAGAAATCCTAAAGGAGTATATCTATTACCCTTAGATTTAGCAAAACATTCCAGTTTTAAAGAAAAAACAACTGAGGCTATTGCAGCTTTTGGAAAAGTTGATATTTTAGTAAACAATGGCGGAATTAGTCAGCGCTCATTAGCAAAAGACACAGCCTTAGAAGTAGATAAACGTATTCTGGATATTAATTATTTAGGAACTGTAGCTTTGTCTAAAGAAATATTACCTCACTTTATAAAAAACCAATCTGGTCAGTTTGCAGTAACAACAAGTATAGTTGGAAAAATCGGAACTCCTTTGCGCTCTAGTTATGCAGCTTCAAAGCATGCATTACATGGGTTTTTTGATAGTCTTCGAGCAGAACATCACAAAGATAATATAAGTGTAACGCTCATTTGCCCGGGGTTTGTTGCAACAAATATTTCTATAAATGCGCTTACTGGAGATGGAAGTTCTCAAAAAAAAATGGATTCAGCCACTGCAAATGGAATTCAACCAGAAAGATTTGCAAAATTAATGGCAAGAGCAATCAAACACAAAAAGGAGGAAGTATATATTGCTGGAGCTAAAGAGAAACTAGGAGTTTATGTAAAAAGGTGGTTTCCAAAATTATTTTCAATAATGGTAAGAAAACTAAGTGTTACTTAAAGTACCCTGCGTTTTCAAAATAGTGTACTATAGCTTCTTTCATAAGTACTGTTTGTTCTCCAGCTTTTAAGTTAGGGAGCTCAGTAAGAACTTTATAGTGCGGCCAACTGTCTTTATCAAAATAATCAAATTCGTAATAACCATAAGGCTCTAAAAGTTTACAAATAGCAATATGCATCAAGTTTACTTTTTCATCTTTTTTAAACTTTCTACTACCCTGTCCTAATTCTTGGACGCCAATTAAATAAATAATTCCATCTACATTTAATGTATCACCATCTGCAAATTGATCAGATAATTTTTGCACTAAATAATCCCATTTTTCTTTTAAAGAAGCTTCTTTTATCATCTGTGATTTTAAAGTGTCAAAGGTACAAGAAATTACATAAATTTGTAGAGATGAGATTTCCTAAAAAACTAAGTGATAAATTAAAAAAACGGATAGATAAAGATTCCTTACGTCATTTGCCTGAGAATAATGACTTCATCGATTTTTCGTCAAATGATTATTTAGGGATTTCTAAATCTAAAACAGTTTTTGAAGCATCGCATTCGTATTTATTAGCGCATAATATCTTTATAAATGGAGCTACAGGTTCTAGATTATTGTCTGGTAACCACAAGTTGTATCACTGCTTAGAACAACAGATATGTGAGTTCCATCAGTCAGAAGCGGCACTTGTTTTTAACTCAGGATATGATGCTAATATTGGATTCTTTTCTTCTGTCCCTCAGCGAGGGGATCTTATTTTTTATGACGAATTTATTCATGCATCAGTAAGAGATGGAATAAAAATGAGTGATGCAAAATCCTATAAATTTACTCACAATAATATAAAGAATTTAGAAGATCTTTTTACTCGTCATTCAGAATCTAATCAAGCTATTTTTGTAGTTACTGAATCTGTTTTTTCAATGGATGGTGACTGCCCCGATTTAGTTGAAATGAGTCAATTGGTAAATGCTTACGAAGGTTTTTTAATAGTAGATGAGGCACACGCAGTAGGGCTTTTCGGGGAAAGAGGTTATGGAATTGTTCAGGATTTAAATATCACAGCAGATGTTTTTGCAAGAATTATAACCTTTGGAAAAGCATTGGGCAGCCATGGAGCTGCAATATTAGGAAGCAAAGAATTAAAACAATATTTAATTAATTTTTCGAGAAGCTTTATGTATACCACAGGATTGTCGCCACACACGATTGCCACAACACATCAAGCCTATGATTATTTACAAAGTTCTAAAGGTCAAATAAAAATTGAAAAGCTTAAAGAAAACATTACTTTTTTTAAAGAAGAAACCCAAAGATTGACATTGCAAGATTTTTTTATTCAAAGTAATTCAGCAATTCATTGTTGTATGATTTCAGGAAATGAGATCGTAAAAAAAGTAGCGGCACAAATACAAAACAAAGGTTTTGATGTAAAGCCTATTCTATCTCCTACCATACCTGAGGGGCAAGAGCGATTACGTTTTTGTTTGCATTCGTATAATTCGAAGGAAGAAATCACAAAAGTCTTAGAGACACTTTGTACTTTTGTCTTAAGATGAAACAAAAAAAATACTTTATCACAGGGATCTCTACAGATGTAGGAAAAACAGTTGCTGCAGCTATTCTAACAGAGGCATTAGAGGCAGATTATTGGAAACCTGTACAAGCAGGTGATTTGCAATATTCTGACACAGATAAAGTCAAACAATTAGTATCAAATAGCACCTCTGTTTTTCATTCTAATGCGTTTGCATTACAAACACCAATGAGTCCACATGCAGCAGCTGAAATTGACGGAGTTGAAATTTCATTAAACGAAATTAAAGAACCAAAGACTAAGAACAATTTAGTAATAGAAGGTGCTGGAGGTTTATTAGTTCCGTTAAATAATAAGGATACTATTTTAGACCTTATAAAGCCTAATTATAAAGTTATTGTGGTTTCGCGTCATTATTTGGGTAGTATAAATCACACTCTACTCACAGTATCTTTTTTAAAAGAAAAAGGATTGGATGTCTCAATCATTTTTTCTGGTAACGAACATAAAACAACAGAGGATATTATTGCAAGAATGACAGAAGTTCCAGTGATTGGAAGAATAGATGATGAGCCTTATTTTGATAAAAATGTAATCAAAGAATATGCAGAGAGATTTAAAAAGAAGTTATGAATTTACAAGAAAGAGATAAAAAACATCTTTGGCATCCGCTAACGCAGCATAAGATTCACCCAGATACCATTGCTATTAAAAAAGCAAAGAATTGTGTATTAACAGATGAAGAAGGAAATGAGTATATAGATGGAATTGCTTCTTGGTATATTGCTATGTATGGTCACTGTAATGAATATATTACCTCTAGAGTTGCTAGCCAAATGCAACAGTTAGATCAAGTTGTCTTTAGTGGTTTTACACATGAGCCTGCGGTCAAATTATCAGAAGAATTGATGAAGATTTTACCATCTAATCAAGAAAAAATATTTTTCAGCGATAATGGATCTACTAGTGTAGAAATAGGAATTAAAATGGCATTACAATATCATTTTAACCAAGGAGAAAAAAGAAATATATTATTGGCTTTTGAAAATGGATTTCATGGAGATACATTTGGAGCCATGAGTGTTTCAGGACTATCGGTATATAATGGGCCATTTGAAGGTTTCTTTATAGAAGTGCTGAGAATTCCAACACCAAGCAAGGATAACATTCATGAAGTTTTGTCTCTTTTAGAGGATATTGTCTCCAAAAACAAAGTAGCAGGGTTTGTGTATGAGCCTTTAGTACAAGGAGCCGCCGCAATGAAAATGCATTCCGCAGAAGGATTAAATAAAATTCTTGTTTTTTGCAGAAAACATAATATTATTACGGTTGCTGATGAGGTAATGACCGGTTTTGGAAAAACAGGCACCTATTTTGCTTCCGATCAAATAGAAACAAAACCCGACGTGATGTGTTTAAGTAAAGCGTTAACTGGCGGTTTACTACCCATGGCATTAACAACTTGTTCACAAAAAATATACAATGCCTTTTATAGCGATGAGATTAAAAAAGGATTGTTTCACGGACATACCTATTCTGCAAATCCATTGTCATGTACAGCAGCTTTAGCCGCCACAGAATTACTACAAACAGAAGAAATTCAAGGAGCGATTAAAAGAATTATTGCTTCGCATAAAAACTTTAATACCAGGATAAAAGCACACCAGAAAGTAAAAACTACTCGTCAAAAAGGAGTCATTTTTGCACTGGATTTGAATATTGAAATGGATCGATATGGAAATTTAAGAGATCAATTATTTAATTTCTTTATGGATAGAGGTGTTTTCTTAAGACCACTTGGAAATACGATTTATATCTCTGCACCATATACCATTTCTGATGAACAGTTAGAGAAAATATATGTAACGATAGAACAATTGTTAGACACCCTCTAGACTTTTGTCAATAAGATTAATGTTCTCATTAGTTTCTTTAATAATAACATAAAGTTTTTCATAAACCCAATCACCATCGACCTTTGTAGCCACAACTCTAATGGTGCCTTTCCCTCTACTACCTCTGATAGGAATGATTAAATCGGCATCGCCATTACTATTACTAAGATTAATACTTCCAGAAGTAATGCCTTTTTGTTCAATAGAATCTCCTAAAAGTAGCGTTACTTGTTTGTTCTTTGTAGCTTGCTCAAAAGCATACTCTGCGGGAGTTGAATTTGAAATCATATTGGTAACCCCAAAAATCAACGCCCCAATTCCTAAAAAGAAAAGAATAATTAAGGTTAGACAACCACTGACAGGTACAAACCACATCCAATTTCTTTTAAACCAACTTTTTTTTACATGTTCTTCCATATTAGAATTTTTGTACAAGATAAATAAAATAGATTTCATTTTTTTTAGGGATAAATAAATGTTGATGCTGTATTTTTGCAGTAAAGAATTTATATTGAAAAAACCAATATCTATAACGGCTGTTTCATCAATCTCTGCATTAGGGAGTAACCAAAATGAGATTTGGAGTCATTATTTAAGTGATGCACATTTTATAAAATCAAAACAAATAGGTACTATAAAGGCTTTTGTTGCTAGTATTTCTGAAGAGTCTAAAAAAGAAATAGCTACGTTAAGAAAATCGGATTCAAAATATAAAAACTTAGATGATACCGTGTTGTATGCAATCTATACTTCTAGAAAAGTCATAGAAAAAGCTGGGTGGGAATCTTCGGGTAATTTTGGTGTAAATATTGGTTCGTCTAGAGGAGCTACAGTATTATTTGAAAAGTTACATCAATCTTTTTTAAAGTTTTCTGTAGCAGAAACACTAACATCACCAACCACTACTTTAGGGAATATATCTTCTTGGGTAGCACACGATTTAAAGACAGCTGGGCCAGAAATATCACACTCCATAACCTGCTCAACAGCGTTACATTCTTTGCTAAATGGAGTTGCTTGGATTCAGGCTGGGATGTCAGATAAATTTTTAGTAGGAGGAAGCGAAGCGGCATTAACAGATTTTACCATTGCTCAAATGCAAGCAATGAAAATCTATGCAAGAGAAAGTAATCTGAACGACGAGCAAAATCAAAGCAGCAAATTCCCTTGCAAAGCGTTTGATTTAAATAAAAAACAAAACACAATGGTTATTGGAGAAGGGGCTTCAATGATTTGTTTAGAAGCTGGTGTTTCAGAAAATGCCATTGCTATGATTGAAGGAGTTGGCTATGCAACAGAAGTTTTAGAACATAATATTTCTATTTCTACAGAAGCATTATGCTTTCAGAAATCAATGAGAATGGCTTTAAGGAACACAAACCTAGATGAGATTGATGCCATTGTAATGCATGCCCCTGGAACAATTAAAGGAGACCTTTCAGAATTTAAAGCGATTTCTACAATTTTTTGCAACAAAACACCTTTTCTGACTACCAATAAATGGAAGTTAGGTCATACGTTTGGTGCATCAGGAATGTTAAGTGTAGAATTAGCCATCCTTATGCTAGAAAACCAACAATCCATTTCAGTTCCTTTTGCCATGAAGCAAAACCACCCAAAACGTATTGAAAAAGTGTTAGTAAATGCTGTAGGTTTTGGCGGGAATGCAGTTTCTGTATTGTTGACTAAAAAGCTGTAAATTACCATAGATTATTATTACATTTGAATTACAAAATCTCTCAAATAAGATATGAGCATTACAAGACACAATTGGACGAAAGAAGAAATCCTTGAAATATATAACAAGCCTTTAATGGAGTTGTTATATGAAGCTGCTACTATTCATAGAGAGCACCACGATCCTAATACGGTTCAAGTATCTACCTTATTGTCAATTAAAACGGGAGGATGTCCTGAAGACTGTGGGTATTGCCCTCAGGCAGCAAGGTATCATACAGATTTAGAAGGAAATGATTTAATGACGGTCCCTCATGTAAAAGCACAAGCTTTAAGAGCAAAGGCCTCAGGAAGTTCTAGAGTGTGTATGGGCGCTGCTTGGAGAAATGTAAAAGACGGACCTGAATTTGATCAAGTGCTAGAAATGGTAAGAACCATTAATAAACTTGATATGGAAGTATGTTGTACCTTGGGTATGATTACAGAAAATCAAGCTCATCGTTTAGCAGAGGCAGGATTATACGCATACAATCATAATTTAGATTCTTCTGAAGAATATTATAAAGAAGTAATTTCTACTCGTGGGTATGAAGACCGCTTAGATACAATCGACAATGTTCGTAAAACCAATGTAACAGTTTGTTCAGGAGGAATTATAGGAATGGGAGAAAAAGCCGAAGATAGAGCAGGAATGTTAGTTGCTTTATCTACCTTAAATCCTCAGCCAGAATCTGTACCTATCAATGCTCTGGTAGCAGTAGATGGAACTCCTCTAGAAGATCAAACTCCAGTAGAAATTTGGGATATGATCCGAATGGTGGCAACTACTAGAATTGTAATACCAGAAACTCAAGTTCGTTTATCGGCCGGAAGAACAGAAATGAGTAGAGAAGGACAAGCTATGTGTTTCTTTGCCGGAGCCAACTCGATATTTGCTGGGGATAAGTTATTGACAACTCCAAATCCAGATGTAAATGAAGATATGGAGATGTTTAAATTATTAGGGCTTAACCCTCAAAAGCCTTTTATTAAAAAGATGCAACCTGATACTGTTGAAGCCGAAAACTCTAAGTTTGAATCGCTAGGAGAAAAGCCAAAATGGACAAGACCAGATCATTCTATTGAGAGAAATGAAATGGCTAAACAAAAAGCAAAAGAAGTAAAACTATCATAATAAGTAACGACTAATACTCTTTAGTCGTCTATACAATTGGAAAATAATATTAATTATTTTCAAACGATTTTTTTAATTTGCGTTTTAATTGATGAAGAATGAGTTTAAACTTATCTCAAATAGATAGGGTAAAAACTATCACCAAAAAAGATTTTTTAGAAAAGTACTTCAAACCTCAGAAACCTGTTGTTATAGAGCAGTTTATAGAAGATTGGCCTGCCTATAAAAAATGGAACTTAGATTATATTAAAGAAGTTGCTGGAGATAAAGAAGTGCCCTTATATGACGATAGACCTGTAGATTATAAAGATGGATTTAATCAACCGCATGCGACCATGAAAATGAGTGAGTATGTAGATTTATTGAAGAAAGAGCCTACTAAATTTCGAATTTTTTTATGGAATGTACTTAAAGAAGTTCCGATATTACAAAAAGATTTTTCTTATCCAGATTTTGGGTTGAAATTATTAAAAAAATTGCCAATGTTGTTTTTTGGAGGTGAAAACTCTTACACATTTATGCATTATGATATAGATTTAGCAAACATTTTTCATTTTCATTTTGAAGGGAAAAAACAATGCATTTTGTTTGATCAAAAGCAAAGAAAATATTTATATAAAATACCTAACTCTTTAATTACTAGAGAAGATATTGATTTTTCGAATCCTGATTTTGAAAAATGGCCAGCATTAAAATATACAAAAGGCTACGTTACTGATCTAGAGCATGGTAATGTACTATATATGCCCGAAGGATATTGGCATTATATGCGTTATATAACACCAGGATTCTCTATGAGTTTAAGGGCATTACCTAGGAATCCTAAAAACCTTTCAAAGGCGCTATATAATTTAGTAGTCATGAGAACTTTTGACAACCTAATGAGAAAATTGAGAGGGCAAAAGTGGATTGATTGGAAAAATGAAAAAGCAATACAAAAAACTCATAACAATTTAAAAACAAAATAGTTACATCTTTTTTGTAAAATAAGTTTATCTTCACCGCGAATCTTTAACTCCCCCACCATGAAAAGATGTCCGAAGTGTAGATCTCTCAAAAGAACTAGACGAAGTAGAAAATTTATTCTTAAGTACATTCCTTTTTCTAAGGCCTATGCTTGTGAAGAATGTAGCGCAAGATATTTATACATTAAGCCAATCAATTTGTCTATAAAGATTAAGAACTACTGATGGCTAAATAAGGCTAGTTAAAGAGCCTAAAAATATCATTTCCGTTAGCAAATAACAGTAAGGCTATTAATAAAATAAAGCCAGCAACTTGAGCATATTCTAAAAATTTATCACCTGGTTTTTTCCCTGTTATCATTTCCCATAAAGTAAATACAACATGTCCACCATCTAAAGCTGGAATTGGTAATAAATTCATAAATCCTAACATAATAGATAAGAAAGCTGTGATATTCCAAAAACTTTGGGCGCTCCATTCAGAAGGAAAAATACTACCAATAGAAATAAATCCTCCTAAGCCTTTATAGGCTCCAGTACTAGGATTAAAAATCTTTTTTAATTGCTTAATGTAATTTGTAAGAGTTTCATAGGATTTGCGAAAACCAGCAGGAATAGCTTCAGAAAATGTGTAAGTAATATCGGCTAGTTTATAGTAGCCTAACTTTTCTAAATCAGACATGCCAGCTGAATAAGCAACAACTTCTAGTTTTCCTTTCTGACTCACCACTGCATTAGAAGTAAAAGTGTTTTCACCTCTTCTTACTGTGATAGGAATCTGCTTACCTGCATTAACAAGTAATTGCGTTTCAACTTGATCGTAATATTTTGTTCCAACACCATTTATTCCAATAATAATATCTCTTTCCTTTAAATCGATAGATTTATTTACTGAAGTTTTAGGAACTTCGCTAATTACAAAAGGACCTCTTGGTCTTACAATCATTCCAGCATCTTTTCCTCTATCTATTAACTTAGAAATAAAATCTACAGGAAGTTCTTTTTCTATAATAGCGCCATCTCTTTCAATCGTAAAATTATTTCCATTGATAAACGACATTGTGATATCAGAGAATCTTCTAATTTTTTGACCATCAACAGCCAGAATTTTATCTCCGTTTTGTAACCCAACTTTTACAGCTAAGGAATCTGTTACCCATAGGCCGTCTTTTACATTTTCGTTAGGTAAGTACTTTTCTCCATAAGCATACATTAACATGATATAAATAAAAATACCGAGCACAAAATTTACAAAAACACCACCCAACATAATAATTAGTCGTTGCCACGCAGGTTTCGATCGAAATTCCCATGGTTGGGGTTCTCCTTGCATTTGTTCTTTATCCATGCTTTCATCAATCATTCCTGCTATTTTTACATAGCCTCCTAAAGGAATCCAACCAACCCCGTAAACAGTGTCTCCAACCTTTTTCTTAATAAGAGAAAACTTGTAATCAAAAAACAGATAAAATTTTTCGACTTTAGTTTTGAATAATTTTGCAGGGATAAAATGCCCTAATTCGTGTAAGACAATCAGTAAAGAAAGACTTAAGATAAATTGTGATGCTTTTATTAATATTTCCATATGGAATTTTTGTCAATGTATTTAAAACGCACAAATGTACGTTTTTAAAGAGATTTGTAAAAGGCTTATAATGACTAGCTTTTTATTTTAACAAAGTTTTAGTTAACAAGCCTTCATTTGTAGAGATCTTTAGAAGATAAGCTCCTTTTGGCAATGTTTTTAGTGATGTTATTTCTGAAGGGTTCTTTTTACTAAAAATAAGTTGCCCTATTAGGTTATATATTTCAATCTTATGAAGAGTTATCGTATTTCTAGTAACTATAGACAGTTTGTCTATTACTGGATTTGGAAAAACACTTATAGCGGCTTCTAAGATTTCATTCTCGATAGATAAGGTGCTTGTATTATCTCTACTAATGAGGTCCTTATTTGGGTCAAATTCAATGGCTGCTATTGGAAAAGAAGCGGTATGATTAAAAATCTGACCGTTAGAAGTATGTTCAACTCGAATGGTTTCTTTCTCTCCTGAAGTTCCTTCAAGCTCAAAAGTCAAAGGCATTTCAAAAAAAGAAACGCTGCTATGAGATTGAGTTTGACTGACGGTAATTTCCACAGAATTTCCAGAAACAGTTGAAGTAATTTCATAACTTGGGTATCCTTCACCTGTAAACCAATCATTAAAAAATTCCGTTAAATCAAGCCCGCTAGCGGTTTCAAGATGTCCAACTAACTGGGCAGTTTTTGCATAGCCATAGGCTAGTTTAGGGTCTTGTAAATAACTTTTAAGCGCATTAAAAAAAGCGGTATCACCAAGCTTATAACGTAACATATGCAATACCATAGATCCTTTATTATAGCTTAACCTAGAGCTAAAAATTCTTCCAATTGAAGTAGTATCTGTACAGAATACTGAACCAGAAGTTGATGAGGTAATTGAATTAATTTTGCCCTGTTTCCAGTTTATAAAATCAGATGCTCCATCTAAGTTTTCAATAACTAAACCATTTAAATAGGTAGCAAACCCTTCATTCAACCAAATATCTTCCCAAGAACCACAAGTTACTTTATTGCCAAACCATTGGTGTGCCAACTCATGTGCAATTAAACCTCTGCTAAAATTGCCCATAAAAGAAACTGTGGTATGTTCCATACCACCGCCCCAACCAAACTGTGCGTGACCATATTTTTCATCAGCAAAAGGATACAACTCAAAAAGAGTATTGAATAAATTCATGATATCCACAGTAACAGGGGTTTGAGATTGCGCAGTAGTTAAGGACTCTGGATACACATAATTTACAATATCAAAATCACCATCGGCTACATAATGAGAATATTCTTCATAATCGGTTACTGCAATTGCAATCAAATAAGCAGGAATCTTATAGGTGTGTTTCCAATGCGTAGTGGTATCGTCTCCATCTATAGTTTCAGAAATTCGCATCCCATTTGATACCCCTTTGTATATTGTAGGATGTGTTAGAAATACATCTATAGAATCTATTTTGTCTATTAAATCTTGCTTACAAGGCCACCATCCTTTTGCTCCATAAGGCTCAGAAAGCGTCCATAGAATAGGAGTTCCATTGTGCGTGCTAACCTCGAAAGAATCAAAACCAGTACTTACAGGGTTTCCACTATAGGTAACTTTTACAGAGTCTAAAACTCCTTCGTTTAAGGTTGTGGGTAATGTAATAACCAGTTCATCATCACTGTTTGTTGTAAATGATAAACTCGCCCCTCTTTGAGTCACTTCAGATACAGTAAGATTATTTGCCATATCAAATGTGATGGTTGACATATTTTCTTCAGCAACAAAATGTGTGGTGACACTTCCGCTAATAGATGCTTCTGTTGGATCTACTGCCCATTCTAATTTATGGTATTTTACATCGTAATTACCTGTGTTTTCACTCCTTTCAAAAAGAAGTCTTTTAATACCACCTTTCTTTTCCGCCTTGATTAATTCAGCGAGATATGAATCCTTATAATACTCCTTGTTTTGAGCAGATATAGATAGCGTTAAAAAGAAAAATAATAGTGATAAAAACCTCATTATAAATTAACTTTGCAATGTGTTTGTAAATATAAATACTTTTAAATGAACCTTAGCTTTTTTAAAAAATCGATTCCTACATTAATTTTCTTGGTCGTATTTTCTATTGCTGGAATTACAGCATTCTATCATATTTTAAAAGTCGATAAAAAGTTAAAGATTTATAACCCTTCAGATGTCAACCCTAAATTGTTAGATCCAACCATAAAACATGTTAGAAATAATCATAAGATTACAGATTTTTCATTAATCAACCAAAATGGAAAAACAATTACGAATAAAGATTATGAAGGGAAGATTTATATCGCAGATTTCTTTTTTACAAGATGTCAAGCTATTTGTATTGCAATGGCGTATAACATGGGTGAACTGCAAGAATATTATAAGAATGATGATGATATTATGTTTCTTTCACATTCGGTAACCCCTGTAATGGATAGCGTTTCTGTATTAAAAGAATATGCGATTCGTAAAGGAGTAAATGATAAAAAATGGAATGTAACCACAGGCACAAAGAAGCATATTTATGATTTAGCTCGTAAAAGCTATTTTGCGGTTATAGATGAAGGAGAAGGAGATGAAAATGACTTTATTCACACCGAGCAATTTATTCTAATTGATAAAGAAAGACGTATTAGAGGTTTCTATAATGGAACAAAGAAAGAAGATATGAAAAAGATTAAAAAAGACATTCTTCTGTTGAAAGCAGAATATGCTAAGAATTAAGTTGTTTAGAATGATTCTAATTTAGTATCTTTGCCTTCTAAATTATTTTTTTGACAACAATAGCATCGTTACAGATTGGTGAAATGGGATATATTTCTGAAGAGTCTTTAGATAAAATTCCACTAAAGTTATTAGAAATGGGCTGTTTGCCTGGTGCGGAAGTAGCATTGCTTCAATTAGCTCCACTTAATGATCCATTATACATTTGCGTCAATGGGAGTCATTTAGCCATTAGAAAAGAAACCGCAGAAAAAATAATCATTATTAAACCCTAATAAATGTCAACCTCTACATCTATAAACGTTGCTTTAATAGGGAATCCAAATACAGGAAAAACCTCTCTTTTTAATCAACTTACGGGTTTAAATCAAAAAGTAGGAAATTATCCTGGAGTTACAGTAGACAAAAAAACAGGAACTAGCAACCTGTCTAAAAGCCACAAGGCAATCATTACCGATTTACCCGGAACTTATAGTATTAATCCAACATCTATTGATGAGAGTATTGTTTTAAAAACACTATTGAGTTCTCATCAAGAAGAAGCGCCAGATGTTATTGTAGTGGTTGCAGATATTGAGAATTTAAAAAGAAACCTACTACTCTTTTCACAAATTAAAGACTTAGAAATTCCGACTGTTTTAGCCATTAACATGGCAGATGAAATGAAAAGAAAAGGAGTTTTTATCAATTTAGCCGAACTGCAAAAAGAATTAGATTCTGAAGTAATTTTAATCAGTGCCAGAAAAAATGAAGGCATAAAGGAAATAAAAGCGGCCATTATAAAAGCACATGTAGCAGCAAAAGCGACTCCACTTTGTGCTATCAATCATAAAATTGATGCAGACTACTTTAATAGACTTAAAGAAATTAGCCCAAATTATTCGATTTATGAATTATGGTTAATGATTACCCAGCATAATTTTCCCGACTCTATTTCTGAAGAAGAAAAAGAGCAGTTAATAGCCTTTAAGCATGATACCTCTAAGCTAAAAAAATATCAACACAAAGAAACAATCTATAGATATCAAAAAATTAATGAAGTACTAAAGAAAACCTATTTAGTAGATAGATCAAAAGCAACAGATGTAAGAGCTAGATTAGATAAAGTTTTTACTCATAAGATTTTTGGATATGTACTTTTCTTTGGCATCTTACTGCTTATTTTTCAATCAATTTTTGATTGGGCAACGGTACCGATGGATTATATTGATGGCTTTTTTGCAGATGCTAGTAGCGTTATAAAAGCAAAGCTCCCTAAAGGAGTTTTAAATGATTTAATTACTGAAGGAATTATTCCAGGGATTGGGGGAGTCTTAATCTTTATTCCTCAAATAGCCATTCTTTTCTTGTTTATAGCCATTCTAGAAGAAACAGGCTATATGAGTCGAGTAGTGTTTTTAATGGATAAAATTATGCGTCGATTTGGAATGAGCGGGAAGAGTGTCATTCCATTAATTTCTGGAACTGCTTGCGCTATCCCGGCAGTTATGTCTACAAGAACCATTTCAGGTTGGAAAGAGCGATTGATTACTATTTTAGTTACTCCATTTACCACGTGTTCTGCTAGATTACCAGTATATGCAATACTCATTTCATTAATTATTCCAAACAAGAAGGTTTTTGGGTTTTTAAGCTTACAAGGGTTAACATTATTATCTCTATATGTTTTAGGCTTTGTTACAGCTATTTTAGCAGCCTATATTTTGCACAAAACCTTAAAAATAAAAAAGAGCTCTTTCTTTGTTGTAGAGATGCCAGATTACAAAGCTCCCTCTATAAAAAATGTAGCCTTTGATGTTATAGAAAAAACAAAAGCCTTTGTTTTTGGAGCAGGAAAAATAATTTTAGCGCTGTCTATTGTTCTTTGGTTTTTAGCCTCTAACGGACCACAATCTTATACTGATGCAGAAAAAAATATTATTGAGCAAACGGCAAACACAAATATTTCTGCCGAAGATTTACAACAAAGAATAGCCTCAGCGAAGTTAGAAAACTCCTACATTGGAATCATGGGAAAATCAATAGAACCTGTAATAAAACCTTTAGGTTATGATTGGAAAATAGGAATAGCATTGATTACTTCATTTGCAGCAAGAGAAGTTTTTGTAGGAACATTAGCTACTATTTATAGTGTAGAAAGTGATAATGATGACACAGCAACTATAAAAGAGCGTATGGCATCTGAAATAAATCCGACTACTGGAGAGAAGAGATTTAATTTTCCAGTAGGAATGTCCCTTTTAGTTTTCTATGCTTTCGCCATGCAATGTATGGCTACACTAGCCATTGTAAAAAAAGAAACTAAAAGTTGGAAATGGCCATTAATTCAGTTGTTTGGAATGGGCTTGTTGGCGTATATATCTTCATTAATCACCTATCAAATTTTAAGTTAAATGCAAGAAGTTATCGTATATATTATTGTTGGACTTGCTGTTTTTTACTTAGCAAGAAAGTACTTTTTTACAACATCAAAAGATGAAGGATGTAATCCAGATTGTGGATGCTCTTAAACAACATAATACTTCAGAATAGTTAACACTTAGGCAAAACCTTTAACAGAACATTAATAGTTTTATTTGAAAGGATAAGTAATTTTGAAGAACTATTCCTATTAAATAATTAACTTAAATCAGTATCATGAAAAAACTTATTTCAACAATTGCAATATTAGTATTTGCTGTTATTTTTACAAATGACGTACAAGCACAAAAATTTCCTAAATTAGATAAAAGCCCAGCGGATATTGTGCTACACCCAAGAAGAGCTGCAGAAAAAACGTATAAGATTGTTTATAGTAGACCTCAATTAGATGGTAGAAGTCTAGATGAATTAGCTCCTAAAGGAAAAGTATGGAGAACAGGGGCTAACGAAGCAACTCAAATTACGTTTTATAAAGATGTAACATTTGGAGGTAAAGCCGTAAAGGCAGGAACCTATTCTTTATTTACAATTCCAGGAGATAAAGCATGGACGATTATTCTAAATTCTGCAACCAACGGTTGGGGAGCTTTTGGTCATAACGAAAAAAAAGATGTAGCACGTGTTTCTGGAGCAGTTTCAAAATCTGAAAAAAGTATAGAAGCATTTACTATTATGGCAGATAGGGACAAACTACTTTTAGGATGGGGCACTACAGTTGTAACCGTGACTGTAAAGTAACCCATACAACATAAATAATATAAAAACCGCAATGTATTCTGAACTTGTTTTAGAAATAGTTGCGGTTTTCTTATGCAATTCATTTCCTGTTAAATCCGCTTCTTTTTGTAATAGAATAAACGTAAATTTACCCACTTTAAGCAGAACGTAAGATGCAATACAATCATAAAGCAATAGAAAAGAAATGGCAAAAATTTTGGGCAGAGAACCAAACTTTCAAAGCCAGTAATCCTACCCTAAGCAACGCCGAAGGGAATTCTGAAAAACCTAAATATTATGTTTTAGACATGTTTCCTTATCCGTCTGGAGCAGGATTGCATGTTGGACATCCATTAGGATATATTGCTTCTGATATCTATGCGCGTTACAAACGCCACAAAGGATTTAACGTATTACATCCACAAGGATATGATTCATTCGGGCTGCCAGCGGAACAATATGCGATTCAAACTGGGCAACACCCAGCAAAAACCACAGCAGAAAATATTAAAACGTATCGTCGCCAATTAGACCAGATTGGATTTTCTTTCGATTGGTCTCGTGAAGTTCGTACCTCGAACCCTGAATATTATAAGTGGACACAATGGATTTTTATCCAATTGTTCAACTCTTGGTACAATAACGATACCGACAAAGCGGAAGATATTTCCACTTTAATTTCCGCTTTTTCAACTACAGGAAACTCAGAAGTAAATGCTGTTTGTGATGATGATGTAGAAGATTTTTCAGCGAGCGATTGGAACAGTTTTTCTGATAAAAAACAACAACAAATATTATTACAATATCGCTTAACATTCCTTTCAGATACCGAAGTTAACTGGTGCCCAGCGCTAGGAACCGTATTGGCAAATGATGAAATCGTGAATGGAGTTTCAGAACGAGGAGGACATCCTGTCGTTCGTAAAAAAATGACCCAATGGTCAATGCGAATTTCTGCGTATGCACAACGCTTGCTAGATGGACTAAATACCATCGATTGGCCACAGCCATTAAAAGATTCACAAACCAATTGGATTGGTCGTTCACAAGGAGCGATGGTTTCTTTTGCGGTGAATGGACACGATGCAAAGATTGAAGTGTTTACCACTAGACCTGATACTATTTTTGGAGTGTCATTTATGACCTTAGCCCCAGAACATGAGCTCGTTTCTCAAATCACAACTGAAGCACAAAAAGCAGAAGTTGAAACTTATATACAAGCAACGGCAAAACGTTCAGAACGTGATCGTATGGCAGATGTGAAAACCATTTCAGGAGCATTTACAGGAGCCTATGCAATTCATCCCTTTTCTGGAGAAAAAGTGCAAATTTGGATTGGAGATTATGTGCTAGCAAGCTATGGAACAGGAGCTGTAATGGCAGTTCCATGTGGAGATCAGCGTGATTATGATTTTGCAAAGCACTTCGACATTGAGATTCCGAATATTTTTGAAGGAGTCGATATTTCAGAAGCAGCTCATGCCGATAAGGAAGGAACAGTCATCGCAAATTCTGATTTCTTAAGTGGATTAAAATACAAGAAAGCCGTAAAACTCGCTATTTACGAGTTAGAAAAACGTGGTTTAGGGTATGGCAAAATAAATTATCGTTTGCGTGATGCGGTATTTAGCAGGCAACGTTATTGGGGAGAGCCATTTCCCGTCTATTATGTAGATGGAATGCCACAAATGATTGATGCAGAACATTTACCCATTATATTACCAGAAGTAGAAAAATATTTACCCACCGAAGACGGTCAGCCGCCATTAGGAAATGCAGAGGCCTGGGCTTGGGACTGCGAAACCGCAGAAGTAGTTAGCAATGAGTTGATTGATGGTAAAAGGGTGTTTCCTTTGGAACTCAATACCATGCCAGGTTGGGCAGGAAGTTCATACTACTTTAATCGCTATATGGATCCGCATAACGAGCAAGAATTTGCTTCTAAAGAAGCATTAGATTATTGGAAAGAAGTGGATTTATATATTGGAGGTTCAGAGCATGCGACAGGTCACTTGTTGTATGCGCGGTTCTGGCAAAAATTCTTGTTTGATATGGGATTAGTTCCTGTAGATGAGTTTGCCAAAAAGCTCATCAATCAGGGAATGATTTTGGGAACGAGTGCAATTGTTTATCGTATTGCAGGAACAGATAAATATGTTTCAAAAGGTTTGAAAGATCAATATGAGACAGATGAATTAAGAGTAGATGTAAAGTTAGTGAATAATGCTGATGAATTAAATACAGAGGAATTAAAAAATTGGCAACCTCAATTTAAAAATGCTGAATTTATCTTGGAAGATAAAAAGTATGTTGTTGGAAGAGAGGTTGAAAAAATGTCAAAAAGATGGTTTAATGTTGTCAATCCAGATGATATCTGTGAAGAATATGGAGCAGATTCTCTACGTTTGTTTGAAATGTTCTTAGGACCTTTAGAACAAGCAAAACCATGGAAAACATCAGGGATTTCTGGTGTATATTCTTTCTTAAAGAAGCTATGGAAGTTATTTTACAACGGAGAAGAATTATCTATTTCTGATGCAGAACCTACCGCTGATGAACTAAAAACATTACACAAAACCATTAAAAAAGTTGAAGAAGATATCGAGAATTTCTCGTTCAACACATCTGTTTCTACCTTTATGATTGCCGTGAATGAGCTAACCGCTCAGAAATGCAACAAACGGGCGATTCTAGAGCCATTATTAGTACTGATTTCTCCGTATGCACCTCATATTGCAGAGGAATTATGGAGTCAGTTAGGACATACAACATCAATTTCAACAGTAGATTTTCCAATTTTTCAACCAAAGCATTTAGTAGAAAGCATAAAAAACTACCCAATTTCTTTTAATGGAAAAATGCGATTTACCTTAGAATTGCCTTTAGATATGCCTAAAGAGGAAATGGAACAGATTGTGATGGCTCACGAAAAAACACAAGCGCAATTACAAGGACGAACCCCTAAAAAAGTAATTATCGTACCAGGAAAGATTATCAATATTGTAGGGTAACTAGAGCATGTCTCCTCGAGCGGAGTCGAGAGGTTATTTTTAAAGTTAGGTTTCAACTCCGTTAGACCTAACATAATGAATATGCTATGTCAATTAAAACACAAAAAATAACGCGAAAAACCCACCGATACTTAGGGCTATTTATTGGAGTTCAATTTTTATTTTGGACAATTGGAGGACTCTATTTCAGTTGGAATGACATGGCCGATGTGCATGGTGAAACCCTAATAGATAAGACAGAACATACGTTCGATTTTCAATATGAAGAGCCCGCCAGAAAACTACTTTCTTATATTCAAGAAACCAATCCAAAACCTATAAGGTCAATCGAAGGAATTATCATAAAAGAGGATAGTTTACTACGGATAGTAAGAATTAATGATATTGTATTTATAAACTTAACAAAAGATAAATATAGTAGCCGAAAAGGCCTGAGTAAAGAGGAAGCTGTTGCTTTTGTAAAAAGTAGATTGTATAAGCCTCTTCAGATTCGAAATGTGAATTACCTCACAGAAAAGGACATCACCCAAGGCCACGAATATAGAGAAAAACCTTTACCTGTTTATGCAATTACTTTAAAGCATCCAACAAATACCATTGTGTATGTAAATCCTGAATTAGCAAAGATTACCTCAGTGAGAAACGATAATTGGAGACGATTCGATTTTCTATGGATGCTACATGTGATGGATTTTGAAACACGAGATAACATTACAAATTGGACGTTAAGAGTCTTTTCGGTCTTAGGTTTATTAACTATCTTGTCAGGACTTTACTTATTTGTAATAAGTTCTCCAACGATCCGTAAGGTTAAAAATAAATTGAAAAAATGAAAACAAAATATCTAATTGGTCTTCTACTAGCTTTTGGAATACTCTTTGTAAGCTGTAAAGAGGAAGCCTCATTAAAGGAATATATGACTGATTCTTGGCAAACGACTTATCTCAAAATTGAAATGCCAACCTATCAAAAATCGGATTCGATTTCAATTTATGAAGATATATTTGAAGGAAGTCCTCCAGAAAGAAGAGCCCAATCTTCTTATAAAAGCGATGGAACTTTTATAGCATGGTCTTTAGATAAAAAAGGAAAAAGATTCGGAGATTCCCCTGGGAAGTGGAATATAAAAGGAGATTCTTTACATATAGAGTATTTTTATGGAGGAAGAGATGTTAAAGTTGCCTATTATATTGAAAAAACTGCCGAAGGCTTTAAAGGGACAAGCAAATACGATTGGGATGAAGATGGGGCGAATGACGATCTTTTAATTATGAAAACCAAACGAATTTATCTGAACGAATAAGGTGTTAATATTTAAAAACATATCGCTCAGAATACGAATATTTCTAGCCATGATTCTGCTAGTTTTATTAGCTTCTATTTTGATCGTTACTGTTACTATATACCAATACGACGAACAAACAAATGAATATAACATTCAACGTTTTGGAAGAAAAGAAGAAAACCTTAGAAAGAGATTTGAAGTCGAATTAAATCTAAAAACGACCTACCCTGTTAATACTGAAAATTTGACTAAAATTTTCAAACAGAGTATTTATGAGATCTCTTACATTCATAATTTAGAAATGACGATTTACGACTTAAAAGGAAACTATTTAAAATCGTCTATTATAAAATCGTTTAAGGATACGATAAAACCTTCTTTAGAGTCAGATATTATTCCTCAATTAGAGAATAATGTAAACCATAGAATTTTAAGAACTCGAACTGTGGGTGATGTAAGTTATCAATCATCTTATACTTACATTAAAGATATTAAAGCGAAAAGAATAGGTATTTTAAAGCTTCAGTTTTCGCAAGACAATTCTGAAGAAGAACGTGAGCTAAGAGAGTTTTTATCTCGGCTTTCGGTAGTTTACTTTTTCATGTTAGTAATTGCGGTAGTACTAGCCTATTTTTTGTCTAGTTATATTACTCGATCTCTAAAAACAATCTCTGACAAGATGTATAAAACAAGATTGAATAAGAGAAACGAGAAAATTATTTTAGGAGTAGCAAGTTCAGAGATTACAACTCTGGTTCAAGCATACAACAATATGATTGATGAGTTAGAAGAGAGTGCTGTAAAATTAGCGCAAAGTGAAAGAGAACAGGCTTGGCGAGAAATGGCAAAACAAGTAGCGCATGAGATTAAAAACCCACTAACACCAATGCGTTTAAGTGTTCAGAGTTTTGAAAGAAAATTTAACCCCGAAGACCCAGAGATTAAAGAAAAACTAAAAGAGTATTCACAAACTCTTATCCAACAGATTGATGTAATGAGTTCTATTGCTTCTGCATTTTCAGATTTTGCAAAGATGCCGAAGCAAAAGAAAGAAGAAATAGAAGTGATTGGTGTGGTAAAGATGGCATTAGATATTTTTAACGAAGCATTTATCTCTTATACTCCAAGTATAGAGGTGTTATATGCGCACTTAGATAAAACTCAGCTGATAAGAATTGTAACCAATTTAATTAAAAACGCAATTCAGGCAGTAGAAGAAAAAGAAACGCCAAGAATTGAGGTCAAAGTTTCTGATTCAAACGGAAATATAAAAATAGAAGTTGCTGATAACGGAAAAGGAATCGGAGACAATGTAAAAGAATTGGTTTTTGAACCAAAATTTACAACAAAATCTAGTGGAATGGGACTTGGTTTACCCATGATTAAAAATATTATAGAAGCCTATGATGGATCTATTAATTTTACATCAACTTTAGGGGAAGGAACCATTTTTACTGTAATCTTACCAAAAGAATAATTTTAGTTATATATGAATTTTGAAAACATACTCGTGTCAAATGAAAATGGAATCGCAACGATTACCATTAACAGACCAAAAAAGTTAAACGCATTAAACAAAGCAACCATAGAAGAACTTCATGAGGCTTTTAAAAGTTTAAACAATGAGGCAGCTGTAAAAGCAATTATTATTACTGGAAGCGGAGAGAAAGCTTTCGTAGCTGGAGCAGACATCTCTGAGTTTGCTGATTTTTCAGTCGAAAAAGGAGGATTATTAGCTGCAAAAGGACAAGAATTATTATTCGATTTTGTAGAAAACCTATCGACCCCAGTTATTGCCGCTGTAAATGGCTTTGCTTTAGGCGGTGGATTAGAATTAGCAATGGCTTGTCACTTTAGAGTAGCATCTGATAATGCTAAAATGGGATTGCCAGAAGTTTCATTAGGAGTTATCCCTGGCTATGGTGGTACACAGCGGTTACCACAATTAGTAGGTAAAGGAAAAGCAATGGAATTAATTATGACTGCAGGAATGATTGGAGCAGAAGAAGCTAAAGCATCTGGTTTAATAAATCACGTGGTCTCACAAGAAGAGTTATTACCATTAGCTGAAAAGCTAGCTAGTAAGATTATGAGAAATTCGAGCGTTGCCATTAGTGCTGCCATAAGAGCCGTAAATGCTAATTTTGAAGATGGCGTTGATGGTTTTGAAGTTGAAATTTCTGAATTTGGGAACTGCTTTGGAACCGAAGATTTTAAAGAAGGAACAACCGCCTTTTTAGAAAAAAGAAAAGCTAATTTTCCTGGAAAATAATATGTGGTTTGAAAAGCCAACTCACATAACTTAAAAACAGTATTATAAAAAAAAGCGAGCTGTTTAGAGCTCGCTTTTCACAAATCAAATCACGATATTCCTATAGAGAAAATTTTTCTATATAAGTACGGTCGTTAGTTTTCATAATCACTTTGTAATTACCTCTAAGGTCTTCAGAAAGACTATAAATTCTTTTTAAAATCTCTTTACCGTTTACTGAATCTGAAAGAATCAATTCATCTTCATAATAAATCTTCACCTTTAAATCTGGAGAGTCAAATGCAATTTTTGAGATATACACCTTATTTTCTTTGGTTCTAAAAACGGGCTTATATATTTTCTTGCCATACGATTTTTCAAGAAGAACTTTTCCTTTACTTATTTCGATGGAAGTAATTAATATTTCGAAGTCTTTATCAATCTCAACTTTATAATGACCATCTTTTAAAGCACTAAGGTTAATGACTTTTGAGTAATTACCTTTCTGTTGAATAGTTTTTGAAATAATAATGTCGCCATCAGCGTTTTTTACATAAATACGATTTCCTTTTCTAACATCATGTAGTTTTACAATAAATGCCTTTACATCTTTAATTGTAGATACGTTGTTTGTGCTAGCGTAGCTGATCAATGTTCCAAATATTAATGCTACCATAATACTTCTTCTAAGTGTTTTCATTTTTATACGTGTTAAAGGTTAACGATGCAAAGATGCATGAGGTTTTGAATTTTAAAAACAACAGAATTGGTATATTTATGTTCTAAATTAACCCGAATTAAAGTAATTACAAAAACAAGGGATAATTTAGAGTATAAAAAGGATAAATGAGTAAACAATTAAAAAAGAGCCTTTATTTTTAAATGTAATTGCTTACCCTTCGTATTTTTTAAATAGATAAGAGAGGGCAAACTTTAGTGTATAAAAAGTCAGTGTTAAAATTAAAACTGCCGAGAATATGATAATAACTATTTTCATAGTATATGTTTTAGAGTTTGAATTACAAACCTATTTAAGAAGTGGAATTGATAGCACAACATAATTGGCTAATTTGTGTGTTATTTTAACTTCAATATGCAAAGTGTTTGTCTTTATGTGGTTAAAATAGAATATAAAATAGGTAATTCTACATAGGTTATCTCTTCTTTGAGTTGTACTTTTGTTATATATGATTCAAAAGAAACCTACTTTAGAAAAAATTGACCCAGGTTTTGGAAGCTCTATTCTTGTGAAAATGCATACCGAGTTCCTAAAAACTCATAAACCATTCTGGCATTTTCATCCAGAAATAGAATTGGTATATGTAAATAAAGGACAAGGTAAAAGGCATATCGGAAATCATTTGTCTTATTTTAATAATAGCCAACTGTTGTTAATTGGATCGAACTTACCACATAATGGATTTACAGATCGCTTAACTACTAATGGATCTGAAACATTGATTCAGTTTAAAGAAGATTTTTTAGGAACAAACTTTTTTGATATACCAGAAATGAATGGGGTACAAGAATTGTTAAAACGCTCTAAAAAAGGAATTATTTTTGGAGTAAAAACCAAACAAAAAATTGGAAAAAAAATTGAAAAACTTTCAGAGAAAGAAGGGTTTAAAAAAATTATTGTCTTTTTAGAGATTCTAAATACATTGGCAAAATCAGAAGATTATACTTTTTTAAATGCCGACGGATTTGCTTTTGAAACAGAGCCTCAAGACAGTGCAAAAATAGATGTAATTTACAAACACATTAATGAAAACTTTAAAGAGCATATTAGTTTAGATGAAATTTCTGAAATCGCTAGTATGACAGTTCCAGCTTTTTGTAGATACTTTAAAAAGGTAACTGGAAAAACATTTACTAAATTAGTAAATGAATATAGAGTGGTACATGCCACGAAATTATTGTCAGAAAGTCAAATGAGTATTACCGATATTTCTTTCGAGTGTGGATTTAATAATTTTTCACACTTCAATAAGTTATTTAAAGAAATAACTGGAAAAAGCGCTTCAAAGTATCGAGGAGAAATGAAAAAAATGGTTCAATAAATTCAAGATTAAATCTAAAAGATGGAAAGTAAAATTGAAAAGACAATCGAATACTATACTGTAAAAAGTAAAGAAATTATCAACTTTATAAATGGAAGCACAAATTTAACTGCCGAAGAAATCATACAAAACGCAGAAGAATTGTCAATTCTAGAATATAAACTAACTGCTCTAGAGGTAGCAAAAGAAAATTAGAGACAGCTATTTTTCTCCATTCCATTCGCTATAAAACTGTTGTAGGAATTTTTCCATATAGTTATGTCTATCTTGGGCTATACGATGCCCAGTTTTAGTATTCATTTTATCTTTTAATAATAAGAGCTTTTCATAAAAATGATTGATGGTTGGCGCAGAAGAATTTTTATATTCTTCTTTAGACAGATGAAGATTTGGAGAAATATTGGGGTCGTATAAAACTCTATTTTTAAACCCTCCATAATTAAAACAACGAGCAATTCCAATAGCTCCTATTGCATCTAATCTATCTGCATCTTGAATCACATCTAATTCAGGAGAAGTAAACTGTTTTGCTGTACCTAAACTCGATTTAAAAGAAATATACTTGATAATATTTTCAATATGAATAATGATCTCTTCATCTACCTGCTGACTTTCTAAAAACGCTCTCGCTTTTTTAGGGCCAATAGATTCATCGCCATCATAAAACTTGGCATCAGCAATGTCATGTAAAAGCGCACCTAATTGTACAATAAATAGATCTACTTTTTCACTTTCAGCAATTAACCTTGCATTACTTAACACCCTTTGGATGTGAAACCAATCATGACCGCCTTCAGCTTCTTTTAGCGTTTCTTTTACAAAATCAATTGTGTTTTCAATAATTCTTGCCTTATCCATTTCCTCTTCTTGATTCAAGTTCTTTTTGGATTTTTACTTTTTGTAATAGAATTACCAAAAAAATCGGAATAAAAAACAAAGGCATTAAGGTGGTAAAATTGAAGATGTTTTCAATAAGACTAATAATAGACACGCTTATCATAATAATTAAAAGACCTATATAAACACCCACAAACATTTTTGATTGTTTTAGTTTTTGTTGAAGTTCAGTATCTGTGTATTCGGAAAGTTGTTTTTTAGACATTGTTTAGCGTTTGTATAAAAATAAAAAATCCACTTGGTTAAAAGTGGATTTTTAGAATTCTTTTTAAAAGTTGTTGCTTAACAAAACTCATTATAAGCAGATACGAGGTTCTCAGCAATCATTTGAGCAGATCTCCCTTCGATATGATGACGCTCTAACATATGCACTAACTCACCATCTTTAAACAGTGCAACTGCTGGAGATGATGGAGGAAATGGAATCATATGTTCTCTCGCTTTTTGTGTAGACTCTTTATCTACCCCTGCAAAAACAGTTGTTAAATAATCAGGTTTTTTATCAAACTGTAAAGAAGCTAAAGCTCCTGGTCTAGCAGTACCTGCCGCACAACCACAAACTGAATTTACCATAACAAGTGTGGTTCCTTCTTTTGCAATTGCATGATCAACATCTTCTGCAGTATATAGTGCTGAAAAACCTTCATTTGTCAGTTGTTCACGCATTGGTTTTACTAATTCTTCTGGATACATAAGTACTAAAATTTTAAGCCACAAAGATAACGATAAAAAAGGAATCAAAATAGTTATCTTTGGGCCAAAATATAGATTGAATGTCAAATTTTTCTAAATGGTTAGGTGCCGGAATTGGATTTACTTTTGGTGGGCCTATTGGAGCAATTATTGGTTTTGCTGCTGGCACAGCGGTGGATGCTTTTTCAAAGGAAGATTTTCTTAAAGAACAAAAAGAGTTTCAAAAAAAATATAAAGGTAGAAGAGCCGATGCATTAAGCGGAGATTTTGAAATTAGCTTGCTAGTATTAGCTTCAATCGTCATAAAAGCAGATGGTAAAGTAGACGAAAGAGAATTAAGTTTTGTAAGAACTCAGTTTACTGGAATGTATGGAAAAGAGAGAGCAAATAGAGCTTTTGCCTTGTTTAAAGGAATCGTTAAAAAGAAAGTATCTGCAAGACAGGTTTGTATGCAGATAAGACAGCATATGCCACATGCCTCTCGTTTACAATTGATTCATTTTCTGTTTGGGATTGCAAAAGCAGACGGGCATGTAATTGCATCTGAAGTAGAAGAAATTAGAAAAATAGCGGGTTATTTATATATCAATCAGCACGATTTTGAATCTATTAAAGCGATGTTCTATAATGCTTCTGGCAATGCCTATAAGATGTTAGAAATCACAAAATCTGCTACCGATGATGAGGTGAAAAAAGCGTATAGAAAAATGGCTAAAAAATACCATCCAGATAAACTTCAAGGGTTAGGTGATGAGCATGTAAAAGGAGCTCAAGAAAAGTTTCAAAATATTCAATCGGCTTATGAAACTATTAAAAAAGAAAGAGGAATTTCGTAACCTTTCTTTTTCATAGGATAAGAGAAAGATTTACTAGAAAATATGTAATTTCGCAAACTTATAAGAATTTGTGATTTATGAGTACAAAGTTCCCTGAATATAAAGGACTTAACTTGCCAAATGTGGCTAATGAAATTTTAGCTTATTGGGAAGAGAATAATATCTTCGAGAAAAGTGTTTCTACTAGAGAAGGCAATCCGCCCTATGTTTTTTTTGAAGGACCACCATCTGCAAATGGACTGCCAGGAGTACATCACGTATTAGCAAGAGCGATTAAAGATATTTTTCCACGTTATAAAACTATGAAAGGTTTTCAAGTGAAACGTAAGGCAGGATGGGATACACATGGTCTTCCAATAGAACTAGGTGTTGAAAAAGAATTAGGAATCACAAAAGAAGATATTGGGAAAACCATTTCTGTAGAAGCATATAATGCTGCTTGTAGAAAAGCGGTGATGCGTTATACAGATATCTGGAACAACTTAACTAAACAAATGGGCTATTGGGTAAATATGGAGGATCCTTATATTACCTATGAACCAAAATACATGGAAAGTGTTTGGTGGCTTTTAAAACAAATTTACGATAAGAGTTTGTTATATAAAGGATATACCATTCAACCCTATTCGCCAAAAGCAGGAACTGGATTAAGCTCTCATGAATTAAATCAACCTGGCACTTATCAGGATGTAACAGATACTACTGTCGTTGCTCAGTTTAAAGCAATAGAAAGTACATTGCCAGAATTTTTAAAACCATTTGATCATTTACACTTCTTAGCTTGGACCACAACTCCTTGGACATTACCAAGTAATACTGCATTAACTGTTGGTTCTAAGATTGATTATGTGGTTGTAGCAACCTATAATCAATATACTTTTGAGCCAGTTCATGTAATCCTAGCCAAAAATCTTGTTGGGAAACAATTTTCAGGAAAGTATTTTCAAACAGAAGAGGTTGAAGATGTAAAGAGTTTTTCTAAAGAAGATAAAAAAATTCCATTTTTAATTGCTGCAGAATGCAAAGGAAAAGATTTATTAGAAATTAGGTATGAGCAATTATTAAACTATGTATTGCCTAATGATAATCCACAAGATGCCTTTAGAGTAATTTCTGGAGATTTTGTAACTACTGAAGATGGAACAGGAATTGTACATACAGCCCCCACGTTTGGAGCAGATGATGCCTTGGTAGCAAAACAAGCAACACCAGAAGTCCCGCCAATGTTGGTGAAAGATGAAAATGACAACTTGGTGCCATTGGTAGATTTACAAGGAAGATTCAGACCAGAGGTGGTTGAGTTTGCTGGAAAATATGTGAAGAATGAATATTATACAGATGGAGAAGCCCCAGAAAGATCAGTAGATGTTGAGCTAGCCATCAAATTAAAAACAGAAAACAAAGCCTTCAAGGTTGAAAAATATAAGCATAGTTATCCAAATTGCTGGAGAACAGACAAGCCTATATTATATTATCCGTTAGATTCTTGGTTTATAAAGGTAACGGATGTAAAAGACAGAATGCACGAGTTAAATTCGACGATTAATTGGAAACCAAAATCTACAGGAGAAGGACGTTTTGGCAACTGGTTGGCAAATGCAAATGATTGGAATTTATCTAGGTCTCGTTATTGGGGAATTCCATTACCAATTTGGAGAACAGAAGATAGAAAGGAAGAGATTTGTATTGGGTCTGTAGCCGAATTAAAAGCTGAAATTCAGAAATCTATAGAAGCAGGCATCATGTCTGAAGATATTTTTGCTGATTTTGAAGTAGGTAATATGTCAGATCAAAACTATGCTACATTAGATTTACATAAAAACATTGTAGATCAGATTATATTAGTGTCTCCTTCAGGAGAACCAATGCAAAGAGAAAGTGATTTAATTGATGTGTGGTTTGATTCTGGATCTATGCCCTATGCACAATGGCATTATCCGTTTGAAAACATGGATTTAATTGATGAGAATAAAGCATTCCCAGCTGATTTTATTGCAGAAGGAGTAGATCAAACAAGAGGATGGTTTTATACGTTACATGCTATTGGAACAATGGTGTTTGATTCTGTGGCTTATAAAAATGTCGTTTCTAACGGATTGGTATTGGATAAAAACGGGCAGAAAATGTCTAAACGATTAGGAAACGCAACGGACCCATTTGAAACGTTAGATACGTATGGAGCAGATGCTACTCGATGGTATATGATTGCAAATGCTAATCCATGGGATAATTTAAAATTTGATATAGAAGGCATTGACGAAGTAAAGCGTAAGTTCTTCGGAACCTTATATAATACCTACTCTTTCTTTTCTTTATATACAAACCTAGATGGATTTTCTTATACTGAAGCAGCTATTCCGCTAGCTGAAAGACCAGAATTAGATCGTTGGATTTTATCTGAATTACATACTCTAATAGAAAAAGTAGATAAATTCTATGCAGCATACGAGCCTACGAAAGCTGCTAGAGCAATTTCAGATTTCACTCAAGATTACTTAAGTAATTGGTATGTGCGTTTAAGTAGAAGACGATTCTGGAAAGGAGATTATCAGCAAGATAAAATATCGGCTTATCAGACATTGTATACCTGTATGGTAACCATTGCAAAACTAGGCGCTCCGATTGCCCCTTTCTTTATGGACAAGTTGTATTTAGACTTAAATGCTGTTACTCAAAAAGAATCATTTGAAAGTGTGCATTTGTCACAATTTCCTGAATCAGACGTCTCTTTTATAGATAAGAGTTTAGAACGTAAGATGGAAGACGCACAAACGATTTCTTCTTTAGTATTATCATTAAGAGCTAAAGAAAAAATAAAAGTACGTCAGCCCTTACAAAAAATCATGATTCCTGTTGAAAACCAAGAACAAAAAGCGGCTATTTTAGCAGTTTCTGATTTAATAAAACACGAAGTAAATATTAAGGAAATAACCCTATTAGAAGATGCGTCAGGGATTTTAATAAAACAAATCAAACCCAACTTTAAAGTACTAGGACCTAAGTATGGTAAAGACATGGGACTGATTTCTAAAGTGATACAAAATTTTTCTAAAGAAGAGATTTCAACGATTGAAAAAGAAGGTGAAATTTCTGTAGAAATTAACGGAAAAAGTATTAAATTGGAGGGCTCTGATGTAGAGATATCGTCTAAAGACATTGAAGGTTGGTTAGTTGCCAATCAAAACAATATAACAGTAGCGTTAGATGTTACTATTACTGAAGAATTGAAGAAAGAAGGAGTTGCAAGAGAATTAGTAAATAGGATTCAGAATGCTCGAAAGGATAAAGGGTTTGAAGTTACAGATCGGATAAAATTAACTGTTTTAAGATTTGAAAACTTAGAGCAATCTATTTCTGAGAACAAAGAATATATTATGAGTGAAACATTAACCAATGAGTTGGTTTTTGTAAACGAGTTAACAGATGGAACAGAAATTGAATTCGACACCATCAAAAGTAAAATATTAATTCAAAAAACGTAAAGGGATGCCAGATACACAATCAAAATATTCGGACGAAGACTTACAAGAGTTTAAAGAAATTATCTTAAAGAAAATTGAAAGAGCCGAAGAAGACTTAGCTTTATTACAAAGCTCTTACAAGAATGGATTAAATAATGGAACTGACGATACTTCTCCACAGTTTAAATCTTTTGAGGAAGGTTCAGAAACAATGAGTAAAGAGGCCAACGTTCAATTAGCCATTCGTCAAGAAAAATTTATTAGAGACCTAAAAAATGCATTAATCCGTATAGAAAATAAAACGTATGGAATTTGTAGAGTTACTGGAAAACTGATTCAGAAAGAACGCCTAAAATTAGTACCCCATGCCACCTTAAGCATAGAGGCAAAAAGAAGACAATAAATTAGAAGCTCCCAATAGGGAGCTTTTTTATTCCTCACCTTTTTCAGTGAGGGAGAAATTTCACCTTTTTTGGGGATTGACAAGCTTTGTTTTCTACCATAGTTTTGTAATACTTACTGTAGGGGTAATTACTAAATATTATTTAAATGGAAACAGCTGTCAATGCCAGTTCAGACGCTATGTTATTTCAAACACTAGCTTTAGTCGCAGTTTTTTTGATTGCGTACGTAGTTTTGAAGTTTTATAAAGCTGACAAAGTTAATTTGTAGAAATACTTTATGAAGTATTATACATTTATGAGAACGAATAGTTTCGCTATTGGGTTTCTCTTGGTATAATTTTGTCAATAATTCTTAATTTTTACAATATCTTTAGCGAGATGAATTTAAGAGTTATATTTTTTCTTTTTCTTTTTCCGATTATTTTAAACGCACAACAGAAAATTACCAGAGTCATTAAAAGTGAGGCTAGGCATATAGACATATACCTTGATGGAATTGACAACTTAAAAATAGAAGAATCTAATACAAATGCTATAGAAATGATTGTATTAGATCAGAATGAACTTGGCGTCTTTGAAAACTTCTCTTGTGAAAACAAAAGCTGTGTCTTAAAAATAAAATCCGAGTTAAAAGGCACAAATGATATCAATAATAAAATTAATCAATTTCCAATACCGCCGCCTAGCAATGTTAGCGTTTCTATAAAAGTTCCTAAAAACAAAACTGTAACGATACATGCAGATATGATTGATATTCAAAGTAATGGATATCAAGGGGTATTAAAAATGATTGTAGGTAAAGGAAACCTCTCTATCTCTGTAATAAAAGGAATTGTAGAACTAGCATTATTTTCAGGTATGATTTATGTTACAACATTAAAAGATATAGCGCTAGAGTTAACTACTAGAAAAGGAAAAATATTACTTAATGGTAAAAAGGTAAAATCTCAATATAAAAAGCCAGGAAGTAACTTAAAAAAACTTACTATAAAATCAATTAATGGTAATGTTATGTTAACATCTAAAAAAACATAATAATATTCCTATTTTTGCTTTCTAATTATGTAGATAATATGTCTAAGAAAAACATCGCCATTTTAACAATTGTACTAGCCGTATTAATTGATCAAATAACAAAAATTTATGTAAAGACTCATTTTCAATACAATGAATCAGTTCAGGTTTTTGATTGGTTCCATATACAATTCGTGGAAAACAACGGAATGGCAATGGGCATTGAATTTGGAGGAAGTATCGGGAAACTTTTTTTAACCTTATTTAGATTATTAGTCGTTCCTGCAATTATATACTGGTTGATTACAACATTGAAAAAAAATATGCCAACTGTAGTTATAGTTGCAATAGCTTTAATTTTTTCCGGGGCAATTGGAAATATTATAGATTCAGTTTTTTACGGAGTAATTTTTGATTCTCCAAATCATGGTGTTGCAACATTATTTCCTGAAACCTCTTACGGGACTTTATTTCATGGAAAGGTAGTAGATATGTTTTATTTTCCAATTATTCAGAATGCCAATTGGCCTGAGTGGATTCCTTTTATTGGAGGAGATTCTTTTTCTTTTTTCCCTTATATTTTTAATCCTGCAGATGCTTATATAACAGCAGGAGTTATTTTATTATTTATATTTAGCAAGAAAGCTTTTCCTAAAGAAGAAAAGGCTTAAAAGTGATGAAAAGTTAATTATTTGAAAGCGATTATTCTTCACAAATAATTTTAACTTAGCGGTATGTCTTCCGAACTACAGCTCCAAATACAAACACTGCCAAATTCGCCAGGAGTTTATCAATATTTTGATAAAGACGATACTATTATATATGTTGGAAAAGCTAAAAACTTAAAGAAGCGAGTTTCCTCATATTTTACAAAGAATCATGAAAATGCCAAGACTAGAGTTTTGGTTAAAAAAATTGCTTATATAAAGCATATTGTCGTAAATACAGAAACAGATGCATTATTGCTTGAGAACAACCTTATTAAAAAGTATCAACCGCGATATAATATTTTATTAAAAGACGATAAATCATACCCTTGGATTTGTATTAAAAAGGAGCGTTTCCCAAGGGTTTTTATGACACGAAGAGTCATCAAAGACGGATCTGAATACTTTGGCCCTTATACCAGTGTAAGAACGGTAAAGATTTTATTAGATTTAATTAAAGAGCTATATCCATTACGAACTTGTACTTATGATTTAAGTCAAGATAAAATAGAGGCAGGAAAATATAAAGTCTGTTTAGAATATCATTTAGGGAATTGTAAAGGACCTTGTGAAAATTTTCAGACTGAAGAAGAGTATAATTTTTCAATCAAAGCAATTAGGAGCATCCTTAAAGGAAACTTAAAAGAAAGTCTAGATAAGTTTCAACAAATGATGACTGAACTTGCGGTTCAAATGGAATTTGAAGAAGCTCAAAAAATTAAAGAAAAAGTTGAGTTACTTTCTAATTACCAAGCAAAATCAACAATCATTAATCCAAGTATAAATAACGTAGATGTATTCTCAATCATCTCCGATGAAAGTTATGGATATGCTAATTTCTTTAAAATAGCTAATGGAGCAATTATACAATCACATACCATTGAAATAAAAAAGAAATTAGAAGAAACAGACAAAGAACTATTAGAACTCTTTATTATAGAGATCAGACAACGATTTAATTCTGTGTCTAAAGAAATTTATGTTCCTTTTAAAGTAAATATAGGAGGTACTGCAAAGGTGACAGTTCCAAAATCAGGAGATAAAAAAAGAATTGTAGAATTATCTGAACGGAATGCAAAATATTATAGACAAGAGCAATTTAAGCAGATTAAAATTGTAGATCCAGATAGGCATGTAAAAAGAATCATGACACAGATGCAAAAAGATTTACGATTACAAACTGAGCCAAGACATATAGAGTGCTTTGACAATTCTAATATTCAAGGAACACATCCGGTGGCAGCTTGTGTTGTTTTTAGAGATGGTAAACCAAGTAAAAAAGAATATAGGCATTACAATATAAAAACAGTAGAAGGGCCAGATGACTTTGCTTCTATGGAAGAGGTGGTTTTAAGACGCTATAAGCGATTGTTGTCAGAAGACGAGCCATTACCTCAACTAATTGTTATTGATGGTGGAAAAGGACAGCTTTCGTCTGCGCTAAAAAGTTTAGATGTGTTAGGTCTGCGAGGAAAAATCGCTATCATAGGAATTGCCAAAAGACTAGAAGAAATTTATTATCCAGGAGATTCAATTCCAATGTATTTAGATAAGAAATCGGAGACACTTAAAGTAATTCAATTTTTAAGAAATGAAGCACATCGTTTTGGAATTACTTTTCATAGAAACAAGAGGAGTAAAAGTGCAATTCAATCAGAATTAGAGCAAGTGTCAGATATTGGAAAGCAGACGATTATTACATTATTAAAAAAATTCAAATCTGCGAAACGTGTTAAAAATGCTACCTTTGAAGAGCTAAAAGAAGAAATCGGAAATGCTAGAGCCCAAAAAATATTTGATTATTTCCACAACAAATAGCGTAAAAAAAATTGTCTTTCTAATTTGCTTACTGCTATCCTTTGTGGCAACTTCACAAAACGAGCGTCCAAAAGTTGGATTGGTGTTAAGTGGTGGAGGCGCAAAAGGGTTTGCCCATATTGGGGTTTTAAAAGAAATCGAAAAATCTGGAATTAAGATAGATTATATTGGAGGCACAAGTATGGGGGCTATAGTAGGAGGCTTGTATGCGTCTGGATATTCTGCATTACAAATTGAGGAAATGGTCAAAGAAATTGATTTCATGAGTTTGCTTCAAGATAAACTTCCTAGAAATGCGTTACCTTTTTTTGAAAAAGAGTTTGGAGAAAAGTACGGGATAACACTACCCGTTAAAAAGAATAAAATTCGATTACCAAAAGGAGTTTCTAAAGGTCAAAATGTATTAAACTTACTAACATATCTTTTATCTCCAGTAGATTCGATTTCAGATTTCTCTAAACTTCCAATCCCTTTTTTCTGTATAGGAACTGATATAGAAACTGGTAATCAGGTAGTCTTAGAAAAAGGCTATTTGCCATTAGCATTAAGAGCAAGCGGTTCTTTTCCTACCTTTTTAAATCCAGTAGAAATTGATGGAAAACTAGTAATTGATGGAGGTGTTGTAAATAATTTTCCTGCTGAATATATGAAATCTAAGAGTGTAGATTTTATTATAGGTGTTGATGTGCAAGGAAAGTTGATTAATAGAAAAAAGCTTAACTCTGTAGTAGCTATTCTAAATCAAATAATAAGTTTTCAAACCTATGGTAAAAGTGAAGCGCAAAAAAAATATGTAGATGTTTATATAAAACCAGATATTTATGACTTCAGTGCTGCTGACTTTGCCAAGAAAAATGAAATATTAAAGAAGGGAGATGAAATTGCTAAAAAGTTTAAAGAAGTTTTTAGAAAAATAGCCTCATTACAAAATATTAAAAATGACCGAAAGCTTTTAGTAAAAGATCAAAAAAAATATTATTTAAACAAAATTAAAGTTTCAGGGACAAATAAGTACACCAGAGCATATGTACTTGGGAAATTAAACTTACAAATTACCGATAGTATTTCATATAAGGAGTTAAATAAGAAAATTGACTTTTTATCGGCAACAAATAACTATGAGAGAATCCAATATGTGCTTAATAAAAGTGATGAAGAAAATGAACTTCACATCTCCTTAATAGAACAAAAGGAGAAAGCAAATATTCGATTAGGCGTTCATTATGATCAACTGTATGAGTCAGGTTTGCTATTAGACTATAATAATAATGGACTGCTTATAAAAAACGACCAATTGTCTATAGACCTTGTTCTTGGCGATAGAGTCCGATATAACTTAAACTACTTTGTAGATAATGGTTTTTATGTAAGTTATGGATTTAGATCTAGATACAATCAATTCAATACCAACACAAAATTTAGTTTACAGGGCAATCAAAACTTAAGCAAAATAAACCTTTCTTATACTGATTTTACCAACTCCGCTTTTTTACAAACCACCTTTGGAAGAAAATTTGCAATGGGTGGAGGAGTCGAGTTGAAAAAATTAAAAATAACAACTGAAACTGTTGGAACTGGAAATAGCAATAGTACTGTTTTTGATAACAGTAGTTATTTTAATGTATTAGGATACTTAAAGTTAGATACTTATGACAAAAGTTATTTTCCCAATAAAGGATTTTATGCTGATTTAGGATTTAAGTGGTATGCATGGTCTTCAGATTACAATAAAGACTTTACACAATTTCAGCAATTAAAAGGGACTTTAGGTTTTGCCTCTACTTTTTTTGAAAAACTTACTTTTCAATATACCAATGAAGCAGGGTTTTCTTTTAATAGCCCAGAATCTGATGTTTTTGATTTTTACCTAGGGGGATACAATAAAAATTACATCAATACTTTTTCGTCTCTGTATGGATACGAATTTGGGGATGCTACAGGAAATACGTTCTTAAAATCTGAGTTTGAATTTAGATATGAATTTGCTAAAAATAATTATGCGACTTTTATTGCTAACTATGCAAGAGTAGACAATAATGTCTTTGCAGATGGTAATCTTTTTGAAGATGTTCTGTCTGGTTATGCAATAGGATATAGCTTAAAAACTTTTATAGGCCCAGTAGAAGTTAAATACAGTTGGTCTCCAGACACAAAGAATCATTTTTGGTTATTTAATCTTGGATTTTGGTTCTAATGTTAATTTAATGTTACGTAAAAGTTTTTTAAATGTAAATATTTTTATATATTTGTAAAAATAAAGTTAATTAAAACCTTTTACATTATGAAGAAGTTACTATTTATTGTTTGCATCTTATCTGTTTCTTTAATGCAAGCTCAGGATAAACAACCTACTTACGAAATTGCTGGAGACCTTGTAAAAGCTACTTACTATTATGCCAATGGATCTATTGAAAAACAAGGCTTTTTTAAGAATAAAAAGTTAACAGGAGAATGGACTCAGTTTGATCAGAAAGGAAATAAAATTGCGATTGGACATTATAAAAAGGGCAAAAAAGTGGGTAAATGGTTTATCTGGAGTAAAGATGTATTGACGGAGATAAACTATAAGAACTACACAATAGCAAGTATTAATACTTGGAGACAAGATACTAGAGTAGCTGTAAAATAAGTTATTTCATATAAAATGAAAAACCCGCATCTGTAAAAGATGCGGGTTTTTTGATATATACTATTGCCTTACTTACGATCTATTTTAAATCTATAGTGTAAGTATGTGTAAGCATCTCTAGGTATAATATTAATCCACTTTTTGTACTTTAAGTACCACCTAAATCTGATAGAGGAAACTCCTTTTGTTAAGTAAGAAGCAATAAAAGGATGCACATTTAATGCAATTTTTTTATTCTTAGGATTAGAAATAATCTTTTCTATTTCCGCTTCTATTTTGTCAATTAAAACAATTGGCGCTTCAACTTCTCCATTTTTATTAGGATTAGGTTCAGTCGTTTTTATACTCAACTCAGGTCTAACTCGTTGACGTGTAATCTGTACTAAACCAAATTTACTTGGAGGTAATATTTTGTGTTTTGTTCTATCAAAAGACATGTGCTCTTTTAAATGCTGATACAGTTTATTTCTATTCTCAGCTTTATGCATGTCTATAAAATCAATTACAATAATCCCTCCCATATCGCGTAACTGTAATTGTCTTGCAACTTCGGTTGCAGCAATTAAGTTTACTTCTAAAGCAGTCTCTTCTTGAGAGCCCGCTTTATTAGAACGATTTCCACTGTTGACATCAATAACGTGTAGTGCTTCGGTGTGCTCTATTACTAGATAAGCTCCTCGGCTCATAGAAACAGTTTTGCCAAACGATGTTTTTATTTGGCGCTCTATACCATATTTTTCAAAAATTGGTATTTCAGATCTGTGAAGCTTTACAATCTTTTCCTTCTCTGGATAGATTTCTCTTAAATAATCTTTAATCTCTAATTTAAGAACTTCATCATTAGTTACTATACTTGTAAAAGTCTCATTCATCACATCTCTTAAAATAGAAGATGCTCTGTTTAATTCGCTTAATATCTTAGTTGGCGTGTTTGTGTTTGGAATACGTTTACACATTGTTTTCCAACGATCTAAGGAGTTTTGCAAATCTTTATCTAATTCTGCTACTTTTTTGCCTTCGGCAACAGTTCTTAGAATAACACCAAACCCTTTTGGTCTAATGCTTTTTGCTAATCTTTTTAAACGTTCTTTTTCTTCGGTATCTTCTATTTTCTGAGATACAGATATTCTATTAGAAAAAGGAACTAAAACTAAAAATCTACCAGCTATAGAAAGCTCAGAGCTTATTCTTGGCCCTTTTGTAGATATAGGTTCTTTTACAATTTGTACTAATAAGTTTTGACCTGATTTTAGTACATCATTAATACTACCGTCTTTATGAATGTCGTTTTCAAAACGGAAATTTTTTAAAGTGAATTCTTTATACTTACCTGTGCTTACTTTCTTAATGAATGTATTTAGAGATTTAACTTGTGCTCCCAAATCATGATAATGTAAGAACCCATCTTTTGGGTAGCCTACATTTACAAAGGCCGCATTTAAACCAGTTAACACTTTTCCTATTTTGGCTAAAAAAATATCGCCAACAGAAAATTTGTTATCAGTGGTTTCTCTATTTAATTCAATAAGCTTTCCATCTTTTAGTAAGGCAAAATCAATATCAGATGAATTTGATCGAATTATTAATTCTGTTTTCATACTGAAATGGTTTTTATACTACACAGAATTGTGCAGATGGTTTAAAATTGTCAGGTATTTATAATACCGTGCGAGGTTTAAAAAACCTCAATGTCAATGAACGTTTAAGCTAAATGTTAAAAGAAAAAGTAAGAGATATCTTACTTTTTCTTATGTCTGTTTGCTCTAGCTCTTTTCTTGCGTTTGTGTGTAGAGATTTTAGCTCTCTTTCTTTTTTTACCACTTGGCATAATTGTCAGTTTGTTTTTTTAAAATCTTTACGATTTTGATTATTGTTTTTTACTTTACAACTACTTTGCTTTTTACACCTTCTGTAAAAGTTTTTGCAGGCTTAAATGCTGGTATGTTGTGTGCAGGAATTTTAATAGTAGTATTCTTAGAAATATTTCTTCCTGTCTTTTCTGCTCTGGTTTTAATAATAAAGCTTCCAAAGCCTCTTAAATAAACATTGTCACCATTTTCTAGTGCACCCTTAACCTCAGTCATAAATGCTTCAACGGTTGCTAATACATCTGCCTTTTCAATACCCGATTTATCAGAGATTTTTGATACAATATCTGCTTTCGTCATGTTTCTTGTTTTTAGTTATTTATTTTCAAAAATGCGGAGGCAAATATATGATAATTAATCTATTCGAAAAAGTATAACCAATAAAATTATCTTAATATTATGATGTAATATTGCAATTCTGAAATTTAACAATGAATTTTTCTAAAGTATTAATACAGTGGTATTTACAAAATGACAGGGACTTGCCTTGGCGAGCGACTAAAACCCCCTACAATATTTGGTTATCAGAAATCATTTTACAACAAACTAGAGTTGCTCAAGGAACTCCTTATTATTTGAAATTTATTGATGAATTTCCAACGGTTTTCGACTTAGCAAATGCTTCTGAACAACAGGTTTTAAAATTATGGCAAGGATTAGGATATTATTCAAGAGCGAGAAACTTACATTTTGCGGCAAAACAAATAGTCAATGATTTTCAAGGAGTCTTTCCAAAAACCTATAAAGATATTATTACATTAAAAGGGGTCGGAGATTATACGGCATCGGCAATTTCGTCTATTTGTTTTCATGAACCCAATGCAGTGGTAGATGGAAATGTGTATAGAGTACTCGCAAGATACTTTGATGTTAGCACCCCTATTAACTCATCTAAAGGAATAAAAGAATTTAAACTGCTAGCGCAAGAGTTAATAGATCAAAACAGTCCAGGAACTTATAATCAAGCAGTCATGGAGTTTGGGGCATTGCATTGTAAACCACAAAGTCCATTATGTACTACATGTCCTTTAGCATCAAGCTGCCTTGCTTACCAAAGAAAAAAAATAAAGATTTTACCGGTTAAAGAGAAAAAAATAAAGATCAAAAAAAGATATTTAAATTACTTGGTTGTAATGACGGCAGAAAGAACGACTATTTTAAATGAAAGAAAAGGAAAAGGAATTTGGAAAGGATTGTATGAATTTCCTCTAGTAGAATCAGAAAGGTTAGTAGATGAAAAATCTATTTTTGACTCTGAAGAGTTTTTAAAACTATTTCCTAAAAAATCATCCCTAACATTATTTAATGAAAAGGAAATTATTCATAAACTCTCTCATCAACATTTATATACTCGTTTTTGGATTGTAGAAACCACCGAAACTTTGGGCAATACAATTTCATGGAATCAAATTGAGGATTTCCCAGTACCAATATTAATCTCGAATTTCATCAAATCATTTTCATTAAAAACGGATTGATTTTTTTAGTACATTTGAGTGTATATAATTTTTTAAGCTATGGCAGGAACAATCAATAAAGTAATCTTAATCGGTCATTTAGGCGATGAGGTAAAAATGCATTATTTTGATGGAGGAAACTCTATAGGGAGATTCCCTATTGCCACTAATGAAAACTATACTAATAAACAAACAGGGGAAAAAGTAACAACTACAGAATGGCATAATATTGTTGTTAGAAATAAGCTTGCCGAAATTTGTGAAAAGTATCTTAGTAAAGGAGATAAAATATATTGCGAGGGAAGATTAAAAACAAGGCAGTGGGAGCAAGACGGGCAAAAAAGATATACAACCGAAATTCATGTTGTTGATATGACTTTCTTATCTACCAAAAAGGAACAATCAGATACGGGAGCCTCTCAGCAAACAGCTGTAAAATCCTCATCTAAAAGTATTGCTCAGGAAGATGATGACCTTCCATTTTAGTTTAACGAATTTTTAAAAATTGGATTCAGAGCCCTTTCTTATTTTTTTATTTTTTAGCATAGACAGTGTGCTAATTGTTAATTTGATAATCCTTATTATTCTACTTATTAGCTCTGCATTAATTTCAGGAACCGAAGTCGCTTTTTTCTCACTTTCTCAGACAGATTTAGATATATTATCCGAAGAATCAAAAGAAGAAAACATTGTGGTTAAATTATTAGATAGGCCCCGAAAGTTATTAGCTACAATTTTAATTACGAATAACTTTATCAATATTCTTATTGTATTACTTTTTGCTTCAATTGGAGAAACTGTTTTTAAAAATTTAGACTACTATATAGATTTATATCTAGTAGAAGTTCATGTTAGGTTTTTAATTGAAGTTGGACTTATTACTTTTCTAATTCTATTGTTTGGAGAGGTTTTGCCAAAAGTATATGCATCAAGAAAAGCATTGTTCTTTTCTAATCTTATGGGTAAGCCCATAAACTTTCTAAATACACTTTTAACACCGTTTAGTTATCCATTAATTCATTTTACTCAGATTGTAGAAAAGAGATTAGGAAATAAAAACAGCAATTTTTCTGTAGAAACCTTGTCTCAAGCACTAGAATTGACTTCTGATGAATCTACAACGAAAGATGAACAGAAAATTTTACAAGGAATTGTCAATTTTGGAAGTACAGAAACGGTTCAGATAATGAAGCCTAGGATAGATATTTTTGCACTTTCTGATGATGAGTCTTATGAAGAAGTTATGAAGAAAATTCTTAAGAATGGCTATTCAAGGAACCCTGTTTATCACGATAACATAGATACCATTGTCGGGATTTTATACGCAAAAGATTTATTAGCTCACCTTAATAAGAAGCAGTTTAAATGGCAAAAGCTTTTAAGAGAGCCTTTCTTTGTTCCTGAAAATAAAAAGTTAGATGATTTGTTAAGTGAATTTCAAGAAAAGAAAAATCATTTGGCAATTGTGGTTGATGAGTATGGAGGCACAAGCGGAATTGTAACACTTGAAGATGTTATAGAAGAGATAGTAGGCGATATTAACGATGAATTTGATACTGATGATTTATCTTATTCTAAAGTAGATGCTAATACCTTTGTTTTTGATGGAAAAATAAACATTAAAGATTTTTGTAAAGTATTTGAAGAAGAAGAATCTGTTTTTGAAGAAGAAAAAGGAGAGTCAGAAACCTTGGCAGGCTTTATTTTAGAAGTGTCAAGAAAATTTCCGCGTTTAGGAGAGAAAATAAACTTTAAACATTTTACGTTTACCATTGAAGCTTTAGATAGAAAACGAATTATACAAATTAAAGCAGAAAGAAAAAATGCGTAGAATACTCTTATTAATTTTCACAATTATTTTTTTATCTTCTTGCAAAAAAGAGGTATTGCCTAAGCCTAAAGCATATTTAAGTTTAACCTATTCACCAGCTAACTATATAAAGTTAAAAGAGAAAAGGCCTTATAGGTTTTTAGTTTCTGATAAAGCTGTTATTAAAAGCGAAAAGAATAATTGGTTAAAAATTAAATATCCTAAGCTAAATGCATCTATAGATATTACCTACAGACCCATTGAGGGCAATTTAAAAGAACTATTGGTAGAGTCTGAGCGATTGGTATATAAACACGCTGTAAAAGCCGAACAGATTGTCCCTAAAGATTATCTAAACAAAGAAACCAGCGTGTATGGAAGTTTATATGAAATTACTGGAAACGCCGCTTCTCAGATTCAGTTTCATGTTACAGATAGCACAAAAAACTTTATTAAAGGATCTTTGTATTTTTATACAAAGCCAAACTACGATTCTGTATTACCAGCGGTGGCATATATTAAAAAAGACATCATGAAGTTGATGGAAACTTTGGTATGGGAAAATTAATAAGAAGATTCAATAAAAAGAAAAATTACTCAGTAGCACATTAATTTTCAATGACTTTCCTGCTTTGTAACCACAAATAAAATTGCACTCCAAAAAGTAAAGCTCCAGATAGTAAATGTACCGCTTGTGTTCCCATTGGAAAATCTGCATAATACATTAAAATTCCAGTTATCGTTTCTAAAAATAATAATACAATTACCCAATTAATAAGTTTATAGTCTAATTCTTTTACTTGATTTAGATAGAATAACCCTATGTTAACCAATATAATTGCGATTGTAAATGAACGATGGAAATAAAACTTAAAATTAGGATCCATCAAACTATAATCTTTGTTTTCAAATCCAAATAGCTTTACTTGTTCATCTATAAATTGACGTACCTGTGTCCCCATTGCAATTTGTATTAAAGAAAAAATAACGGATACAATTAGCAATTTATTAAAGAGTGAATGATACTTGTAGGTATTATTTTTTTCAGAGATGATAAAAAGAATCTTTAAAATAAGCCCTACGATAATCAATCCAACAACCATGTGAATGGTAATAATTGTTGGAGTTAAATTAGAATCTACAACTGTTTTTCCTAACCAAGCTTCAAACAACATTAAAAAGAAAGCAATAAAAGACAGTATGGTAATTAATTTATGCTCTTTCCAAAACGTAAGAGCTCCGACAATTAAAAATAAAAAAACAAATCCAGCTAAAACACTCACCAAACGATTAATATATTCTGTCCAAGTATGAAACTTGTTAAATTTTGCATAGTCGTGTTTAGTGTACTCGGTCCAATTACTTGAGTTAAATTCTAAAGTGGTTTTAAGATTGTTTTCTGCAACATAAAGAGCATTGTCTTTAATAATAATCATCCCTTTTAAATACTCCTTATTAGGAGCCCATGTGATTTGCTCTTCTGAGGTTGGAGGAATTAAATAACCAAAACATTTTGGCCAATCTGGGCAACCCATCCCGGATCCAGTCATTCTTACAATTGACCCAGCTATAAAGATTAAATAAAGACTAATTAGTGTCGCCTTTACAATAAAAGGAAAGCGAGCTTTCATTAAAAATAAATTTCTACAAAGATACAATCAAAAACACAAAAAAGGCTTCTAAATTCAGAAGCCTTTTTTCATATTTAGTTTATAATATGGTGTTATTTTTTAACGGATATTTCGGTCGCTTTATACAATTGCCCATCAGCAATACCATCAATAAGTCCTATAATTTCTTTAGTAGAAATCTTGTTTGCATCAAAATTAACGTTAGCAATACTATCTTTAAAAACAACTTTAGCCATAGTAATTCCTTCTTTTTTAGAAAGCTTAGACTGGATTAGTTTAGCACATCCAATTTCGCAAGTCATTCCAGAAATATCAAGAGAAATTGTTTCTAAATTTTCAGCAACTACTTTTTCAATAGAGACAATATCTTTTTTTGTCTCAGTCTTACAAGCACTTAAAGAAAATACACCTAAAACTAAAAATAAAACAGCTTTCTGAAACTTCATGATTACTTTTTGTTATACGTTTATTATGCAAATTTATATATAATTAGATATTTATCCATAGAATTGTCAGAGTTTTGTAATGACTTTAACAACCATCAATGAATAATCAACAGAAAAAGTGGTTTTACCTAATTATTCTCTCTATTGTTTGGGGAAGTTCATTTATACTCATCAAGAAAGCATCAATAGGGTTAACGGAAATTCAGGTTGGGGCTTTACGAATTTTAATCACTGCTACTTTTCTATTGTTGGTAGGTTTTAAAAGTATAAAACAAATTCAGAAAAGGCATTGGATTTATATTTTCTACACAGCAATTTTAGGAACTTTTTTTCCAGCATTTTTATTTGTGTATGCTATTGCAAAAATAGGGAGTTCTATTCCAGCAATTTTAAACTCTTTAACTCCGTTTAATACATTTATTGTAGGGGCATTGGTTTTTGGTTTTGCCTTTAAAAAGAAACAACTATTTGGGATATTAATTGGATTGATAGGGACATTAATATTGGTTTTAAAAGGAGCTCATGTAAACCCAGATCAAAATTATTGGTTTGCATTATTGGTAATTATATCATCTGTTGGTTATGCTTTTAACGTAAATATTGTAAAGAAACATCTTTCAGATATTAGTGCTTTAGCAATTACAACAGGAAACTTTTTATTACTAATTGTGCCAACATTATTGGTATTATATTTTAGTGATTTTTTTACAACGTTTGAGTTTAATAAAGAAACATCCTCTGCGATTGGTTATTTAACCGTATTAGCAGTAGTAGGTACTGGGATTGCTAAAGTTATGTTTAACAGATTGGTCCAAATATCTTCCCCAATTTTTTCCGCTTCAGTAACCTATTTAATTCCGTTAGTTGCAGTAATGTGGGGGATATTAGATGGAGAGAAATTACATGTTCTACAATTACTAGGAGGTGTTATTATTTTGTTTGGAGTTTACTTAGTAAATAAATCGAAGTAACCGTATTTTCTAGGATACTTTTTTTAAAGATATGAAGGGTAATTCTTAGAAAATAAAAAGAGCCGCTGTAATCAGCGGCTCTTTTTATTTATCATGCGATATGATTATTTAAAATCTTCGTCACTTACATCTTTATTTACTTTTATTTCTTTTAAAATAAAGTTCAATGTAAATTGAGGTGTTACCTGATCTCTCTTGTGAGCGAATAAAATTCCATCTACTTCTTTATAATCAGAGAAAATTGTTGGAATCCTTGTCTCTTTGCCATTTGGCCCTTTTGCAATTGTTACCGATTGTAATTTTAATCCTGTAGTTACATCATAGAATACTTCAATATCTCCAGATTTGATTACATAAGCATTTTTACCATCAATCGGTTCAATTCTATCTAACTTCCCATTTTTATAGGCCATATCAGAAAAAGGAGCAGATTTCGCTTTCGCTTTTGTTAATTCTTCTCCTTCAGTATCTTTTCTTTGACCTCTAGATTCCGAATATCCTTTTTCTCCATCAAAAACTTGCTTTTGAAAAACTTGCCCCATTACAGTAATCATGTTAGATGTTTTATTAGGAGCAGCAACTTTGGTTGTTAAAACTAAAGGAGTTCCTTGTATAGTTGCATTATACGTCATTGCCAATGATTTTACAGCTGCCACTTTATCAGCTCCTCCAATAGCTTTAATATAGCTATCAATTACGGTACTTGCAGTAACTCCAGCAGGAATAGGAATACTCATTTCTGGTTTTTCAGAAGGTTTCCCAAACTTGTCGAAATAATTGATTTTATAATCAGAATTTTTTTCTAAATTTTTAAGAACCTCAATACCTTTTCCAGTAATTATAATTCTAGCTTTATCTCCTTTAAAATATTTGATGGCTGCATTCTGTACATCTTCAACAGTCACAGAGTTAATTTTCTCTAGATATGTTTCATAATAATTTTTAGGAAGATTATATAATTCGATGTTTAAAGCATAATTTGCAGCAGTTCTTGGTTTTTGAACATCCATTACAAAGCTACCGATATATTTTTCTTTAGCATCTTTTAACTCTTGCTCTGTTACTTTTTTATAACGAATTGTATTGATTTCTTTCATTAATTCAACTACAGAACTATCTGTTACCATATTACGAACACTTGCAGTAGCTCTAAAAGTTCCAGCATATCTACTTTGTCTTACACTTGAATAAGACCCATAAGTATATCCTTTATCCTCTCTTAGATTTTGAAATAACCTTGCAGTTCCACCACCACCAAGAATTTGGTTAGCTAGTAACGCAGCATAATAATCTTTATCCCCTAGTTTTAAATTGATATTATTAATAACAGCAATTTCTGACTGTACCGCATTAGACATGTTGATAAAGTTGATTTCAGTCGTTTCAACATTTTTAGGTGTTGGCATAGTGTAGGCAGGAATATTTCCAGCTTCCCAATCACCAAAAAGCTTTTTAACTAACTTTTTAATTTCTCTAGGGTTAATGTCACCGATAATAATTAAGTAAGCATTATTTGGTTTATAGTAGTTATTGTATCTGTTTTTAACATCATCCAATGTAATATTGCCTACAGTCTCTTTTGTAGTAAACTCACCAAATGGATGATTTTTACCATAAGTCAAAAGATCCTCTACTCTACGAGCTGCTGCAGTAACACTTTTTTCGTTAGATTTTAAGTTGTCTAAAGTAACTTTTACCTCCTTGTCAAATTCTTCTTGAGTAAACACAGAGTTTTTTACACCATCCGCCATTAATCCTAAAATTTCAGGAAAGTATTTTTTTAGAGATGAACCAAAGGCTCCTCTACTTGAGAAACCAAGATTAGCACCTAGATAATCTACTTTTTCGTTAAAATCATCTTTAGAAATATTTGTAGTCCCTCTACCTAATAAACTTCCCATCATACTAGAAACTCCAGCTTTGTCTCCTTCTAAAGTACGAACATTATCGATGGTTAGATTAGCAGAAGCTCTTGGTAGTTTATGGTTTTCAACCATAATTACCGTTAAACCATTTTTTAGGGTAAACTTATCTGCTTTTCCAAGTTTTATCTTAGGAGCTGGTCCTGGCTTGGGCATTTTACTTCTGTCAATTTGAGCATTTACTGCAAAAGACATTGCAAGTATTGCTACGAATGATAAAATTTTTGTTTTCATAATTATAAATGTCTTTTGATATTATTTTTTCTTTGGTAAATACTCTAAAATTAGTCGTTGATTAGGGTTTAAATACTTCTTAGCAACCGCTCTAATCTCTTCTCTAGTAATTGATCTATAGATTTCAATCTGAGTATTAATTAAGTTAGTGTCGCCATATAAAACATTAAAACGAGCTAAAGAATTAGCAATACCTTCTACACTAGAATTTGAATTTACATAGTTGTTTTCAAATCTATTTTGTAGTTTTTGATAAGCTTTTTCAGAGATTAAATCTGTTTGAAGCTTTACAACTTCTGCATCCATTTCTTTGATTAAGTCGTTAAGTTTGGTTTCTCCTTGAGGAATGCTAAACAATGCATAAGTACCATAATCTTCTTGACTTAGATTTACCGCCTGAACAGCTAAAGCCATTTTCTTAGTATCAACCATTTTTTTATAGAGTACAGAACTTCTACCTCCACTTAAGTAAGAAGAAATCATGTCTAAGACTCTAGAGTCTCTAGTCTTCATAGAAGGAGTTCTATAGGCAGCTACAATAGCAGGTAGTTGAATATTTGGGTCGTAAGCCTTAGCATTAATTTGTTTTGTAATAGGATCTTCTTTAGGGAAGTTTCTTACGATGTCTTTTCCTCTAGGAATTGGGCCAAAGTAATCTTGAATTAATTTCTTAGCAGATTTTATGTCAATATCTCCAGCAACTACCAACGTTGCATTATTTGGCACATAGAATTTTTTATTAAATGCTAAAAACTCATCTAAAGTAGCAGCATCTAAATGCTCCATTTTACCAATTGTTGTTCCTTTATATGGGTGTTTTTTGAACATATGTAATTTTACATTCTCTAACAGTCTAGAATAAGGTTGGTTGTCAACACGTAATCTTTTTTCTTCTTTTACCACTTCATTTTGGGTATCAACACCATCTTGACCAATAATTGGGTGAAGAAGTCTTTCAGATTCCATCCATAAACCTAGCTCTAATTTATTAGAAGGAAAGATTTCGTAGTAATATGTTCTGTCGTCTGTAGTATTTGCATTATTTCTTCCTCCATTAGAAGAAACCATCTTAAACCATTCCCCTTTTTTGATATTCTTAGTTCCTTCAAACAATAGGTGCTCAAAAAAGTGGGCCATTCCAGTTCTATCTGGTTGCTCATCTTTAGCTCCAACATGGTACATTACAGAAGTTGTAACAACCGGAGCAGAATTGTCTTGATGCAAAATAACATGCATTCCATTATCTAAATCATATTCTACAAACTCTACTTTTTGAGCGCTTGAAGAAAATCCTACTAAAAACACTGATGCCAGTGCTATAATACTTTTTTTCATCGATTTGTTAATTTATTAAAAGTTGTTTTGTTTGACGCATCCGTTCACTATTTGTTACAATTTTTTATGGCGTCAATTTATAATTCCTCAAAAATAAGAAGTAAAAAGCAATTTAACAGGATGAATCTTTTTTTATTCTTAATGATATATATAAGTTATTTTAAGATCATTAACTTGTTGTAAGTTAAAAAAAATGTATATTTGCACCCGCATTTTCGGTAAGAAAAATGTAGAATAAACGTAAAGCTAATATAAAATAACAGTATGTACGCAATTGTAGAGATAGCAGGGCAGCAGTTTAAAGTAGCAAAAGACCAAAAGGTTTACGTTCACCGTTTACAAGAAAACGAAGGTTCTAAAGTAACTTTTGATAAAGTAATGCTTGTAGAAGATGGTGGAAATGTAACTATTGGCGCCCCAGCTATAGAAGGAGCCGCAGTAACGGCCAAAATTTTAGGTCATCTTAAAGGTGATAAAGTAATTGTCTTCAAAAAGAAAAGAAGAAAAGGTTACAAAAAGAAAAACGGACACCGTCAGTATTTAAGTGAGATTCAGATTGAGAGCATCGCTGCATCTGGCGCTAAGAAAACAGCTAAAAAAGCAGTTGCTCCAAAAAAAGCAGCCGCTCCTAAAAAGGAAGAGAAGCCTGTAGAGGCTCCAAAGGCTGAAGTAAAAGAAACAGCAACGAACGATTTAAGTTCTATGACTGTAGCTGAGTTAAAAGCATTGGCTAAAGAAAAAGGTATCAAAGGATATACTTCTTTAAAGAAAGCAGAATTAATAGACGCGTTAAAATAAATAGTAATCATTTTAAAACCAATAGATCATGGCACATAAAAAAGGTGTAGGTAGTTCGAAAAATGGTAGAGAATCAGAATCGAAACGACTTGGCGTTAAAATTTTTGGAGGACAAGCGGCAATCGCTGGGAACATTATTGTTCGTCAAAGAGGTACAACTCACAATCCTGGTGAAAATGTATATATGGGAAAAGACCATACATTGCATGCTAAGGTAGATGGTGTTGTTGCTTTCCAAAAGAAAAGAGATAACAAATCATATGTTTCTGTAGTTCCTTTTGAGGCTTAAGAGATAAAGAGATTAAAAAATATAAACTCCCAAACAAATTTGTTTGGGAGTTTTTTTATGCTTGTATTTTGTACATTTACCAGAATGAATTTTTTGTATAATATAGCGGTACACATTGTTTTTTTCTTTCTAAGAGTTTATGCGCTTTTTAATGCTAAAATGAAGCTATTTGTTAATGGTAGGAAAGAAACTTTTAAAAAACTTTCTGTTCTTTCTAAAGAAGACAGAGTCGTTTGGTTTCACGCAGCTTCCTTAGGAGAGTTTGAACAAGCAAGACCTATTATAGAAAAAGTAAGAGAAGATTTTCCTAAGCATAAAATTGTAATTACTTTTTTTTCGCCGTCAGGATATGAAATTCGAAAGGATTATGAGTTAGCAGATGTAGTTTGTTATTTACCTTTTGATACGAAAAAGAATGTCAAGAAATTTGTAGAAATAATTCACCCAGACATAGCTGTAATCATTAAATACGAATTCTGGCCTAATCTGCTTCATGAGCTAAAAATTAAAAAAACAAAGACCATATTAGTTTCAGGAATTTTTAGAAGTAAGCAATCCTTTTTTAAAGGCTATGGAGTTTGGTTTCGTAAGTCATTGCAAGCGTTTGATCATTTCTTTTTGCAAGATCAACAGTCTAAAGAACTATTAAAAACTATTCAATTAGAGAATGTTTCTGTAAGTGGCGACACACGTTTTGATCGTGTTTATGAAATTTTAGAACAAGACAATCAGCTAGAGTTTGTAGATGAATTTAAAAACAACCAGTATACAGTAATTGCTGGAAGTACTTGGAAAGAAGATGAAGCGTTATTTGTAACATATATCAACAGAGATGCGGCACATAATGAAAAGTTTATCATAGCGCCTCATAACATGAACGAAAAAGCGATTCAAAAATTGAAAGAATCTATTCAAACAGAAACGATTCTATTTTCAGAAAAAGAAGGATGTAAATTAGAAAATTATCAAGTTTTAATAGTTGATACTATAGGATTATTGACAAAAATTTACTCGTATGCGGACGCCGCCTATGTTGGAGGAGGATTGGCATCAAAAGGGATCCATAATATTTTAGAGCCAGCTACATTTGGCGTGCCAATTGTAATAGGAAATGTATATGATAAATTTAAAGAAGCGATAGACTTAGTAGCTTTAAAAGGAGCTATTTCTATTAAGAATCAATCAACCTTTTCTGCTATCTTTACAAAGCTTAGAGAGGACTCGGGTTTTAGAAATGAAACTGGAGAGATTTGTGCAAACTATATTAAACAAAATGTAGGAGCAACTTCAGAAATAATGAAGTATATCTACAAAGAATTAAATACATAAAGATGGAGTTTATTTCACAACCTTGGCCATGGTATGTTGCAGGACCTGCAATTGCCTTTGTGCTTTTTTTGATGTTCTATTTTGGAAGAGCCTTTGGGGTTTCTACTAATTTAGAAACCTTCTGCACCATGAGTGGTGCAGGAAAAGTTTCAGATTATTTTAAAACCGATTGGAAAGCAAGAACATGGAGTTTAATTTTTGTTGTTGGAATTATTATTGGAGGATTAATTTCGAGTCAATATTTAATGCCTTCAGAAGCCATTGCGTTAAACCCACAAACAGTTCAAGATTTAGCAGCACTGGGGTTTGCCAATGCAGGAAATGAATATCTGCCCGCTGAAATTTTTAGTACAGATAATTTACTATCCCTTAAAGGAATGGGAATTTTACTAGCAGCTGGATTGTGTATTGGTTTTGGAACACGTTATGCAGGTGGATGTACCTCTGGTCATGCCATCACAGGATTAAGTAGTTTACAATTACCATCATTGGTAGCGGTGATAGGTTTTTTTGCAGGAGGTTTGTTAATGGTTTGGTTTTTATTCCCTTTAATATTTTAAGCTATGAAAAACGTAAAATTTTTAATTATCGGAATTGTATTCGGAATCATACTAAGCAAATCAGAAGTGGTTTCTTGGTATCGAATTTATGAGATGTTTAAGTTTCAATCGTTTCATATGTATGGAGTGATTGGATCTGCAATAGCTCTTGGAGTTATTTTTATGCAACTCTTTAAAAGAGGAATTATTAAAGACTTTCAAGGAAACCCTATTAATGTAAAGCCTAAGAAAAAAGGATTTATTAGAACCTTCGTTGGAGGAAGTATTTTTGGATTAGGTTGGGCATTAGCAGGAGCATGTCCAGGCCCCATTTTTGTGTTAATTGGACATGGAGCAATTACTATTTTAATAGTTTTGCTTGGAGCTATTTTAGGAGCGTTTATTTACGGACTGTTAAGCAAGAAATTGCCGAGTTAGATTGGAAAAGCATTATCGATATTCAGACGATGTCTATGAGCAAAAATTTAGGGAGTGTAAATTTCCACCACTCTATTTTTCTCATGAAGCACATTTAAGATTGGCCTATATTCATCTTAAAAAGTATGGGTTAAAGCAGTCTATTGATAACATGTGCACACAGATATATGACTTTGCTATTAAGTATGGTGCAACCATGAAGTTTAACGCTACTGTAACGTATGCTTCACTTCAGATTATGTATCATTACATACAGAAAGGGAAAAGTGATAATTTTCCAGATTTGATGAAGGAATTTCCGAACTTATTAGAAAGTTTTAAAGGAGAGATTCAACAATATTATAGTTGGGATGTGTTTCGTTCATTAGAAGCAAAAGCGAAAATTCATGAACCCGATTTGAAACCATTTGAGTATGCAGCAGCAATTAATAGATAGTTTTGGAAGACAAATGGACTATGTTCGATTAGCGGTTACTGATCGATGTAATTTACGTTGTCAGTATTGCATGCCTGCGCAAGGTATAGAAATTGCACCTCGCGCAGATTTACTAACCTTCAAAGAAATGTATCGGATCATTCGAGTATTGACTGAATTAGGGGTCACTAAAATCCGACTGACAGGAGGAGAACCTTTTGTAAGAAAAGATTTTGTTGGGTTTTTAGAAATGTTATCTTTCAATGATTTGCTGGAAGCGATTAATATTACCACCAATGGAGCCATGATTTCTAAACATATTCCTGTATTGGAAAAGATGGAAAAAATCAAGCATATTAATTTAAGTATTGATAGTTTGCAAAAAGAAAAATTCCATCAGATTACACGCCGAGATGTGTTTCCTGAAGTATATGAAACCTTTGAAGCTTTAGAAAAAAGTAGTTTGAATGTAAAGTTAAATGTTGTTGTACAACCAGGATTTAATACCGACGAAATTGTAGATTTTGTCGCCTTGACAAAAAATAAAAATGTTGCGGTTCGATTCATAGAAGAAATGCCTTTTAATGGAGAAGGGCAACGAGATATGCAAGAGAATTGGAATTATACGCGCATTTTAGAAGAGATAAAAACGCAGTTTGATGTCAAGTCAATTGTTTCTGAAAGGTCATCTACTTCTAGAAACTTTAGTATTGACGGTCATAAAGGAAGTGTAGGGATTATTCCAGCATTTACCAGAACCATTTGTGGCGATTGTAATCGAATTAGAATTACACCCATCGGAACCTTTAAAAATTGCTTGTTTGATGATGGTGTATTTAATATTCGTGACTTTTTAAGAAATGGAGCAAGCAATGACGATTTAAAAGCCTTGTTTTTAAGACTGGTAAAAGACAAGCCAGAAAATGGTTTTATCGCAGAAGCCAATCGAAAAAAAGGAAATGTATCGGAGAGTATGTCAACAATAGGAGGTTAGATTTTAAAGTATGATATCAGCAGCAGAAGCTTTACAAACCATTTTGAAAAACACCCAAGATTTTGGCATAGAGGAAATTCCTTTCCTAGAATCTGTGGGTAGAGTGTTAAAAGAAGATATTGTTGCCGATCGTGATTTTCCACCTTTCAACAGAGTTTCTATGGATGGAATTGCCATCAATTATCGTTTTTTTAAAGAGGGCATTCGGGAGTTCTCTATAGAAGGAATTCAGCCTGCAGGAAGCCCACAAGAAACAATGAAAGTCGATTCTAATTGTTATGAAGTGATGACTGGCGCTGTGCTTCCTGAAAATACTGACACCGTGATTCGATATGAAGATGTTGAAATCAACAATGGAAAGGCTACGATTCAAATTGATAATATCAACAAAGATCAGAATGTACATCAGCAAGGAAAAGATAGAAGTCAAGGCGAACTTTTGATTCCAAAAAGCAGCGTGATTACCGCTGCTGAAATTGGCGTAATCGCCACTGTTGGAAAATCAACCGTAAAAGTTGCCAAAACTCCAAAGGTGATGATAGTTTCTACAGGTGATGAATTGGTTGAAGTGAATGAAACTCCAGAAGCACATCAGATTAGAAGGAGTAATGCGTTTACCTTAGTTTCTTTGTTAGAGAAACTGAATGTAAAAGCAGAAACAGCTCATATTGTAGATGATAAATCTGTCTTAAAGCAAAAGATTTCTAACTACTTAAACGACTATGATGTTCTGCTATTTAGCGGAGCAGTAAGTAAAGGAAAATTTGATTTTCTACCTGAAGTTCTAGAGGAGCTTGGAGTAGAAAAATTATTTCATCGAGTAGCACAACGACCAGGAAAACCTTTCTGGTTTGGGCGCACAGCACCTTTAGAGATGAGGGGGCGTGACGGAGAACAAGACAAGACACACAATACAGTTGTCTTTGCTTTCCCTGGAAATCCAATTTCAACTTATGTCAACTGTTTGGTGTATTTTTATCCTTGGTTTGCAAAATCAACTGGATTTAAACTCAAAGAAGAGACCATCATTTTAGGAGAAGATGTTTCTTTTAAACCTCAATTGACTTACTTTTTACAAGTAAGAATAGAAGTTAAATATGGTCACTTAGTTGCATTTCCTGTTAGAGGAAATGGATCTGGAGATTTAGCAAGCTTGGTACAAGCAGACGGATTTATTGAATTACCAAAGGAGCAAACAGAATTTAAAAAAGGTGAAACTTTTTCGTTAATACGATATAGATAATGAGCAACTTTTCACATATAAATAAAAAAGGACAACCTAAAATGGTGGATGTTTCTGGTAAGGAAATTACCAAACGTACAGCTATTGCGAAAGCGATTATGTTTTTAGGTACTGAAGTTATTTCTCATTTTCAAAATGAGGAACTAACTACTAAAAAAGGCCCTGTATTTCAAACCGCAATTATTGCAGGAATTCAAGCGGTGAAAAAAACTTCGGAATTGATTCCGATGTGTCATCCGTTATTAATTAATGGAGTAGATATTGACATCAATATTGTAGATGAAGAGAATATTGAAGTTTTATGTACTGTTACTATAGAAGGTAAGACTGGTGTAGAAATGGAAGCACTAACAGGTGCATCAATGACTTGCTTAACCATTTACGACATGTGCAAATCTATCTCTCAAGAAATGGTTATTAAAGAAGTAAAGTTGTTAGAAAAAACAGGAGGAAAATCGGATATTAAAAATGGCTAAACACCAAAAACATACAAATCTAACCAGAAGAAAAAACGGGAATTTTGCGCCGAATGAAATAGCTATTTTAGGCGCTAAATGTTCAATCATTTCTGATTTAGTTCAACAAGTTTCATCAAGTTTATTACAATACAACTTAGCGTATTTTGATGCTTCGCATGCAAAAGATGTTGATAAAACTAAGCTTTCTGACTTTACATTTCATCATCAAGGGAATTTAAGTATTACTACTTCTGGACCCGTCAATGAATATGTGCAGCGGATTCAATTTTCGCAGTTTGATTATGTGTTTATCAATGGAAATCATTATGCAGGAGAGAAACAAATTGTATTATTAGATCCAGAAAAAGAAGCATCTATTAACAAGCGAATCGATCAGATTTCTGATGTCCAATTTTTTGTAAAGTTGACCAGTGACATTGAACCTTTTCAGTCTTTGAAGGATAAATTCCCGAATTGGGAAGAGATCCCAGGTTATGGCATTGATGAGGTGGAAAAAATCACTAAACGTATTGCTCAACTCGTTTTAGAAACTATTCCAAAAATTAAAGGATTGGTGTTAACTGGAGGGAAAAGCACTCGAATGGGGAGGAATAAATCTGAATTGGAATATCACGGAAAGCCTCAAAAAGAGTTTGTCAAAGAATTATTGGAAAATCAAGGTTTTGAAACCTATTGTTCTGTTCAGAAAAACAACGGGAATGAGAATGAAATTCATGATACCTTTTTCAATTTAGGTCCCTTTGGAGGGATTTGTTCAGCTTTTCAAAAGGACCCAAATGCCGCGTGGTTTGTATTGGCAATTGATGTGCCATTTGTGAATGAAGATTTAGTGAAGTTATTGCTAGAAAGAAGAAACCCAGCGAAAGTTGCCACAGCAGTAAAAGGGAAAGGGAAACAATTTCCAGAACCATTGATTACTATTTTTGAGCCCAAAGCCTACCCTATTTTATTACAATATCTAGCACAAGGATATTCTTGCCCAAGAAAAATGCTCATCAATTCAGATGTACAAATTGTAGAGATTGATGATGATTTGATTCGAAATATAAATACGCCAGAGGAATATGAAGCTGTGAAGAAAGAAATAATATCGTAATGTCTCCTCGAGCGCAGTCGAGAGGTATTAATTCTCGACTGCGCTCGAACTGACAAAAATCACACAATGGAAATCAATAAATCAGATTTATTCAAACGCCAAACTACTTTATCAGAAATAGGTAAAGAAGGCCAGCAAAAACTACAAGAGGCTAAAGTCTTAGTTGTAGGTTGTGGTGGTTTGGGAAGTCCAATCGCAGTATATCTAGCTTCCAGTGGCATCGGTAAAATACATTTGGTAGATTTTGATAAGGTAGATGTAAGCAATTTGCACCGACAAGTTTTTTATTCTTTAGATGATGTTGGTGCATATAAATCGGAGGCCTTAGCAAAATTCATGCAACAAAGATCACCATTTACAGAGGTGAGTTTTTCAACTAAACCATTGACAAAGTTTACTGTTTTTGAATTGATTTCTGATTATGATATTATAGTTGACGGAACAGATAGTTTACCCACAAAATATTTAGTAAATGATGCTTGTGTTTTGAAAGGGAAACCATTAGTATATGGTTCTTTATATAAGTTTGACGGTTATGTGAGTACATTCAACCTCCAACAAGAAGATGGAAGTTATGCAGCCAATTTACGAGATGCTTTTCCTGTTATGAATACTGATATTCCAAATTGTGAAGAAGCTGGGACGTTAAATGCCATTGTGGGTATGATTGCAACGACACAAGTAAACGAGGTCTTAAAAATTGTTACAGAAGTTGGAAAGCCTTTAGCAAACGAAATACTGATTTATAATGCACTCGAGAATTCGCAATTGAAAATGAAATTACAAGCTAAAATTTCTAAAGATGAGATTGCAACGATTTTTGAAAATGAGAATTATTACGATGCTTCTTGTGGAGTTCAAAATCCAGATTGGTTGATTTCGGCAGAGGAATTAAAACAAAAACTATCACTTCAAGAGCAGTTGAGAACCTTGGAAATAGTAGCGGTACTCCCAAATTTACAATTACCTTTTAAAGTACAACAAACAATTCCGATTCAAGAATTTGATGTAGATAAATTTATAGTTGACCCAAGAAAAACGTATGTAATGGTATGTCAGCGAGGTTTAACTAGTTACAAAGCCACAGAATTACTTAAAGAAAAATTTCCTCACTCTAATGTGTTAAGTTTAATAGGTGGAATTTCTGCGTATTAGTTATTATTTTCATTTCGAAATAACAAGTAAAGTTATTACAGTAATTTACGGATGCGCATTTACCCAAACTTCACCATCTGAAAAATGTTCTTTCTTCCAAATTGGTACTGTTTCTTTTAAGGTATCAATGGCAAACTCACAAGCTTCAAAAGCGGCTTTTCTATGCGGAGCAGAAACACAAATAATTACAGGGATATCTCCAATTTGTAAGAGTCCTTCTGCATGATGGATAGCGATTTTTTTAATATTAAATTTTTCTAAAGCAAGATCAGCGATTTTTTCCATTTCTTTAATAGCCATAGGCTTGTAGGTAGAAAAATCAAGTTGTGTTACTTCTTTGTTTTGAGTATTATTTCGTACTGTTCCAATAAAATGTGCAATGCCGCCACAAGTGTCATCTAAGACAAATTGATTACATTCATTTAGACTCAGTTTTTCATCTGTAATTTTAATAGAAGTATTGCTCATAGTTATACAAAAATAGGAAAACTAAGCTGTATCTTTGTGCTTATTTATTATGTCAATTACGAGGAGGTAACGACGAAGTAATCTTTTTTAATTTTTGAGATTGCTTCATTTCATTCGCAATGACTAACTATATCTATTTTTAATGAAAAATATATTTAGAATTATCAGTTTTTTAGAAGGTGTTTCTTATTTACTTTTACTGTTTATTGCTACACCAATTAAATATTTTGGAGAGGACCCTCAGTATGTAAAAATGCTAGGAATGCCTCATGGAATTCTATTTATGCTCTACGTGGTTTTAGCATTTATATTGCGACCAGAACAAAAATGGAATGGAAAAACATTTGGAATTATTTTGTTGGCATCGATCATTCCTTTTGGAACATTCTATGTAGATAAAAAGTATTTGAGATAATATCTCTTTACATTGATTTACCCACCACTAACTGGTGGGATAATAGCAACAACATCTTTTTCTTGAAGCAATTGATCGTTTGAAGCATAACTTTCATTCACCGCAATAGCATAACTTTCTATATTAGAAAGTTGTGGATAAAGAACTACAAGCTGATCTTTAAAATGTGCTATTGAAGAATTTGCTAGAACCTCTACTTCTAAAGAAGAAGCGCCTACCAGATCTGTTGTAATTCCAAAAAGAAGTACGTTTAATTTCATCTATCAAAAATAAAGCTTATTAGTTAAATAAACTCACCCCAAACATAAAGCCACTATTATTAGTTCCGTTAAAATTTGAACGCACATAATCTACGCGAAGAAAACGCCATTTTCCCCAACCAATATTGTCTAATCCAACTGAATATTCAGTATAGGGTTTTCTGCCTCCAGTATAGAGTGTTTTTGCACCAGCTACCAAATGAAAATTAAGTTTATTAATCAGCGGGATTTTTCCAAGAATATATCCTCTAAAATTATGTTCTACATGGAACTCTGCATATTTATCATTTGAACTTAGTTTGTAATACTCGAGTAAATTAAACTGATCCATATACCTGCCAGTTCCTATTTGCAACTGATTTCCATTAGGATGTAAATAATCCATAAAAGCAATGTTTTTCTGCTTTAAGAAAACACCAGATCTTATGTTGTACCTAAAAATTCCAGTATTTCCTAAATTTATATTTTGACGCAATCGTGCGATAAATAAATCGGAATTTAGGCTAGTGTTATCTGCGCCAAACATTTTTCGATAGCCTATATATAATCTAGGGTATTTAGGATTTCCTATCGTAAACTTACTATCAGGATATGATAAATATTTTTGACCAAAAACAATATTAGCGCCAACATTTACAGTCCATATCTTATGTTCAGAGAAAGGAGCTAGATTAGAGGTAGGGTCAAGAGGATTATTTGTGGTATAATCATGATCTTGTCCAAACATTGAATAGTTGGTTGTGTTAAACAGCGGTTTTCTATTGGCATACTCTAAAGAAGTATTTAACCGAATGCCGTTAGTAACTTCTTCAGTGAATCGTATTCTAGCAAATGTTTTTTCGTAAATTTTCATATAATTACGCTCTCTTGCTAAAGAGTAAATCATATTATTTAATCTAGAAATAGGTTCTCTATAATTAAACTGAGGTGTTTCGATTCCAGCAGATACACTTAACATAGGTCTTGAAATATTATTCCATTTCTTTGTAAAGTAAGCAACTGGTCTCACCTCTTTTTCAGAAATACCATAGCTTACATTTACACCAGCGTTCCACCATTTACCTTTATCATTTTCTCTTTTAAAGTAACTCAATCCAGCGTTAGAGTTCCACCCTTGAACAGTATTGAAACTAATTTTGTCAATTGGAGAATCAAAAGACAAAGACCATTTTTTATAAGAGTTTCTATACCTATACCCTGTAATTGGCGACAACCAATTAAACTTATTCCTAATCACATCAACAGAATCTAAATACTTTTTAGATTTACGAACTACTTTTATGCTATCTTTTATAATATAATCTTTAACCTCTTCATTTGTTAAAGGTACTGGTCGAAGACTATTCCAATATGAAGAATCTTTTTTAGTAGCTTCTTTGGCAAAAGTTAACACTTCATTTGTAAATGTATTTTCATCAAAATTAGGATTGAAGTTATACTTTGAGTAGGCAGAAGAAAAACGTCCATCGATATTAAATCCTAAGAAACCAACTTTAAAATCAATAGTTTGTGAAATTAAAACCCAAGCGTTATTATCTTCTGAATAATTATAGTTTTGCTTAAGTCTTAATAAATCGACAGCAGGAATATTTATTTGAGCACCAGTAACAGTTACATCTGCACCATATAAAGCCCATTCATCTTCAACAATATAAATAGAACCTCCAAAAACACGATCATTTTTTCTTTTAGGAATGATGTTTATTTTATTGATTAGTTTTCCGTTTTTATCATAAAAAGTACCTTCTAGCTTAAACCTATAATAACTAAAAGCAGCATTTGAAATTGGAGAAACCAAATCGTTTCCAAATTCGACATTATTATCATAAAAATTCAAATTCACATCTTCTGCTCTATTAAAGCTGATACCGTTATCACGCCCACTAACCTTGGAAGCAATAATTTTTTCTTTAAACTCACGAGGCTTTTTTTGCTGTTTAATCTCTGAAATGGTTTCAGATAAATAGATGATTCCACTTCTGGTAGAATCTAGCCCACCACCTAAATCACCAAGACTCTGCCCCAAGAATTTCTTTGGAGCATTTTTTATGCGGTATAAACCTCTAGAATAAAAGTTAGCAGTGAATTTTGCTAATTTATCTGTATTCTTGTCTTTGTTTGCAATTACATTTCTAATAATAGCATTTGCAGGATTTTCATTTGTAGAGATTGTAATCTCATCTAAAGTTATTTGCTCTTCCTCTAAAGAAGTATTCAACACATAAGGAAAAGAAGAAATAGACACCTTTTTCTTTAATGTTTTAAACCCTAAAAACTGAAAAACAATAGTATAATCGCCAGTTTTAGTAATGTTTAACTCATAATCTCCATTATCGTTGGAGGTAGTTCCCGTAATAGTTTTGTCTAAATAAATACTTACAAAAGATAAAGGCTCTCCTTTACTATTTGTAATGTTCCCTTTTATTTGCGCAAGGATGGATGATGAAATTAAAATAAAAAATAAAGTAGTAATTTTTTTCATGAACTGTTAGTTTGTTGATTTGGCAAACATATATCATGCCAACAATATCAACTCTATAAATTTTGTTAAACAAGATACAATAAACTCTTAAAATTAAATAGACGCAATTTCGTTCAGAAAAGTTGTTTTCTGTATTTTTGATTCATTAGATTTCTATGCCTACCAAAAAAGAACAATATTCTCAATTTATAAAAACCGAAGCAAAACGTTTAGGGTTTTTAGATTGCGGGATTGCTGAAGCTGCTTTTTTGGAAGAAGAAGCACCTAGATTAGAGGATTGGTTAAAAAATGGTTTTCATGGTCAAATGCACTATATGCAAAATCATTTTGATAAGCGATTAGATCCTAGACTGTTGGTTGATGGCGCAAAATCAGTAATATCTTTAAGCTACAATTATTATCCAGAAGACATACAAAGGGAAGATACTTATCAGGTTTCTAAATATGCGTATGGAGAAGATTATCATCATGTTATCAAAGGAAAGTTAAAGGAACTCTTGCAATCTATTCAAGAAGAAATAGGAGAAGTCTCAGGAAGGGCTTTTGTAGATTCAGCTCCTGTTTTAGAAAGAGCTTGGGCAGAAAAAGCAGGCTTAGGATGGAACGGGAAACACACTTTGCTCATTCAAAAACAACAAGGATCTTTCTTTTTCTTAGCAGAGTTGATTGTAGATTTAGAATTAGAATACGATGTGCCATTTACGACAGATCATTGTGGAGATTGTACTAAATGCATAGATGCTTGTCCAACCGATGCAATTTTGCCAGATAATAAAATAGATGCCAGTAGGTGCATTTCTTATTTCACTATTGAATTAAAAGAAAATATTCCAACAGAATTTCAAAATCAAATGAAAGACTGGATGTTTGGCTGTGATATTTGTCAAGATGTATGCCCTTGGAATCGTTTTTCTAAAGCACATCAGGAGCCTCTTTTTCAACCTAAAAAAGAGTTGTTAGAAATGACTAAAAAAGAGTGGCAAGAAATTACTGAAGACACCTTTAAAAAAGTCTTTAAAAAATCGGCAGTAAAAAGAACTAAATATTCAGGAATAACAAGAAATATACAGTTTTTAAAAGAATAAAAATCAACTCTTAACTTACGCTGAAAAAACTATATTTGTAAGTTACAAACAAACACTAAAATAGATGAGCGAATCAAGAAAGAGACATGAAGCTTTGCTATATCATGCAAAGCCCAAACCAGGGAAGATTGAAGTAGTTCCAACTAAAAAGTACGCTACCCAACACGATTTATCTTTAGCCTATTCTCCAGGGGTCGCTGAACCATGTTTAGAGATTGCTAAAGATGTAAATAATGTATATAAATATACTGCGAAAAGTAACCTAGTAGCCGTTATTACTAATGGTACAGCTGTTTTAGGTCTGGGAAATATTGGTCCAGAAGCCTCAAAACCGGTAATGGAAGGAAAAGGATTGCTTTTTAAGATTTTTGCCGATATAGATGTTTTTGATATTGAAATTGACGCCACAGATGTAGATAAATTTGTAGAAACAGTAAAAGCCATTTCTCCTACTTTCGGAGGAATTAATTTAGAAGACATAAAAGCTCCTGAAGCTTTTGAAATTGAACGCCGATTAAAAGAAGAGTTAGATATTCCTGTAATGCATGACGATCAGCATGGAACTGCTATTATTTCTGCTGCGGCATTAAAAAATGCTATTGAAATTATAGAAAAAGATTTTTCTGATATAAAAATTGTAGTAAATGGAGCTGGAGCCGCGGCTATTTCTTGTACTAGACTTTACTTAAGGTTAGGGGCTAAGAAAGAAAATATTATCATGTGCGATAGCAAGGGTGTTATTAGAAAAGATAGAGATAATTTGACATCACAAAAAGCTGAATTTGCTACAGATAAAGATGTGAGCACGCTAGAAGAAGCGATGCAAAATTCAGATGTATTTATTGGGCTTTCAAAAGGGAATGTTGTTTCTCCCGAAATGTTACTGTCTATGGCTAAAGATCCCGTTGTTTTTGCAATGGCAAATCCAGAACCAGAAATAAGTTATGATGTTGCAGTTGCTACTAGAAAAGATATTATTATGGCTACAGGTAGATCTGACCATCCAAATCAGGTAAATAATGTACTAGGATTTCCTTTTATTTTTAGAGGAGCATTAGATGTTAGAGCTACTAAGATAAATGAAGAAATGAAGATGGCTGCTGTTTTAGCCTTAGCAGATTTGGCCAAAAAATCTGTTCCAGAACAAGTGAACATTGTCTATGATGAGGTAAGTTTATCTTTTGGAAAAGAATATATTATACCCAAACCATTTGATCCAAGATTGATTTATGAAATTCCTCCTGCAATTGCAAAAGCAGCAATGGAATCAGGAGTAGCCAAAGAACCTGTAGAAGATTGGGCCAAGTATAGAGAATCTTTGATGGACCGCTCGGGAACAGGAAGTAAAGAAATTAGATTATTACACAATAGAGCAAAAAGAAACCCTAAGACCATTGTCTTTGCAGAGGCAGATCATTTAGATGTTTTAAAAGCCGCACAAAGAGTTCATGAAGAGAGAATCGGAAAACCAATTCTTTTGGGAAGAAAAGAAGTTATTTTAGAGTTAAAAGAAGAGCTAGGTTTTACTGCTGATGTTCCTATTCTAGACCCTAAAACCGATGAAGAAACTGAGAGAAGAAATCGATTTGGAGAAACCTACTGGAAAACAAGACAGCGCAAGGGAATTACGTTGTTTCAGGCACAAAAGTTGATGCGAGAGCGGAACTATTTTGCAGCTATGATGGTAAATGAAGGTGAGGCAGATTCTTTAATAACGGGCTATTCTAGACCCTACAGGTCTGTGGTAAAGCCAATGATGGAGTTAATTGGAAAAGATAAAGGAGTAACCAGAATTGCTGCAGCAAACTTAATGCTAACAAAACAAGGCCCCATGTTTTTAGCAGACACAACCATTAATATCAATCCAACAGCAAAAGATTTAGCTAAGATTTCTCAAATGACCTACCAGTTGGCAAAGATGTTTGGAATGAAACCAAATATTGCCATGTTATCTTTTTCTAATTTTGGATCTTCAAATGCAGAAAGTTCTAAAAAAATTAGAGAAGCAGTTTCTTATATTCACAGGAATTTTCCAAATGTAAATATTGATGGTGAGTTACAAGCAGACTTTGCTTTAAATCCAGAAATGTTGGCAAAAGAGTTCCCTTTTTCTAAGTTAAACGGACAAAAAGTAAATGTGCTTATTTTTCCTAATCTTGAGTCTGCAAATATCACTTATAAACTATTAAAACAGATTGATGAAGCTGAATCAGTTGGCCCTATAATTTTAGGATTTAAGAAGCCAGCTCACGTTTTACAATTAGGAGCAAGTGTTGATGAAATGGTAAATATGGCAGCTGTGGCAATTGTTGATGCACAACAAAGAGAGAAACGATAAATAATTGTTACATTAGAGCCAGAAATTAAATCATGATTACACAGATTAGAGGAAGACTAGTTGAGAAAAATCCAACATATGTCGTGGTAGATTGCTCAGGTGTTGGATATTTATTGCATATCTCTTTGAATACATTTTCTAGTTTACCAGAAGAAGAAATGGTAAAGCTCTATACTCACTTGTCTGTTAGAGAAGATGCGCATACATTATATGGCTTTATTAATAAGACAGAAAGAGAAGTATTTAAATTATTAATCTCTGTTTCTGGAGTTGGCCCAAGCATTGCAAGGACGATGTTATCTTCTATGTCTGCTGAAGATGTGCAGCAAGCAATTGCTTCTGAGAATGTAGCTACAATACAATCTGTAAAAGGAATCGGAGCTAAAACGGCTCAGCGTGTAATCGTAGATTTAAAAGATAAAATTTTAAAAACTTTTGATATTGATGAAGTTTCTATTTCTCAAAACAATACTAGTAAGGATGAAGCGTTATCTGCATTAGAAGTTTTAGGGTTTTCTAGAAAACAATCAGAAAAGGTGGTTTTATCAATCTTAAAAGAAACTCCCGAAGCAACAGTAGAATTACTCATAAAAAGAGCACTAAAGAACTTATAATCAATTGAATAACATTGTAAAGGACAAGGTTTTTTTATTGCTATTTATCTTTTTGATAAATGGAGTTGTAAGCGCGCAAACCAAAAAAGATTCTACCTCCGTAAAAAAAGACACAACAAAATTAAAATACAATTTTACTCATTTTCAAAAAGGAGGACTTTTCTTAAAGGATCCGTCTAAGCTTAAAGTGATTTTTGACAAGGTGTTAAATAAGTATGTTTTTTTAGAAAAGATAGGAGATTATTATGTGAGAGTTCCTGTTTATATGACTCCAGAAGAGTATAAAAAGTATCGTTTACAACGAGACATGCTTGAGTATTTTAAGAATAAAGTAAGCGCCACTAACAGTAAGAGAAAAGGAGCTCGAGACGCTCAAAAGAATTTGTTGCCTACTTACTATGTAAACTCAAAGTTTTTTACAGATATTTTTGGAAGTAATAAAATTGAGATCATACCCACAGGAAGTCTAAATTTAAAGTTAGGATTTATCTATCAAAACACAGACAATCCTCAACTTTCACAACAAAATAGAAGCAGTTTTACACTCGACTTTGATCAGCAAATTAATGCAAATATTCAAGCAAATATTGGAGAGAGATTAAAGTTTACAGCTAATTATGACACCCAATCTACCTTTGATTTTCAAAACTTAATTAAGATAGAATACACTCCTACGGAGGATGATATTTTGCAAGGAATTGAAGCTGGAAATGTAGCGATGCCTTTAAAAAACTCTTTAATAAATGGTTCACAAAGTTTATTTGGAGTAAAAGCAAAATTACAGTTTGGTAAGACACATATTACTACCATTTTTTCACAACAAAATTCAGAGAGTACTACGGTCAGTGCTCAGGCTGGATCTTCAATCCAAGAATTTGAATTAAGAACTACAGATTACGATACTGATAGGCACTTTTTTCTATCACAATATTTTAGAAATAGTTATGCTAATGCACTAAAAGACTATCCTTTAATTGCGAGCCCAATTAATATTACTAGAATAGAAGTTTGGATTACAAATAGATCTGCTAGTGTTCAAGACTTTAGAAGTATTGTTGCTTTTGCAGATATTGGAGAACCAGACAAGAGCAGTTTTGTAGATTTAGACGTGGGCGCAAATACAGTACAACCAACATCTCCTCCTGTCGTAAATGGGGTAGGCTTGCCATCAAACGAATCTAATAACATCTCTACACTTTTAACTGCTGCTGGCGGAATTAGAGATGTATCTACAGTAGACGATACATTACTTAATAGTTTTAATATGCAGCAAGGAACTGATTATAGTTTGTTGCAAAATGCAAGAAAATTAGACCCAAACGAATATACTCTAAATCCTCAATTAGGGTTTATTTCTTTACGAAGAAGATTAAATGATGGAGAAGTGCTAGCGGTAGCTTACGAATATACTGTAGTTGGAAGTTCTGAAACATCTTTTAAAGTTGGAGAGTTCTCTAATGATGGGATTACAGCCCCAGCGAATCTAGCGGTAAAACTACTAAGAAGTGAAATATTAACAACCAAAAGAACCGTTGGCGGAGTAGAAGAAGCTTTTCCTACTTGGGATTTAATGATGAAAAACATATATGCGCTAGGAGCATTTCCGTTAACCCAAGATGGTTTTAGGTTTGAAATTCAATATAGAGATGATCAAACAGGAATTCCTTCAAACACATTGCAAAACGCTACTACAACAGGAATTGCAGACAGACCACTTTTACAAGTCTTAAAACTAGATCAATTAGATCAAAGTCAATTTCAAACACCTGATGGTTATTTTGATTATGTAGAAGGAATTACTGTTAATTCTCAGAATGGATATATTATTTTTCCAGAACCAGAACCTTTTGGAGAAAATTTAGAAAGTCAGTTAACAACCACAGCGGACAGAGATTTATTTCTTTTTAAAGAAATGTATTTAGAAACCAAAATTAATGCGCAAAACAACTTTCAAAATAAAGACAAATACTTGCTTAAAGGATATTTTAAATCAGATAATGCTGGTGGAATCCCATTAAATGCATATAATGTCCCTAGAGGTTCAGTTACGGTAACAGCTGGAGGAAGGCAACTCGTTGAAGGGGTAGATTTTGTTGTAGATTATCAATTAGGAAGAGTACAAATTATAGATCCAGGATTACAAGCTTCAGGAACACCTATCCAAGTTTCTACAGAAAATAATTCAGTCTTTAACCAACAACGAAAAACATTTATGGGAGTCGATATAGAACACCGTTTCTCAGATAATTTTATTATTGGAGGGACCGTTTTAAATGTAAACGAGAGACCATTAACACCTAAAATTAATTTTGGACAAGAGCCAATTAATAATACGATGCTTGGTTTTAACTTAGACTATTCTTCAGAGGTGCCATATTTAACTAAGTTAGTAAACAAACTTCCTTTTGTAGATACAGACGCACCTTCTAATTTTTCTATTAGAGCAGATATGGCATATCTTTTACCTGGTTCTCCAAGCGGAATTGAGGTTACAGGTCAGGCTGCTTCTTATATAGATGATTTTGAAGCTTCCCAAATTCCAATTAGTCTATTAACACCATTAGACTGGCATACTGCTAGTACTCCGAGAGATTTTCCTGGACTTAACGGAAATAGTAGTGAATTAGAATATAATTATGGAAGGGCTAGGTTTGCTTGGTATAATATAGATCAAATATTTTATGGAGCAGGACCTTCACCTGGAAATATAAATGCTGATGATCTTTCTAGAGCAGAAACGAGGCAAATTAATTTTAGAGAATTATTCCCTAATCAAGAGTTAGATGTTACTCAGAATGCCTTAATTAGAACTTTAGACCTTGCCTTCTTTCCTTCGGAAAGAGGGACTTACAATTTTGATACAGGAGCTAATGTAAATGCCAATGGAACATTTAACAATCCAGAAGAACGTTGGGGTGGAATTATGCGAGCACTTACTACGAATAATTTTGATCAAGCAAACGTAGAGTATATTCAATTCTGGGTAATGGACCCCTATGAAAACTACTCAATAACAAATGAAGAAGGATTACCTACTGGAGTGAACCCTCTAGATCCTCAAAATCAGGTTGGAGAGCTTTATTTTAATCTTGGTAATATCTCTGAAGACATCTTAAGAGATAATCGAAAAATGTATGAGAATGGATTACCTAGTGATGGTTTAAAAACCCCAGCAAATGTTGCAAATACCATTTGGGGCGATATTCCAACCGCTCAATCTATTATATATGCTTTTGATGAATCTGATGCTTCTAGGACTAATCAGGATTTAGGATTAGATGGATTGACAGACGAAGAAGAAAAAGCGAAATACCCTGCCTTAGCTAGCTTAGCAGATCCAGCTTCGGATAACTTTAAGTTTTTTAGAGGATCGGATTTAGATGCAGCCAATGCATCGATTATCACTAGATATAAGTTTTTTAATAATACCCAAGGGAACTCCCCAACCTTAAATCAATCTACAGAATCGTATCCAGTATCATCTACCACGTATCCAGATGTAGAAGACATTAATAGAGATCAAACAATGAATACCGTAGAGAGTTACTACGAGTATAAAATCTCTATGAATAAAAGTGATTTAGTCGTCGGACAAAATTTTATAGTAGATAAAAAAGTTACAGAAGTTACGCTAGAAAACGGAGCAACACAAAACACAAGTTGGTATCAATTTAGAGTACCAATAAGGAGTGGCGTCCCAGTAAATGGAATTACTGATTTTAACAGTATTCGATTCATAAGAATGTTTATGACGAATTTTAAAATACCAGTAGTCTTACGCTTTGGAGAGTTAGATTTAGTGAGAGGAGATTGGAGAAGGTATGTAAGAACACTAGATCCAACTATAAATCCTGATCAAGAATTATCACAAACAGAATTAAATAACTTTGAGGTTGGGGTTGTAAATATTGAGCAAAACGAAGGGCGTTATGTATTGCCTCCAGGGATTGTTAGAGAGCGTTTGCAAGGAAGCACAACAGTGCAGCAACAAAATGAGCAATCGGTCTCTTTAAAAGTAACCAATTTGCCTCAAAATAAGATAAGAGCAATTTATAAAAACATTAGTGTTGATTTACGTCGATACAAACAATTAAAAATGTTTCTCCATGCAGAACCTGTAATTGTAAATGGGGTTGATGATGACGAACTTGTTGCAATTATCAGGTTAGGAACAGACTTAAATGACAACTTCTATCAGATAGAATTACCATTGAAAATTTCTCCTAATGGAAGTCTTTCACCTTTAGATGTGTGGCCAGAATTAAATAATTTGGATGCTGTTATAGAGTCATTTGGTAAAATTAAACTCGAGAGAGATGCTGTACCAAACACAGCTATTAATGAATTATATCCTGTACCTGCTTCAACAGACCCTAAAGAACTTATTATAAGAGTAAAGGGAAATCCAACTATGGCACAAATTAGAACGGTGATGTTAGGTGTAAAAAACACTGCAGCAACAGATAAAAGTGCTGAAATTTGGTTTAATGAATTACGTTCTTCAGGCTTTGATAATGATGGAGGTTGGGCAGCAGTCGTAAACGCAGATGCTAACTTTGCAGATGTAGCAAACGTATCTGTTTCTGGTAGAATGCAAACCATTGGTTTTGGAAATGTTGAAGATAGAGTAAGTCAGCGATCTCTAAATGAAACTAAACAATACAATGTAAACACAAGTGTGAATTTAGGTAAAATGATGCCTAAAAAATGGGGGATACAGTTACCTATGAACTACAGTATTGGAGAAGAGTTTATAGATCCTAAGTTTGACCCACAATATCAAGATGTAACACTTAGGGATGTAGAGGCGGCAAATTTAAATACAACTACACCAAGAGGAACAGATGTTTCTAGAGACTATACAAAACGTAGAAGTATTAGTTTTATTAATGTTAAAAAGAATAGAAATCCAACTTCTACTAAGAAGGCAAGGTTTTATGATGTAGAAAATGTAGCAGTTTCTTATGCTTTTAATGAAGAATATCATAGAGATTACAATATAGAAAGTTACGTAAATAAAGCAGTAACGGCTTCTGCTTCCTATAACTTTAGTCCCAAGTCAACTTTTATAGAACCTTTTAAAAACACAAAGTTTTTAAAAGGGAAATACTTAAAATTTATTCGGGACTTGAATTTTAATCCAATACCAAGTACTATTGCTATAAATACTAGAATAAACAGAACTTTTAACGAACAGCAATCTAGAAATTTAGCAAACAATGGATTGTCTGCACAACCAAAATTAACACAAAGAAGATTCTTGTTTGATTGGGATTATACGATAGGATTAGACCTTACAAAGTCTGTATCCCTTAATTTTAATGCAACAAATAGCTATATCTATGATAGCTTTGGCGTGAATGAAGAGTTAGAAATATTTGATAAATTCTTTGCTGTAGGAAGACCGAATCATTATCATCAAAAATTAAATGCAACATATAAAATACCAATAAATAAGATTCCTTATTTAAATTTTATTACTGCAGACTATGCATACACTGCCGACTTTGATTGGCAAGCGTCAGCTCAAACTCCTAGCGTAAGAGATAATATTGGGAATATGATCCAAAATGCAAATACGCATAACATAAATACAACGTTCAATTTTGCAAGATTTTATCGAGATATTAAACTAGAAAGTTTAATTACTAAAAAGAGTAAAAGAAAACAAACCCCTAAAGGATTACCAAGAGGTCCTAGGCAAGTAAATACAAAGAAGAAAAAGTCTGTAGGGCAGAAAATATTAAAAGGATTTTATGATGTAGTAACTTCTGTAAAAACAGGGAAGATTAGTTACACAGAAAATAATGGACAATTACTACCAGGTTTTACACCTGAGTTTGACTTTTTTGGGGGTCCAACTACTGCATTTGCATTTGGGAGTCAAGTAGATATTAGAAATAGAGCATTGCAAAACGGTTGGTTAATCTCTAGAGACCCGAATGATCAATACTATAATAGAACTTATAGTAGAACAAATTATAACAAATTAGACTACAATTTTTCTCTAAAACCTTTTAGAGATTTAAATATTGAAGTTAGAGGAAATAAGATTAAAACTCGAGACCTATCTCAACAGTTAGATGTCATAAATGATGTTATACAAGAAACGCCTGCTTTTGAAACAGGAAACTTTAGTACGAGTTTTTCTATGTTCTCAACGTCATTTAAAAATAGCGATGAACTTTTTAACTTATTTAAAGATTACAGAACTACAATAGCTACTAGGTTGGCTACAGAAACTGGGTTGCCTATTGCTGGTTTTCAAGAAAACGCTCAACAAGTGTTGTTGCCTGCGTTTGTTGCCGCATACTCTGGGAAAGATCCCAATAAAGTTAAGACTGGGCTATTTAGAAATGTTCCTATCCCTAACTGGAACTTACGATATAATGGACTTATGAAATTTAAGTGGTTTAAAAAGAACTTCTCCAACTTTGCAATAAGCCACGGGTATAACTCTTCTTATACTGTATCTAGCTTTAGCAATAACTTTCAGTATAACGAAAACAATCCTCTAGACACAAATGCATCCGGAAACTATCATCCAGAATTATTAGTTTCTGCAGTGAGTCTAGTTGATGAATTTTCTCCTTTGATAAAAATAGATATGAAAATGAGAAACTCTTTTTCATTGATAGGAGAAGTAAGAAAGGATAGAACTTTAACAATGAACTTTAATAATAACACCTTAACAGATATTAAGGGAATTGAGTATGTTTTTGGTGTTGGATATGTGTTTAAAAATGTTAAAATGACTACTAGGTTTACAGGGAAGAAAGAAACATTAAAAGGAGATATTAATGTGCGTGCAGATGTGTCTTTGAGAGATAATCTAACGCTTATTAGATCTATAGATGTAGACAATAATCAAATCAGTGGAGGGCAAAAATTATTTTCATTAAAATTAACAGCAGATTACAGATTAAATAGTAATTTAACAGCGTCGTTTTATTATAATCATCAAACGTCTAAGTATGCAATTTCTACAACATTCCCAAGACAGACGATTAACGGCGGATTTAATATAATTTATAACTTAGGAAATTAATAAAAAAGAGTACAATGAATATTCCATCAGAATTAAAATACACCAAAGACCATGAGTGGATTAAGATAGAAGGAGATACTGCTATTATTGGTATTACAGATTTTGCACAAGGAGAATTAGGAGATATTGTTTATGTAGATGTAGATAGCCTAGACGATAATGTAGATAAAGACGAAGTTTTTGGGTCTGTTGAAGCTGTAAAAACGGTGTCAGATTTATTTATGCCTTTAACTGGAGAAGTAATTGAATTTAATGAAGAATTAGAAGATGAACCCGAATTAGTAAACTCAGATCCTTATGGAAAAGGATGGATGATTAAGGTGGCTATCTCAGATTCTTCTCAAATAGCAGATTTATTAGATGCTGAGGCATACGAAAACCTTATTAAGGCGTAGTTCCTTATATATCTCGTTAACGATTACTATTTTAATTACGTTTTTAAGCTTAATTAAAATACAAGCAAAACCGTTAATTCAAATTTCAAATGAAGACAAGATTCATCATGCATTAGCCTATCTAGTGCTAACTCTTAGTTGGCTAATTACTAAGAGTATAAAATTTAAAAAAACAACAGATTTCGTAATTATTCTTAGTTGTTTTGTTTTCGGCATAATTATTGAAGCATTACAGGCAATAATAACCACATATAGAAGTGCTAGTTATTTAGATATTCTTGCAAATTTGATAGGAATCATCTTTGGATTTATAATTTTTAAAGCTTTAACAAGAAAAAAAGCAGATATTTAATGTTAAAGCTTGTAAATCAAATAATAATTTAATTAAATTAGCGATCTATTAAAAACTTTTTAAGAATGGAAATTAAGAAAAACCCAAAATCAAACTTAGAGAATTATAGCAAAATCTTTATGCAAATAGGTTTGGTTTTAGCACTTTTTATTACGTATGTAGCCATTGAAAAGAAAACTTTCGATAAACAATACGCTGACCTAGGAGATGCAAATATGAATGCTGATATGGAAGAAGATATTCCAATCACTGAAAGAATTGAGCCTGTTAAGCCTAAAACACCACCACCACCAACTCCTGAAAAGATTGAAGTGGTAGAGGATGAAAAGGAAGTTGAAGAAACAGTTATTGAATCTACAGAGACAGATGAAACTGAAGCGGTAGAGGTAGAAGAAATTGAAGAGGTAGAAGAAGTTGAAGAAGTTATCGAAGATGTATCTTTTATGGTTATTGAAGATGTTCCTGTTTTTCCTGGATGTAAAGGAAACAAAGCAGCTTTAAAGAAATGTTTCAATAAAAAAATGCAAAAACACTTCCAAAGAAAATTTGATGCTGAATTGCCTAATGAATTAGGATTGTCTTCTGGTAAAAAGAGATTAATCATGTTGTTTAAGATAGATAGACAAGGGAATATCGTAGACATTAGAGCAAAAGCGCCACATCCTAGATTGCAAAAAGAAGCAATTAGAATTATCAAATTACTTCCTAAAATGAAACCTGGAAGACAAAGAGGTAAGCCAGTAGGTGTAAAATATACACTACCTATGAGAATAGATGTAGAGTAAATTTTAAATACAATATATAAAAAAAGCCCAATCAATTTGATTGGGCTTTTTTTGTTGGCACGCTATTTGGATTGATAGCAGTATAATTTTAAAAACAATAGCTATGCAACCATTTAAAAAAAATCCAAACAAACAATTAGAGAAGTTTTCAACTATTTTTATGCAGATAGGCCTAGTACTAGTCTTGTTTATTGTGTATTTATTCATTGAACTTGAAACAGAGGAGAAATCGGTAATGTATCAGCCTCCAGTAGTAAGTTTTGAGCCAGATTACGTTTTTAGCGACATACAACCAGTTGTTAAAGAAAAAAAAATACAAAGAAAAAAGGAAATTAAAGTTCAAAAAAAAGCGCCTCCTAAAATCTTAGATAAGGTTGTTAAAGGAGATAATACTATTATAGAACCAACACTTCCAAATATAAAGGATGAAGATACTAAGATTACAAAGGCATTAACAAATTTAACAATAATAGAGCCTATAGATAATAGCGAACCAGACACTAACGTCCCCTTTTTAGTTTTAGAAGACGTTCCTGTTTTTCCTGGCTGCAAAGGAAGTAAAGCGGAGCTAAAATCTTGTTTCCATAAGAAAATACAAAAACACTTTTCTCGAAAGTTTGATTCAGATTTACCGAACGAAGTTGGTCTCTCTTCTGGAAAGAAAAATGTCATTTTGTTATTTGTGATTGACAAGTCAGGAAATATTGTAGATGTTAAAGCAAAAGCACCCCATCCAAGGTTACAAAAAGAAGCGATTAGAATTGTTAATTTGCTCCCCACAATGAAACCCGGTATGCAAAGAGGAAGCCCTGTAAATGTTAAGTACACACTACCTATGAAAATAATTGTAGAATAAACTAAAAACCCAATCATCATGATTGGGTTTTTAGTTTTAAAAAATAATTTCATTTCTTGAAGAATCAATAAATAATTGTAATTTCACAGGAAACAAAAATAGGCTTTGTATGGATACTTATTTTGCACACGAAACCGCAGTTATAGATGAAGGTTGTGTTATAGGAGAAAACTCTAAAATTTGGCATTTTAGCCATATAATGCCAAATTCAACTATTGGAAGACAATGTAACATTGGACAAAATGTTGTCATTTCGCCAGATGTTATACTAGGAAATAATGTAAAGGTGCAAAATAATGTTTCTATTTACACTGGAGTGATTTGTGAGGATGATGTTTTTTTAGGACCATCTATGGTTTTTACAAATATTATCAATCCTAGGAGCGCAGTTATAAGAAAAGATGAGTATCAAAAAACACTCGTTAAAAAAGGAGCAAGTATTGGCGCAAATGCAACCATTGTCTGTGGTAATAATATTGGAGAATACGCTCTTATTGGAGCTGGAGCTGTAGTTGTAAAAGAAGTGTCTCCATACGCTTTAGTGGTTGGTAATCCTTCTAAGCAGATAGGTTGGGTTAGTGAATATGGACATAGATTACATTTTAATGATAACGATTTAGCTACTTGCCCAGAAAGCAAAGAGATTTATAAATTAGAAAACAATAAAGTAATTAAACAATAGTCATAAGGATGAAAAAAATATTTTTCTTATTGTTGTTAACCTCATTGAATGTTTTTTCTCAAACTGAAAAATTTCCTGTATTTGTGTCATGTAAAGATGAAACAACCTTGTCGGTTAAAGAATGTTTTTACAAACAAGTAAAAGAGACTTTCTATGAAGAGTTTAAGTTGCCAAAGGTTATAGAAAAAGAAAAGTTTAAAGGTCTTGTGAATGCTGTTTTTTTAGTGTCTAATAAGGGTGAATTTAAACTCATTTATATTAATTCGCCATATGAAGAGTTGAAAAAAGAAGTAGAAAGAACCTTTGGGATTTTCCCTAAAGTCAAACCAGCAACCTATAATAATCATAATATAGAAATGCAGTTTGTATTTCCATTATCTTTTCCTTTAAATGCAGAATCGGAGGAAGTTATAGTTGTAGAAAAAGAAAAAAAACCAAAGTTAGATTTAAAGGAAGCGATTGCTAACACCATTACGGTTGATTCTATTTTCTTAGAAGATCAAAGCCAGTTAAATATTCCTTTTACGCATCAAAACTATGTAGACTATGAATTTGCTTTGCATAAAGCATCAGGAACTCATACTGCATCTAAACCATATATTTATTCAGAGATGAATAAGTATTTTGATATTACAAAGCAAAAGAAACAATTCTTAAAGCCTGAAACAAAATCTTGGTTGGGAAGAAAATTATGGAACGAACATCTATTGCAAGTAAAAGAAAAAGATTACTGGTTTACGTTAGATTTCTTATTTGATGTACAACTAGGGAAAGATAATTCAGACGAAGTTTCTTATACATATAATAATTCAAGAATTTTTAGAATTAATGGAGGTTTTGGAAAAAACCTTTCTTATTCAGCAACTATTTTTGAAAGTCAAGGTAGATTTGCAAATTATGTAAACGACTTTATTAATAACCCATCGCCAACTTTTAAGCCAGCTTTTTCAGCAGGTCTAGTTCCTGGAAGAGGCAAGGCAAAAGAGTTTAAAGAAGATGCTTTTGATTATCTAGTAGCCGAAGGTTATTTATCGTATTCTCCAAGTGATTTTATGCAGTTTCAGTTTGGGCATGGGAAAAACTTTATTGGAGATGGATACCGATCTTTTGTGCTTTCAGATGTAGCTTCACCCTCTTTGTATTTAAAAGCAAAATTTAGTTTTTGGAAGTTTCAATATACCAATGTATGGCTTTGGGGGAATGATGTTAGGCAAAGTGCTTTGGTGGGTTTAGAACATGCTAGAAAATATATAGCAGCACATTATTTGAGCATTAATATAACCGATCGATTTAATTTAGGGCTTTTTGAAACGGCAATAACCTCTGGAGAAAATGGCATCGACGCAGCATTTTTAAATCCACTAATTTTTTATAGGGCTGTTGAGTTTAATAGAGGAGAAGATTCAGGAAACGCTATTTTAGGATTGACTGCAAAATATAAGTTAAACAATAACATTTCTGTTTACTCTCAATTGATTATAGACGAGTTTTCTGTAGGGAATTTAGGAGACCTTAGTGATTGGAGAAATAAATTTGCCTACCAAATTGGCGCTAAATATTTTGATGCTTTTAAAGTTGAGAATTTGTTTTTACAAGGAGAATTTAATTATGCTAGGCCTTATACTTTTGCTCATAAAACACCTTTGCTAAATTACGCGCATTATAGTCAGCCTCTTTCTCATTTATGGGGAGCCAATTTTTGGGAAATGATCGGAATTGCTCGTTATAAAAAAGACAGGTGGTCTGGAAGTGCTAAAATAGTTTTAGGGAAAAAAGGATTTGATTTTGAAGGACAAACAGTAAGTTATGGTGGAGACGTTTATAAATCGTATAATGATAGAGTTGGAGATACTGGTAACGAATTAGCTCAAGGAAATACGGCAACTATTTTAATAGGTGATATCCAAGCGAACTATCTTTTAAACCCGGCAAATGGATTGAGTCTTTTTGGTGGATTTATATTTAGAAGCTTTTCTCCAGAGACCCCAACGGCAAGCTTTAAAAAAGAAACGACTACTTGGTTTACCATTGGTTTACGAGCAGATTTATTTAATTGGTATTTAGATTTTTAGCAAAAAAAGAAGAGACATTGAACTCCTAAAACAATGCCTCTTCCTGATCATACAAAAAAATCAGATTACTCTTTAATAAACTTCACGCTGCCTACAGCATTGTTTACTTTATATTTGATAATATAGATACCTGCTGATAAATTTTCTACATCTATAGAAGGTTCTTTACTGTTTACCATTATAGTTTTGATTTCTCTTCCTAATATATTATAAATAGAAACACTCTGAATAGTTTCCTGAGAATTAATATTCAAAATACTTGTAGCTGGGTTAGGATATAAACTTACGTTCGCTATGTTGAAATTTTTAGTACTCAAAGTTGTGTTTTTGTGCACATATAAGTTATCATACCATACTATATTATTAAGATTACTAGTGATTCCGAACTCTTTAAAACCATCAAAACCTGTTAAATCTACCGGAATGTCTAAAGAAAGCCAGCTACCAGCAGTTAAAGCAGGTGTTGATGCAACATTTAAATTGATTTCTAATGCAGCACCTCCAGGTTGTTGTACAAATTTTAAGTTAAAAACTGAAGAAGTTAAGTCTGTACCATCGGCTATATAAATATCGACATGAAGTTGAGTAAATGAAGTTACATCTATGCCATTATTTAATACGATACCTTGACATGCATTTCCTAAGTATTTTTGTGTTGCGTTTCCAGCAATCATAACTTCTTCTACAGAATTTGCATTACACCAACCAGCATCAAAGTTACTAGCAACATCAGTATAAGCATCACTATATAGAGACACTACGTCTGCCGCTGCTCTACTAGGTGGTGTTGGAGCAGCTGTAGTTGGAGCTGTATCTACCACAAATGAAACAGTATAAGTTTTCATTGTAGTATTATCCTGAGCAGTTACAACTACAGTTCCATCACCAGGAACAGCAGTAGCTTGAGTAATTACAGCATTAGCACCAGCTTCTGTAGTTGTTGCTGTAATTGTTGGAATTGAAGCACCATTTGGTACAGTGTAAGTATAAGTTATTGTTGCAGCATCAAACCCGCTAATAGTAACGCCATTTACTTGTAAGTCACTTAAAGTTGCATCTGTAGTAGGATCTGCTACTACTTCTGTTAAAGATACGTTATCAATAAATACAAACCCTAGTTGCGCTCCCATATCAAATAAAACTCTACTATTTGTTACATCATTATAATTAACAGTGTAATCATATGTAAAAGTTTGAGGTGTTGATGTTAAAACAGGATTATCTGTTAAGGCATCAAAATTATCCGCTGACTCTCCTATACCTGCAACCATTGTTCTCGTTCCAGTAGCGGCATCTGTATATGCTTCATAAGATAATCTATATGTTTTACCAGCTTCTAATGCTAATAGCTGACTTAAGTTTACATCCCAAGGGTTAGCTACTCCTGTAACTTCTGCTTGATTAACATAATTTCCGCCACCTATGTCAACAGGATTAGCTGCATTACCTGACCAAGGTGTGGCTACTCCAGTTTGAAAGTCTCCATTAGTAAGTAGTTCTTGCGAAAAACCTACCGCAGAGGTTAATAATAATAGTAATAAAGTAATTTTTTTCATAATGATTGAATTTATTGAATTAAGTATTAATTTTTAAAATTTTGATAATCAGATAAATATAGTTTAATAAAATTACGAATTTCATAAATTTACCCAAACAAAAAACATACAAGGTGTTAATGTTTTGTTTTATTATAATATACGTATAAAATATTGATTAATAGATTTTTATGATTATATTTTTATATTTTGTGATTAAAAAAATGTTTTTTGTTGTGGTAATGTTGCGTTTTTAATCCCCTTTTTTAACACAACATTCGCTTTTTTAGTACTTTAAATTTTCGTTTTTATCCCATATTCCCCAGTAAGCACCAACATCTCCTTCGTCTCCAACCTTCCAAGATTCGTCAAATGACGAAAAATAAAAGATCTCAATATCTTCTTCTTGCGACCACTTTTGGGTATTGATAAAATATTTGATTGCGTTTTCTTCAGAAGGAAATGCACCCTGTAAATTTGTTCCTTGACTAGGCCAACCTGTTTCTGAGATAATTACTTTTTTCCCATTTCCTGCTCTAACTGCTTTATTATACATGTCTTTCATATACAACAAAGAATAATCCTGATCGCATCCTTCCCAAAAAGGATAACAATTTGCTAAAATAACATCACATGCTTCGGTAATTGCAGGACGGTCATTGAATTCATAATAAGCATCTACATAGCCTACAGGAACAGATAAGTTTTTGATTGAAGCTTTTACATAGTATATCTTATCTAGAAGTTCTTGCTCATTTAAATCACCTCTATACATTACTTCGTTTCCTACCGCTGCAATATCAACATGACCTTCGTGACATAGTTTAATCAAGTTTTCTAACTCTTTATGGTTAATCTCGGGGTCGTCACCTAACCAAGCCCCTACCAAAGTTTTCATTCCGTATTCTTTGGCAATTTTTGGAATCATTTCATTTCCATCTGTACACGAAAATGAACGAATCCATTTGGTATAAGGCTTCATGATTTCTAATCGTTTTCTAATCTGTTTTTCAGATAATTGATCTCCTGGTTCTTGACCTTCTTCATAAGGACTAGAACATAAACCATGCATCCCAGATTTAAGAGCTTTTCTAAATAAACCTCTTAAATCTTCTATAGACATGCCAGCATAATCTATGCTGGCTAATGCTAAAAATTTTTCTTCTCTTAATGACATAAAACTATTGTATCTCGTTATTTTTATTTTTTATAATTCTCCTCTACGTTTCACTAATTCTTCTTTTATTTCTTTAGCTCTAGTTTCATTTAAACTATAATTTCTCATCACCCATATAGCAAGAAGAGCTGTAAAAACAGGTAAAACTATATCGGTAATTCTCATTCCAGTAAGCGCCTCCGCTGTTTGAGATGTTGCAGTAGGATCATAGCCGAGTATTTTTAATATAATTCCTGAAAAAACAAGTGCTAGCCCTTGTCCAACCTTTATCATCCACCAATAAATTGCACCAAAAGTTCCTTCTTTACGAGGCATTCCATTTTCAAATTCGTCTAAATCACAAACATCTGCGGTCATACTCATCATTAACGTAAATAAACATCCCATACCAAATGCCATTAATGGGATTGGAAGAAATACCATGTAGTAATTTTCTGGGTCAAACCCCCACCACTTTAGAATATAACCTACAATAGAAATTAATGTTGCATAAATAAAAGCTCTTCGTTTCCCATATTTATTAGCCATCCAATTTATTATAGGAATTGCAATAAAAGCGGTATATGCAGCTGTGACAGCTGGAAATAATGCTATCCACCATTTTGAGGCTCCCCAGTCACCATCGAACATATAAAAATTAATTATAAACACTCCAAACTCTGCAACAATTTGAAAGCCATTAAAGACTAAAAAAGTAGCTAAGCAAAGTTTTGCAAATGGTTTATTTTTAAGAACTTTTTTGATTCCTTTAAAAATTTTTCCCATACTACTAAAAACACTTTTAAGAGTTATATCTTCTCTTCCTTCCATTTTGCTAGCATCAATACCTCGACAAAAGATTGCGGGTAGTATCCCTAAAATAATTATAACTACACCAGCAATTAATGCTACCGTTCTCACTCCTTCAGGTTGTGTATCGAAGAGACTGTCATCAGGAATTAATACATATAGAAAAGGAACTAACATCCATGCTACTTGACCAATTGTATTAGCGAAACTCATTAGGCGTGTTCTCTCTCTATAATCTGAAGTCATTTCATAGCCGAGTGCTATTAGTGGTGTTGAGAAAATTGTGTTACCAAAAATCAACAGTATTGAGAAAATAAGTAAATACCAAAAATTATACATTTCGGTATTATCTCCATGTACTTGCCATAAAATAGCAAATATTAACCCTGACAAAATAGCTCCAATAAATATATATGGCCTTCTTCTTCCATAAGTTGAACTTGTGTTATCAGATATGTACCCCATAACTGGGTCAGTAATAGCATCAAATAATCTTGGTATTCCAACAATAAGACCAGCTAAAACGGTATCCATTCCAAATCCGTCTGCAGATTTAAGTATGACTACAAAGACCCCTAGGATACCAGGAATTAAATTATTTATTAAGTGACCTGCTCCAAAAGCAGCTTTTTGACCAATAGGGACTTTTACAGATTGTGACATAATTAGTTAATTTTTAATTAGTTGATATTGTGATAGTTTGTATAGCTTGTGAGCTAATTGATATATTTTTAAAATCTTCTCCTAATTTTAAAGCAAAGCTTTTCTCTTCTTTTCCTTCATTAAAAACAACAACCGCAATTGACCCATCAGGATTTATAGCTGCAGTGACCATTAAGTCATCATCTGTTTTTTGAACATCAATAACCTTGGCATCAGGTCTAATATATTTACTAAAGTGTGCCATGGTATAGTAAAGAGGAGTGAAGTAAACTTCGTCTTTTTCTGGATCTACGATTACAGGAGCGATACACCAATTTTTAAACCAGTTTGGACCTCCTTTTGTATCTAGTACCATGTTCCAATCTACCCAACCATCTACCCAGTTGTTTAAGCAGCCAATGATGTCTCTAGCATAACGATTTACAGGTGCATATTTTGGATGCAAATGTTTGTCTTTTTCTGGAGCCCAATCCCATCCCCAATCTGTCGCTTCTTTTTTCCAATACCATGCATCATCCTCCCACACAGGAATTTCAGCATCTACGCAGGCTTCAGATTGAATTAAAAGTTTGTTTGGCGCTTTTTCGTGCGCATATTGTAATTCCTCTGGAAAAACTTCAAAGGTACTTGCATACCAATGAATGGCCGTTCCGTCAAAATATTTAGAAGTTTCTTCATTTTTATATTGAGAATCTATCCATTCTTTTAAATGTTCTCTATTTTGATCGTATCCTAAAATCTTCAAGTCTCCTTTTCCGTCTGCTTCCAACTTTGGACCTAAATAATTTTGAACAAAATTGGTCATCTCATCGGGTGTATAGTGCATACTTTCCCAATTGTTACCATTTCCTAAAGGTTCATTTTCTACAGTGAAACCCCAAATATTAATTCCTTCAGCTTTGTAAGCATCAACATATTTTGAGAAAAATAAAGCCCAAGTATCATAATACTCTGGTAAAAGTTTACCTCCAACCCATTTATTATTGTCTTTCATCCAAGGAGCTGCTGTCCATGGAGAGCCAAAAATTTTGAACCCGTCAGTAGAAGCTGCCATAGCTTCTTTAATAAACGGAATTAAATCATCTTTGTCTTCTTTAATTGTAAAGTGTTCAAGGTTTTTGTCTCCTTCAACAGGAGTATAAGAATAATTAGAAACAGAAAAGTCACATGAATTCATGTGTGACCTTGTTAACGAATAGTGCGCTCCATCTTTACTGAAATAAGCATCAATAATTTTTTTGCGATTCTCTTTACTTAATTTGTTTAATAAGTAAGCAGAAGACTCTGTAAATGCTCCACCAAAACCTGTAATGGTTTGATATTTTTTTTCTGTGTTGAGTACAATTTCTGATAACTTCTCTGAAGTTGTAAAATCTGTTACAGGCGTTAGCTTATTTCCATTTGCAGATGTTTCATAGACTTTTACATCTAACTCTTGCTGCTTTTCAGTACAACTCATAATGATAACAAGTAAAAAAAAGATCGAAAAATATTGAGCGTTTTTCATGTGTTAATGATTAATTTTATTTGTGGACATCCATTTCTTTTTTAGTTGGCGGTACTAAAACATCTTTCATTAATGCTTCTTTATCTCCATTATACGTTTTTGTAATTGGATTTCCATTTCTTGTTAATCCTTTAAAAACTCCTTTATCTACACTATCCCACAAAGCATACTTTGCTTTTCCTGCTACTGTAAAGAGACCAAAATGATTTTCAGAACCTTCAGGATTAGTTGCATCTTTCCAAGGTTCATCAAATCCTTCAAAATAAAAACAAGAAATATTATTTTCATTGGTCCAGTTTCTAATTAATTCATGGAACCTAGCCTCCTTGTATTCATCTGTAGATCTAGAACCTTGTGGGCCATAAAAACTATTAGATACAGTAGCCCAACCTGTTTCTCCAATATGTATCGGTTTGTCTGCACCAATACTCTTCATATAATCAAGTACACCTTTATATTGTGTTTTCGAATATTCTAAAGAACGACGCATTGCTGACTCAATCTTTTCCATATCTGATAACTCTTTTTCACTTTCTGAAACATACCAGAAATCTGGATTATAGTGCGTATCATGCATGGGATATGTGTGCATTGAAATAAAGTCAACAGCTTTAATTAATGAATTTAAATCTTCTACATGATATTCATCTCCTCCACCTCCCCAAGAAGCAAAGTTATCTGAACTTGTCACCCATAAATCTTTAGGCAGTCCTCCTGATTTTTTTAATTTTTGTAAATGATTGACCCACTTTAAGATGATTCCAGGTTGCACATAATATTGTGCTTGCCACTTCACCATTGCTTCATTACCAACTGCAATTACTTTGACAATGTCTGAATATTGATTTGCTAGAGAAACGGCTTTTTTTATTTCAATAGCGTTGGATTCATTTCCTTGATTATGATCGGGCTCTTTGTCTGTAAAGGCATTTTTACAGTTAATCCAAGCACCCAACATGACATACATTTCAAAGCTAGCATCTTCTTTTTTTAATTCAGAAATTGCTTTTAAAACATTTGATGCATGTGGTAAATGAACTTTATAAGTTCGAAGGATTCTAATACCCATTGCATATAACAACTTCATGTCTTCTTTCAATTCATCAATAGTAGGCTCAACATCGTGATCTACATTTCTATAGCCTCCGTAAGACATTGCTAAATATTTTGAATTTCCTAAAATATCTTTAGCAGTTAACTGATGCTCATTTTGCATTTGCTTAGTCGATTTCGAATTTTCTTTACATGACCAGATAAAAATTGACATCAATGCGATAGCAAAAAAATAGTTACTCAATTTCATAATTTAGTCTTTAATTAGTTTGATTTCGATATTCTAAAGAATAACTCAATCTGATTTATTTTATATGTTAATCATCAAAAACACATGTATTTTTAACAAAAAACTTTCATTGGTGGAGATAATACATCCGATAAAAGTTCTTCTTTATTTCCATTATAGGTTTTTCTAATAGGGTTTCCATTTCTTTTTAATCCATTAAAAACGCCTTTATCTACTAAATCCCATAAAGGGTATTTAGCTTCTCCATTTATTTTAAATAATCCAAAATGATTTTCTGATCCTTTTGGGTTTTGCGCATCTTTCCATTTTTCATTAAAAGCTTCAAAATAAAAGCACGAAATTCCAGCAGAATTGGTCCAATCACGCATAAGATTATGATACAATCCTTGTTTGTACTCATCGGTCGCTCTCGATCCGTTATTTCCATAAAAACCACTAGAAACACTAGCCCAGCCAGTTTCGCCAATATGAACAGACTTACTTGCATCTATACTTTGTACGTAATCTACCGTTGCGTTGTATTGGTTTTGAGAAAAATGTAAGGCGCGTTTCATTGCGCTGTGAATTTTATCCATTTCTGAAAAAGAGCTTTCCTCTTCCGGAATCTCCCAAAAACCTGGGTTATAATGAGTGTTATGATAAGGATACGTGTGAACTGATACGTAATCTACAGCTTTGATTAAATTTTCTAAGTCTTCACAATGATATGAAGTATCTCCACCGCCCCAAGAAGCAAAATCATCTGAGCTGGTAATCCATAACTCTTTTGGTAATTCCCCTTCTTTTTTTAAGTCCTGTAAATAATTCACCCATTTTAATATTACATTGGGTTGAACATAATAGCTTGTAGCCCATCTTACCATTGCTTCATTTCCAACAGCTAGAACCTTCACGATATCTGGATACTTGGCAGCTAAAGCTACAGCTCTATCAATTTCTGATGCATTGTCTGGGCTTTCTACATAATGATTTGGTGAATGCCCTGTCCAAGCATTTTCACAATCAATCCATGCGCCCAACATTACATACATTTCAAAACTAGCATCTTCTGCTTTTAATTCTGTAATTGCTTTTAATAGATTTGGAGCTTGTTGTAATTGGACATTATAGGTTCTTAAAAATTTAATACCCATGGCAGATAACAATTTCATATCATTTTTAATCTGAGGAATTGTTGGTTGAAATTCCCTAGATATTTTACGGTAACCACCATAAGATATCGCCAAGTAATCTGGGTTACCTAATATATCGCTTGCCGTTATATGTTTATTTATTTGCATTTATTTTTTAAAATTTTAATTCAATGATAGCACTGTAAAAATTCAGTTCTTCTCAACAACATCTTCTATTTTAAATGAGTTGAATTAATATGTGCTACAATTTGCATTACATTGCCTGTACGCTTAAAAATTTGATCGCTTAATAATTTGTTAATTATTAAATGATCAAACATTTCTTTACTACCATCTTTGAAAGTAATTTCTAAAGCATCTTTCTCTGAAATTTGATAAATAATGGGTACTTGGCAATAGGTAAAGCCTAATGAATTTGCAGGGGTTTTAATACTTTTTCTTTCTTTAGAAAGGTCTATGTATGTAAACTCTTTTGATTCTATGAAAAACTCATTCTTTCTCAATAAACAAGGATTGAAATACAATTCTCCTTCTTTTACAAAAACACCTAATTCACCAAAACGGCTTAAAATATCTTCTTTTACTTGTCCTGTCATTCCAGGTTGTTGTGCTCCTTTTCCTCCAGGAGTGTGTGAATAAGGGTCTGTTGGAAAAGCACCATATAATAATGGCGATTTGTGTACTCCAATCCCTTCGTTAATTTCGTAGAAATGTTCTAGTAAATGACCAACTACAATTTCATTTTCTCCATTATTCACTGCTTCCACACAACATTCTTGAACAGCTAATAACAGTTTAGAAACCATGTGCCAATATATAGAACCTAACCCCTCATAACCGTAAAATGTTCCTGAACGACCTGTGAAAGCTTTATGATTAAAGACATCTTCAAAAGCTTGTAATACTTTTGGTGTATTCGATTCTAACAATGAATTATATTTTGTACTAGATAATTTTTCTAAAGCCTCTGATACATCACTTGCATTTCTGAAGTTCCCATTAAAATGATATTCTCCATTTACATCTTTTTCAATGATTTTTGTATTACCATCTTTCACTAACTCTTTTAGTAATTGCGATGCTAAAACAGCATCTTCTGAAATGGTATTTCTATCTAGGAATCCCTTTAATTCTTTATTTGGGTATAGAAGATAACTGTACTGATCTGGTCTAAAGAGTTTGCTTTGTTTCAATCCATTAAGCACATCTAATACTTGCTTGGCATTTAAATAACCTGAGCTTAAAACAGCTACTTGTCCTTCTAACATTTCGCTTAAATAAGAAATGGAAACAGAATTATCAGAATTAACTGTCATTAAGTTATAAGCATGATATAAATTATCAGATCGCTTATTTGCTCTGATGGCATGCTCTAGAAAAGATAAACTCGTAGAGATTAAATCTTTTACTTTGCTTATTTGAAGCATTGTTTTTCTCCCAGAGAAAGCGTAATTATAAATTTGATTTCTAAAATCGCTACCAGCTTGTCCTAAACCATCTAATATGTTTTTTTTATCTGTATCTGAAATAGCATCTGATACTAAGTCTTTATGATCTTCAAAAACACCTAAGATTCTATGGAAGAAGTTGAACACTTCGCTAGAAAGCTCTACTTCTTCAACGGAAGTTGTTTCTAGTAACTCATCAAAAAACTTGAAGAACCTTCTTAAATAATAGAGGGTTACCATAGAAACTCCGTTTCCTACCAATGCATTGTTTGCATCGTTCCACTCAGGTCTTTGCGTATTCATCCAAATTCCTCCTTCAGGAATAAAGTTGGATAGTTTTGCAAGAGAAGTGGCTAATATTTTTTCAATGAAGTTTACTTTAACGATAAATCTATTTTCGTCTCGGAGTAATGCTCCGTCTGCACCCAATTGATCACGTTCATGACGAATTGAATGATCTAAATCTTCATCAAAAATGATGGTATCTTTAGGGTCTTTTAATAAATCTTCGTAAGATTTTATTTTATAAGGAACGTTTGCATATACAAATAGATTCTTTGAGAAGAAACTCTCTAACTGACCAGGTTTATGATTGTTGATGAATTCTAAAAATTTCAACAAATAGATAATTTGATGATCTCCCCAGTATCCGATATAAGACCATGGATCATCTGGTTCTATAATTTCCCAGTCAAATCCACCTTTGGTAACTCTATAAGGATTGTATCCGTCAAATGTGGTTGCATTGAGAAACTTATGAATCATACTCTCAATGAACTCTGGATAGGAATGCGCCAGCGCTTCCCAGTTTTGAAATATATCTCTCCAGTTTCCTTCGTAATCTAAGATTTTAGAACCATCAATCTCGCTTCTAGTGTTGATTGAAAATATATTCCATGGTCGACTTGGATCTCCATGACGACGACTAAATTTTAAAGGCATGTACTCTAAACAGAGACGTCTAAAGTTTTTGTCATTACTTTCATAAGCAATTTCATGAAGTTTTGAAACTGAAAAAATTTCTGGAAGAGCAGCAATTATATCTTCTGATGTTCTCGCTACTTTTTTATTAGCATTTGCTAAGTAATTTTTTAAATCCCATTTTTCAATTTGATAACCATCATCAAAAATACCACCTCGCATGATATTAAAAAGGGTATTTGAAAAATGACGGGTATCTCTTAAGCTATCAGCAGAAAATTGAACCGCATCTGATGCCGCATTTAATTCAATCAAACGCTTTGTTCCCAAATCAATATTCTCATTAACTTTTTCTGTTAATGATTTATCTTCTTTAATAAGTTTGGAAAGAAGTGCTATATCTGAATGATTAAGATTCACGTTGGCTACCATCATCCACTCTTTGAAAGATTTACCTTTCAGTTCTATTTCTGAAGAAACAAAATAAGCTCCTTTTTCAGCTTTTACATCTACTTCTTGATGAATAGAAAGTTTAGATCTAAAATTATTTAACTGCAAAGAAGAAAGTAAATAGGTAGGATTTTCTAGGCCAAGAGACCAAACTACATTCGCTTTTAAGGCTTCACTTGCTTCAGCTTTATCTACCAAAATGGCACTTAAAGCATAGATTCCTAATCCTGAAGATTCTTCTAATTCATTTCGTTTGTATGCGTCTACTAAATTACTTGACTTATTTTGTAGATCGCTTCCCACGTTGGCAGGAACAATATTTTGAATTCCATCTACAAAAGAAACTTTTACAGAATCTTTGGATGTGTTGATGAGTTTAGATTTTTTTATGAAACCAAACTGATCACTTGAACTCCATTGATATCTAAAAGTTAACTCTAAGTCGTGATTAATTTCTTCAAAAATGATCTTATTCCCATACTTGTTTTTATACAAGTTTTGAGTTGTAGTGTACCTTCCTAGCGATCTAATTGCAAGAGGTTCCCACATATATTCTTTGTCATTTTTATAAACCTTAAAGATGGATTTATTTCCTGTTATATCTGCAGATTCAGTAATCTTATCATCTGTGTAATATGGGAATAAAGCATATTCAGAGTTTTTTCTTCCAGCTGATAATCCACCATTACTTGAGATAAACATCCAATGGTCTGAATCACTTACAATACTCATAAAGAAAGGACGCATCCCATCACTATTTGAAATCTTGTAATACATTTCGTTATCAATAGTTACAGGTGTAAGCTGAATATCTTCCTTATTAGTTGTTTTTTCTTTCAAAATTGTCTCGCCAATCATTTTTTACTGTACTTAAGTACTTATGTTATTATTTTCTTCCCGTTAATGTTTTTAGGAAGTAGCGTCGAAGACGAAGATGGTTTTTATTAAAACCATCTTCAAGCATCAACAATATATTTTTGTTAATTAATCGCGAGAGTATACTCTCACATAGTCTACGTACATAGTCTGAGGAAAGACAGTTCCGCTATTTGGATTTCCAGGAAAAGTGCCCCCTACAGCTACATTTAAAATAAGATAAAAAGGATTGTCATTAAATACCCATTCACCTGTTACGTCTTCTGGAGTAATTTGATTGTATAATACATCATCTACATAATAGTTGATATAATTTGGACCCCATTCAACTCCAAAAATATGAAAATCAGTATCGAAACGACTATTTGTTAGCTCGTAGCTTTTAGTAATAGATGATCCGCCAGAATAACCAGGTCCATGAACACTACCATGATTTATGGTTGGTTCAGATCCACGATTTTCCATAATGTCAATTTCACCAATTTGAGGCCAAACAACCGAACCACCAGCGTCGTCTCCTAACATCCAAAATGCTGGCCAAAGACCTTTTCCCCAAGGTAATTTGATTCTTGCTTCAAAGCGTCCGTATGTTTGTTGAAATAATCCACCTTTTGTTGAGATTCTTGCTGAGGTATACCCAGAACCCATATATGGTTCTTGAATAGCAGTTATTTTTAACATTCCGTTTTCTACAACTACGTTTTCTGGTCTATTAGTATAATACTGTAATTCATTATTTCCCCAACCAGGAATTCCTTGTGCTGATCCATCCCCTATATCGTATGTCCAACGTGTTGCGTCTGGGGCTCCATCTGTATCAAAATTATCTTGCCAACTTAAATTGGTAAAGGTTGTTACTGTTTGAGTTTCATCTGGATCACAACTAACAATAGTTAATGATAATGCCAATATGAAAGCGTATTTAGAAAAAGCTGATATTTTATTTATATAATTCATTTTGTTTTACTTTTTAGTTTATAAGATGCCTCTACCTGTAGAAATATATATTGTCTATGAAAACACTAGTGATATTACCTGGCAAAAATCCAACAGTCCCATCTGTTACATATACAATTTGAGCTAGATTAGCACGAGTTGATAATCCAGGGAAACTAGAGAAAGGAACATCTAGGCTTACCCAACCGCCATTTATTAAAGCAGGTGTAGTATTACTTCTTAATGTAATTGAACCAAATCTATCTGCAACTCCACCAAATGCATTATCTGCTCCTAAATCTTGCAATCCAATTCTAATAAAATCTCCAGGTTGAAGAGGTGTTTCTATTAAAATATCCATATGAAAATGAGTCATTGAAGAAGCATCAATAGTATTAGCTCCTAGAAATTCAGTTCCAACATAATTAATCTCAGTGAATTTTATGATATTATCTCCATTAATGTTGATATCATCTTGACCTTGTGTTGTAGAGCCTCCCCAATATCCATTAAAATGATTGATAGGAACATTTGTATATGCATCACTAAAAACAGAAATAACATCTGCTGGGTCTCGAGTTGGCGGTGTTGGAGCAAGACTCGTTGAGCTAACAGTTAAAGAACCAGCTGCATCTGTATTTCCTAATTTAGCTGTTATTGTAGCGGTTCCGCCACCAACTAATGAAACTTCACTAACATTTGTTGATGCGACACTAGAATTTGAAGAGGAAAATGTGAAAAAATTTGGTGATGAAACCACCGAAACATCTTGCCCATTTGAAAGATTTGTAGTAACACCAACTCCTGCAATAGAAAGAGTTTCTCCAACAAAACCTATACCCGAAGCATCTACGCCATTACTAATAAAAGGTCTAGCTTGACCGATACCTCCTAAGTTTTCAAATTTAAGTTCGTCTATCCAAAAAGAATAACCATTTCCGTTATCAGGTGTTGCTACTAACCAAAACATTCCTCGCTCTTCAGTTAACCTCGAAGCATCTGGTATTGGAATGATTACTTTAACCCATGTTGTAGATAACTGAAAGTTAGAGATAGAAGTTTGGAAATCTTGAACTTCACTTTGTCCGAATCCAAAACTTTCAATTACAGGTGCAGTTGTAGACTTTACCCAAAAAGTAAGAGCATTATACTCTGTTAAGTCTCTACCAGCGCCATCAATTCTAAAGAACGCACCAGCATAACTTCCGGCTGGGTCACCTGTCGCATTTGGAACATCTATTCGTAAAGATGAAGCACCAACATAACTAACATCACTATCTACTTCAAAAATATCTGGTTTCGCAAATCCATCTGAGTATGGAAAATAAAAATTACTACCCATTCCTACAAAATTATCTGTAAATATTTCAGCTGTATTTGAAAATGTTGCAGGGACCACATCATCAGAAAGTTCTCTTTCGCAACCTATAGTTAAGAGGAGTATTAGTCCTAAAACAAGGGAGGTTTTTTTATTAATAAATTTTATTGTTTTCATATCTCTTGTTTTTATTTTCCTAAATTAATTTGTATGTACGTTCTAATTTCCCATTCTGATCCATTCGGAAAGCCAACAGGACTAAGAACGGGTGCTGTAGCAAACTCAAGCGCATTATTTGGTGAATAACGAGGTGAGTATTCATTAAGCGAACGCCACGTTCCGCGAACTCCGATTGTTGTACTAGGTAAAATAAACCAATCAGGTTTTCCTAAACTTGTTGAGAAATCTAGCATCAATTGTAAAGGGAACGTTAAGTTGAAATCTCTGTGATAATCAAAAGGTCCCCAATCATTAGTTTTTATTTGGAAAGTTGTTTTGGTTTTTTTGTAGATCATTCTAACATCTCCTCCAAATCGTGTAATGGTTCTGTCAGAATCTCCATTAGCTTGTCCGTTTCCATAGTAGAAATTACCTATGATTCCAAAATCACGACTGATTTTAGAAACCATTCTAGTATGTGCTTCCCATAAATTTTGTGCCGGAGCAGAATTAGGGAAAGCAAAAAACTGACGATTTGCTAAGAATCCAATATGTGCATCCATTGTTGTAGGTTGATTACGGAAAACAAATCCAGCACTCATTGCAAATTTTGCATCCTCGGCACGATCATTATCCCATGCATACATCCAAGTTGCTGGAGTAGGATCGTAGGTGAATAATATTTCACCAGCAGTAGTTTCTCTGTTACCTTGTCTTACAGCAAAAGGATCGTCAATTAAATTTCTTAATCTACCAGGAGCATTCACTCCGTTTGGCATTGGATCTACCAATGGTTTTTGGTACATAAAGTTTGGAGCTATTTGAAAATCACCCACAGCAAATGTAAATCCAGTTAAGAAGTTGGACATATTCCCACTACCACTATCTTTTAACTTCCATCCAGTAAAAGTTTGTGTTTGATCAAAACCTCCATTTGCAACTAGACCCATAATAGAACCTTGAGCATACCAATTGAATTTACCTCCAGCGTAAGTAATTTTACCTTTACCTCCCCAATTGTCGGATGATTTAATTCTGTCAATAACAACATCACCGTTATCATCTATATCTTGGTAAGAAATTCCGTTTAAGGGTCTTCCTCCCCACATACCTCCAAGAGAAATTTCAAATTTTCCAAATTCTCTTTCAAGTACTAATGCAGCTCTTTCTGTTGGCCATGGCGGAATTACACCAGAACGAACTTGCTCAGGATTTAAAATACGCCTACCGTTATTATCTATTGGAATGTCTTTACCTCCTAAAAATAATACTGAGCTTAATGACTCGTCAATATCTTTATGATAGATACCAGTTACATCCCAGTGACCTATTTTTTTTCTATATTTAAACAACATGGCTGGATTAGCTCCCCACCATAGTTGAGGTCCAAGGGCAGCTTTGAAGCCACTTAAAGAACCTTTACCATCAACTTCTAGTCCCATTAGTTCACCATTATAGATATCTAAATTTGGACCGTAGTTTGCTTCTGGATAAAAATTGAAGAAATCTCCTTCATATGCCCAGTGATAATGTCCGGTTCTAAAAAAACCTCTAAAATCAAACTTTTTGGTATTCCACTCAAATTCTGCTTGATAAACACGAACTCTATTGTTATCGGCTAAAATAATTTCTTCGCCGTTAGATCCCTCTACAGAAACTGGTCTAGAAACATTTTCATAGAAAATTTCATCTATTGGATTTGCCGCAACGTTTCCAGCAATATTGAAAGTTACACTGGCTCTCACATTTGAAGCAGGTCTAGCCTCAACTCCTATAAAATAAGATTGCATATTATCAAATCCTGTTCTGCTAGGGAAGCTGTTTGGATTATCAGGATCCGCTGTAGTTGGAGTTGTAAGCAACGAACCGCCTGTGTTAAAAGTCGTAAATCTAGCAGAGAATTGACTTAATCTTAATTTTTCTGTATCTCCACCTCCTAAAGCTGCTTTGTCTCCTCTAGCTCTAAGTACAGCATCCATTAAATTAATTTTTTTGAAGAAATTATTGACAAATTCACTAGTAACTCCTTCTCCGTAAACATCAAGGCTATGAACATCCTTTAGAGCATAATAAGAAGCTCTAGGATATAATGTATATAAACCTCTTTGATCTGTTGGTCCTTTCGCACAAATCCCGAACCATTCTTCGTTCATGTTATTTGCTCCAGGAAAAGCTTGATCAATAGTATATCCTCCTGCATTCCATGTAGATTCAGTTTGATGTGTATCTGCATCTTTTCTATCATCAAATCCAGCTTTCCACCATCCATCTGAGAATTGAAAAGTAAAACCACCAATTGAGTTCCCAACTTTTCCTAAACCAGCAGCATTTTGATAAATTTCTTTCCAGTTTTCTACATTATAAAAGGCTTGCATTTTTTGATCTTCGGCATTTTTTATGGCGTTATAAGAATCAGAACCAAACTCTGTAAACATTATTGGCATGTTCAATTTGTCTTTTACAACTTGGAACATGTCTCCAAAAGATTTACCACGATATGCATTGGTTCCATAAATATCAACATCCTTACATTCTTCTGCAATAATATCAATAAACAAAACATCTCCATTACAAATAGCAACTGGATGATTAGAATCGATTGCCTTCATTGCTTTGGCTGCTTCATTCATCAATCTATACATAGGCCTTCCTCTTTGCTCTCCAATAAATTGTTTTTCCTTTTCATCATCTGGAAAATCTTCAGTCTCTGCTCCTTGCCAAAAAAGACCATAGTTGTTTTCGTTTCCGATTAGGTATAATAGAATACCTGGAGTATTTTTGTAATCGGTTACCATTTTTTTAATTTCTGATAAAAGCAATTCTTGTGTGCGAGCATCAGAGTAATCAGTTACTGGAGTCCAAACACCATCGATGGTTAAACCATAACGACCAAACGAATCGTTTAACATAGTGTAGATTCCGTAATTTTCATAGATGTATTTAACCCATTTAGCAGGTACGCCTGTATATTGACGTATTACATTTACGTTCATATTTTGTAAAAGCGCCATTTCAGCATCTAAACCAGCTTTAATGATATCGTCAGATTTTTTATAAAAATTAGCGTCAACGACATTGGTTCCAATTGGGACATAATCCCAGTTCATACCGTTAATCATAAAATCCTTACCATTGACCTTTAGCTTCATGCCATTAGCATCTTTTTTTACAAAGACTTTATCTGTTTGGGAAAAAACAAGAGAAGTACATAAAAGAAGTACTAACGTTAAAAGATTATTTTTCATAATGTAATGTTTAAATTTTCTGCAAGTGTATTTTACTAGCATAATTGATTGATTGTAAATTTAAAGTTAAGATTTGATGTTTTTTAAAATAAAACCTCAATAAAAAATATACATCGCAAAAAAAAGTACCAAAAATTAAGAATTTGTCAAATTACCCCTGTTGTTTCTAGGATATTAGCATTTCACAAAAACCCCTGAATAGCTTAAAAAATACATTTGTTGTAGTTTTGTATAGGTGATTATGAACTATTGTAAAGTTTTATAACTTTAGTATATAGTTAGATAAGCTTGTTTCATGGGGTAAATTCATTTTTTTACGTAATCGATATCGTTTAACCTCAACGCTTCTTAATGAGATGTTTAACAAAGGTGCAATTTCTTTAGATGATAGGTTTAACCTTAAATAAGTGCATAGTCTTAAATCGTTAGAAGTAAGTTTAGTGTGCTTCGATTTAAGCTTTTTAATAAAGTCTTTATCTGTGTTGTTGAACGCTTCTTCAAATAGCTTCCAATCATCATTAGTGTTTAAATTTTTATTAATTAGTTTAACTACTTTATGCAAATCCTCTGTACTATCTGTGGCACTTAGTTCTTTTTTAATAGTACTTAATAGCTCGTTCCTTTTGATAAGATTCATGGCTGACATTCCAAGCTCTCTGTTTTTTATTTCAATATCTCTTTGTAGGTCTAAGTTTTTGAAGTGCATTAATTGTTGATCATTCTCAAGCTGTTTGATTTCAAATTCCTTTTCTTTTTGTAACAGTAGTTTTTTACGTTGATTTTTGTAATACCTTCTGTTTAATAAATGAATACTAACAACCACAAGAAATCCAAAAAAGAAATATAAGATTACAGCCGAAGGTTTTAAATACCATGGTTTCTCTATAAAAAAACGATACCTAATCGTGTTATTAGTTTCTGCGTTTCCTACTTTGGCCTTCGCTTCAAAGGTGTATTCTCCATGAGGTAAATTTTCAAAAAACACTGTAGATTTTGCAGACCAATCACTCCAGTTATTATTAAATCCTGCAAGCCTGTATTGATAAAGTGTTGGTAAATATTTGCTAAAATTAGAGACACTAAAAGAAACCTTAATATGATTCTCATTATTTTTTAGCTCTGGTTCTTTAGAAATAAGGCTTAATGATTGTGATATTCCGTTGATTGAGTTTTTAGATATTTCATCTAATTTAATTTGATATTTTGTTTGATTTCTTTTCTCTAAATCAGCTATAATGTACCCTCTTGTAGTTCCAATAAGATATTTGTCGTTGTCTAAGTACAATATATTTTCAAAACCATCCTTTGTCTGCCTAACACTATTTGGAAGAGGTAATTGAAGAATTTGATAGTCTGAACTTAACTTCCCTTGCTGAGCATAAGCAATGTTATTCCCTGTAAAAGTAAAAAGCTTGTTGTTTGTAGTTACTAATTTGCCAGAGCTATATACCTTAGAGAGATATAGTTTGCTTAAGATAGAATCTTTAGAAAAATCCCTTATGCGAGTATTATAGTAATAGACTCCTTGATTTGTGCCATATACTACTTTTCCATTATAATTAGAAAGGCTTGATTTTATGCTCTTGTGTATTTTTGTTTTTACAAAAGAAGTAATTCTTCTAAAATCTGCATCTATTTTTAATAGATATACTCCTTTGTGTTCATGACTTACTAACAGTTCATTAGAATCAGTAAACTCTATATATCTAGAAGAGATATCAAAACCTTTAAGTTTATTTCTTAATTGCCAAGTATTATTTTTTTTCTCTAAAACATAGAGCCCATTATAGTTTCCTTGCAGCATTAAATTGGGTCTGTTTTTTATTTCTTTAATTTTCCAAGTACCTGTTTCGCTGGATATTCTTTTTGCTATCTTATTAGTAATTATAAATGTTCCTTTGTCATGCCCACAGAAGATTGTGTTTTTTAACTTGCTTAAGCTCCAAACTTGCCCTTCTGTACCTTCGATAAACTTAAATATGTCTTTTGTGTTTTGCTCTTTATAAAAAAGACCTTGATTAGTTCCTATGTATAGAATATTATTATTTGCTAATGTTGTATAAACAGTTCCGAGAACACCAAGATTATCTTTGTATACCTTAAAAGGTGCATTAAAATTGATGTTGTTTATACCATGATCTAGCCCTAACCATACATTCTTATTTTTATCTTCAAACAATGAGAGCACAGTATTGTTTCCTAACCCCATGCTTTGATTTATTTGATAAGTTATTTTTTTGCCTGAATTTATATAAATAACACCGTTAGATACAGTACCCAAAAGATAAGCCCCGTTTTTCAGCCTAATACTACTATATACACTATACTTAGATAATTTGAGGTTAAGGTTTGAATCCCAGGGAACAACTTGTGATTTTTTTTGAATAAAAAGGCCATCCTCTTTTGTTTGAAACAATAAGTTGTTACCCTCATCAAAAATATTGATGACAATTCGATCTCTCACATTAATATGATTGGTAACTAATGTTTCTTTTCCGTTTTCGAATTTAAAAATCCCTTGGTTAATTTTTTGAAAATAAATACTCGCATCAACTTTAAAAATTTTAGTAATAGTGGTTTTAGAATTTATTACATGAAAGGTTTCGCTTCTAGTATCGTATATATAGATACGGTCTAGAGATTGAAAAAGTAACCAATGTTCGAGTTTTAAAATATTCCAAAACTCTTCATCTTCCATTAATTCTAAATCTTTTCTGGCAACAAGCGAAGTGTATTTTAGAGCGCCGTATTCATCTTTTTCCCAGAAACCAAAATCCATATAACTTCCTGTATAGATTTGATCTTGGATCACTTTTACTGACCTAATAATAGATCCATTTGAAGAATTGTATATTCTCCACTTAGTTCCATTATACATTAACAAGCCTTTATTATTCGCAAAATATATTGACTCATCAGAACCTTGGTCAATAGACCAGTTTTGGTCTTCTGCACCATAGAGTTCAGGCATAAAGGTTTGTATAGGGGGCAATTCTTGAGCTACAATACTATATTGTAAAAACAATATAAATCCAAAAACAATTTTTTTTAATCTCATTAGCTAAATACTAGTAAATAAATAATGCTATTGTTGTTAATTTAGAGTTGAATGCAATCTCTTAAATTACAATAGCGGGCCATTAAAAAAAGAACAATTAGCGTAAATAAATACGATTTGTTTGGTTACTAAGATACATTATTTTCTTTTAAAATAGAAGATGAGGTTTGTTTTGTATAGTTGTGTTTTTAGGTACTACATTGGAATATAATTAAAATAGAAAGCTTTTAAAATACATTCATTATTGCCCTTCGATTATTATTAAAAAAGCATGGTATTTAAATTATTATGAAATATCTTTGCAAAGAATTTTTTGATAAATGAATTCTACTACTATTATAGAACGAAGCATATCCATAAAAAGCTTTATTTCAGACTTAAAACAGCTTACCAAAGTAGGTCTTTCTTTAAGTGTTGTTTTTTCTTCGGTTGCTGGATATTTATTAGCGGTTGATTTTGTAAACTACACAACCCTTTTTTTATTAGCTATTGGTGGATTTTTAATGGTTGGAGCTTCGAATGCTTTTAATCAAATTATAGAGAAAGATACAGATGCTTTAATGAAGCGCACCATGAATAGACCTTTACCAACGGGTAGAATGAGTGTGGGTTTTGCTTTTTTTATTGCCATTAGTTTTACAATTATTGGCTTAACTATCTTATATAATATTAATGCAAAAAGTGCTTTGTTTGGAGCGATTTCTATTTTTCTTTATACCTGTGCATATACACCTTTAAAATCTGTAACGCCATTAACCGTTTTTGTAGGAGCTATTCCAGGCGCTATACCTTTTATGTTGGGTTGGGTTGCTGCTACCAATCAGTTTGGAATAGAGGCTGGGTTCTTATTTATGATTCAGTTTTTTTGGCAGTTCCCTCATTTTTGGGCTATTGGATGGTTGCAATATGAAGAGTATAAAAAAGCTGGGTTTAGTATGTTGCCTATGAATAAGAAAGATAGAGGAGCAATTAAGCAAATTATATTTTATACAGTTGTTATGATATTGGTATCTATTGCACCAGTATTTAAAGAAACAGGTGAGTTTTACATTCATCCTGTAACAGCAATTATCGTAGCGTTACTTGGTTTTGTAATGTTGTACTATGGGTATCAACTTTATAAAACTCAAGATAATAGAGAGGCTAGAAAGTTAATGCTGTCTAGTGTATTATATATTACTGTAGTACAAATAGTATATGTAGTAGATAAATTTTTACATTAAACATGGTAGATAAAGAAACACTTCAAGAAGAATTTAAAGTAGCTAAAAAGAAATCCGCAAAGCCTATGCTATGGGTTTCTATGATTAGTATGCTTATGTTTTTTGCAGGATTAACAAGTGCTTATATTATAAGTATGAAAAGAGATGATTGGGTGACTTTTGATTTGCCAGAAGCATTGTTTACAAGCACCATTTTAATTGTAATAAGTAGTATTACTTTATTTTTATCACAATTCTTTTTAAAAAAAGATAAAAGATTGTTATCATTATTATTATTGATAGCAACTTTTGTGCTAGGTGTTTTATTTGTTTGGCAACAATATGAAGGCTTTAATCAACTAAAAGAAGCAGGCTTATATTTCACTGGAAAAGGGAGTACTGTATCAACATCATTTATTATTGGCATTACTTTAATGCATGCATTACACGTGGCGGCAGGTATAATAGTGTTATTAGTAGTAATTTATAATCATTTTAAATATAAGTATAAATCAAACGATTTTCTAGGGTTTGAACTCGGTGCAATCTTCTGGCATTTCGTGGATGTTTTATGGATTTGTCTATTTTTCTTTTTCTATTTTATTAGGAAATAAAAATTGATTAATTTTGGCGAACATTTAAAAATTTCTTTAATATAAATTTATGGAAGCAAACGTTGCTGTACATTCAGAAAAAAAGCAAACTTGGAATGGTGGTGGAGTCAAACCATTTGGAGCGAGTTATGGTAAAATGATGATGTGGTTTTTTATCGTATCAGATGCGCTAACCTTTTCTGGGTTCTTAGCGGCTTATGGGTTAACTCGTTTTAAGTTTATAGATTCTTGGCCTATTGCAGACGAAGTGTTTACGCACGTTCCGTTTGTGCATGGTGATTTTCCTATGATTTACGTTGCGTTTATGACCTTTATACTTATTTTCTCTTCTGTAACCATGGTATTGGCAGTAGATGCTGGTCATCAAATGAAAAAGAAAAAAGTAGCTTGGTATATGCTGGCGACCATTATTGGAGGTTTAATCTTTGTTGGCTCTCAAGCTTGGGAGTGGAATACCTTTATTAAAGGATCTTATGGAGCTGTTAAAACGACGGATGGAAAAATTCTTCAATTTACTAAGCAAAAAGGAGTTGATGATGAAGGGAACCCAATTTATAAACAAATAGCGTTAGCTGATTTTGTGCATGGCGAAAGAATGGATCATAGAGTTCAACATACTAGAGAAAATGGTCTATGGTTTGAATCGGAAGGAACAATTCCAACATATTCTATTGCACAAATTGTAAATGCATATAATGCAGATCCATCTGTTCAAATTAGAACCGAGCTTATTAATCTTGACAATAAGCAAAAAACAATTTTGTCTCGTGAAGACGGTGCTTTAGAACTAGCAAAAACTAAAATGGTAGTAGAAGGAGCAAATTTAGAAGTAAATGAATATGGAAATACCATTTTCGCAGACTTCTTTTTCTTTATTACAGGCTTTCACGGATTCCACGTATTTTCTGGAATCGTAATTAATATTATCATTTTCTTTAATGTCATTGTAGGTACATACGAACGAAGAGGACATTATGAAATGGTAGAAAAAGTTGGACTATATTGGCACTTTGTAGATTTAGTATGGGTATTTGTATTTACCTTCTTCTACTTAGTATAATTATAAAATAGCAAAAGAAAAATGGCACACGCACACGAATCGAATATTAAAAGAATTTGGATAGTTTTTGCAATACTATCGGTTATTACAATTGTAGAGGTAGCCTTTGGTATCTACAAACCAGAAGCATTTCATTTACACGGACTAGGAACAAGTTGGTTAAATTGGTTGTTTATCATTTTAACACTAGTTAAAGCTTACTATATTACTTGGGCTTTCATGCATATGGAAGGTGAAAAGAAATGGTTTAGAAGAGCTGTGGTTTGGACTGCAACATTTCTAATCATATATTTAGTCACGCTTTTATTATTTGAAGGGGATTATTTATATAGCACATTAGCACCTTTGGTGCGTTGGTAATAAATTTTTAAGGTGGTTTTTACCACCTTTTTTTATCTTTTATAATGAAAAAAATCTCAAAAAAAACAGGAGTCTTATTCGCGCTATTTATTTTTCCTCTAGCATTTTTTTTACTCCTTTCTACAGGGATTAATAACTTTACAAAATTACCTGTTGTCACTTCAGAGGTAACCGATGTCTCTATGATTGATACTACTAATACCATTCAATTTAAAGGGAAAATAAGTATTGTTTGTTTTTTAGGGTATGACGTAGATAGCATAAAAGGAAGTTTCTTTAATTTAAATCAAAAGATATACAAACCTTTTTATGGGTTTAAAGACTTTCAAATGGTAGCAATTTATCCTAAAGAAAGTCAATTGGTAGTAGATAAACTAAAAGCAGATTTAGGAGATTTTACAAATATGGTTAAATGGAACTTTGTTGCGGCTAATGATGCAGATATAGATAGCCTATACCAAAGCTTTAAGACAGGTTTTGAGTTAGACCCTATGAAATACTCCTCTAGAGCTTTTATTATTGACAAAGACTTAAACCTAAGAGGTAGAAATGATGATGAAGATTATGAAAATGGAATGTTGTTTGGATATAATATGCAGTCTGTTGCGGAGTTAAATAATAAGATGAAGGACGATGTAAAAGTAGTCTTGGCAGAATATAGGTTAGCATTGAAAAAGAATAAGAGAAATAGAAAAATTTAATTTGTAATGAAAAAAAAGTATTCATATGTAGGAATTGTTTTTATCATTTTGTTATTCGGAATTTATGCAGTGCCTAAAATCATTGCCAAGTTTAATAATAATGAGGTTATAGAAAACGATAGGCTACATAAGGTTGAAGTTACAAAAAGCTCAAAACCATCTGGGTTATATCAATTTAATAAAGTACCAGCTTTTGAATTTATAAATCAGAATGGAGATACCATTACTAACAAGAGTTATAAAGACAAAGTCTATGTATTAGAATTCTTTTTCTCTACGTGTCCAACAATTTGTCCTATCATGAATCGAAAAATGCTTACGATTCAAAAAGCTTTTTCTAAAGATGAAGATTTTGGAATAGCCTCCATTTCAATAACTCCAGAAATTGATTCTCCAGAAATTTTAAAAGAATATGCTAAGAGAAATGGAATTACTCATCAAAACTGGCATTTATTAACAGGAAAATCTGATGATGTTGTATATGAACTATCTAATAAAGGCTTTAAACTATACGTTGGCAAAGGAGAAGAAGAACATGGTGGTTTTGAACACTCTGGGTTGTTTGCTTTGATTGATCGTAATGGATATATCAGATCTAGAAAAGACGAATACGGAAACCCAATAATGTATTATAGAGCACTAAAAGAAAGTAATTTTCCAGATCAAATAAAAGAATTAAAAGCAGATATTAAATTGTTGTTAGATGAGTAACGAAGCAAAAGAAAAACAATATAAAAGAGGCATCACAGTATTGTCTATTTTAATTCCAGTAGTTGTAGCAGTCCTATTTAGAGTAAAAATCCCTAATGTAGAACCATTAACATTTTTACCACCAATTTACGCTACCATTAATGGAATAACGGCTATTTTATTAATCATGGCAGTAATAGCTATTAAAAAAGGAAATAAAAAATTACATGAAAAATTAAATACTACTGCAATTTTTTGTTCGGTATTGTTTTTAGTAATGTATGTAGCTTATCATATGACATCAGACTCTACAGCATTCGGCGGAGAAGGATCAATTAAATATGTATATTATTTTATTTTAATTTCACATATACTTCTATCAATTGTTGTAATCCCTTTTGTACTCTTTACTTATATGAGAGCAAAATTGGGAAATTTTTCTAGCCATAAAAGAATTGCAAAATACACATTTCCTTTATGGTTGTATGTGGCTATTACAGGAGTTATTGTATATCTAATGATAGCGCCCTATTATGTCTAAAATTAAATACTTTTTAATAGGATTACTCTTTTTATTTTTTAACCTAGATTTATATTCACAATGTGCTATGTGTAAAGCTGTCGTAGAAAATGGCGATCAATCAATGGCAGAAGGAATCAACTCTGGGATTACTTATTTGATGGCTTTTCCTTATATATTAATTGGGGTTCTTTTCTATTTCTTATACAGATATCATAAGAAAATTAAAAATTAACACTTTAATAAGAGCATATACTTGTAACATATTTTAATTTTACTCGTCTTAAAGGCGTATCATTTTTTTAAATGATATGTTAACTATATATCGACATAAGAATCTAACCAACATGAAAAGAAAGTTTTTACTTATAGCATTACTATCTCTAGTAAGCTTTGGATATTCACAAAAGAAATGGAGTTTAAGAGAATGCGTAGACGAAGCTCTTAAAAAAAATATAACTGTTCAACAGAATAAAGTAAACTTACTACAAGCAGAAAAAGATGTAGCTATTGCAAAAGGAAACTTTTTGCCAACAGTAAGTGGTTCTGCAGGGACAAACTTTAATTCTGGATTATCACCAGATGAAAACGGTGTTTTAAGAAATACAAATAATATCAATGCCAATTTTAGCATCAATGCTAGAGGGACTATATTTAACGGGTATAGAAATTTAAATACCTATAAGCAAGCTCAACTAGGAGTAGAGGCAAGTAAATTAACCTTAGAGAGAATTCAAAATGATATTTCTTTATTTGTCGTAAACGGATATCTAAATGTTCTTTTTGCGAAAGAAAATTTAGGGGTTGCTAAAGTTCAAGCCGAAATAAGTAAAAAACAAGTAGAAGCCGCACAATCTAGATTTGATGCAGGTGTTGCTCCTAAAGGCGATTTATTAAACGTACAAGCCACGGCAGCAAATGATGCTCAGAATGTAGTTACGTTACAGAATACATTAAATATAGCACTATTAAACTTAGCTCAATTACTTCAAGTTCCTTCAGAAAATTTTGATGTTATAGAAATTCAAGTAGGTACACCATCTGCAAGCCTTTTATATAATAACTCAAACATGGTTTATGAGAAAGCGCTTACAAATCAGCCTCAAATTAAAAATGCAGAATTAGGATTAGAAAATGCAGAGTTATCTGTTAAAATTTCTAAATCATTTTTAATGCCTACAGTTAGCTATAGTTTAGGAACAAGTACTTCTTATTTTGATCAGCTAAATAATTTATTTCCAGGACAGACTAATCAAAGTTTCTTTGATCAATTAAATAATAGATTACAGTATGGAGTTGGTCTTTCGGTAAGCGTACCTATTTTTAATGGATTTCAAAACAAAAATAATGTAGCAAAATCTATACTTGGTAAAGATTTAGCACAATTGAGTTTAGAAAGCGAAAAATTGAGTTTACAACAAACCATAGAACAGGCATACTTAGATACTAAGGCGGCTGCTAAAAGTTATGAAGCCGCTAAAATCTCATTAGCATCTCAAAGAGAAGCTTTTAAAAATGCACAAGAAAGTTTTAATTTAGGAGCAATGTCATTATTTGATTTTGATTTAATCAGAAATAGATTAGTAAGTGCAGAATCTACCTTAATAAGGTCTAAGTATGATTTTGTGTTTAGAACCAAAGTATTACAATTCTACTACGGTGAATTGAACCTAGATTAAAAATTAATCATAGTTAACATTAGAAAACCTCACAAGACTGTGAGGTTTTTCTTTTTACACGTATCTTTGTTGCGCTATAATTTTTTTTGACATTGGCCATTATTTTAAACATAGAAACCGCTACTAAAAATTGTTCCGTTAGCATTGCTAAAAATGGTAAAACTCTTGTGTTAAAAGAAGTGGTAGATATGAAATATTCTCACGCAGAAAAATTACATCCATTTATTTTAGAAGTTGTTTCTAAAGCAGGAATAGATTTTAAAGATATCGATGCTATTGCAGTTAGCAAAGGACCAGGTTCTTATACAGGACTAAGAATAGGTGTTTCGGCAGCAAAAGGATTGGCTTTTGCTTTTGATATTCCTCTAATTTCTGTAGATACTTTACAATCCTTAGCTTCTTCGGTCCAAGTTAAAGAAGGAGTCATTATTCCAATGTTAGATGCTAGAAGAATGGAAGTATATGCAGCTGTATTTGATAATCAAAACAAGCAAATTAGAGAAATTAAGGCTGAGATTATTGACGAATCTTCTTTTATAGATTATTTAAAACAGGGGACAGTTTATTTGTTAGGAGATGGGGCAGAAAAATGCAAACAAGTCCTAAATCATTCGAACGCAATTTTTATCAATGATAAATATCCTTCTGCAAATGAAATGTCGGTATTATCGTATAAAAAATACCAGGATGGACATTTAGAAGATGTTGCCTATTTTGAGCCTTTTTACTTAAAAGACTTTGTCGCTACTAAAGAAAAAAGCAAGTTTTAATTTTGAGTCAAAATTAAAATTAAAGTAATAATCGCTGGAACAGCTTGTACATAAAAAAGACGAATCTTTTTTGTAGAATAAGCTCCGTAAATTCCAGCTATAATCACAAAAGACAAGAATAAAATACTAGCATTCATTTCATTGGCTATAACGGAAACTACTAAACCAGCACTTAAAAAACCATTATATAATCCTTGATTTGCAGCAAGAACTTTTGTCTCATCAGCCAATTCTTTACTCTTTATTCCAAATATTCTCATCGTTTTGGGTTTTGTCCATAAAAACATTTCAAGCACTAGGAAGTAAAAATGCTCTAAGGCAACAAATAGTAGTAAACTAGTAATAAGATATTCCATAATTATATGTTTATGTCTTTAAAGATATTAATTATTATCTTTTAAAAACATCTATTTTGTTAAATTTGATAACATTAAAATAACATTCGGGCATCTATCTTCTTTAACTTTGCTACGTTTATTAAAATTTTTAAATGGGTGATCCATATATTTTTATGCTTATAGCTCTTGCAGCTTTAGCTATTGTAGACCTTGTTGTTGGTGTTAGTAATGATGCCGTTAACTTTTTAAACTCAGCAATTGGATCTAAGGCAATTCCAATAAAGAGTATTATGATTATTGCTAGTGTTGGAGTTTTCTTTGGAGCCATAACTTCTAGTGGGATGATGGAGGTCGCCAGAAAAGGTATCTTCAATCCAGAAATGTTTATGTTTCAAGATGTCATGTTTATTTTCATGGCGGTAATGATTACCGATATTTTGCTATTAGATGTTTTTAATTCTCTTGGAATGCCTACTTCAACTACGGTATCCATTGTATTTGAATTGTTAGGTTCTGCTGTTGTTGTAGCCTTGATTAAAATTTTTGCTAGCGATGTTGAAACAATTAACTCGATTTGGAAGTATATAAATTATGAAACGGCTTCAGATATTATTTTAGGAATTGTCCTTTCTGTCATAGTTGCATTTACAGTAGGAGCCATTGTTCAGTATTTTTCTAGATTGATATATTCATTCAATTTTGAGAGTAGAGCTAATTATATAAATGCTTTGTTTGGAGGATTTGCCATTACAGCGATTACTTACTTTATCATTATAAAAGGATTAAAAGGGACTCCTTTTTACGAGGGTATTAAAGGTCTTTTAGAGCATAATACAGTTATTATTATTGCTGTCAGTTTTGCAGCATGGACCTTAATTTCTTATGTGTTTATACAGATATTTAAACTAAACATACTAAAGCTTATTATAGGAGTGGGTACTTTCTCTCTAGCCATGGCATTTGCAGGTAATGATCTAGTAAACTTTATTGGAGTGCCAATAGCTGCATTAAATTCACATGAAGCATGGTCGGCTTCTAGTGAACTTGCTACTGAATATAAAATGACAGCTTTAGCAAGTAAAGTGCCTTCTAATACTTGGTTATTGTTATTAGCAGGGTTAATTATGGTCATTACTTTATGGACCTCTAAAAAAGCAAAATCAGTTATCGAAACAGGCATTAATTTATCTAGACAAGGAGAAGGTCACGAGAAGTTTAGACCTAATAATCTGTCTAGAATTGTCGTACGTTTAGCAATGGTAACTAATAAAGGCATTGGTTTTGTAATTCCAAATAAAACACAAACATATATTAATGGAAAGTTTGAAAAGCCTGTTATAAAATTATCAAAGGATAAAACCTATGAGATGCCCGCCTTTGATTTAGTAAGGGCTTCAGTGAATCTAATTATGGCAAGTGTGCTAATATCTATTGCAACCTCAATGAAGTTACCACTATCAACTACCTATGTTACTTTTATGGTGGCTATGGGTACCTCTTTAGCCGATAGAGCTTGGGGAAGAGAAAGTGCCGTGTATAGAGTTGCTGGAGTTTTAAATGTAATCGGAGGGTGGTTTTTGACCGCCATTATTGCATTTACTGCCGCGGGAATTGTAGCCTATTTAATAAGTTGGTGGTCAACTGGAATGATTCCAATTCTTTTGTTAATCGTCATAGCGATGCTTACTAGGACGACGATTATTCATCGTAAAAAATCTAAGGAGGGTAAACAACAACGTTATGTAGCAAGGGCAGAATTAATTACCATCAATGGAGTAATTGAAGAAAGTGCCGATCATATTGCTGGTGTCGCTAATAGAGTGAATAAATTATATACCAATGTAGTTAATGATTTAGCGAATCATGATTTGAATAAGTTACGAAAAACAGATAAGCACGTAATGAAGTTAAATGATGAAATTGATGCCCTAAAAGATGGTGTGTTTTATTTTATCAAATCTTTAGATGATACTTCTGTTGAAGCTAGTAAATTCTATATACTCATTTTAGGATACTTACAAGATGTTGCTCAATCGATTAGTTACATTTCTAGAGCTAGCTATAAGCATGTTAACAATAATCATAAGAATTTAAAGAAAGGGCAGTTAAAGGATTTAAAAACTATTGATGTTCAACTAGAAGCTTTATTGACAAATGTTAGTGAAACGTTTGAAAATAGAGCATTTGATAATTTAGATGCAATTCTAATTGAAAAACAAGAGTTATTAAAAGATGTTGCAGACTCTATTGAGAAGCAAGTGTCTAGAATTAGAACAGACGAAACGAGTCCTAAAAATACTACATTATACTTTAGTATTTTATTAGAAACACAAGATTTGATCTCTGCTCTAATGAGTCTATTAAGAATGTATGAAGAGTTTCATATGAGTACAAAACAAGTAAAAGAATAAAAAGAAATTATATCACTAAAAAAAGCCGAACGGATCCGTTCGGCTTTTTTTATTTGAATATTATATAAAGACTACATTTCTAAAGCACTTTTAATATCATTATCCATTAATAATTCGGTTGGGTTTTCTAAAGCTTCTTTAACCGCTACTAAGAAACCAACAGACTCACGACCATCAATAATTCTATGGTCATAGGATAAAGCTACATACATAATGGGTTGTATAACAACTTCTCCATTAACTGCCATTGGACGGTTTACAATATTATGCATTCCTAAGATAGCACTTTGAGGAGGGTTGATAATTGGTGTAGATAACATAGATCCAAAAACACCACCATTGGTAATGGTAAATGTTCCACCAGTCATTTCGTCAACCGTAATTTGACCATCTCTTGCTCTTATTGCTAAACGCTTTACTTCGCTTTCTACACCTCTAAAAGTTAATTCTTGCGCATTTCTAATCACAGGAACCATTAACCCTTTTGGTCCTGAAACGGCAATAGAAATATCTTGAAAATCATACTCAATTTTAAAATCACCATCAATCATAGAGTTTACATCCGGATACATTTGTAAAGCTCTAACCACAGCTTTGGTAAAGAAACTCATAAAGCCTAAACCAACTCCGTGTTTCGATTTAAAGTCCTCTTTATATTGAGACCTTAGATCAAAAATAGGTTGCATATTTACTTCATTAAAAGTAGTTAGCATGGCAGTTTCGTTCTTTACAGAAACTAAACGTTGTGCTACTTTTCTACGAAGCATTGATAACTTTTTACGACTCGCTCCTCTTTCTGCACCTTCAGGAATAGACCCCATACTTGGTACCGCTTTTACAGCATCTTCTTTAGTGATACGGCCATCTTTACCTGTTCCTTGAATCAAAGAAGCATCCATTCCTTTTTCAGCTAAGATTTTCTTGGCAGCAGGAGAAGCACTTCCTGTGGCATAGGTTTGAGTTGTTTCTTGAACAGGAGCTACTTCTGGAGTGTCTTTAACTTCTGTTTTAACAGTTGGAGCGGCGCTTCCTTCGGGTTTTGCAGCATCCATATCAATTAAACAAACTACCGCACCAACTTCAACGGCATCACCTTCTTCGGCCTTTAAGGTAATCACACCACTTTCTTCCGCAGGTAATTCAAGAGTCGCCTTGTCTGAATCTACTTCGGCTATAGGTTGATCTTTCTCAACATAATCGCCATCTTCTACCAACCATGTTGCGATTTCTACTTCTGTAATAGATTCTCCCGGAGAGGGAACTTTCATTTCTAAAACCATACGTTTATCGTTTTATATTTTGGATTTTATCATTTTTTACTGGGAGATAATCTTCTTTGATCTCTCCATTTACTTTTATCTTTTCGAAGAATATCTTACCTCCAGCTGCTTCATTCATGTTTTTTACATTTTGAAGACTTAAGTGTAAATGTGCTTCAGTAGTATTTCCAGAGTTACCACACTTACCTAAAAGCTGTCCAGCTTTTACCAACTGACCTTCTTTTACTACAATAGATTTTTCTTTGAAATGAGCCATCATAATAAATTCTTTATTAGCGGTTTCTAAAACGACAGTATTTCCAGTTAACTGCTTAGGATTTAATTTACCCGGAATATTGTCTTTTACACCTGTAATAACTTTTACAACTTTGGCGTCACAAGGAGCTGTTATTTCCTTCCCAAAAACATAGTAATCTTCATTCTTCTTGCCATCTGTTTTGAAAGACTTACCATTTTTGATAATCAAAATATCATAAGCATATTTTTGGTTGTTATAGGCCACATGATAGTTTTGCTCTACAGTTGTTCCTCCCCAAAAAACGGTCCATTCTTCTTTAAAAGGTAATTGCATTTTGGTAGTATTTCTCTCTAATTTTGGACCTTTACTTTTGGGTTGATGTAAAGCTCCATAAAAACCATTGATATTATTTTCGCTGTCTAAAGAGATTGTAAAGTCTAAAAGAACATTGTCTAAAGTCGTCTTATAAACATGTGCTGTGCCTTTTAACATTAAAAACTCCATCGATTTTATTTTACCAGCTGGAGCGATGTTGTTTGTAAACATAGCGATTGTTTTCTCTAAAGGCAAAGCGACTTTCATATTTGTGTCAAACATTTCAAAAATGGCTTTGTAATCTTTTTTATTATACAATTCCATAAATGCAGAAGCTACTTTTTTGTAGTTTTCTTTTTCTTGAGCAAAACTCAAAGAGGTAAAAAAGATCAAGAAAATAAGGATATATTTTTTCATGAATTTAGGCTTTTTTATCAAAGACATCGTTTATTACTGCACGATGACGTTTTTTAAATCGTGTACTAGAGCCAGCTGCTGGAACCGCATAATACTTTCGCGAAGCAACGTGTAGCTTTACCAAATCAAAACGCTGTAACATATGACTCCAAGCACCCATGTTTCTTGGTTCTTCTTGAGCCCAAACATATTCTGTTACATTAGAATAACGGTCTATAACTTCTTGTAATTTTTCTAAATGCAAAGGGAACAATTGTTCAATTCTGACTAAAGCAATATCTTCTCTTTGTAATTCTTCTCTTTCCGCCAGTAAGTCATAATAGAATTTACCCATGCAAAATACCAGTTTTGTTACTTTATCAGGATTTATAGTGTCATCAATTACTTCTTGGAAAGCACCATTAGATAAGTCTTCAATAGTATTTACTGCTCTTGGATGACGTAATAAACTTTTAGGAGTAAAGACAATTAATGGTTTCCTAAAATTACGCTTCATCTGGCGTCTTAGTAAATGGTAAAAGTTCGCAGGAGTAGAACAATTAGCTACTGTCATATTATCTTCTGCACATAGCTGTAAATAACGTTCTATTCTTGCAGAGGAATGCTCAGAACCTTGACCTTCATATCCGTGTGGGAGCAATACTACAATTCCATTTTGGATCTTCCACTTATCTTCTGCAGCAGACATATATTGGTCAAATATAATTTGAGCTCCATTAGAAAAATCACCAAATTGAGCTTCCCATATAGTTAAGGTATTAGGATTGGCCATTGCATATCCATAATCAAATCCTAATACACCATATTCAGATAGAAGCGAATTGTATATGCGCATCTTACCTTTATTCTTTGGATTGGTGTTTAAAAGATTGATACGCTCTTCTGATAATTCATCTCGAAGAATGGCATGACGATGAGAAAATGTACCTCTTTCTACATCCTGTCCAGAAATACGTACATCATAACCCTCTTCCATCAAGCTTCCATAAGCAAGCGTTTCCGCCATTCCCCAATCTAATTCATTGGTTTCAAAAACCATTTTGGCTCTCCCTTGTAAAATACGTTCTGCTTTACGAAGAAACTTTACATTTTCAGGAACGGTAGATACTATTTTCGCAATGTTTTTTAATTTAGCTACATCGTAAGTCGTATCAGTAGGCTTCAGCATTGCTTCAAGTTGTTGACGAACAAACCCTTTCCAGGTAGACTGCATGAACTCTTTTACTTTAGAAGTATGATCGGCTTTAGATTTGTCAAACTCTTCATTTAGCATTTTCTTAAAATCGTCTGTAATAGATTTTAAATAAGCCTCATCAATAGCTCCTTCGGCAATTAATTTGTTTGCATATATGTCTTTTGGATTCGAATGTTTAGAAATTGCTTTGTACAATTTTGGTTGTGTAAACCTAGGTTCATCACCTTCATTGTGACCATACTTTCTATATCCTAATAAATCAATAAACACGTCACGCTTAAACTTCATTCGAAACTCTAATGCCATTTCCATAGCATGGCAAACAGCTTCGACATCATCAGCATTTACATGTAATACAGGCGATAAAGTTACTTTTGCAACATCGGTACAGTATGTACTAGAACGTGCATCTAAGTAATTTGTGGTAAACCCTATTTGATTGTTTACTACAATATGAATAGTCCCTCCAGTTTTATACCCATTTAATTGAGCCATTTGAGTTACTTCATACACAATTCCTTGTCCAGCAATAGCAGCATCTCCGTGCACTAGTATGGGAAGAATTTTAGATTCGTCTCCGTTATATTTTCTGTCAATTTTGGCTCTAGTAATTCCTTCTGCAACAGCATCTACAGTTTCTAAGTGAGATGGATTAGGAACCAAATTCATTTTAATTTCTTTCCCACCTCTAAACGTTTTACTTAAAGTTAGGCCTAAGTGGTATTTTACATCACCATCAATATTTTCGTCTTCAAAATCTTTTCCTTCAAACTCACTAAATAAATTACGGACAGGTTTTTTAAAGATATTAACTAAAGTACTTAAACGTCCTCTATGCGCCATTCCTAAGACACATTCTTCTACACCATACTTTTCTGCAGCATCTCTTAAGGCAACACTAACTCCAGGGATTAAAGCCTCACCACCCTCTAGAGAAAATCGTTTCTGACCTACATACTTTGTTTGTAGGAAACTTTCAAAAGTTACAGCTTGATTTAATTTAGATAAAATATATTTTTTAGCATCTAAAGAATAATTTGGGTGGTTGCTATTTTCGTTTAATCGATTTTGCCACCATTTTAATTCTTCAGGATTTCTTAGATACATATACTCAACACCAATAGAGTCACAATAGATACTCTCTAAGTGATTGATGATTTCTTGTAAAGTTTTCTTTCCTATCCCTAATATAGAACCCGCATTAAAAAGCGTATTTAAATCATTAGAACTTAGTCCAAAATTTTCAATTGCTAAAGTAGGTTCGTATTTTCTTCTTTCCCTTACAGGATTTGTTTTGGTAAAGAGGTGTCCTCTAGTCCTGTAGCCATCTATTAAATCGATGACTAAAAATTCTTTTCTGACTTCCTGTGGAATTTCATTAGAAACCTCTTCATCTGTAAAAGAATATTCTTTGTTAGCTAGATCGTATCCTTGAAAAAAACTTCTCCAGCTTGGTTCTACAGAGTCAGGATTCTCTAAATATTGATCATATAAATCGGCAATAAAGCCTGTATGTACCGCGTTTAAGAACGAAAAATTATCCATAAAGAATAGTATGCTTTAACTATAAGCTAATATTGAATACAAAAATACAACATTTCAAAAAAACTGTGATTGAAAAATGGATTTTAAATTAAAGCAAAAGATTTTCTTTTTTTAGGATTTCTTTTGGCATTTTTTTAAAAAGGTATATATTTGCACACGCTAAACTAAAATGGTTTCGTAAACTCCTCCTTAGCTCAGTTGGTTAGAGCATCTGACTGTTAATCAGAGGGTCCTTGGTTCGAGCCCAAGAGGAGGAGCATAATTAGACAAGCCATCATTTTTGATGGCTTTTTTTATGTCTAGTTTTTCTGAAGCCTTTCTAATTCTAGTCAAAAGTTCAATTACAATATTTTCCTTATTGGTTCGACATCCTTTTTTAGAAATAACTAATTTATTTGGAAACATCAAACCAAGTAGTTGAGTCTTTTTTTCAAATTCACATGTTTCAAATAAATGAGGTAGCTTTTTAAACGTATCTATGGCTTTATCAATTGTTTCATTAGATACCTCTTCAGCATTCTCAACTGTTAGCAATTTTAGTTTCAAATGCCTCAAGTCATGATTGTACCTCCCACTAATCCTATTGAACGTATCTACGCTTATATCATTATTTATAAGCCTATCTTCAACAGCTTCAATTTCTTTTTGCTTCTTATTTATTTTATCCTTTAAGGCTGCTTGATTATTTCTTTTATACCCCTTATTCTTGTTTTTTACATCTATTAGAACTTTCTTGTAAAGCTCTAGAACATTATCATTAGTCGATATCCTCTCTAGTATATTGCTTTTAAATATTTCATGTGCTTCATTTGAGGGAATGCGATTCTTACAACCGTTCCTACAATGGTAATAATGGTAGCTACCTCCATTACCTTTAGATGTACTTCCTGTCAAAGTATTACCACAGGACTCGCATTCTAAAAAACCCCTTAATGGTAATTCTACCTTTTTACTGCTAGGGAAACGGGCGTTCTTCTTTTTCTTTAGAAATATACTTTGAACTTTCTCATATAGATTTTCATTAATAATTGCCTCGTGTAATCCATCAATCCAATATGAATCATCTCTTCCAAATTGTGGGACTATAGTCATACCGATATATACTTTACTTTTCAAAAGATTATAAAAAGATTGTTTGCTCTTTTTATATCCACGCTTCCTAAAATCTTTTCTCAATTTTTCTAAAGAACCTGTGTATAATGATGCTTCTTTAAAAATTTGCTTCACCATAAGAGAATCTTCATTTGGAATTAAAGAGGCATATTTGTCAAATCTGTGTCTGTTATAACCGAATGGCACACGACCTACCCAAGCTCCTCCTTTAGCAGCTTGATGCATACCGTTTCGAGTTCTTTGAGAGATTTTATCATTTTCAATCTCTGGTGAAGTCAGGTATATGGTTAGCATCATTTTGTTATCAACATTAGTTAAATCCAACATCTGTTCTATTGCATTCAACTCAATACCCCAATTTTGGAATTTCCTAAGCTTACTTAATGCTTCCTCAGTATTTCTCGAGAACCTATCCCATTTGGTAAACAATATTTTATCCACTGACTTACGATTTGCTTTTACATAAGTTTCTAATTTTCCCCATTCAGGACGGTTGAAATCTTTAGCAGAATAATCCTCTTCAAACTCTGCAATGACCTCGTAATTATTAATTTCACAATGCCGTTTTAATAGTTCTAATTGATAATCTCTACCATGTCCTTTATTGGCTTGTTCATCTGTGCTTACTCGCACGTATAGTATTATTTTCATTTTTCATTTTTTTAATATTATAATTTTAGTCGTTGTTATTTTTTAGCTGTAAATCAGCCATTTCATATAGCACTTTTCGTAAATTTTCTATTTCTTCTTTCGAATATGTAATTCCATTTTTATTTAAGATTTTTCTACATTTTTCAACACTTATCAATTTTTAATTAGATTAAACCATGCCCACTAGTTGTCAAACTAACTGAGCTTATTCCTTTAACGTCCTCCACCATGCTAAACTCTTATGCGACGCAGACTTGACGTGAGATATTATCTCATTTTTGAGTATAGACAACCTAGGTGGCATTTAACATATTTTTAGCCACTAAATGAATACTCTGATGTGAAAAATTGCAATTTTTAGTGAAATGAATATTTCTATTTCAACTTAAGCGATAATAGTAAAAAAAAGTATAGGCTGCAACATTTTATTGAATTATATTTAATAAAAATACTTAAAAAATAATTTATTTTAAATTTTTTAGCATTTTTTATAAGAATATCTTAATTAAATTATTTTGCTCGATTTTTACTTATGATTTTTTTGAGTAAACCTGCTTTAGCTTTCAAAGCCAAACCTTTCTTTAGCCAATGCATATTATTTAGTAATAGCATAAACTGTCCTTCTGTTACCTTAAGCCTAGTCATAACAAATTCCATCAGTTTTTAAATCGTTCCCTAATATATCCCAAGCTGTACCGTTTAAATTTTCTTTGCCGCAATAAAAAATACATGGTTTGTATTCATCATAATTTTCAATATAAAGTCTATCATTCCTAAAATAATTTTCCAGCTCTTTCTTGATACTGTAATGATATTTGGAATCACTTACATCAATTACAAAGTGATTGTGATGTGCTTCATCTCTATAGGAAAAAGATTCTGTGGTGTAAAACATTCTCAGTTTTGTTTTCTCTCCATACTTACCTTCAATTTGATTATAAAATTTTGTCATAACATCTCTACAGATACCTCTGTTCAGCTCTCTAGAATATGATGCAGTACACCACCATTTCCATGGCATTTTAAAAAGTTTATATTCCAAAGTGTCTGTCTTCTTTAAACATCTTATCGTATTTGTATAACTCTTATTATCCAGTATTATCTGATAAATCCTAGGAGACAAATACCTTCTTAGTAGGCTGTAATGATACTTATCTGGTTTTCCTTCTAATACCAATCTAGTTTTTGGTTTGTTTTCGATTAATCTTTTCTTTAATCTCCTTATTGTTTTTTCATTCTTATTAGCTAATTCCGCAAATTCTTTTGTATTGTAATATTCTCTAAACTTCATAATTAAATTTGGGTGTACCAATCCCAATACAAGGCACTTGTTATTTTATACAAATGATTATATGTTTATCCTGAGCATTTGTAAATAGTTTTAGAGAATATTTTTTCATAATTAATCTGGACTTTTGTCCGTTTTAAAATTTGTATTGAAAATACTTTCTCATATTTTATAAATAGTATTGATTAGCATAAAAAGCCAAAAAGTTTTTTATAACTGTAAGAAAGGTGATTTCTAGAGGTTAATTTGTCCATTAAAGTTTTATTAATTGAGATAGGGAGGGGAGGTTTACATCATAGACCTAGAACCCCTTATAAGTCACACTAAGCCCAAAATCATCAATAAAATAGTGTATCATGCCCACACATGAAGTGCAATAAGGTGCACTTTAATTGCATTAACGATAACTACTACAGTTCACTGGATAGCTTATTGTGGGGTTTTTATCCTTTAAGTCAGATAGCTCATACCATTGATTTTTAAAAAAAATCTCGACTGGCTTATTATTGCATAGGATATTTTTCCATTTGACTCTAACTTTCATTCTAAGTTCTCCTACCGCAGATACATCGTAAGGTTCATATACTTTACCTTTTCCCCACATTTGAGATAGAGAATAATAATTTTTACCTCTAATGAAATCATTTAATTCTTCACATGAGTTAAAATATGTAGGAGCTAAACTATTTGAATCGTTATCACTAAACACAAATGGTGGAATGATTACCATAGCTAACATAATACTAATTCCAATGATTGTTATTTTTCTTTCTGTCTTTGTCATTTTTAATTATTTAACATTGATTACTCAAATGTAAATAATTTTTTCTTATTGCGTCTCTTCGTCCGCATTTTTATTAACTACTTATTTTTCCTTTGTTGATACATGTCAGATATCAACAAAAAAATTTGTAATTATATAGCTTTTAATTGGGTAGCATTATCTAAGTCTAATAGGGCTTTTGCTACTGAGCACAACATAGATGAGAAAACTGTACGTAAAATAACTAGCCCTTCTGGTTATAGAATCCCAGTAGTTACTCTAGAAAAAATATGTGAGTCAAGAGAAATAAAGATTTCAGATTTTTTTAAGCTAATTAATATGTAATTAATTAGAAAATGGACTGTTGACTTTACACAAGCATTCCATATTATTACTTATACTAGGTTCAAAAATCATAGTATCATTGAAATCATAAACAACTCTAGTTGGGTAATTCTCAGATAAAATACCTATTAGGTTAAGTAATCTATTAATCGCATTGGTTGCAACCGATGTGGTTAATGTAATTACACTTGGAGCTTCTATTATACTAGATAAATACCCATCATCTTTTCTATTTTTAATTTCATCTTCATTTAAACTTTCTTCCATTATTTTCATTCCATCTATTACATCAGAGCACCATAAACATGTGTGCATAGGCATAACAGTGGTAACTGAAGTTACGGCTTGCATAACTTCACCTCTATCATTCATAGGTATTGCACAACTTGAATCTATATATGGAATAGCTAAATCAACCGATACACCATTCAGAAAAGCTCTAGTAGTATGGTTATCTACACAACCAAATATCACATCATACTTTTGAAATATTAAAATATCACTTCCCACTTTTTGAGAAAATGCTCCTATTTTGCAACTAGAAAAGTTTGAAATAGATTTTTTAACAACATCTACTTTATACTTGTTAATATCTTTGTGACTTGCCCCATAAATCCTTGGTAAATTATGCTCTTCTACTGAATCATCATCAAACAAATCAATTTCACTTGCTCCCATTTTCGCCAACATAGTTGCCAAGGGAGAACCTATACCTCCCGCCCCTATGACTGCAATCTTTAGACTTGAAAAAAGACTTTGTCCATTCCGTTTCATAAATAACATCTGTCTTTTAAATTCTATACTTCCAATGTTTTCTACCTGCGTATTGATATCATAAATAATCTTGATATTACACCCCATTATACTATAGGAGTTTATCGGCTGATAACATTCTTGAAAAAAAACTACCCCATGAATACTACTCTTAGTCAAAACAAAACTTCCAAGTGGCTGGCTGATTATCTTTGAAAGGTTATTAAATAGTTTTTCGTTTGAAATTTTATCAATTAAGCTGAATCTTTTTGGTTGCCCTTCCATAGGATGAGTATGAACGAATACCAATCCACTATTTGTTTTGTTAGCCTCAAAACACGCTGATGATATATATTTAGAACTAGGTGAGCATGAACTTTCATCTATTAGCAACCAATCATTTTCTTTTGGGTAGTAAATACTGTCAACAAATAGAATTTTCCCTTTATTCTTAACTAATAAAAAGCATCCATTCTCTTTTGGAGCAGTGCTAAATAACCAATTAGTCAACTCACAATAAGTACTTTCTCTAAATTTTATTTTCCATTTCATAAGTTCTCGTTTAATCTTTGATTAATATACACTAGGTATCCCGTTAGACTATCTTCATTTGGATTCCATCTTTTATATTGGTAGGGATGGATACTGTATCTTCTCCATTGCTTACCTAGATGGTTTTCTATGTGTCCTGCAGCTCTAGGGGTTCTATTACCAGTCAGCAGTAGACTTTTATTAACCCAAAACATATCAAACGCACATATAGGGTAAGAAATAGTAGTCCACACTAACAAATCAGTAGCAATTGAATTATAAAAACTAGGTAACTTATAATCCTTAAAGATTATATAGATTCTGTTTCCAACTGTTTGAAGTTGGATTTGATAGCCAACCTTTTCAAGGTCAGCTATCTCTTCCATTAAAATCAAAGGAACCATTTACCCAAACTTTATATCATTAATAATAGCTTGGAAATGCATCCCATTTTTTAAGGTGATGAAAACTTCAGCTTTAATCTCCTCTTGTTCGGAACCATTAATCAAAAACAAACAATACTGTTTGGCAGATAAATCAGCTATCGCTAAAATTTCAGCTCCGTTGAGTTTTGCTTTTGAGACTCTATATTTAGTTTTATTAATAAAAATATTAATATTCCTTATTACAGAATCTTCTTGAATAATAGTAGTTACCCCATTTCTCTTTACCGAGGAAATACCTTTTTCCATAACTTGTTTAGAGCTATACATTTCGCTTTTACCAATGGGTTCTCCATTTTTTGCTTTTAAAACAAAATAAGGTGAGCCGTCTTTGGCAATCTTTCTCTCATAGTTTTCGTCATTTGTGCAATTCTTTTGAACCGATTGGATTCCGTTTTTTGCACCTTGTTTTGAAGTATATCCTTCACTTTGAAGAATAATTTCATGATTACCAGCAACAAGATTAAAATAATACTGGTCATCCTTTCCTTTAAAAATATTAAATTTTCCGTTCATACTTTCTTTTTTTAGAACGTTAATAAATTCTACGCACCTCATTAAGACGTAGATTAATTTTATTTACTGAGGCTAACATCTAAGTAAGCCAGTCAAGAAAGCTTTATTTGGAAATTTGAAAGGAATTGTTATATTTGTAGCTCGAACACAAGATATAGAACATCTTCTATTTCAAAACATTAGCTCAGTCTCAACTGGGCTTTTTTTATGATGTGTCTTCAAATATAATAATCATAATTTCTTTTTTTTAAGTTACTTTTTTACCTAAAAACATTATTAAACATCACAAATGTAATTATTTATTTTAAAAAGTCAAATAATATTATACTTATTTTTTTATGTAAAATTTAACAAACATGTTTGTGTAATCGAACATTTTTTTATATATTTGGTCTAACAAACATTTTTATGACGGATAAAGACAAAGACAGATTCTACAGAGCTATAGGCGAAGCCATAAAGAATTCTAGAAAGAAATCTAAAATTAGTCAAGCTGAGTTAGCTCTAAAAATTAATATGAGTAGAGCCTCTATTGTAAACATCGAGAAAGGAAGACAGCACCCTCCCATTCACTTATTATGGAATTTGTCAATGATTTTAGGTGTTTCTATTCACGAACTTATCCCTGAGTTTGCGCTCTCCGAAAATGAAATTGGAACTTTTTTTGAAAAAATCATCAAGAAAAACAATCAGAGAGGGCTTATTCATCAAGACTCACTAGAGAATTTAAGTTCTTTCATAAGTCAATCACAATGATATAAATTATGAATTATATTGAAAGTAAAGCATTAGAATTGATTAGCAATTTGAATGCTAATACCGCTCCTATACCTATAAAAAAAATTGTAAAACAACTTGGAGTAGAGCTTAAGCCCTTCAATTTGGGGTCTGAGGTTTCTGGAGTGTGTGTGATAGAAAACAATAATGCTAGGATTGGATATAACCCTACAGAATCTGAAGGTAGGCAGAGATTTACAATTGCTCATGAGTTAGGGCATTTTATTTTAGGGCATAATAAAAATGCTAATGACTTATTTGTAGACAATGTTAAAGTTATGTTTAGGAGAAATGGCTCAACTACTAAAGAGCTTAAGCAAGAAAGAGAAGCAAATATATTTGCCGCTTCTATCTTAATGCCTGAAAATTTGATTCAAAAAGAATACGAAACCCTAGAGAAAAAAGACAATTTTTTAACTGATGACAAGATAGTCCAAGAACTAGCTTCTTTATTTAAAGTAAGTCAAATAGCAATGACTTATAGACTTATTAATTTAGGATATATGCATAACAATTTCTAAATAGAACCCATTATTTTGATTATCAATTACTTATATATTAATAAATTATTATATATTTAAAAATTCAATGCAACCAATTACTATACGATGATAAAGAAGAAGAAAATTATTGAGGCAATTTTGATAAAAGATGCCAAACTAAACCCCCATGAACTTCCACAGAGTGAAGACATTAACAATATCATTAATGAAACTCTAGAAAAACAACAAGAAGTCTTAAAACTTAATAAAATAGACCAAGATGAGTTAAGAATGATTGTTCAACTTTAATTATTCTTAATTTGGAAATACTTGAGTTCACTGAAGACTCATTAGCAAAATCTTTGACTAATGAGTTTACTGGTATAAGCGTAATAAAAGAAAAAAAGCAATATCTTTTTCTAAATGACTATTTGGGAGATAAAGGGTTGAAAACTCAAACAATAGTCATTGAAGAAGAGTATATAAGTAAAGATTTCCTAGAAGGTTATACTTCTTATTACTCTTATTGTTTTGAGAAGTATTCAAAAAACTGCAGAAGAGTTCATTTTTTCAAGAACAGTTTTGACGTTGATGTTTTTCAAAATCAACTTGTTTCTAATAACAATGGTTTTTGGGAAAACTACTTAGGTTTTATTGTTGTAAAACCAATACCTATAACAACTATAGGATATACACTATTAAAAACATACGGCGGAAATAGTAATAGGAAATTTTGGGGAACACGAGATTATGAAGTGCACCTTTTTGGAAAAGAAATTACAATAGATTCCTTAGCTTTTCAAGAGCAAGATACTGTTATTGCGGCTTGTGCAACAACAGCTATATGGTCTATGCTAAATAAAGCATCTTTAGATTTTCACACGATTTTAAAATCTCCAAGTGAAATAACTAAAGATGCAGATAATGTTTCTCCAGATGGAAGTAGATTATTTCCAAATAGAGGTCTAAGTCTTTTACAGATTTGTCAATCAATTGTTAACTCAGGATTGGTTACAGAGGTTAAATTAGGAGATATTAATCGCACAGCGAATGAAAAAGTCGTTTCTATATTGTATATCAAAAAAATATTGAACGCTTATTCACCAATTGGAATACCAATAATACTCGTTGTGCAAGTCCCTAGTGGAAATGGATATGGTTTACATGCTGTTACGGTTTCTGGTTATCTACAAAAGGAACCAGAGCTAAAACCACCTTCAATTGATATTACATGGTACGCAGAAGATATAGAGAAAGTATATGTTCATGACGACCAATGGGGTCCTTTTGCAAGAGTAAATTTTAATAATGACTATGAATTGGAAACACATTGGACTATAAATGACTCTACCAATAGACCTACTTTTGTAAAAAATATTGTTGTTCCCGTTTACCCTAAAATTAGAATATCATATGAAAGTATTGAATCTATTACCCATGGATTGGATAGAATATTAACCTTTTTCTTTAATGGTAAAATTGTAGCTGATATAATCTGGGATATAAAAATAGATTATTCAGAAAATTTTAAAAAAAGAATAAAACATTCTAATTTAAAAAAAGAAGAGAAAATAAATCTCTTAACTACAAGCATCCCTAAATACATTTGGATATCAAAATGTTACATTTCAGACACTGAACTATTAGAATTTGTTTTTGATGCTACAGGAGTAGCAAATGCTATGCTAGGTTTAAATGTTATATGTCATCTGCCCGATAAAGAAAAAGGAATTTTAAGAACTTTTTTAGAAAAAAATGAAGCTACTTTAAAAAGGTTAATAAGCCATAAAGACCGCTCTAATTACTATGATTTTTTCATTAAGTCATTGTAAAATGTTAAGCTAATGTTCTTTTAGCTCATAGTGACTTTTAGTAATTAACATTACCTTATTTAATAAACAATTTCTAGAGACAGAATCAGATGACAATTGAAAATTATAGAGATAATATTAGAGAAATAATCAACGAAGTCGGCCTACACCCTTTTTTGTTTTCTGATATCGAAGGTATTGAGAATCAGCTTGATTTTTTAGATTCATTTAAATTCTACAAAGAAACACTTGAAATAAATAAAGATTATGGAATTGAGCCAAGTCATTTATTCTTTATTAACTCAGATACAATTAATGCAAGAGCAACTTTAACTTCTAATGGGCATTATTTAATTGGAATTAATAGAGGCACCATAAATTGGCTCATTGAAAAGTTTAAGCTTAATAATAAACTTATTGACGAGTCTGAAATTTTATTATTTGAAAAATTGCAACCATATTTAGATACATCAATAAACAAGCTTATGTACCAAGCTGGTTGTCACTTTACTTTTTATCATGAGTTAGCACATTTAATTCAAAAATCTCCTTTCCTAGAATTGAGTATGGAGGAAAATCCAGCCATTACAGATTGTTTTGATATTTATAGACATCAATTAGAAATTGACGCTGATACTTTTAGTGCTCTTTGTATAGGAACTCACATTATGCAATATTCTGAAAAGATATTTGGTGAGAATATTTCGAAACCTCTTTTTGAGGCTATGCAAGTATTATTCTCCGTACCAATTATACTTTATCTACTCTCTTTTGAAGGAAATTCAGAAGATTTGTATTACAGAGAAAATACTCATCCTCATCCAGCAATAAGGTTAACTAACTTCTTAATGGTACTTAACCATTATTGCAATAATATGCTAGAAGGTAAAGACCGTGGATTTACAACTAATCAAGGGGATATTTTCCTAAGTGCCATGAGTATAGCAGAAAAATTACAAGACATATTCTTCGAAAATAAAGTTATTTCTATTTATAGGGAAAATATAACAGTAAATAGACCTCAAGTTATAGAATATCTTGGTGAATTAGTTGAATTGAATTCTGCGTTAGATTCTCTCTCACAACACAAATGGAATCTTCGAAATTCTTAACTAAGAAAACTTTATCAATTTGATTAACAATAATTTAACTTAATTCTATTTGCTGCCAAATAAATCCTAAGTAAATTAGAGTGTTCCCATCATAATTTATTGACGATAAAAATTTCCTTAGACTTGATAGGGAGAATTCGTCCTCTTTTATTCTCAATAAATAAAATTATTAATCATTAACTAATCAAAAGTCATGAAAAAATTATTATTTATTGCGATTTTACTTACACTAATTTTAAGCTGTAAAGGCATAGAATTTGCCTCAACTTCATTCAATGAGAGAATACCAGAAGATTTAAAAAACAGAACTTTCTGGAAGAACACGGATATTTTTAAATATGAACTTCAACAACTTACAGGAAGTATCATTTTTACCAAAGACGATGGAGAAACTTATGAGAGAGGCGCTAGGATTATCCGTGAAAACAAGCCTCCTGTATTAAAGCTCATCAAAGACGGATATCTTTATACATCAAAGGTTGACAATAAACTACAAACAAGTGTTACTGTATTGAGCTTTTCTTCATCTTTAAACAGCAAACAAGCGGTAGATGTTAAAATAGCCGACATATCTAGGTCTTTTATTAATTATGAGGATATTCCTATCAAAAAAGTAATTGACACAATAAAAAAGCTAGAATTAAGTGATTACAAAAAATATTATATCCAAGGAGCCTTACTTACATCTATTGTGACTACTACTGGAACAGAAATTGATGTAAACGCTAAGGCAGTTGCAGGAAGTGCATATGGAGCTGAAGCAAAAGTTTATAATGAAAAAACAGAATCAATTAGAGATTATAAGATTTCATTATTACTAATTGATTTAGATAAAGTTGGTAGGTTTATAACTGGTTCTAACCTGAAGGAAGATGATGATGAAATGATAAATATTTTAAAAGCATCTTCAGGTAATGGAATTAGTTTAAAAGAAATTAAGGATTTAAAATGAAACCTTATTTTTCATTAATCTTATTATTTCTTATGTCCTGTAAATCTATTAACAACCAAATAAGTGACAGCAGAGAAGAAATAAAAAATGATACTATAAGATTTTTATCTGATGACATTGAGGCTTTTGGACAACTTGAAGACCTTCAAAAAGTAATTTATAATGGAGATTCTAGAACAAAAAAGTGGACAAATTCAGGAGAAAATATTAAAGCTCTTAAATCATTATTAGTAAAATCTGGAATACAGAATTCTCAAGCTGATAAGCTTATTGAAAAAAATGTTTTGAATCTAGAATTACCCACCAGATATGAAAATCCTATATCCTATTTTTTATTAAAAAGAATTCAAGAAGACGTTGAGCTTTCTATAGAAAAAAGAAATCTTAATAAAATAAAAGTTGGCATAGGCACTTTACCTTATTGGTCTTTAAATGCTAAAACATATAATGAAAAAGACTTTTCTTTAATTGTAGCGAACTCTGGGCTATTTAATTTCATTTACGAAATGACTAAAATTTTATTGGAAACAGGTAATATTTTTGTAGAAAATGACAAAGTCGTAATACAGTTTTCAGATGAAGTTCTTAAAGAAAAATTAAATGATTCTCCTGATATTTTAGTTAGATTTTCTAAAGCTTTAGAGGATTACGCTAACAGAAGAGTAATAAGAGGACAATCTCCTCCTACTGAGCTACAGCAGACTATATTAAGCGGTATGGTTAACTCAATGGAATTCTTTACAATTGCTCATGAATACGGTCATGCTATATACAGACACAAAGTTATTGGAACTACAGGCTTAGGGTTAAGGAGTAAAAAAAATGTGATTAATGAATCTTTTAAGGTAGCTAAAAATAATTGGGAACAAGAAGTCATAGCGGATTTATTCGCATTGACAATACTTGAAAAAACTCTTCAAGATAAAGCGTCTAAAAAAGATTTACATTTTTATTCTCTTTTAAGAACTTCTCCTGAATTATTCTTTAACCTTTCTACTATAGCCGAAGAGTCGAAACCCATATTCAAAGATAGAAAAAGACCAAAGTCAATAGATATTAATCTAAAAGATAAGTTTTTAAATTCATCATATAAATTAATATCAGGGTTATTAAATAATGATAAAACATTAAGGAAGTATTTATCCTTTAATAACTCACTAGGTCCAAATTCTGATAACAATACTTTTAACTTGAATTTATCACATCCTCCAGACTATATTAGAGCAGAATATTCTGGAGTTTTAATGAAACATTCTATAAATCAAAAATATGAAGAGCCTTATTTTGAAGAATTAGGGAATCAGCTTTCAAAAAATTTAAATACAATCTGGGAAATCATAAAACCCATTTTGATAAAGATTATTGAAGGAGAAATTAAAGATTAATCTTATCTGATAGATGTGAAAACTTTCTCAATTCCTCTATAAACTGGTTCGACAAATCAATATTTAGGGGAGCAAAAAAGCCTTATCTGTTAGAGATAAGGCTTTTTTTATTAAAAACTTCCAGAATTATTTAATAAGATTTCTTGAAAAGTGAATATGTTTAAACCAAACTTATTTTAATAGTATGCTACATAGATTTTCCTCTATAATATTCTAATATTTTTACTCTTAAAAAATAAGCATATTTTGCATTTGACAAATTAACTTTAGCATTCTCAAGATTATTTTTACTAGTAATGTATGCTAGAAAATTTGACACACCATTATTGAATCTAACGTTATTAACTTCAAATGATTTTTTGTAGGCAATTACTAGGTTCTCTAAACTTTTATATCTAGCAAAAGCAGCTTCCATATCAAAATGAATTTGTTTAATTGTATTTTTTATTTCCAATTGTGTTCTCTCTAGTTCTATTAATGATTCTTCTACTTTAACTCGCTCAAGAGCAACATTGTTTTTGGCTCTGAACCCATTAAAAAAGGGAATTCTAAGAGAAACTCCAATTACCGAATTAAGATTATTTTCGAATTGACTTGCATAGTTAATCTGTTGGGCACTAAATGATTTTTGATTAGTCTGAACTGGAATATTCTGATTGTCAATAGTAATAAAATCTCCTGTTTCTACTATTGACGAACCTGTTTCTGTGAACATTTCTGCAGCACTTGAATAGTTTGTATTTAATCTTCCAAATAAAGAGATTTCTGGGATATATTGCGATTTTGCAATACTTACGCCTTTTTTTGCCGCTTCTACTCTAAATTCTCTCGCCTGAAAAGTTGCCAAACTTTCTAGTGCGTCATTGTAAACTTCTTCTGATGTAAATTTATATTTATCTACATTTAATAAAATGTCTTTTGTATTAAGATTGATGTTTTCTGTTAAATTCATTAATCTTAAAAGCTCTAATTTTGAATTGTTTAACGTTATTTGAGCTGATAAAATATTAGTCTCATCTAAAGATTTTTGACCTAATAGATCTGTATAATCTGCTGGGTTTTCTATTCCTTGATCGTATAAATCTTTCTGAATTTTAAGCTGTTTATTGGTAGCCTGTATTCTTTTTTTGTTTAAAATTAAAACATCTCTATTATTTAAAACCTGTAGATACGCTAATGTAACGTTTAAAATTAAATTTTGCTTTTCCTGCTCTACTTCTAATGTTGCAGCTTTAGCATTTAGCTTACTTTGTTTTATACTGTTTAACAATCTAAAACCATTAAAAACAGTAGCATCTAAGCTTAAATTTGCACTAGAAAAAACTAATCTTTGTTCAATAAAATCATTTGTGAAAGGATCTACGCTTCTTCCGTTATTTACTCCCAAACTATATCCTCCGTTTAAACTTGGAATTAAGTTTGATTTAGATTGTTTGTAGTTAATCTTTGCTGATTTTTCAATAAATTTTGCCGATTGTAAATTCAGATTATTTTCAAGTGCTATCTTGATACAATCTTCTAATGCATAGAATTTGTTTGGTTGATTTTGAGAAAAAACCATCAGACTAAAGGCTGAAAAAAATACAAATACGAAACTTTTTTTTATCATTTTAACTCTATTGAGAAATTATTATCATTCTGTTCTTATAGAATCTACTGGATTAGATCTTGCTGACTTTATAGCTTGATAACTAACGGTAAGTAAGGTGATTCCTAAAATGATAAAAGCAACCTGAGCAAACATCCAAAAATTGATTTGTATTCGATAACTATACTCTAATAACCATTGTGATGAAAAATAGTAACCAATTGGGAGTGCTATTATTAATGAAACAAAAACTAGCAAAATGAATTGTTTCGACAATAATTTCCAAATGGTATAAGTAGAAGCTCCTAAAACTTTTCTAATTCCAATTTCTTTTTTACGTTGTAAGGCTGTATATGTAGATAATCCCAAAACTCCTAAACAACTTATAAATATGGCTACAAATGAGAACCAGCTTACCAAATTTGCAATTCTACTTACTGAATTAAACTTCCGTTCATACTCGTCATCCGTAAAACTGTACGTAAATATATTTTTGGGATCGTATTTCTGAAATGTAGTTCTTAAATTATCAATCGCACCTTCAATTACATTTGGGTTATCTGACGCAATTTTCACATTCACGTATTCTAAAAAACTTCCTTTATGAAGTATAAATAATGAAGGCGTAATAGGATCAAAAGGAGATCTTGTTACCATATCTTTCACAACGCCAATTATCTTATAATTCCCATTATCTCCCCATCTAACATATTCTCCAATGGGGTTTTCTAACCCCATATATTTTACTGCAGTTTCATTTACTAAAAAGGCAAGTGTATCACTTGGAAATTTTTCTGAAAAATCTCTTCCTTGTAAGATTTTCCAACCTACCATTTTTCCAAAACCAAGTGTTGCTCGAATTGTCCAAAATTCTGGATTCATTTTTGGATCCTTATTTTTCCATTCAAAATCCCCTCCATTAGTAGTGTAAGCTGCAGTAATTTTAACATCGGAGGCGGTTACTTCACTAATATTATTGGCTGCTAACAACTCTTTTTTGATGACATCAAAACTCTGAAGCACTTTTTTATTTTTGATAGGGACATTCACTAGTAAGTCTTTTGTAAACCCAAGAGGTCTATCTTTAGCATGGTTTATTTGACTAACTACAGTTAGTGTTCCAACGATTAAAATACTTGATACGGCAAACTGAATAACAATTAAACTTTTTCGTATTCTTACTTCGTTTTTATTTCCACTAACCAGCCCTTTTAATACTTTTACAGGCTTAAATGCCGACAAGTACATTGAGGGATAAAAACTACTTAAAATTGCAGTTATCAAAATTAATAGTAGGCAAATCCACCAAAAAGTAAGCTCTGTAAAAGGAATACTTATTTCCTTAAGAGTAAGCAAGTTAAATTGCGGCAATAATAAATAGGTTAACAGAACAGAAATACTAAAAGAGAAAACGATAATTATAAAAGATTCAGTAAAAAACTGTAGAATTAATTGTTTCCGTGATGAGCCTAGCGTTTTTCTTACCCCAACTTCTTTTCCTCTTTTTAGAGCATAAGCAGTACTCAAATTCATGAAATTAATACATGCTAATAATAAAATAAAGATACCGATAACACTGAATATGTTCACATATTCAATCTTGCCTCCTACGTTTTTTCCATTTTCAAATTCTGAATATAAATGCCATTTAGACATTGGATGCAAAAAAAGTTGATAATCTCTACTTGTGTTTCTCTCTAAATAGTTTTCATTAAATACATTTTTAATTACTGATGATGATTTAACAAAATCATCTTTATCATTTAATTGCGCATATACTTGAAACCAATAATTTCCCCAACCCAGTCTTTCTTCATATTTTGCTTTCTTTTTAAGTAATTCCCAGGGTGCTATAAACTTAACATTCTTAAAAGTTGAATTCTTCGGTAAATCTTCATAGATCCCTGCAACTTTTACTTCAATACCAGAATTAATTTTAAAAGATTTACCCATAGGATTTTCATCTCCAAAAACACTTTTAGAAAGGCTTTTTGATATCAATACTGAAGAAATATCTGTAAGTGCATTTCTATTTCCCTTGAGCATTTTTAAATCTAACATGTTTGCAAAATCAGGCTCTGCAAACCTTCCTCTTGCAAAGAGCATATCGCCATTATAATTGATGTTATATCTTCTTTCTCTAGCACTTGTTGCTATATATTTAAAATGATTTCCGTAGTCTTTTCTCAGTACTGGAGAGAGTTGCATTGGCATTCCAGTATAGGTTCTTATATCATTATTTTGCCTAAATTGAGTCTGCATTACAGCTGTAATACTGTCATAATTCTTTAATGTCTTATTATAATTCAATTCACTTTGTACCCAAAGCGTAATTAATAAGACTGCTGTTAAACCAATAACTAAACCTCCTGCATTTAATGCAAAAAAACTTTTGTTTTTAGAGATGCTTCGTAAGCCTATTTTAAAATGTCTGTTAATCATCTTTATTTTTTTTGAATTAGTTTTTAGCAATGGCTGGTTTTGTTTTATAGCAATAAATCAAACTAGAATGTTTTCAGTTACTTTTTGACCATCTAACATTCTAATAATCCTATGACTATATTTCGCATCATGCTCGCTATGTGTTACCATTACAATAGTGGTTCCAGCATCATTTAAGTCAATCAATAAATTCATCACTTCATTTCCATTGGCACTATCTAAATTCCCTGTAGGTTCATCAGCCAAAATTAATTTCGGGTTGTTCACTACGGCTCTTGCTACTGCCACTCTTTGTTGTTGCCCTCCAGATAATTGCTGAGGAAAGTGCTTTTGTCTATGCATAATTTGCATTTTTTCTAACACTTCTTCTACACGTTTTTTTCTTTCAGAAGCTTTTACCCCAGTGTACACCAAAGGCAGCTCTACATTTTCAAAGACAGTCAATTCATCAATCAAATTAAAATTTTGAAATACAAAACCCACATTATGCTTCCGCAATTGTGCTCGTTTCCTTTCATTATAACCCGCAACTTCTTCTCCATTGAATTTAAAACTTCCTCCATCCGAATCATCCAGCAGACCTAAAATGTTCAACAATGTCGATTTTCCACATCCTGATGGCCCCATAATGGCTACAAACTCGCCTTTTTTGACGTCAAAAGACAACTTGTTTAAAGCGATGGTTTGCACTTCGTCTGTTCTATAAAATTTCTCTAAATCTTTAATCTGTATCATTTTACAATATTTTTATTCTATGATTAATTGCTCTATTTCGTTGAAAGAATCGTAGCTAGAAATGATGACTTTATCACCTATAGTTAATCCACTAATTACTTCATAATATTCCGTATTCTGACTACCTAATTGAATATCTACTTTATAAGCAGAACTTCCATCTTCACTTAATTTAAAAATCCAATTCCCTCCTGTCTTTAGAAAGAATCCACCTTTTGGAACCAATAGCGCTTGTTTTTCTGCACTTAAAGCTACTTGAATTTGTAAATTTTGTCCTCTTCTAATTCCTTTTGGAGTTTCATTTTCAAAAACCATATCTACCTGAAAACGACCATTCAAAACTTGTGTGTAAATCTTTTTTATCACTAAAGTGAATAGTTTATTGTTCAGTGTAAAGGTTCCCTTTTGACCTGCATAAATTCTGGAAATGTAGTGTTCATCAATATCTACTCTTACTTTAAACCCAGTTAACACATCAATTTGCCCCAATCTTTGACCTTTCGTTTTCGACTGACCAATTTCGGCATCTAAAGAAGTTAATTGCCCATCAATAGGAGCTCTAACTACTAAATCTTCCACTTTTTTACGCATTAATTTTAAAGCACTTTGTGTTCTCAAATAAGAATTTTTAGCCTGTTCAATTTCTTGTTTACTAGAAATAGAATCTTGCTGTAAAACCTCTTTAGTCAATTTCATTCGTTGTTTTTGATAATTGTAAATGTTTACAGAAGATTTATAATCCTGTCTTCCAATAGCCCCTTTTTCATACAATTTACTATTCAAATCATACAAGCGTTTTGCTTCAATCAAATTATTCTCAACATCTGTAAATTGATTTAATCTGTTAATAGTGTTTTGTCTTGCTGCATTTTGAGAAATCTGCATCTGTGTTAAGAGGTTATAAACTGATGTTTCTTGGTTTATTAAGCTTAATTCTAAATCGGTATTTGATAGTTGAAGAATTGGCTCTCCTTTTTTCATAATAGCCCCATCTTCTACAAATTTTTCTTCTACTCTTCCACCTTCAATTGCGTCCAAATAAATTGTTGTGATAGGCATTACAATTCCACTTACGGGAATATTCTCTTGAAAAATCCCATTTTCAATCATACTAATTGAAATTCGCTCTTTGTTCACAGCTAATTTTGCACCTCCAGAAGTAGCATAGATTACATAAATAATTAAGAATAAAAGAATAGCAATTCCCCCAAAAGTGATGATTTTTGATTTTGAAAATTTCTTTTTTTCAATTTGTATGTCCATTATTATGGCTTTAATTCACTCTATACCTCGTAAAGATGATGCCAAAAACATAAAAAACTGTATATCAATAGTTTATAAAGACCTAAAAGTTTTAAGTGTTCGGTTTTAATACACCTTACTGTTCGGTTTTGGTGCAAAAAAACATACCTTCATATTTTTTACCAATCATTTTTAAATCTTAACCATAATATTGTAATATTGTAAGTATGGTTTTAAAAAAAGCAAAAATCTTGGTGATTGATGACGATAATGATGTATTAACGGCCATTAGATTATTGCTAAAACCTCTTGTCAATGAGATTGTTATAGAGAAAAACCCTAACAATATTAATTTCCAAATTGAAAGTAAAAAATTCGATTTGATTATTTTAGATATGAATTTTAATGGGTTGGTAAATACCGGAAATGAAGGTGTTTTCTGGCTAAACAAAATCAAGCGATTCAACCCAAATATTGCTGTAATATTAATGACAGCGTATGCAGACATAGATTTAGCTGTAAGAGGTTTAAAAGAAGGTGCTTCTGACTTTTTAATAAAACCTTGGAAGAATGAAAAAATCATTAATACAATCACTTCCATTTTAAAATCTGAAAAGACAAAACAACACAAAAAGAGTCATTTTTCAGCAAATACATTTCCTATTATTGGAGAAAGTGATGCTATGCAAGATGTATTTTTAAAACTAAATAAAGTTGCTCCAACTGATGCTAACGTACTAATTTTAGGAGAAAACGGAACCGGAAAAGATTTAATAGCTAGAGCATTACACGAAAACTCTAATAGGCAAAACAAGACTTTTGTTAAAGTTGATATTGGTTCTTTAACCTCTACACTCTTTGAAAGTGAGTTGTTTGGTTATAAAAAAGGGGCATTTACAGGCGCTAATGAAGATAGAAAAGGAAGATTTGAAGTCGCAAATGGAGGGACACTTTTTTTAGATGAAATCGCAAATATAACTTTAGAACAGCAAGTACGTTTGTTAACTGTTTTGCAAAACAGGCAAGTAACTCCTTTAGGTTCAAATAAACCTATTGATATTGATATTCGTTTGATCTGTGCTACCAATGAAACCCCTGTTGTTTTAGCAGATGAAAAAAAGTTCCGAAAAGATTTGATTTATAGAATAAATACTGTTGATATTACTGTTCCTCCTTTAAGGTATAGAGGTTCTGATATTACTTTATTAACTAAATATTTCGTAAATATTTATGAAGAAAAATACAACAAAGGACCATTTGAATTTCACTCTGATTTTCTAAAAAAATTAAAAAAACATGATTTCCCTGGTAATGTAAGAGAATTACAATACGTGTTGGAGAGAGCAATTATTATGGCAGATGGAGGTCTATTAAAATCAGAAGACTTGGTGTTTTCATCAATTGAAAGACCTATTCAAAAAGCGACACCACAAACTTTAAATTTAGACGATTTAGAGAAAAATGCAATTCTTACTGTGTTAGAAAAACACAAAGGCAATATTTCAAAATCTGCCAAAGAATTAGGAATTACAAGAGCTGCATTATATAGAAGATTAGAAAAATATGAAATATAAGAGCTATATATTTAAACTTTTCTTTAGAATTTTTGTTTTTGTAACACTTATTTTAGGAATCATTTACACGATTCTAGAAGATAAAATCACCTATACAATATTGATAAGTTTTGGGACTCTATTTTCAATTATTGAGTTGTATAATTTTACCAAAAGACGATTTGCAGCTCTTGATGATTTTTTTGAAGCAGTAAAGTATCAAGATTTTTCACGCTGGTTTCCAGAAGAGAGAGGGTCAAAAGACATTCGTTTTTTATATAATGGTTTCAATGAAGTAAACAGAACTATCAAAGAAATCAATAAAAAAAATGAGGCACAATATATTTACCTTCAAAAGATTTTAGAAATGGTAGATATAGGAATTATTGCCTATAATTTAGAGTCTGGTGATGTAATGTGGATGAACAATTCATTTAAAGAAATCATTGATTTTTCATCATTTAAAAATATCCGTTTTGTTGAAAAACGTAGACAAGAATTATATAACACTATTTTTGAGACCTATAATAGAGAACCTAATTCCGTATCAATTGCACTACAAAATGAACGCATCAAAGTATTAATTTCTGATACTATTTTTAATATTGATGATAATTCTTTCAAATTGATTGTGTTACAAAATATTGATGATACCTTAAATAAAAATGAATCTGAAGCTTGGAAAAAATTATTGAGTGTAATGACGCACGAAATCATGAATTCTATTGCGCCAATTTCTTCTTTAGCAGATACTTTACAAAGATCTATTGAGCTAAATCTAAATGATCCTAAAGAGTATAAAATAGTCCCTGAGGATTTAAATGATGGTTTAAAAACTATTAAAAACAGAAGCCAAGGGTTATTAAAATTTGCAAAAACTTATAGAAGTTTGAGTAAAGTAACCCATCTCAATCTTAAAAAGGTAAATGTAGAAGATTTATTCAGGAACATTGAATTATTGATGTCTCCTACAATGCAATCCAAAAATATTGAAATTGTCTTTTCTGTAAATTCCAAAAGACTAAGTTTAGAAGTTGATGTGCATTTAATTGAGCAAGTACTTATCAACTTAATTTTAAATGCGAAAGACGCTTGTTTAAATGTTAAAAATCCAAAAATTAGAGTTGAAGCATCGCAAAATCAGAATAGGACTACAACTATCAAAGTTTATGATAATGGTTCTGGAATACCCAAAGATATTATAGAAAATATTTTTGTTCCATTTTTTACAAGTAAATCTACAGGTAGCGGAATTGGTTTAAGTCTCTGTAAGCAGATAATGCTTTTACATAAAGGGAAAATATTAGTAAATAGTAAAGAAAACGAAGGGACTGTTTTTAGTATTATTTTTTAAAGAATTGAGTCTCTTTTTAGTAAAAAGAATCCATTTTGACTCAATGTTTAAGAAGGTGTTAAAATCCTTTAACTAGCTAGTTTTAGTATAGAATTGATTTTACAATAGTAGAGGATAGGAAGGTTTTTATATTTCTAATTCTCTTATATATTCAACATTATTTTGAAAAAAATAAAGTAAAAGTAGTTTCTTTATTTGGAATAGATTGTACGCTTAAATTCCCTTCATGTAAGATTAATATTTGTTTCGATAAGCTTAGTCCTATACCAGTACCTGTAGATTTTGTAGTGTAGAAAGGAATGAAAATTTGCTCCATTTCTTCTGATAAGATCCCAATACCATTATCTTTAACCGCAATGTATTTCTCTCCAGATATATAAATGCCAGCTTCGATAGTGATTGTCGGATTGTCTATATCAGATAAAGCTTGAGTAGAATTCTTTAGCAAGTTTAAAAGTACTTGTGTTATTTGTTGTTCATCTACAAAAAACTCCAACGATTCTTGATGTAATTGTATTAAGAAGTTAATCTTTTCTTTATTAAATTCTTCTTGCATCAAATCATGTATTTTTTCAAATAAAACTGAAGCAAGCACTATTTTTTTATCAGGCTTTGATATATTTAATAAGGTTCTATAGGATTGAACAAATGCTGTTAAATTATGACTCTGCTCTTGAATCACTTTTAGCCCCTTAGCTGTCATTACTAATTGATTTTCATCAAAAGTTGTATTATTTTTATGCTGTTTTAAAAGCGATTCAGAAATGGAAGTTATGGGAGCAATAGAATTCATGATTTCGTGCGTTAATACACGTATTAATTTTATCCATGAATCTGTTTCCTTTTCGTCTAATTCACTTTTAATGTCTTGTATGACAACTAACATTAAAGATTCTTCACTAATTACAATTTGACTTGTTTTAATAACTAACTGACTATTTTCTCTCTCATTTGAAAAATCAAAAAGCTTTCTGTCAAAAGACTCTGTATTTTGAAGCATTTCATATAATTGCTGATTAATCATAGCAATTTGTTTGATATGGCTTAAATGTTCATGATTCAATAATTTTTTTGCAGTTGGATTAGAAAAAAGAATGTGGCCTTTTTTATTGAATGTTAGAATACCAATACTAGCTTCTTTCAAAATTTCTTGAAAATATTTTTCTTGCGCTTTGTTTTGAATATGGGTTTCGCGAATTAAATCATTTATCTTATTAAGACCTTTATGCAATTCATTTAAAGATTCTAAAGACTCGTTTTCTGGAAACCGTAATGAATAATCTTCATTTTTTATAGACTCAAAGAAGTAAGCCATTCTTCGATTATTGCGATTTAAGAGTTGAATTAATTCTTGAACTAGGATAATTAATAAAAGTAAAGAGGGTACTAAAAAATAGACATTAAGAACAATGCAACTAAAAGCAAATACTAATGCGCTCATTGTAATAAAAACAACTCGGATAATAAGTCGAAAATAAAAATTTTTACTAAGCATTTGGGATCCATTTTTTTACTTTATTGTACAATGTCTGTCTTGAAACACCTAACTGATTTGCTGCAGCTGTATAATTACCAAAATGCTTTTCTAAAGCGCTTGTAATCATTAAGCGTTCCATTTGGTCTAAAGTTCCCGCCAACTGATTTTCATGTATAGAATTTTTAGCGTTCAATAAAAAATCTGTAACCATTAGATTACTCTTTTCAGATAAAATGACGGCTCTTTCAATGGTGTGCCTCAATTCTCTAACATTCCCAGGCCAATGATAAGATAATAATTTTTCTTTGGCAGAAGTTTCAATGCTTAAAGGATGTTTCCCATATTTTAAAGCAAATTTTTCCAGAAAGAAATTGGCCAAAATTAAAATATCATTATCTCTTTCACGTAAGGGAGGAAGCTCAAGTTGAATGGTATTTAAACGATATAAGAGGTCTTCTCGAAATAATCCATCATTCACCATTTGAATTAAATTACTGTTTGTGGCACAAATCAACCTAATATTAATAGCGATAGCATTATTAGAACCAACTTTTGTAATTTCTCTATTTTGTATTGTAGAAAGTAATTTTGCTTGCATAGCGAGAGACAAATTTCCAATTTCATCTAAGAATAAAGTGCCTCCACTTGCAGCTTCGAATTTCCCTATTCTATTTTCCTTAGCGTCTGTAAAAGCGCCCTTGACGTGCCCAAAAAGCTCACTTTCAAATAAAGATTCCGAAATGGCACCCATGTCAACATTGATAAAAACTTCTTCTTTGCGAGAGGACTTATAATGTAGTTCTCGGGCAATTAATTCTTTTCCTGTTCCATTCTCACCAGTAATCAAAACATTTACATCCGTTTTTGCAACCTTATGAGTGAGATTCAATACATTATTTAAAGCTTTAGAATTTCCTACAATAAAATTTTTCTTCTGGTTTATTACTTCTTTTAAGCTCTGTTGTTTTTCCTTTAAAAGTTTAATCTCTTTTTTAGATTTTTTAAGCAGATATGTAGATTTTAAAGTAGTTAGTAAACGTTCGTTACTCCATGGCTTTAAAATGAAATCAGAGGCGCCTTCTTTTAAAGCATTTACAGCGAGTTCAATATCGCCATAAGCAGTCATCATTATTACAGAAATACCAATGTTTTTTTTCTTTACCTCTTTTAACCAAAATAAACCTTCATTTCCTGTGTTTACGCCTGCAGAAAAATTCATGTCTAACAACATAATATCAACATTTTTCAAATAAGGGAAAGAAGAGATCTGATTTGGATTGCTAATAGTATATATAGTTTTGTATTCTGTAAGAAGTAAAATCTCCAAAGCACTCAAAATACTTTTATTATCATCAACAATAAGAATAGTGCCTTTTAGCATGATTTTAGATTTGCGTTTTAAAACTACAAATACTAAATAAGGTAACACAATAAGTGTCAAAATATTTTACACATCTTGTCAATTTATTTAACAAGTTTAATGATGATTCTAAGCAGAAATAAATTTAAATATCTGATAACAAGAAACTTATGTTTTCGGCATGGCATTCGTTAAGCTTATTGCATACTATTATAAAATGAATAGACTTCGAAATATTTTATGTTGCTTTCTTCTGCTTGCAAATGGTTATTTAAATGCTCAAGAAAAATGGTCTTTAGAGGCTTGTATAAATTATGCTTTAGAACACAATCTAACGTTAAATAATTTAAAGCTTACTATAGATTCTACTAAGGAGACTTATAAGCAATCGTATCGAAATTTGTTGCCTTCGATCTCTGGAAACTCAAGTTATAATATTCGATTTGGAAGATCTGTAGATCCAAATAATAATGAAATTATAAGTTCTGATTTCTTTTCGAATAGTTATTCTTTAAATGCTAGTCTCGATATCTTTCGTAGTTTTCAAAAAATTAACGGAATTAAAGCAGCTAACTTTTTGTATAAGGCTACTAAAGAAGAACAACTTCAAGAAAAATATTTACTAGCATTCAGAGTAATGTCTGCCTTTTATGATATTCAGTTTTTTGAAGGACTGTTATTGATTTCAAAACAACAAGAAAAAATTTCCTTAAAAAATCTTACTCTCGTTAAAAAGCAAATACAATTGGGTTTAAAAGCTGGGGTTGATATATATGAAGCTGAATCTTTACTAACTGCAGATCAACTAAAAGTTACGCAAAACGAGAACAGTTTAAAGGCAGCAAAGCTACAACTCATTCAAGAAATGAACTTAAAAAACACATCTACGATTGATATCAACGTGCCGTTAGAAACAGATACAGAAGATGTTAATGATACAGTTATAAATTCAAGTGATTTATATATAAAATCACTTGAGTTTATACCTATCATAAAAGCTCAAGAGTTACGGGTAAAGGCAGCTAAAAAAGATATTTCAATAGCTAGAGCCAATCTTATGCCCTCACTTACTATTTCTGGTGGATACGGGACTGGATTTTTTGAAACAAATACAGATGCTTCTGGAGAGGTGATTCCTTTTAGAACCCAGATTAAAGAAAATGCCTCTCAGTTTATAGGGCTCTCTTTACGAATACCAATTAGTAGTGGTTGGAGTGCTAGATCTAGAATAAAACAACAAAAAATAGCTTTGGAAAGAGCAGGTAATGACTTAGAAATTCAGAAGCAAGCCTTGAATACGTTAATTCAAGAATTAGTGCAAGGATACAGAGCTACTAAGAAAGAAGTTGTTCAAGCAGAGCAAAATGAAAAATCTAGATTTTTAGCATTTTCTATTGCTCAAAAAAGATTTGATAAAGGTTTAATTAATACCATAGAATTATTTCAATCAAAAAATTTATACGAAACAGCTCAAAATGAAAATTTGCAAATAAAACTTAAAATGAAAGTTCAAAAGAAGACAATCGATTTTTATCAAGGATTGCCAGTATTTAAAATAAATAAAACTAATTAACCTTTAGGGATGGATATACAAATTGAAAAGAAAAAAGGATTAAAAAAGAAGCATTACGGATATATCGTCTTAGGAGTATTTGTGCTTTTCATGTCTTGGAAATTAATCAATGGAAGTTCTACAAGTACATTCCGTACAGAAAAATCTAAACTTACTATTAATAGTGTTGTTGAAGGTAAGTTTGATGATTATGTGACTATTAATGGAATTGTCTCACCTATTGCTACAGTATATATGGACGCTTATGAAGGCGGTCGAGTTTTAGAAAAATTAATTGAAGAAGGAACCATGGTAAAAAAAGGAGATATTATTCTCAAATTAGAAAACCGTGCACTATACGAACAAATTTTAGCCAGTGAAAACAATTTAGCTCTAAAGCAAAATGACTTAAGAACTACAAAAATCAATTTTGATTCCCGACAAATAGATGGCAAAAAAGACTTGGCTCAATCAGAATTTGAACTCATCCAAAGTAAAAGAGCTTATGAGCAAAATAAATCTTTGTTTGATGAAGAACTAATTGCAAAAGAAGAGTATTTAAAAGCTAAAGAGACCTATGAATTGTCTAAAAAAAGAAATGAAATAATCATTTTACAAACAGAGCAGGATAGAAAGTTAAGAAATACAACACTACAAGAATTAGATGCCGATTTAGCGAGAATGAAAAAAACATTATCAATGGTTTATGAACGCATTGATCAGTTAAATGTTCGAGCTACATCTAATGGTCAATTAGGTTTCTTAGATGCAGAAATAGGGCAGAATATTTCTCAAGGACAGCGTATTGGTCAAATAAATGTTTTGACTGATTTTAAGATAGAAGCCGAAATAGACGAACATTATATAGATCGAATAAAACGAGATTTAAATGCTACTTTAGAAAGAAATAATACAAAGTACACATTGCGCTTGAGAAAAGTATATCCAGAAGTTCGTAATGGGAGATTCAAAATTGATCTCGTATTTACAAGTAAAAAACCAGAAACTATTAGAGCTGGACAGAGTTATAATATTAAGTTACAATTAGGAGCTTCTAATGATGCCTTATTACTTTCTAAAGGAGGTTTTTATCAAAGTTCTGGCGGACAATATGTATTTGTAACGGATAAGAATAAAGAAAACGCATACAAACGGAATATTCAAATAGGAAAGCAAAACTCTCGCTATTTTGAAGTACTTACTGGATTACAACCAGGAGAATTTGTCATTACCTCAAGCTATGACAGCTTTGGAAATGCAGAAAAAATTATATTGAAGTAGCAAAAACTGTAACAAAAAGAAGATTAATCAATCATTTTAAAAAGACATTTTATGATACAAATTAAAGACTTAAGAAAAAGTTTTAAAACTGAAGAAGTAGAAACAGTAGCCTTAAACAATATAAGCCTTCATGTAAAAGAAAATGAATTTGTTGCTATTATGGGACCTTCGGGTTGCGGAAAGTCAACTTTATTAAACATTTTAGGAATGTTAGATAATCCAAATTCTGGGTCTTATAATTTTGCTGGACATGAAGTTGCTAATTTAAGTGAGGGACAAAGAACACAAATAAGAAAAGGAAACTTAGGATTCATTTTTCAAAATTTTAATTTAATAGATACACTTACAGTATTTGAAAATGTTGAATTACCACTTCTTTTTCTGAAAGTTCCTAAAAGCGAACGCAAGAAAAAAGTAATGAAAGTTCTAGAACGCATGAAAATTGGTCATAGAGCAAAACATTTTCCTCAGCAATTATCTGGAGGACAGCAACAAAGAGTTGCTATAGCAAGAGCAGTTGTAGCAGATGCAAAACTAATTTTAGCAGATGAGCCTACAGGAAACTTGGATTCTAAAAATGGAATAGAAGTCATGAATTTGTTAACGGAATTAAATCAAGAAGGCGCTACAATTATTATGGTAACGCACTCAGATTATGATGCAAATTTTGCGCACCGTATTATCAATTTATTTGATGGGAAAATTGTTACAGAAACCACTAACAAGCACATGTTAGAAAAGGTATAATTGCGTAAAAAGTCAAAATCATGTTACAGCACAATTTGTTATTGTTTTTTAGAAATATAAAAAAAAATAAAATTACTTTCTTTATCAATATTATAGGTTTGGCCTTTGGTTTGACAGGAGTACTATTAATTTCTTTATGGGTGAATGATGAAATTTCATTTGATAAGTTTCATAAAAAGAACGATCGCCTTTATCAGGTAATGCACAACTTACATGAGAATGAAGAAATAACAACCATTCCTAGTGTTTCTGGGATGTTAGCAAAAGCATTAATTACAGAGTTTCCTGAAGTTGAGTCAGCAACAATGGTATGGCCTCCTAACTTCTTTGATAATGAAGGGTTATTATCTTACAAAGATACTCACTTAAAAGCGTTAGCCCAATTCGTAGATAATGAATTCCTGAAAATTATGTCATTTCCTTTGTTAGAAGGAAATATCAATACTGTTTTCAATGAAAAGACTAACCTATTGGTTTCGGAATCTTTTGCTAATAAGTTTTTTGGGTCATTAAATAATGTAGTAGGCACAACAGTATATTGGAATGATGGAGGAGTTTCAGGGAACTATCTTATTACTGGGATCTTTAAAGATGTTCCAAAAAACTCATCTATGCAATTTGATATACTTATGCACCATGAATTATTGATGGATGCACATAAGTATATGACTTTTTGGGACAGTAGTAACCCTTATAGTTATGTTCTTCTTAAAGAGGGTATTAAGGTAGAAGATTTTAATAATAAAATTGAGAATTTTATTAAGACCAAGGTGAAAGGTTCTAACTCTACTCTTTTCATCCAAAAACTTACAGATCGGTATCTTTATAGCACTTATAAAAATGGAAAAATATCCGGAGGGAGAATAAATTATGTGCAATTATTTTCTCTAATTGCACTGATAATTCTTGTCATTTCTTGTATTAATTTCATGAATTTGTCGACAGCAAAGGCTGCTGAAAGATTAAAAGAAATTGGCATTAAAAAAGTACTAGGAGCAAATAGGAAAAAACTCATTATCCAATATTATATAGAGTCTTTTTTAATTACTATAATAGGGGCAACTTTAGCTCTTTTAATGGGGTTACTAATTCTTCCTCAATTTAATTCAATTACTGATAAGAATTTGACCATAGATCTTTCATTAGAATTCATAGCCTCATTTTTAGTGCTCATTTTAATTGCTGGATTTTTAGCTGGAAGTTATCCTGCGCTTTATTTGTCAAGATTAAAAACTAGCGATTCTTTGAAAGGTAAAATTATGAGAAGTTTTGCCGATATATGGGTAAGAAAAGGTCTAGTTATTTTTCAATTCTCAGCATCAATCATACTAATTGCTAGTGTTTTAATTATCTCTCAACAAATTAATTATATTCAATCGAAAAACCTTGGCTATGATAGGAATAATGTGCTTTCTTTTAATAACAATGGAATTCCAGAAAATACGTATTCAACTTTTCTTTCTCAACTAGAGGATATTCCTGGGGTAGTAAGTAGCTCTTCAGCTTACCATAACCTGATTGGTAATCACGGGCGCACTGACGCAATAAGTTGGACAGGCAAGCAAACAGATGAGAATGTCAAATTTATCAATTTAGAAATGAGTGCAGGTTTTATCGAAACTGTAGGTCTAGAAGTTGTTTTAGGTAGATCATTTGATCCAAATAGATTAAATGAAAATTCCAAGATTATCTTCAATGAAAAAGCAATTGAAGCTATGGGCTTGGAAAACCCTATTGGTAAAACAATTAAGCTTTGGGATAGTAAAAAGAAAATCATAGGAGTGGTGAAAAATTTTCATGCAGAATCACTTTATGAACCTATTCAGCCAACTTTCATTCAGGCATATCCTATGCAGAATAATACTTTGGTTAAAATTAAAGATGGTGCTGAAAAACAAGTAATAGTAGAAATAGCAGAGCTATATAGAAAATTCAATAAAATATATTCTTTTGAATATAAATTCTTAGATGATAATTATCAGGCTCTTTATGCATCTGAAAAAAGAATAGCAACCTTGTCTACCTATTTTGCAGTAATTGCCATTATCATTTCTTGTTTAGGGTTGTTTGGTTTAGCAATTTTTACTGCATCACAAAGAAGAAAAGAAATAGGAATACGTAAAACATTAGGGCAAAGTCAAAGTCAGATTATTATGCTACTTTCAAATGAGTTTGCAAAGACGGTTGGAGTTTCGATTCTAATAGGATTACCTATTGCTTTTCTTCTAATAAAAAATTGGCTCTCAGAATTTGCTTATAAAATAGAACTTCGGATAGAGTATTTTTTCTTAGCAGCATTACTTACTATTTCTGTTGCATTAGTAACTGTAGCTGCTCAGGCCTTACGAGCAGCAAACAAAAATCCAATTGATGTTTTGAGAGAAGAATAATTTAGTATAAGTGTTTATTGTATAATATTAAATAAAAAAATATGACTCGTAATTTTCTTTATTGTTTACTATTTGTTTCACAAATAGGATTTCCCCAAGATTTAAAAATCACTGAACCAGAACTTGTATTTGTTGAAGCGGGTGATTTTCGGGTAGGTTGCACAGATAGTAATGATACTAATTGTCTAAGTGATGAAAAGCCAGCGACAATTACGCTTTATGATTATTGGATAGGAAAATATGAGGTAACGAATGCCCAATATGCAGAATTCCTATCTGAAGAAGGGAATCAGGTAGAAGGTAATAAACCATGGTATATAATGGATAAATACGCATTGATTAAAGAAACAAAAAGCGGAGAGTTTATATCAAAAAAGGGTTTTGAGAATTACCCAGTAAATAATATTAACTGGTATGGAGCAAAAGCTTATGCTATTTGGTTGTCTAAAAAAACAAATAAGTTATACCGACTACCAACAGAAGCAGAATGGGAATTTGCTGCTAAGGGTGGTAAAAAGAGTAAAGGTTACATTTATTCAGGTAGTAACAACTTAAACGAAGTCAGTTGGAACTATGAAAATGCCATAAATTCCAAAACTGAATGGGGTTATAAAAATAAAGTAGGAACATTTCCTGTAGGTCAAAAAAAGCCAAATGAACTAGGGATTTATGACATGGCAGGCAATCTTAGTGAATGGACTCTTGATGTTTACGACCATAAATATAAAGAAGGAATAAATCCTAGCGGACCTAAAATAGGCGGTCTCAGAACTATACGAGGAGGCAGCTGGGATCATGGCAGTGAAGAATCTCGAAATACTGCTAGAACACGACAATCACCAATAAGTAATTTTACTACTAATAAGGGCTTTAGGGTTGTGATGGAAAAGAATCACTTCTTAAAAATAGATACTGTGGCAAAAAAATATAATTTTAATGGAGTTATCCTAGTTAAAAAGCGAGATGATATTGTTTACCATAAAAGTTTTGGAATAGCTAATCGTAAACAAAACATTCCGATGACAAATGAGACTACTTTTTCGATGATGTCAATAACTAAACTTTTTACATCGACAATTATTCTTCAATTAATGGAAGAAGAGAAAATAGATTTAAATCACACAATTGCTAAATACCTTCCTAATTACAAAGGAGCTGCCGCCAATGTAGTTACTATGCATCAACTACTTAATCATACATCAGGAATTCAACCTTCTGAGAAAATAAAATTTAAAAAGAATGGCATTCCTAGTATTTACTTAAATAAGTATTCAACTGATCAGCTATTAGATAACTATTGTAGTGGCCCATTGGTTTATGAACCTGGAACTAAGTTTTATTATGATAATGGAGATTATATCATCTTAGGTAAAATAATAGAGAGTATAGAAAATGACACTTACGAGAATATTTTGAAACGTAGAATATTAAATCCTCTGAAGATGAATAATAGCGGACTCATAACAAATTCAAATTATGAAAAACTCAACCTAAAAAAGAGTTTTCCAAAAGGATACTCATGGGATAAAAAGGGCAAAGCACTTAATGAAGATGAACAAGTCTATACACAAAATTATTTCTCAGGAGGCGGAATGTATGCAACAGTTACAGACTTGGCTAAGTTTTCTGATGCGTTATATCTAAAAAAATCACTATTAAGTAAATTGTCAATGGAATTACTATTGCAAACCTATCCTGAGGGAAATCAATATGGATATGGTGTATGGAGTAGATTTCATAATCGTGGTAAATATGTAATAAAAGCAGCTCACCGACCAGGTAGGAATATGGGCATTAACACTATGCTTACTTATGTGTTAGACCATGATATCTGTATAATCATATTTTCGAATACAAATAAAATCAGTGTAGATGGACTAACTACTTTTATTCAGAAGCAAATATTTGAAAAATAAAGTAACGTGAAACTAGATAATGCTATACAAAAAGAATAAGAAATTATAAAAACACTCTATTATGTTAAAACACTATTTAAAAATTGCATGGAGAAATCTTACCAAAAATAAGGTAAGTACTATCATAAATGTAGTAGGATTGTCAATTGGTATTAGCACATGTATTGTGCTCTTAATTTTCATTCAATATGAATCTACTTTTGATACACATCATGAGCGTGGCAAAGAAACATTTAGAGTAGTTCAGCATACGCAATATCCAAACGAAACTTTGTATTGGAATACAACTGCATATCCTTTAGCGAAAGCAATGAGAGACGATTTTCCTGATATAGATTTAATCACTCAGACTTCTGGTCCTACAAAAAGAACTTTTAGTGTAGAGAAAGACAATGGAGAGGTAGAGCGTTTTGAGGAACCTAAAGTGCTTTTTGCAGATAATTTTTATACGCAAGTTTTTGATTTGGAATGGCTAGCAGGGAACAAAAATATAGCTCTTAAAGAATATGGTTCTGTAGTGTTAACAGAGTCTCTGGCGAAAAAATATTTTGGTAATAATAATCAAAATTATGAGACTATTTTAGGAAAAGTTATTAAACTGAATAGTAAAGACCCCCTTACAGTTACTGGAGTCATTAAAAATATACAAAGCAATAGTAATCAGCTTTTCAATATGTTGGTCTCGTATCAATTTTTCAAGGAAAACAATCCATACCCTTCTAGGAATTGGTCTGGAAATTACCAAGGAACTACTTTTGTGGTATTACAAAATCAACAACAAAAGAGTACTCTTGAAGCTAAGATTATAAACTGGAAGAAAAAATATCTTAAACCTGAAGATGATAAACGTATTTCATATTTTCTTCAACCTTTAAGTAGCATTCATAACGAGACACTTTATGGAAGTAGTCCTGGAAGTTATATTATGCCAGCGGAAACATTATGGATTGGATTTCTTGTAGCGCTATTTATTTTGGTTATTGCTATTGTAAACTTTATCAATCTAATTACTGCGCAATCAACTACACGCTCTAAAGAGGTTGGTGTTAGGAAAGTTTTAGGGAGTACACGGTTTAATGAGATATATCAATTTTTATTAGAAAATACATTAATTATAATTTTCACATTGGGATTATCAGTTTTCATTGCTTATGGTTTATTAAATCAGTTGAATCACTTTTTATCAGTTATTAATCTAGACCTTCATCTTAAATGGAGTCATCTATGGGTGGTTTCTTTAATAGGTGTAGTTACTGTTTTATTAGCCGCTATTTATCCAGCATTTGTACTCTCTTCTTTCAAGCCAATTACAGCCTTAAAAAATAACGTTACTTTTAAAAGAGCACATAGTTTTACATTAAGGAAATCATTAATCATATTTCAATTTGTAATTGTTCAATTTTTTGTCATTGCAGCGATTGTAGTGGCAATTCAAATGAACTATTTTAAAAACGAAAAAATTGGTTTTTCTACTGAAGCGGTAGTGATAACAAAAGTCCCAAGATTTGATAAATTAGACGCGTTTAAAAGTTCTTTACTACAATATAGTGACATCGCTGAAGTATCATTTGGCTCAGGTCCACCAATGGGTGTAAATGGAATTTCTTACGGAACAACATACAGAATTCCTGAAGAATCTATAAATGAGGGCAAGGATTCTGAGATGAAGGTTGGAGATGTGAATTATATTGATTTTTACAATCTTGAGATTATTGCAGGAAGAAATTTTATTGCTACAAAAAATAGATTTGATGAGTTTATTGTTAATGAAAAATTATTAAAATCTTATGGTTGGTCTGCCGAGGAAGCAATAGGTAAGAGGTTAATTATTAATGAAGGAGAAGCTACTATTGTTGGTGTGGTAAAAGATTTCCACAATAATTCATTACAGTATGAAATAACACCTTGTATACTGTTAAATTGGAATGCATTTCAAAATAATGCTTTTATAAAAATGACCAATTTTGATGGTTTGTCTTCTATAGATAAAACTTGGAAAGCATTATTTCCTGAAGCGGTATATAATTATGAATTTTTAGAAGATGTAATCGCAAAAGAGTATACCGTAGAGAAGCTCATTTTTAATGGATTTAAAGTCTTATCAGTTTTGGCCATAAGTATTGGTTGTCTGGGACTTCTTGGGTTTATGTCATTTGTCATTATGCGAAGAACTAAAGAAATTGGTATTCGTAAAGTATTAGGAGCAGGAGTTGTAAGAAATGTAACATATCTATCTAAAGAGTTTATAATATTGATTCTTGTGGCATTTTTGATTGCTACACCAATTATATACTATTTCATGAGTGTGTGGTTAGAAAACTTTACCTACAGAATAGCATTAAGCCCATGGATGTTTTTCTCAGGAGGTATTATTACGCTAATTATCTCATTAATTATTAGCAGTTTTCAATCAATTAATGCAGCCATTGTAAACCCAATAAAAAGTATAAAATCAGAATAACCCTTATTTAAAAAATATTATTATGCTTCGTCACTATTTAAAAATCGCGTGGAGAAATCTCCGAAATCATAAGTTATTTACTTCTATTAATATGATTAGTTTGGCTATTGGGCTAAGTACCTCTATTACTATTGGAATGTTGGTTTACTATGATTTGTCTTTTGATACTTTTCATGAAGATAGTGATCGAATTTATAGGATTACTAGTGATATGTCAATTCCTAAGGCTACATTCTATAATCGAGGCGTTCCTGTTCCCCTATATACTGAGCTACAAGAGAATGTAAAAGGAATAGAACAACTCACGTATTTTTATAATACAAATGTTTCTTCTGTTAAGAACACAATAGATGAGACTGTTTTTAGAAATATTCGAGATATTATAATTACAAATGAAAATTACTTTCAACTGATTCAATACAATTGGTTATATGGATCTTCTGTAAATGTATTAAATAGGCCTAATGAAATTGTCCTAACAAAAAGCAGAGCACAAAAATACTTCCCTCACCTTTCTTTAGAGCAGATTGTAGGAAAAACATTGATTTATAACAAGAAAATAAACCTTAAAGTAACAGGAATTATAGATGACTTTAAACAGCGAACAGATTTTATTTTTAAAGAATTTATCTCTCTAAAAACAGCAGTAAGTTTTGATGACAAAGATCAAATTTTAAGTAATGAATGGGATAATACAAATTCGTCAGCTCAAATCTTTATAAAAGTAGGTGAAAAGACACCTATCAATACAATTGTAACACAATTAGATAAAATTGCAAAATCAAAAATTGATGTAAAGATGGTTGAATACAACCAGTCTCAGCAGCTTCATTTACAACCTTTGAAAGATCTTCATTTTAATAGTAATTATGGTATTTTTAACTCCAGTACAAGATCTACAGCAAGTAAATCTTCATTATTAGGTTTGTCTAGCATTGCACTATTTATTTTATTATTGGGCTGTATTAATTTTATTAATTTGAATACTGCTCAAGCAACCAAGAGAGCAAAAGAAATTGGCATTCAAAAAACATTGGGAGCTTCAAAAAAACAAGTGCGTTTTCAAATGTTTGGAGAAATGACCATTATTACATTTTTAGCAACCCTTCTTTCTGTTTTTTTTACAGGAATATTACTTGGATTATTTAAAGATTTTATTCCAAGTGAGGTGACATTTGAATTATTTAAGGACCCTCTAGTTATTAGTCTTACAGTTTTACTTTTTGTACTAGTTACATTCTTATCTGGATTTTACCCTACAATGATATTATCAAATTTTAAACCATCATCTATATTTAGAACTAGAATTTCATCAGGCAAACAATCCACGAGTTTGCGAAAATATTTAACAGTTTTTCAATTTACAATTGCCCAAATTTTCATTTTAGGAACATTATTGGTTGGAAAGCAAATCAATTTTATGATGAATAAAGATATGGGGTTTAAAACCAACGCTGTTGCTTACTTATATACACCATATAACAACAATTCTATGGATAAAAAAATGAGATTGGTGAAAGAGCTAAAAAAGTTACCTTCTGTAGGAAAAGTAAGTCTAGCAAACTATCCTCCCGCTTCATTTGGCACAAATAAAATGTCTGTTTTATCTATGAATAATGATCAAGAAGTAAGAACAATGGTTCAGTTCATCTATGGAGACACAAGTTATCTTGATTTATATAATATAGATTTAATTGCTGGAAGAGAACGATTGAATGATACCATTAAAGAATATGTTATCAATGAATCTTATTTAAAGCTTCTTGGATTCAAAAAGCCTGATGATGCTATTGGAAAACAAGTGGAAGTAAACAATCAAAAAATTCCTATTGTAGGTGTTATGAAAGACTTTAATCAAAGATCTTTAAAATCATCTGTGAACCCTTTGATTATTACTGGAGATTCATATAGAAATACTTTCTCTCAGTTTAGAAGTGTTCATTTTGACTTAATAACTCAAGATAGTCATTGGGAATCTGTTATAAGTAAAGCTACTAATGAGTATCAAAAAATATATCCTAACGAAACTTTAAATATACGTTTCATTGATGATACAATTTCTCGATTTTATAGACAAGAGACTAGAACCTCCACATTGCTTAACTGGGCAATGAGTTTATCTATACTAATTAGTTGCTTAGGATTGCTGGGATTGGTAATTCACACCACACAAACACGCATTAAAGAAATTGGAATTCGGAAAGTTTTGGGGCAAAACAGTTCTCAAATCACATTGCTTCTTTCTAAAGAGTTTATGAAACTGATAGGTCTTTCTGTAGCTATTGGTATGCCTATAGCCTATTTTTTCTTTAAAGATTGGGTGTCTGAATTTGCATATCAAGTTTCTATTAATGGCTCCTATTTTATTTTGGCGGCATTATTAACTTTTGTAATAGCATTATTAACAGTTAGTGGACAAACTATTGTTGCATCTAGACGCAATCCTACTGAAACTTTAAAAGAAGAATAACATATAATATATTGAAATGATTTTACAATTAGAGAATATTTATAAATGGGTACAATCTGCAGGCAATAGAGTTTTTCTCTTAAAAGATATTAACTTAACAATTACAGAGGGGGAGTTTATCTCCATTATGGGGCCTTCTGGTTCAGGCAAAACCACACTATTAAATGTGATAGGAATGCTTGACGATTTTAATGAAGGGAATTATCACTTCATGGGGCAATCAATTTACAAGTTAAAAGAGAAACATAGAGTTAATCTATACCAAGAACATATTGGCTTTGTATTTCAAGCATATCATTTGATGGATGATTTAACAGTTTATGAAAATATTGAAATGCCACTATTGTTTAAAAAATATGCTTCCTCAGAAAGAAAGTCATTGGTTGCCGATATGCTAGACCGTTTTCATATTGTAGGGAAAAAGGATTTATTTCCAGCTCAATTAAGTGGAGGACAACAACAAATTGTTGGAATTGCCAGAGCATTAATTTCTAAGCCAAAATTAATTCTTGCAGATGAACCTACAGGAAACTTAAATTCAAAACAAGGTGAAGAAATTATGAAGCTTTTCAAAAAACTAAATAAAGAAGATGGGGTAACTATCGTACAAGTAACACACTCAGAAAATAATGCAAATTACGGGTCTAGAATTATTAACTTATTAGATGGTTTTATGACTAAAGATGAATGATGTTATTTGAATGGGTAATAATGTTTATGTTGCATTAAAAAAACTGAAAAGTATTTGTTAGATATTCAAAACTTACTATATTTGCACCGCTCTAAAAACTAAATTTTTTAAGTAAAAGAGTAAAGTAAAAGTTCATTAAAAAATAAAATGACTGCGAAAGTAGCTCAGGGGTAGAGCATCACCTTGCCAAGGTGGGGGTCGCGGGTTCAAATCCCGTCTTTCGCTCTATTCTTTATATAATACCAATGCTGAAGTGGTGGAATTGGTAGACACGTTGGACTTAAAATCCAATGACCTGAAAGGTCGTGCGGGTTCAAGTCCCGCCTTCAGTACAAAAGCCTTAACATTTATGTTAAGGCTTTTTTATTTTTTAGAGAGAGATATCTAAAGAATAGATACGCTACATCTTCTCATACATTGCTCTTAACTTTTCTCTAGTAATTGTTTTCTGCCATTCTTTCCCTAATGCATTTTCCCATAAAGGAACTAGACTTAAAGAAACATCTATCATGGTGTCAAACTCAGCATCTGTTAAATCTTTACAAATTCCTTTAGGGATATGGATATTATGCTTTTCTACCATTTGTTTAAATTCAGCAACACCTTCAGGGTAAAACTCTTCTAATTGATCAAAAACAATACAGTTACCAATCCCATGTTTAGTACCTAGTAAGTACGATAACCCATAACTCATAGCATGCGCTACTCCTACTTGAGAGTAAGCAATACTCATTCCACCATGCCAAGAAGCCATCATTAATTTGTCTTGAGCATCTTCATCTCGAGTGTCTTTTTCTAAATAAACTTCCCTACATAAGTCTAAAGATTTCTCTCCATAACTCTCACTAAACGCATTTAAAAAAGTACCAGTTAATGATTCTATACAATGGATGTAACAATCCATTCCTGTATAAAACCATTGGTTGGTTGGTACATCTTTTGTTAATTCAGGATCAAGAATCACTTGGTCAAAAGGAGTGTAATCAGAATTCATTCCTAATTTACGTTCTGGTCCTGTTAGGACTGTGGTTCTAGAAACTTCTGCTCCAGTGCCAGAAATAGTAGGGATTCCAACATGATATACACCTTGGTTCTTTACCAAATCCCATCCTTGATAATCTGCAGAGCTTCCTGGATTGGTTAACATTAGTGAAATAGCTTTTGCATAATCTAACATGGTACCGCCACCGATTCCAATGATTCCAGAAGGAGTTTCATTAAACTCAGCAACAATAGCATCTCTATAACCATCTACATAACTAGTTTTAGGTTCTTCTTCTGCACTAACATAGATGATTTTATCATTATGATGTAGTGGTATCCGATCTAGTAACCAACGGTTTCCTTTAAAAATATCATCCACGATAAAAATAAAAGGAGCGTTCTTGCTCACTCGCTTTAAAGATAATATTTCATCTAATTGATTAAAACAACCTCTGCCGAATATTACACGAGGCACCATTGGAAAATTTCTAAAACTCATGAGTAAAGTCTATTTTTTGGTTAAATATTTTTGGGCTTTTACCAAATCTTCTGGGGTGTCAATTTCGATGCCCATAAAATCTGTTTCTACCATTTTTATTTTCTTTCCGTATTCTAAATATCGAATACATTCTATTTTTTCTGTCGCCTCAAGTGAACGCATAGGTAAGTTGTAGAAATCTAATATAGCTTGTTTCCTAAAAGCATAGACGCCCTTATGTTCAAAATAACGTGCTCCTGCATTTTTATCTCTAGGATATGGAATAGGGGAACGAGAAAAATATAGTGCAAAGTTGTCTTGGTCTACAATTACTTTTACATAGTTAGGGTCAGTAATGTCTTTCCAGTCCGTAACTTCTTGCATTAACGATGCTAAATCAATTTTATCTGCATCCTTACCATTAAAAACTGCTAAAACTTTTTGTAAAGGTTCTTTTTTTACAAAAGGTTCATCTCCTTGAACGTTTACTACAATGTCAATATCTAAGTGTTCAACAGCTTCGGCAATTCTATCCGAACCACATTCGTGTTCTTTGATACTCATTATAGCCTTCCCACCGTGCTCTTCAATAATGTCTTTGATAATTTCGCTATCAGTTACCACATAAACATCATCGAATAAATTTGTTGATACAGTAGCTTCATAAGTGCGAACAATTACAGGCTTTCCTCCTAGGTTGGCCATTAGCTTGCCAGGGAATCGGGTTGCTCCATATCGAGCAGGAATCATTGCTATAATTTTCATTTTTTGAGTTTTATAATACTGATTTTATGGCAGCAACCATTTTTTCTGCGCGTTCTTTCACATCTGCTTCAGTCCAAGATAATTTAATTAAGCAAGAGATATTTCTTGATATAAAATCATCAGATTGAGAAAAATCGGCAGTATGAAGATCTTGCATTCCTTCTAAAATTTGATCTGATAAAGGGAATAGAGATACTTTATCTTTTAAATGATCCCATTTTCTTACATAATGCCAGTCATTTTCATAGTAATTCCAATACGCATCAATACCATGTTCTTTAAAAGCAACAACAACTTTGTCGGTCAATTGTTTTGTTGGCATAAAGAATGATAAGAAACCACCACTATCGCCAGTCTCATCTGGAATTCTCCTGAAAGTAACTTCTGGAATAGTCGCTAAAGCTTCCTTTAATATTTTTTTATTTGCAAGTTGTATGGCAACAAAGTCATTTAATCTTCTAGCTTGTGCTAATCCTACAGCTGCATTTAGTTCAGAAATTCTAAAATTATATCCTAAAAAGGGATGTGTTTCAGCACCTCTATCATTTCCAACATGATCGTGACCATGATCGGTATAATGATCTGCGTTTATTGCGAGTTCAGATTTATTCGTAATCATAGCACCTCCTTCTCCACAAGTAATTGTTTTTACATAATCGAAAGAAAAGCACCCAGCGTCTCCTATGGTTCCTAGTTTTTTCCCTTTATAACTGCCACCAATAGCTTGACAAGCATCTTCCAGTAAGATAAGGTTATGTTTGTTACAAATAGACTTAAGTGCGTCTAAATCTGCCATAGATCCACACATATGCACTGGCATAATCACTTTTGTTTTTGGAGTAATCGCAGCCTCTACAGCTTTAGGGTCTAGTGTAAGTGTATCATCAATATCTACTAAAATTGGGGTGGCTCCCGATGCTAAAATAGATTCAAAACTTGCTACAAAAGTAAAAGTAGGCATGATTACTTCATCTCCAGCTCCTACACCAAGTACCGCCAAAGCAACATTTAAAGCAGTAGTTCCACTACTTGTCAATTGCGCGTGTTTTACACCTAATACTTTTTGTAATTCTTGTTCAAGTTCTTTAGCTTTCCAATGACCATTTCTAGCGCCATCAAACCCATAACGCATTAAAACTCCGCTTTCTAAAACATCATTTACTTCTTTTCTTTCTGCATCGCCAAATAATTCAAATCCAGGCATTCTTTAATTTTTAAGTTATAGTTGTCAAAGGTAAAAAATTAATCCTGTATATAGGGTATTAAAAGAAAGTTGACTTTTGTAGTGATGACGTATTTTTATTTTTTTTAAATCTTAATTTGACGATTAATTTGTTGATCTAAAGAAATAAAAGTTTCTGTTCTTGCCACTCCTTTAATTCTTTGAATATCATTATTCAGAAGATGCATTAAATCATTATTATTCTTACAAAGAATTTTGATAAAGATGGCATAATTTCCAGTGGTATAGTGGCTTTCTACAACTTCTGGAATGTTTTTTAGTCTTTTGATGGCTGTAGAGTACATGCTAGAAGATTCGAGAAAGATTCCTACAAAAGCAGTAGTAGTGTATCCTAGTATTTTTGGGTCTAATACTAATTGCGAACCAGCAATAAGTTTTGAGGCTTCTAATTTTCTTAACCTTTGATGTATGGCAGCTCCTGAAATTCCAACCTCTCTAGCAATACTTAAAATAGGTGTTCTTGCATCCTCTATTAATCTATTGATAATAATTTTATCGATTCCATCTATTTTTACACTCACAATATTAATTTTCATTTGTAAGTGTTAAAGATAAAAAAAACGAAGAATAAAAGGATATTCTTCGTTTTAATTATTATTTATAATCTATGATGAGATTAAGATTTCATTTCAAAATCTTCCATAAACTTGGTGGTATAATTTCCTGCAATATAATCTGGATGGTCCATCAATTGTCTATGGAATGGAATTGTTGTTTTAATACCTTCTATTACAAACTCATCTAATGCTCTTCTCATTTTGTTAATAGCTTCTTCTCTTGTTTGAGCAGTTACAATTAACTTAGCAATCATTGAATCGTAATTAGGAGGAATCATATAGCCTGAATAAACATGAGTGTCAATTCTTATTCCATGCCCTCCAGGTAAGTGCAAAGTAGTAATTTTACCTGGTGAAGGTCTAAAGTTATTATGAGGATCTTCGGCATTAATTCTACATTCTATAGAGTGCATTTTTGGTAAATAATTTTTACCTGAAATTGGAATCCCCGCAGCAACTAAAATTTGTTCTCTTATTAAATCATAATCGATTACTTCTTCTGTAATAGGATGCTCTACTTGGATACGCGTATTCATTTCCATAAAGTAGAAATTTCTATGCTTATCTACTAAGAACTCTACAGTTCCTGCACCTTCGTATTTAATATATTCAGAAGCTTTAACAGCTGCCTCACCCATATCTTTTCTTAACTTGTTGGTCATGAAAGGAGAAGGAGTTTCTTCAGTTAATTTTTGATGACGCCTTTGTACCGAACAATCTCTTTCTGATAAGTGACATGCTTTTCCAAAAGAATCTCCAACGACTTGAATTTCAATATGTCTTGGTTCTTCAATTAATTTTTCTAAGTACATGCCGTCATTTCCAAAAGAAGCTTTTGCTTCTTGTCTAGCAGAATCCCATGCGTCTTGTAAATCTTCTTTTTTCCAAACAGCACGCATTCCTTTACCACCACCACCAGCTGTAGCTTTTAACATTACTGGATACCCAGCTTCATTAGCTAGTTTTTCGCATTCGGCAAAATCAGCGATAATGCCTTCTGAACCAGGAATACAAGGTACTCCTGCAGCAATCATTGTTGCTTTGGCAGAGGCTTTATCTCCCATTCTGTCAATCATTTCTCCAGTCGCGCCAATAAATTTTATATCGTGTTCATCACACAACTTAGAAAACTTGGCATTTTCGGAGAGAAATCCATACCCTGGATGAATAGCATCAGCATTGGTAATTTCTGCGGCAGCAATAATATTAGACATTTTTAAATAAGAATCACTACTTGGTGGAGGTCCAATACACACAGCTTCATCTGCAAATCTTACGTGTAAACTTTCGGCATCAGCAGTAGAATATACCGCCACTGTTTTAATTCCCATTTCTTTACAAGTTCTAATTACTCGTAAAGCGATTTCACCTCTATTGGCAATCAATATTTTTTTAAACATAATTGTAGGTTTTACCTCTTATAATTTTGATGAAACATCAAAATAAGAAAAGAAAATTATGATGGATCTACTAAGAATAATGGTTGGTCGAATTCTACAGGAGAAGAATCATCTACAAGTACTTTTACAACCTTACCAGATACTTCTGATTCAATCTCGTTAAATAACTTCATAGCTTCTATAATACAAACAGTATCTCCAGCTTTTATATCACTTCCAACTTCAACAAAAGAAGGTTTGTCTGGCGAAGGTTTTCTATATAATGTTCCAATGATGGGTGATTTTATCATAACATATTTAGAATCATCATCAGTTTCAGCGGCAGCAGGAGCTTCAGCGGGAGGCTGAACTGCGGCTACAGGAGCAGCTTGGACTGGTTGTTGTGCCATTGCCATTGGAGCAGCTTGTACAATAGTGGTTTCGCTATTAGCAGCACCAGTTCTAATCGTAATTTTAACATCTTCCATTTCTAGTTTTACTTCACTAGCACCAGATTTTGCTACAAATTTTATAAGACTTTGAATTTCTTTAATATCCATGTTCTTGATTTTAGTAATATTAGTTTATGAATTATATGCCCATTTAAGATAGATAGATCCCCAAGTGAATCCACCTCCAAATGCTGCAAAGATTAAATTATCTCCTTTTTTTAATTGATTCTCGTAATCTGCTAATAATAATGGTAAAGTAGCAGAAGTTGTATTTCCATATTTATGGATATTCATCATTACTTTAGAAGGATCTAATTGTACTCTATTGGCAGTAGCTTCAATAATCCTTTTATTGGCTTGATGTGGAACTAACCAATTTACATCTTCTTTGGTTAAGTTATTTCTAGTCAACATTTTTTCAGAAACATCTGCCATGTTGGATACAGCAAATTTGAAAACGGTTTTTCCTTCTTGATGTACAAAATGTTGTCTGTTTTTTACAGTTTCTTCGGAAGGAGGTAAAATTGATCCTCCTGCCTCTATTTTTAAGAATTCTCTACCCACACCATCACTTCTTAAGTATTCATCTTGCAATCCAAAACCATCTTCATTAGGTTCAAAAAGAACGGCACCTGCTCCATCACCAAAAATGATACAGGTAGCTCTATCTGAATAGTCTATAATGGAAGACATTTTATCAGCACCAATGAGTAATACTTTTTTATACCTTCCAGACTCTATATAGGCAGCTGCTGTTGACATTCCATAAAGGAAGCTCGAGCATGCAGCTTGTAAGTCATAAGCAAATGCATTTGTAGCGCCAATTTCTGTGGCAGTAAAAACTGCTGTTGAAGCTACGGGTAGATCTGGGGTTGCAGTTGCAACTATTACCATATCAATTTCTAAAGGATCTAGTTTTGCTTTACGCATTAAATCTTTTGCAGCCTCAATAGCCATAAAAGAAGTTCCTTGATTTGGGGTTTTTAAAATTCTACGCTCTGTAATTCCAGTTCTAGAAGTAATCCATTCGTCGTTAGTATCAACTAAGGTTTCTAGTTCTTTATTGGTAAGTACGTACTCAGGAACATATTTTCCTACTGCCGTAATTGCTGCAGTTGACTTTGTCATAAGTTTACCTTTTTAAAAAGGTTTTGTTGTTGTTTGTTTGCCATAAAAATGGGCAACTAAAATAAGAAAAATAAACTCCTTTTGTTAAAAAATGACAAAAAAAGCCTATTTAATGTCTAAAAACATAAAAAAACCCTCAAAAATGAGGGTTTTTATACTTTTATAAAATCAGGATTATGCTTCTGCAGCAGAAGATTCTAATACAACCTGACCTCTGTAATATAGTTTACCTTCATGCCAATGTGCTCTATGGTATAAATGAGCTTCACCAGTTGTTGGGTCTACGGCTATTTGTTGAGTAGAAGCTTTATAATGAGTTCTTCTCTTATCCCTTCTAGTTTTAGAAATTTTTCTTTTAGGATGTGCCATTTTATGTCTTTTTTTCTGTTATTAAATTCTTTAATTTATCCCATCTAGGATCTGTTTCTGTATCCTTTATGGTTTTTTCTTTTGTTATTTGTAAGTCATTTAATACGTTTAAGGCTTCAGATTGCATTGTGCCATCTAAAACTTTAGGATGAATTCTTTTTAATGGAACAGATAAAACGATGAGCTCATAAATATATTGAGCTAAATTTATTTGATATGCTTCGTGAGGAAGAATCAAAATGCCATCATTGTCATCATTAAATTCTGGTCCAAATTTAACCACTAAATCTAAGGTTCCGTCAATTTCTTGATCAAAAGCTATATTAGTGGTGTCACAAGGAACATTTACTGTACCATATACATGAATTGAAGTTTCTATTAAGGTTGTCTTTTTTGTAAAGTATATCTTAGCAGTAACATCTACATCATCATATTCATCAAAATTAAATGCTTCAAAGAACGTATTGTCAATTTTATATTCAAATAAATGACGATCTAGTTTTAAACCTACAAAAGGAATATTAAAATCTTTCAAGCCTTTCATTATCAATGAATCAAATTGAGCGTGCAAAGATAAAAAAATGTTTTAATTATTAACTAACTTTTATAAAGAAAAAAATTAGCTTGTTTTTAAAACATTTTTAGTCATCTCTAGATGTTCTTCTCGTTTTTTATAAATTTTTATTGCTGTAAATAATGCTTCTTTAAAAGAATCAGCATTTGCTTTATTCTTACCAGCAATGTCGAAACCGGTTCCATGATCTGGTGAAGTTCTAATCTTTTGTAATCCAGCAGTAAAATTAACCCCTGCGCCAAATGAAAGCGCTTTAAAAGGAGCTAAACCTTGGTCATGATACATTGCCAAAACACCATCAAATTGTTCATAGGTTTTTGACCCAAAGAATCCATCAGCAGCATAAGGGCCAAATATTAACTTTCCTGTATCTCTTATTTTTGTAACCGTAGGAGCAATTATTTCTTTTTCTTCTTGACCGATTAATCCATTATCTCCAGAGTGAGGGTTTAGTCCTAAAACTGCAATTTTAGGTTTGGTAATCCCAAAATCTTGTACTAATGATTGATACATTATAGCTACTTTCTCTTCAATCAATTCTGGAGTAATTGAATTTGCAACCTCAGAAACAGGAATATGACCAGTAAGTAACCCAATCCTCAATTGGTCATTCATTAAAATCATTAGGCTTTTTCCTTTTAGATTACTTTGCAAGTATTCTGTATGCCCTGGGAATTTAAATTCTTCTGACTGAATTGTGTCTTTATTAATTGGAGCTGTAACCAGCACGTGAATTTTGTTATCTTTTAAAGCATTGACAGCTTTCTCCATAGACATAAAGGCATACTTCCCTAGCTCTTTTGAAGCCACTCCCAATTCAATTTTTAATTCTTCATTCCAAATATTGAAAAGGTTAATTTTCCCATGGACTACTTTATCAATGGTATTTATACCGTGAATATGTGTTTGGATTTCTAATGCTTTTTTATGAAAAGAAATCACTTTTGAAGATCCAAATAAGACCGGAGTACAAAATTCAAGCATTCTTTTATCAGCAAAAGCTTTTAAAATAACTTCGATGCCAATTCCATTAAGATCACCAATTGAAATACCAACAATTATATTACTTGATTTATTCATTCTTATACTCTTCTATTATTCTTATTTTTGTATTCTACAAAAGTAACTAAATTTATAAGACATGTTTACTGGAATTATTGAAACTCTAGGTGTAGTTAAAAGTATTGAAGAAGATCAAGGAAATGTTCAATTTACGATTGAGAGTAGTATTACGAAAGCGTTAAAGATTGATCAAAGTATTGCCCATAATGGCGTTTGTTTAACTGTTGTTGATATTGATAAAGAAGTATATAAAGTAACTGCAATAAAAGAGACGCTAGATAAAACAAATCTTAATTTATTAAAAGAAGGTGATGAGGTTAATTTAGAGAGAGCAATGAAATTAGGAGATAGGTTAGATGGTCATATTGTTCAAGGACATGTAGATTTAACAGCAACTTGTATTGCAAAGATTGATGACAATGGAAGTACGTTATTTACGTTCTTATACAATTCTCCAGAAAATGTTACTATAGAGAAAGGGTCAATAACAGTTAATGGGGTAAGTTTAACAGTTGTAAATTCTAAAAACGGTGAATTTAGCGTTGCTATTATTCCTTACACTATGGAGCATACGATGTTTAAAAGTTTACAAATTGAGGATAAAGTAAACTTAGAATTTGATGTAATTGGTAAATACGTTGCTAGATTATTTGCTAATAATAATTAAGAGTCTTTTTTAGAAACTCTAATAATTCCATAAAAAATACCGGAGAGTAATAAAAAAACCGCACCGCTGTCAATAGGAAGTCCTGGTGGTGGTGGTGGTGGAATTGGAGGAGGCACTACTTGCCCTTTAGCCACAAAGGCAAAGGCTACAACTAAAATAATTGTAAGTACGCGTCTTTTCTTCATTTTATATCCCCCCAGATTAAAATTGTGAAATAGAATTATAAATATACAGTAAATATAGGGTAATATACATACTGTATCAAAAAAAATGTGGACCCAGAAGGGCTCGAACCTTCGACCCCCTGATTATGAGTCAGGTGCTCTAACCAGCTGAGCTATGGGTCCTGAATAATTGATGGCAAATGTAAAAACTTTTTAAGAAAGTATTTGAATTTTTTTTAAAATACTTTTTATTTAATACGTGACATTAAAAAATTACCAAATTCTTCTAGTTGTGTCTTCGCATTTTCACTGATATCTAATGATGTAAGTGTATGAAAAGATTTTTGAGTATACTCTTGTATCAATTTTTGGATGATTGTTGGAATATCATATTTTTCAAAAATTCTAGTTACTTCATAAATCTTAATAGAATTCTCTTCTAGTTTTTGATTGTAGAAGAAATGTAATTTCTCTTTATCTTCAGCATTGGCAAGCTCTAATGCCTTAAGGTATAAAAATGTTTTTTTGTTTTCTATAATATCTCCACCAACTTGTTTTCCAAAAGTATCTGGATTTCCAAAGGTGTCTAAATAATCGTCTTGTAGTTGAAAAGCAATGCCAAGATTTAAACCATAAGTATATATTAAATCTGCATTTTTAGCATCAGCTTTCGCAACAAAAGCCCCCATTTGTAGTGCAGCTGCAACTAAAACAGAAGTTTTTAAACGAATCATATTAATATACTCATCAATAGTTACATCATTGCTTGTTTCAAAATCGATGTCGAGTTGTTGCCCGTCACAAACTTCTAAGGCAGTTTTGCTAAACAGTTTCGCTAGTTTTTGAAATACTTCTGGATCATAATTTTCAAAGTATTGATAGGCTAAAATTAACATTACATCACCAGATAATATCCCTGTATTTAAATCCCATTTCTCATGAACAGTCTTTTTGCCTCTTCTTAACGGAGCGTCATCCATAATATCATCATGCACTAGTGTAAAATTGTGAAAAACTTCAATAGCTAATGCAGCGGGTAATGCCTTTTTAAAATCATTTGAAAAAATATCAGCAGCCATTAAGGTAAGAATTGGTCTAATTCTTTTTCCGCTTAGTTGTAGAATATAATCTACAGGAGTGTATAAGTTTTTAGGCTCTTTTATCCACTGTTTGCTGTTTAAATAATTTAAAAACGCTGTTTGATAATTTAAAATATCCAAGTGTCGTAAAATTTTTGTAAAAATAAGGCAATCAAAGTTTCTTTTGAGTTAAGAATGTTAAAAAAAGATTAAAACTTTGGAAACTTTTTTTGTTTCTAAAGTTTCCTTTCGTATTTTTGTGCCCGAATTATGAAAGAAAAAATATTACATAATGCAACAGAAATGTTCTTAAACCTAGGTTTTAAGAGTGTTACGATGGATGACATAGCAAGTAACTCTGGGGTCTCTAAGAAGACTATTTATACTCATTTTAGTAATAAAACAGAATTGATTGAAGCGGTAACAAACGATTTGTTTGACACAATTTGTTGTGGAATAGACTTGATTCATGCTAAAGAAGCTAGCCCCATTAATGAATTATTTGAAATTAAAAAATTCGTTTTAGAACATTTAAAAGATGAAAAATCATCTCCACAATATCAGTTACAGAAGTACTATCCTAAAATTTATGCGACTCTAAAGCAGAAACAGTTTGAAGAGATGCAAGAATTAATTAAGGAAAATCTAGCTAAAGGTATAGAAGAAGGTTTATATCGAGAAAGAGTTGATATCGATTTTATAGCTAGAATTTATTTTCATGGAATGGTGGGAATTAAAGATAAAGATCTTTTTCCACTACAAAATTACTCTATGAATACATTAATGACCTACTATTTAGAATATCACTTAAGAGGAATATGTACTGAAAAAGGAATTCAAGAACTAGAAAAACAATTACACAATTAAACAAATGAAAGGAATTAAAATTTTAATTGGACTCTTTTTTTTGACAGCATCACTATCTGCTCAAGAAACGACAAAGAGTCTATCATTGCAAGAAGCAATTGACTACGCTGTTCAGAATAGCTACAGTTCTAAAGCAGCAGCAAACGATATCACATCTGCTAAGAAAAGGGTATGGGAAACCACAACTATTGGTTTGCCTCAAATTAATGCAGCCATAGATTATCAGAATTGGATAAAACAACAAGTTTCATTATTGCCTGCAGCAGCTTTTGATAATACTTCTTCGGTTGTTGAAACAGTAGAACAATATTTTGGATTAACACCAAGCAGCAATCCTTCTACGCCATCTGGATTCATTCCAGTAGTTTTTGGAACTAAGCAAAATCTTAATGCAACGGTAACATTAAGGCAGCTATTATTTGATGGGTCTTATTTGGTTGGATTACAATCGGCAAGAACATATTTAAAAATATCTGAACAGGCTAAAGAGAAAACAGAACAAGGGGTTAGAGAAGCAGTTATCAATGCTTACGGAAATGTTTTAATTACTGAAAAAAGCATTGAAATTCTTAAACGTAATAAAGCGCTTTTAGAAAAAAACTTAAAAGAAGTAAAGAAAATTTATGAGAATGGATTGAATGAAGAAGAAGATGTAGAACAACTAGAAATTACATTAGGAAATGTTGAAAGCCAACTAAATAGTGTAACTCGAATGAAAGCAATTGCATATCAGATGTTAAACATTTCGTTAGGAAGTCCAGTTTCTACGAAATTACTTCTGACGGATTCGTTAGATTCTTTAACAGAAAGAAATATCAATCTTAATTTAATATCTCAACCATTTGATATAAATAACCATATAGACTTCAGAATTGCTGAAAATGACAGAGAATCTAAAAGATTGTTAATGCGTTATGAACAAAGTAAGGCTTTACCAACGTTAAGTGCATTTATAAATTATGGAACAATGGCTAATTCAGACTCTTTTACTTTTTTTAATAGTGATCAAAAATGGTTTGATTCTTCATTGTTAGGAGTTAGTTTGAATGTACCTATTTTTAGTAGTTTCCAAAGGCGCTCTAAAACAGCACAAGCTAAAATAGCTTTAGAAACTGCAGATATTCGTTTAGAAGAAACTAAGCAAAAATTGAGTTTACAAGCTGAGAGTGCAAAGAGCAATTATCAGTTAAGCATTGAGAATTATGAAACTGCTAAGAAAAATGTAGCGTTAGCAGAAAGAATTGAGAATAAACAAAGAATTAAGTTCTTTGAAGGACTCTCTTCTAGTTTTGATTTAACACAAGCACAGAATCAATTATACGCACAGCAACAAAATTATATTCAATCAATGATGGATGTTATTGCTAAAAAAGCAGCACTAGAAACCGCACTAAATATTAAAATAAAATAATCAACCAAAGATGAGAACTATATATTCACTATTATTCGCAACCTTACTTTTCATTTCTTGTGGAAAGAAAGAAGAGTCGTTAGAAACTATTTTAGCGAGTAAAGACGTTAAAAAAATTCAAGATAGAAAAGCGAAATTAGATTTAAAAAGAAAAGAATTAACCGACGAAATTAAGCAGTTAAATGATAAGTTAGAGTCTTTGGGGACTAATGAAAAAGTAACGCTAATCACAACCCTAAAGGCAAAAGAAGAGGTATTTAATCATTATTTAGAGTTACAAGGGAATGTAATGACTAAGCAAAATGTATTAATCTACCCAGAGGTAGGTGGACTTCTTGAAAAAGTATTCGTTAAAGAAGGACAAAAGGTATCTAAAGGACAAGTGTTGGCAACTGTAGATGACGCAGGAGCAACACAGCAATTAGCTCAGTTAGAAGTAAATACTCAATTGGCGAAAACTACTTATGAGCGCCAAGAAAGATTATGGAATCAAAAAATAGGTTCTGAAATACAATATTTACAGACAAAGACCAACTACGAGTCAATGAAAAATCAATTGGCTCAAGCTAAGAAACAAATTGCGAAATTTAATATTACAGCACCTTTTTCTGGAGTGATTGATGATGTAATTAAAGACGAAGGAACGGTAGTAGGTCCAGGGCAAGGCTCTGAGATTTTTAGAATTGTAAATCTTGGGAATATGTATATAGAAACAGATGTGCCTGAAACCTACATTTCAAATGTTACTACTGGTAAAAATGTACTAGTTGAGTTTCCTATTTTAGGGAAAAGCATGAATACAAAAATTCGTCAGGCTGGTAATTTTATTAATCCAGCCAATAGAACCTTTAAAATTGAAGTTTCAGTTCCTAATAAAGATAGAAGTATTAAGCCTAATTTAACGGCGAAGCTTAAAATTAATGATTACACAAGCGGAAATGCTATTTTGATTCCGCAAAGTATTATTTCTGAAGATGCAGAAGGAGATCAATACGTTTATGTAGTAGATAGTATAAACGGAGATTTTGGTATTGCTAAACAAGTAGTGGTAAAAACAGGGAAAACAGAAGGAGATGTCATTGAAATTTTAGACGGAATTAAAGCAGGAGATCAATTGATCAGAGCTGGTGCAAGAAGTGTTAAGGATGGACAAAAAGTTAAAATTGCCAAATCATAAATACAAAGATGAAAAATCAAAAGAAAAAAACAGATAAAGAATTTGGATTATCATCGTGGGCAATTTCCAATAAGACTACGATGTATGTGTCTATTTTCTTAATCCTAGTATTAGGGATATCAGCATACTTTAGTATGCCAAGAGAAGATTTTCCAGAGATTAAAGAAACAAAGATTTACATCAGTACTTTATATCCAGGAAACACAGCAGAAGATATAGAGAAGCTCATTACAGACCCACTAGAAGATCAACTAAAAGGATTAAGTGGCGTTGTAGAAATTACATCCACCTCTCAAGAAGATTACTCTATGATTATTGTAGAGTTTGATGATGATATGGATGTTGAGGTAGCAAAACAAAAAGTAAAAGACAAAATTGATGCTGAAAAATCTACAGAAGATTGGCCTACTTTTAATGGCGCTAAAGTAGATCCGAATGCTTTTGATTTGAGCATGTCTGAAGAAATTCCGTTTCTAAACATTAACATATCTGGAGATTATCCAATACAGAAGTTAAAAGAATTTGCAGAGTATTTAGAAGATGATATAGAAGACTTAAAAGAAGTAAAGCAAGCAGACATTAGAGGTGTTCAAGATAAAGAAGTCGAAATAGCTGTAGATATTTATAAAATGATGTCTATGAAAGTGAGTTTTCAAGATATTATTTCAGCGATTCAAAATGGAAATGTTACTTCATCTGCTGGAAATTTAATTGCAAGTGGACAACGAAGAACGATTCGTATTTTAGGAGAAATTGAGAAACCTTCAGAATTAGAAACCTTTGTTGTTAAATCTGAAAAAGGAAATACCATTTACCTAAAAGATATTGCTACGGTTAGCTTTAGAGAAAAAGATAAAACCACATTTGCTAGAAAAGATGGTAAAAGAGTGGTAATGCTCGATGTTAAAAAACGTGCTGGTAAAAATATGGTAGCAGCTGCTGAAGAGGTGAAGCAAATTGTAGATAAAGCTATTGAAGAATATTTTCCTGAAAACCTAGAGGTAACCATTACGAATGATTTATCGGATAAAACAATTGGTCAGGTAGACGATTTAGTAAATAACATCATCTTTGGAATCATCTTAGTGGTAACCGTATTAATGTTCTTCTTAGGGTTTAAGAATGCACTATTTGTTGGGTTTGCTATTCCGATGTCTATGTTCATGTCATTAATGATTTTAGGAGCTATGGGCTATACCTTAAACACCATGATTCTTTTTGGGTTAATTATGGGGCTCGGAATGTTGGTAGATAATGGAATTGTGGTGGTAGAAAACGTATACCGTTTGATGGATGAAGAAGGTTTAACTAGAATTGAAGCAGCTAAAAAAGGAATTGGTGAAATTGCATACCCAATTATCATTTCTACTGTTACTACGGTTGCAGCTTTTGTGCCATTAGGATTGTGGCCAGGGTTGTTTGGCCAGTTTATGATTTATTTCCCTATTACACTATCAGTAGTATTAGGATCTTCTTTAGTAGTGGCTATTTTCTTTAATTCGGTATTAGTATCGCAGTTTATGACTACTGAAGATAAAGATATGCCGTTAAAAAGAATTGTTATCATTTCTTCTATTGTTGGAGGTTTTGGAATATTCATTTTAATTTTTGGTGGCGAATTTAGAGGACTAGGTTCTGTAATGGTGTTCACTGCAATAATGTTGTGGGTATATCGATTAATTTTAAGAAAAGCAGCAAACTATTTTCAAAAAAATACGTTAGTTTGGTTAGAGAATTTTTATGAAAAAATCTTAAATGGAGCTTTAAAAAGTTGGAGACCTATTGCGATTACTGTTGGAACTTTTTTCTTACTATTTGCGGCATTTGCTGGTTTTGGTTGGTCCGTTGGTGAGCAAAGAACAAAAATTGAGTTTTTCCCAGATAACAAACCAAATCAAGTAATCGTGTATATTGAATACCCTCAGGGGACAGATATATATGAAACAAATACCATCACCAAAGAGATTGAGAAAAAAGTGTATAGTATCTTAAATGAAGATACTTATATGGATGGAGACCACAATTATATGGTTGAAAGTTCTGTATCTCAAGTAGGAGAAGGAGCTGGAAACCCTCAGACAGATGGTGGGTCTTCTGCAGAGATGCCACATAAAGGAAAGATCACGGCCTCTATGCGTCAGTATAAATATAGAAGAGGACAAGATAGTGAAGTATTACGTCAGAAAGTACAAGAGGCCTTAACGGGGATTTATCCTGGGGTATTAATTTCTGTAGAAAAAGATGCAAACGGACCACCAACTGGAGCACCAATTAATATTGAGTTAGAAGGCGATAATTATGAAGAGTTAATTTTAGCAGCAGAAAAAATGCGTGCTTATGTAAATTCTAGAAATGTAGCGGGTGTAGATGAGCTAAAGATAGATGTAAATAAAGACAAACCATCAATGAGAGTCATTGTCGATCGAAAAAAAGCTGGTGAGTTAGGCGTTTCTACAGGTCAAGTTGGACAACAGTTACGAAATGCTATTTTTGGAGCCAAGGCTGGAATCTATAAAGAAGATGGAGACGATTACGATATCAATGTTCGTTTTGAAGAAGAAATTAGATATAATAAGAGTGCTATTTTCAATCAGAAAATCACCTTTAGAGATATGGCGTCTGGACAAATCAGAGCCATTCCAGTATCAGCGATAGCAACTCAAAGTAATAGTTCAGGTTTTAGTGCGATTAAGCATAGAGATACTAAACGTGTTGTTACCGTATATTCTGCATTAGCTCCAGGATATGTAGATGCAGCGGCTGTGGTAAATCAGATTAAAGAAGAAATGAAAGGGTATGATGAAATCCCTAAGAATATTAAGATAGATTATACAGGCCAGATAGAAGAACAAAACAAGCAGCAAGCCTTTTTAGGAGGTGCTTTCTTTAAAGGTTTGGCATTAATCTTTTTTATTTTAATCTTCCAATTTAACTCTGTTTCTAAACCAACCATTATCTTAATTGCAATTTTCCTAAGCTTTATTGGAGTGTTTGGCGGTATTGTAATTACAGGAAGTTCTTTTGTAATTATGATGACCATGATGGGAATTATATCGCTAGCGGGTATTGTGGTAAATAATGGTGTGGTATTATTGGATTATATGCAGTTACTTATAGATAGAAAAAAAGAAGAATTGAATTTAAGCGAAAATGCATACTTACCTAAAGAGTATTTACTGGAAAATGTGATAAGAGCAGGGAAAGCACGTTTACGTCCTGTATTATTAACAGCGATTACCACGATTTTAGGATTGATTCCCTTAGCAATAGGTTTAAATATTAATTTCTTTACCTTATTTAGTGAGTTCGATGCAAATATCTATTTTGGAGGAGATAATGTAATCTTCTGGGGTCCATTAGCATGGACAGTAATCTACGGATTATTTGTAGCTACGTTCTTAACATTGATTGTTGTACCTATCTTATTTTATTTAATCACAAGATTTAAAATGTGGTTACGTGTAAAGCTTGCTTAGTATTATAATAGTTAACGAAGAAAAGGGTTGTGAGTATTTATTCACAACCCTTTTTTATATTTTAGCAAGATGCAGCAAAAAAGTTATACCGTAGAAGAGGTTAAAAGAAAGTTAGAACAGTATTGTATCTATCAGGATCGATGCCATAAAGAGGTTGAAAAAAAGTTGCAAGATTTTAGATTGATAGATATTGCAAAAGAAGAAGTTTTATTACACTTAATGCAACACGATTTTTTAAATGAAGAGCGTTTTGCAAAAAGCTTTGCAAGAGGGAAATTTCGAATTAAGAAATATGGAAAGCTCCGAATTATTAGAGAACTAAAAGCAAGAAATATTACGGAATATAATATTAAGACGGCTCTAAAAGAGATAGACCAAGAAGATTATATGACTACAGCATATGATTTGGTTGAGAAAAAAACAGCATTGATTTCTGAAACGAATCCTTTTAAAAAGAAAAAAAAGATAGTTGATTTTATGCTACGTAAAGGCTATGAGTATGATCTAATCAATAAAGCTATAGGTCTATATAAAAAACAATAAAGCTGACTTGATTAGGGTCAGCTTTATGTAATAGTATTTTTTAAATACTATTTTCTAAAGAACTTCATTGTTTTTACTTTTCCAGATTCTAGCAATACTTTTACCAAAGTAATGGTGTTCTTCTTAATATTCTTTCCCAGAACATATACAGAGGAAGTCATAGATTTTCTTTTTGTGATTAAATTTCTTCCAAGAATATCATACATATATACATCTTTTATAACTTCCCCGTTTAAGGTTTTTACTTCAAGCTCATTTCCTAAATCAATAATAATTAAATCATGCTCATTGTCAATATTTTCAATATTTAAAACGTCAGCAGAAGTCACAATTTTTAGCACAAATCGATCATCATAAGTTCCATTATCAGATAAGGAAAATTCATAGTCAGAAACTTTTAAATCATGTTCGATATCTAATAACAAATCTTTTAAGTAAATCTCCGAATCGTTTAAAAGGCCTTCAAATTTTTCAATACTAATTTTAAAATCTCCAGTGACACTTAATTTTACACCTAAAGGAATTTCTTCTACTTCTTTTAAATTGGATTTTCCTTGGATTCCAAAAGGACTACCATCGATTAAGGAATAAAAACTAGCATTTGCGCCACCATCTAATTTAGCTCCATCATATAATCTATCTTCACCATCTGTTGCTTTTGGTAGAAACCCAATTAATGTTTGACTAAAGGCATTATCGCCAGAAAAATTCAGCCAAATTTTATCTTCCTCACTAGAACTTCTATAAAAGTTATTGTTATTGGCCATATCTCTTATTTCGTTTGTAAAAGTTACATCTGTAGCCGATAATGCTTGTGCAAAGAATCCTTGACCCGCAGCAATGGCTCCAGTAGGTTCAATACATCCAGAGCATCCAGCAATTCCACCTGTGCCATTCCAACTTACATAATCATCTTGAGAGAAATCACTAGATGAACTTGCTTCTGTATTATTAGACCAGAAATAAAGAGTTCCACCTATATTTGGATTTGCAGAGATAAAAGCATTCGCATCGATGGCAGAAGGATATGGGTTTCCTAATAAATTCCAATCATTATCAGTATCAGCATCTGAAGTAAATCCAAGAGTAACATTAACATTTCCGGTATTAAATTTTGAGCCAGTAAATACAGCTGTATATATTCCTGGATAAATTGCATCTACTGGCCCTTGCGCAATATATCCTACTCCTGGAGTCATAGTTGTTGATTGATTTGCCCATACCCAACTTTGAGATGCACCATTAAAAGAATAATATAAATCACCATTAGGAGCCACCTCATTTAGGGTAGAACTTTCTAGCGGAGAAGACCAATAGGTATATACATTATAAGATGAAACGATAGACGAATTTCTTCTAACTATATAATTGCCACTACCTGTAATTGTACTACTAGAAGAAACTTGAACCAATGATCCATTTTCTTCAACAATAATTGTCCCATTATTAACAATATTGTTTTCTACTCTAAGGTATTGATCAATGCCAATAGTTATAGTAGCGCCTGGCATTACCTCGCATTCACAAGTATTAATGCTTTGATTGGCGGTCATATCATAATATCCATTAATGATAGTTTTTGTAGTAGTAGATGGGACTCCGTTACTCCAACTACCACTCTCCCAAGTAGAAGAAGCTTCGGAGTCTCCTATCAATTTTGCGTCATCAAGAACCCAAATTTCGCCACTGCTATTGTTCCTGATTTCTAATTTTATTCTTAATGTAGATGATGTTGGAAGTCCAGTTACTGTAAGAGTACTGTATCCATCTGTAGTTCTAGCTCCTGAGCCAGCAGGAGCAAATGTAGTTGTAGTGTTATCTCCGTCATAAGTCGTACTAGCTTCACCTGTTCCGCTAGTAAAAGACCATCTAGCATTATTTGCAGAAGCGCCAGTCACTGTTAGTTCTTCTGAGTAGTTAGACCCACTATCTGTACTTACAAATACTTTTACATAATCTGTTGCTTCTGCACCATTTCCTGAGGTTGTTGAAAAAGAAGCAAGTCTAACGGAAAATTCTATATTTGAGCTTTCAGAAACATCTACGGTTTCAAATTCAATCTCTCCAGTTCCATTATTCACTTGTATTCCTTGAGTTCCAGACACATATTTTGGATCCGAAGGTGTATTGCCGTTTCCAGTAGCTGTAGATGTGTTTGTAGATGCATATGTATATACTGGAGAACTAGGACTCGACTCAAAATCTTGTTGAAATAAGGTAGCTCCACTTTCGATACTACAATTAGCAGCAGAAGAAGTTCCATTTCCACTAATTGCAAATGTAAAAGAGGCTTCATCAGTATCATCACTTAAAATTTCTACAGTTCCATTAATGCTTCCATCACTACTTGGATCAAAAGTAATTTGAAAGGTTACAGATTCTGTTGGATTTAATGTTAAACTAGCTGGATTAGTCGTCACAGAGAAATCTGATGAGCCAGTGATTGTTGGGTTGCTAGTTAAGGTTAAAATTCCTGTACCATTATTTGTGATAGTATATTCTTTAGACACTGAACCTGCCGCAACACTTACTGTACCAAAATTAGTGTTGTTGTTTGTAGAGGTTGAGCTAGCTGCATCAATAATTGAGATGCTGTTCCCAAATACGTCTATTTCTGGAGCACCACTTGAGCTATCACAATTGTTGGTATATGAACCTAGATTGCTAACATCATCTACAGTTACACAAGTCCATTCAGTATCTGGATCAAAAGCATCACTGCCATCAGTATCTCCTTGATCTACTGTTGCATTTCGCCTTAACCCACCATCTGCTGTCCCTTGTGTACAAGTAGCTCCAGCCCATTCTGTACCAGGGTCCGTTCCTATTTGTCCAATAACATCTATAATAACAGATGATTTTCTGAGTGCAATTGCATCGTCACCATTAAATGACATAGTTCCATCTGAGGTTGATAAATCTGCATCAACGCTTAAGGCTTCTAAACTATTTTCTATAATGAATGTACCTTTAGGAGCAACACTACCAGACAGTGTTAATGTATTTGAAACTGTAGCACTTCCATTTGTATATCGAACTAAATCATAAGAAGACAAATCGATTGAACTATCAGAAGGGTTATATATTTCAATATATTTATTATCACCAGTACCTTCAATATATTCAGAAATGAATAGTTCAGAACAAGCTACACTTACACTTGAACTACAATCGTTTGTATAAGAACCTAAGTCGCTAACATCAAAAACCGCACACGTCCATTCGGTATCAGGATCAAAAGCATCACTTCCATCACTATCTCCAGAATTTACTGTGGTATTTCTTTGTAAGGTAGCATCAGCAGTACCTAATGTACAGACTGCTCCTGACCATTGAGATCCTGGGTCTGTTCCTATTTGTCCAATGACATCAATAGCAACAGATGATTTTCTGAGCGCAATAGCATCATCACCATTAAATTGCATTACACCATTAGTTGTTGATAAATCTGCAGTCACACCTTGATCTTCAGAGCTATTTTCAATCACAAAAGTTCCGTATGCGGAAATAGATCCAGATAATGTTAGTGTATTAGAAATTGTAGCGCTTCCGTTTGTATAGGATACCAAGTCATAAGAAGATAGATTTACTGAAGCATTTGTTGGGTTATAAATCTCTATGTACTTATTGTTTCCGGAACCTTCTATATATTCAGAGATAAAGAGATCATCACAGCCAGAGCCTCCTGAACTTCCGCTATCACAATCTACGGTGTGCAATCCTAAATCACTTACAGTATTTGAAGCTGCACACGTCCATTCTGTATCAGGGTCAAAAGCATCACTACCATCAGAATCTCCAGTACTAATCGCTGCATTCCTTCGTATCACACCATTAGCTGTCCCTGTTGTACAAGTAGTTCCAGCCCATTCGCTTCCTGGGTCTGTTCCTATTTGCCCGATAACATCAATAGCCACGGATGATTTTCTTAAGGCAATAGCATCATCTCCATTAAATTGCATGACAGCATTGGTTGTAGATAGGTCTGCTGTTACCCCTAATGCCTCAGAGCTATTCTCAATCACATAGGTACTACTAGCAGCTATAGTTCCAGATAATGTTAATGTATTAGAAACAGAAGCACTTCCATTTGTATAGGATACTAAATCGTATGATGATAAGTCTATAGATGCGTCAGTTGGGTTATAAATTTCTATGTATTTATTATTACCAGAACCTTCTATATATTCAGAGATAAATAAGTCATCTCCACAACTAGAGCTACTTCCACCACCACAATCTACGGTGTGCGATCCTAAATCACTTACAGTATCTGAAGCTGCACACGTCCATTCGGTATCAGGGTCAAAAGCATCACTACCATCAGAATCTCCAGTACTAATCGCTGCATTCCTTCGTATCACACCATTAGCGGTCCCTGTTGTACAAGTAGTTCCAGCCCATTCGCTTCCTGGGTCTGTTCCTATTTGCCCGATAACATCAATAGCTACGGATGATTTTCTTAAGGCAATAGCATCATCTCCATTAAATTGCATGACAGCATTGGTTGTAGATAGGTCTGCTGTTACCCCTAATGCTTCAGAGCTATTCTCAATCACATAGGTACTACTAGCAGCTATAGTTCCAGATAATGTTAATGTATTAGAAACAGAAGCACTTCCATTTGTATAGGATACTAAATCGTATGATGATAAGTCTATGGATGCGTCAGTTGGGTTATAAATTTCTATGTATTTATTATTACCAGACCCTTCTATATATTCAGAGATAAATAAATCGCTTCCACAGCTAGATCCACCTCCACCAGCAATTCCAGTTCCTGAGATGTCAAAAGTATAGGTAGCTTCATCTGCATCATCACTATTAATAGTAACAGTAGCAGTACTAGTAGCCTCAGCACTAGGATCGAAAGTAATTTGAAAGGTGGTTGACCCTGATGCGCCAATAGATAAACTAGGGTTTGTAGATACAGTGAAATCTCCCGCACCTGCACCAGAAAGTGTAGGGTTTCCAGAAATAGTTAAGGTACTTGTACCAGTATTTTCTATAGTAAATGTTCTAATGATTGTTCCAGAACTAGCAGCTACTGAGCCAAATTCTGTAAAATCAGAAAGTTGAGTTGTTGTTGAGCCATCGGAAATAGAACTTCCATTTCCTTGAATATTTATTTCTGGATTAGGAACACAATTATTTGTATATGCGCCTAAATTACTCACGTCATCAGTGCTAGCACACGTCCATTCGGTATCAGGATCAAATATATCAGTACCATCACTGTCGCCTGTATTAATAGCAATGTTTCTTCTTAAAACTCCGTCAGCTGTTCCGCCAATACATACAGTCCCTGTCCATTGAGTTCCAGGATCTGTTCCAATTTGACCAATAATATCAATAGCTACTGAAGCATTTCTTAAAGCGATAGTATCATCTCCATTGAAGGTCATTACAGCATTTGAAGTTGATAAGTCTGCAGTAACGCCTAATGCTTCAGAGCTGTTCTCAATTACAAATGTACCATAAGCAGTAATGGTTCCCGAAAGTGTCAATGTATTAGAAATAGAACTTGATCCATTGGCATATATTACCAAATCATATGTAGATAAATTTACAGAAGCATTTGTTGGGTTATAGATTTCTATATATTTATTATTACTAGAACCTTCTATATATTCTGATATAAATAACTCAGAGCAACCTGCTGCCGATCCTGAGAAAAAATCTTCTGCAGTGGGCCCTCCCCAGATATTAGTTGCAAAAATAGGGTTGTCAATAAAAGGATTTCTATTTCCTTGGGCATAGGTATTAGATGTGTTTTCGTGGTAAGTATTTCTTTGTCTTTCAAAATCTGAAACTGGATCTTCAGCATTCCATTCTAAAAAAAGATCTATCATGTTTGAATCGATCGAGTTTGTAGTGCCAATAGCTACATTTGAAGGTAGGCATCTGCTTCCATAACGTAAATACATATACATCATCATTCTTGCAACATCTCCTTTCCATTCATCTCCAGGATACCATCCACTTCCAGTAACTCCTGCATTTCCAGAGCCATCAATAAATTTCAAACTTCCTCTATCACTATTCATTGTAACATCAGAAGGTCTCAAATGATGCGCATCAGCACCTGGCCCTGAGGTTCCTAAATTAGGTGTCCCTAATGATTTAACATAGGTGTGCTCTCTATTCCAATCAGTTCCCGCTGTTCCGCCATTGGCAGTTTTACTTCTAGATCTATCTGTTACATAGTTTCCATCACTATCATTGTATCCGTAAATTAATAAAACATTAGAAGAATTTAAAGGGTCTTCATCTGTGACCATTAAGGCTTCCCATACTCCAGGAGTATAGGAGAGAAAGTTTGTATGTGTAGCTGTAATTTTATTGGTTAATGCATTTTGTAATGCAGTACCAGTTAGAGTAACATCAACATCATTATAATACGTGGGAATTTGTGCGTAAGCATAATTTACTACCAATAGTAGTAAACCTGTAATAAAAAGTCTCATTTTTTTGGGGGAGTTAGGGGTTAACAAAAATGATTACATACAAATGTAAACTATTTTATGAAATAACAAAATCCCTTAAAATGGTGAAATTTCTATATCACTGAAAAAGGTGAGTCTCTAATTTTTAGTGGTAACGTATATTAAACTAATTGACTTATTCTAAAATAACTTTTTTAATAGCTTGCTTATTATTAGTAACCACTTTTATAAGATATAGCCCTTTGCCATAATTTTTCATATCTATACTATGGCTATTATTAAGCGTACTTTTTTCTTTTAAAATTGTTTTTCCTAAATAATTATAGACAGTTATTGTTGCCTTCTCGTTATTATTCCAATTAATATTGAAAATATCATTTGAAGGATTTGGGTAAATTGTTAAAGATTTTAGTAATTCCTCATTAGAAATTGATAATGTTCCTGTGATAACTAAATCGTCTATTACAACGCCTTCTTCACTTACGGCTTCATCGGTTACTAATTTAAATCTAAAAACAATATTTGACTCACTGGTAAAAGCACTTAGGTCGTAGCTATAATCATTCAGGTCGGCATTATTATTTCCAAAGGCGCTAGGTAATTCTCCTTCACCTGTCCATTGCCTTCCAACTAATGAATTTTGAGTAGAAGCACTGTTATACCAGTTATCATCTGACGCATTTCCTAGAATATCCCATGTAGCGCCTCCATCTGTAGAGTATTCCATGATTAAATAATCCCAATTATTTTCAATATCAAAAGCCATTTTAAAAGTTAAAACAGGATTTGTAATTGTTGTTAGGTCATAACAATTGGTATATAAATGACTGATAGTGTTATGAGGATAATTCCCTGTTAAAGTAGAGATATAGGCTTTATTACCAGAAGCAGCACTATTTAACAACACTTTTCCAGGCCTACCAATTCTCCAAACAGGATCAGTTGTGCTTCCCGAAGTTTCAGAAATTAAGGCATCATCTGTAGAGTTTTCAAATACATTTACAATAGTTGGATTGCTATTAAAATCATTTGTTAAGAAAATGGTAGCAGCGCCATTATTGGTATCGTATGCGTCATCAGTAATGTTCACATTAACAGTTAAGGAATGATTTCCTAATGGGACTGACATGCTAGGGATATTAATGTTTGTAGTTTGTCCAGAATTTAAAGTTCCTGTCCAATTTAAATTGTTTGCTGTACCACTATCTACCGTATAGCTAACTGCAATAGAAGTAATGGTATTTACACCTCTATTTTTTACTGTAATATTTGGAGTAATCTCTGTGCTACAATTTATTTGACTCGTTGGAGCATTAATAGAAACTAATTTAATATCAAATGTTGGAAGCAGTTCGGGAATCGCAGTTTCAAAAACTCCTCTTCCATAAGTAGCTGCGATTAATTTAGAATCTTCTTCGTTAACTTCTAAGTCTCTAACAGCAACATTTGGTAAGTTATTATCAAAATCCTCCCAATCAGTAATATCGTCATTAATGGTATATACCCCTAAAGCAGTTCCAAGGTATACTGTATTATTACCACTTCTTTCGTGGTGTCTAATTACTAATTTTGATTCGGAAGGCAAGTTCCCTGTAATATTTGTAAATGAGGGTGTGCTATTTAATATGTTTGTAGATTTAAAAACATCTGAACTCGTAACTATCCAAGCGGTATTCTCATCGCTATTACTAATTTCAATCGAGTTTATGGTACCGTTACTAAATGAAAGTTGTGTAAAGCTAAGTCCTTTATCAGTACTTCTGTATAGACTAGCCCCTCTAGTTACATAAATATTGTCATCGTTTTTAGGATCTATTTCTATATGATATAAGTCGCCTCCAAAAGTTTCATCAGAAACTTTAACCCAAGCGTTATCTTCTAATTTATATAATTTTTTATATCCAGCATAAATTTCTCCTTGACTATTAGAAACCATAGGAGTTACCCATCTACCTCCGCTATCACCAGTACCTGTTTCTTCACTGGGAGCACCTACAGCTCCATTACGAGTGATGCCTCCATCTTTAGTTTCATATAAAGAACCTCCATATTGTATAAAGCCAAAGTAATTTTTAGCATCTTGAGCGTTGATTGCACAATCCATCCCATCTGCTCCAAAGTAATTACTCCAACTATTTTGATAATATGCATATCCACCATTATCCTGTAAGCCGCCAACAATATTGCCAGAATTTTGGGCGGCAACAGATATTTTATAAAACTGACCTATAACTACATTCTCTGTTAAATCTGTAAATTTTGAACCATGATCTATTGACATATAAACACCTCCATCTGTACCAGCAAAAAATTTCCCATCAATAAAACGCATGAAGTGAATATCAGCGTGTGTATAAGAAGGGTCGTTAGGAGAACTCCAATTATTCATTTTTGAAAAATCATCCCCTCCATCTGTTGATTTCCAAATATCTAAAACACCTACATATATTATATTCGGATCAGAATCTGAAACCGTAAATGCCAGATCATACCAAGCTTGAGAACTTTGAAAAATATCATCTGTTTCTGCTGTTTTTGTAAAACTTTCTCCACTATCAGTTGATTTATATATTCCATTAAACGCATTAGAATTTGATGCGCTTAAGAAATAGACAATTTCTGGATCAGCAGGTGTTACGTCTATCACCATTCTACTTGAGTTAAAAAATCCAGTAACGGGAATAGAAGTAAAAGTCTCTCCAGAATCTGAAGATTTATAGAATGTAGTCCTAGAGGCTGCGTACCATATAGTAGGATCTCCTGGCTTCATCTTTATGTCTAAGATATTAGCATTCAATTTTCTCGTCCAGTTAACTCCGCCATCAGTAGTCTTATGCACACCTGTGCTAGTAGCAACCAATACAGTGTCATGATTGTTTGGATGAATGTAAATTTCATTCATAGAATTTGGGTTGCCATTTAATGATCCTGTATTGTTCCATGTAGCACCTCCATCTGTAGATTTCCATACACCTATAGCACTAGAATCTCCAGCATCATCATCTCCAGTAGCAATATAAATGGTATTTGAATCGGTTGGATGTACCGCAATTCCAGAAACTCCAATCTGTGGTAAATAATCTGTTAATGGCGACCAATTGATTCCTGCATCTGTTGATTTCCAAATTCCACCTGCAGGTGCACCTACATAAAATGTATTGGAATTTGAAGGATCTACTGCTACTACATTTACTCTTCCCTGTCCGGAAGACCAAGATGCTGTATTAGTATGAGAATATGGACCTATTGAAGTCCAATCACTAACGTCTGCTCCATTTCTATGGGCTGCGTTTATGCTGTTTTTCATTTCCCATGCACTCCATAAATCATTAGAATTCGCAATAGTACCATCAGTTTTTAAGAAGAATTCTGAACGATATTTCCATCTTTCATATGGTTTTAATCCGCTTCCTTTTTTATTTTTATCAATTGTATTGAAATAGGCTTCGGCAGCATCTGTAATTTCTTTCAGTGTTTTTTTGCTAGATTTTGAATTGGCAAACCTTTTCATCCAAGGAGCATTTTCTTGAATTGACTGAGCAGAAATGTGCACACTAAACACGAATAATAGGCTTGTTAAAATTGACTTCATGCTAGAGTTTTTTAGGAGTTATTTTTTAAATTCTTTCAAAAATATAGAATCTTTTTTCTTTTTTACTTGTATAATTTCTTGGATATCATCATTTGGAATAGAAACAGACAAAACATAATGTTTTATTTTCCAAGTATCTTCGTTCTTTTCTAGAACACCAGAACCCCTACATGTACCCATCCAAGTCTGTAATAGTTCATCAAACCAAACAACATCTTGATTGCTACTAACATAAATATTTCTATCAAATGCTTTAAAAGACCAAGCACTTCCTTTGTCGAAATAAGGTTTGCTAAATTTCATGAATTGACTTTTGTTCCAGTTTTCAGAAGCATCAGTGCCTATAAAAACGGAGATGCTGTCCATTGCATTAAAGTAATTTGTATATTTTGTTTTAGCAGCATCCTTATGCCATTGATTTAATAAAGAATCAATTTCAGTAGTTATTACAGAAGTGTCTTGGAGTGTCTTTTTTTCTTTACAACTGTAAATTAGCAATAGTAAAAACAAAAGCTTTAAAGCGGTTCTCATTGGTTAGGTTTTTTCTTAGAATATTTTAAGAGATCTCCTTTTGAGGGAAGTTTTTTGGAACCTTTTTTTTCTTTTAAATCGGGTTTTGTGAGTAGCGATTTTTTAGGTAAAGTAGGTCTGTTTTGGGAAAAGGTATCTCTTATAGTATTAAAAACAGGAGTTTTAAAATCTTTAAGATTGATATTTCTGTCTAGGTTTTGCTGTAAAAAAACAGTGTTTATTTTTGAATTTAATGCAGAAAATGCTTGAATAACCTTATTAACTTGGTCATGTACCTCTTCCGCTTTAATTACAGAAATTTTAGTCATATCAGAAAGGCGTAATGATTCTGTTTCTAATAAATTGATTCTAGCTAAAACTGAAGGAGTATCTAAAGGTTTAGGTTTAGTACTGTCTTTTAAAACTTTAATTAAAGAGCCTAACTCTAAAGCATTACTTAGCGCTTCATTTGAAGTTGATTTTTTAAATTTTACTAAGAAATCACTTAAGTTTGAATAGAACATCCACTTAGAAATTTCTTTTTTACTAGCTACGTTAACTTCTAGAATAGCATCATGATCTTTAGCCAAACTATTTTCTGAAGTAGCTATTTGCTTGTCTTTTTTTTCTTGCACAGTTTCATCACAAGAAATACATAAAATTAAAACCACAAAAAAATAAAAATACTTCATTTAAAAAAATCCTAATAAAAGGCTAAAATTAGTGAAAATCAGGGAATAGAGAATTATAAACTCTTTAAAAAAATAAAGAATGATTTTAAGCATCTATTAAAAATTCGCATTTACTTTTAAAGAATATGTAATTTAAGTACCTTTGAGCTTAGAAAAACACAATTTATTTATGGGAGAAACCATCTTGATTATTGGTGCATGTGGTCAAATAGGTACAGAATTGACAGTAAAATTAAGATCTATTTACGGGAATGAAAATGTGATTGCTACTGATATAAGGGAAGGAGATTCAATGCTCATGAGTTCGGGGCCTTTTGAAATACTAAATGCAACAAAGAAAGATGATATTGCAGAAATTGTAAAGAAGTATAAAGTTTCTCAAGTCTATCTTTTGGCAGCTATGTTATCTGCTACAGGGGAGAAGTTTCCCGATAAAGCATGGAAGTTAAACATGACTTCTTTACTTGCCGTTCTGGATATTGCAAAAGAAAAACTTATCAATAAAGTTTATTGGCCAAGTTCTATAGCAGCATTCGGACCTACTACACCTAACGTGAATACCCCACAGTTTACCGTTATGGATCCGACTACAGTTTATGGAATAAGTAAGATTTCTGGCGAGTTTTGGTGTAACTATTATCATGATAAGTTTGGTGTTGATGTTAGAAGTTTACGTTATCCAGGTATTATTAGTTGGAAAACAAAACCAGGAGGAGGTACCACAGATTATGCTGTAGATATTTTCTTTAAGGCCATTGAAGAAGGGTCATATACGTGTTTCCTTAAAGAAGATACACGTTTGCCAATGATGTATATGGATGATGCAGTAGATGCAACTATTAAAATTATGCAAGCAAATAAGGACCAAATAAAAATTAGAACGTCCTATAATTTGTCAGCTATAGACTTTACTCCAAAAGAAATTGCCGCTGAAATTCAGAAATCAATTCCAAATTTCACCATTTCTTATAAGCCAGATTTTAGACAAGCAATTGCAGATAGTTGGCCACAAAGTATAGACGATTCTCATGCAAGAAAAGATTGGGGTTGGCATCACTCTTTTGATTTAAAAGCGATGACAAAAGAGATTATAAAGAACCTGAAGCCTCAAAAAAATCAACAACTAGAAACCGTGTAAGGTTTGTGTATTTTCTCGTCTAAATTTTTGAAAAATGAAGAAATAAGATGAAAGAAATTATCACAAATAGCTTACAAAAGGCAATTACTTATCCTGCATATAGAAAGCTTGTCAGCGAATTGTTATTGCAAGGTAAATCTACTGGTCCTAATCAATCAGACAGTTTATTAAACTACAGTAAGCTAAACGATAAAAGAATGAATCGTTTAGATAAAACAACGAAGCTTACTGAAGATACTATCTCAACTATAAAAAAAATTAAAGCTCCACAAACTTGGTTGGTATTAACCGAGAGTTGGTGTGGCGATGCGGCTCAAACTTTACCAATAATTCATAAAATTGCAGCGTTGAATCCTAATATCGATTTAAAAATTGTTTTACGTGATGAAAATGAAGAATTGATGGATCAGTTCTTAACAAATGGAGGAAGATCTATTCCAAAATTAATAGCGATTAATGAAGATCATGAAGTTGTAAATTCTTGGGGACCTAGACCAAGTGTAGCTACAAAAATGGTACATGATTATAAAACAACACATGGGCAATTAGATGCCGATTTTAAAAAAGATTTACAGCTCTGGTATAACAAAGATAAAGGAACAAATACCCAAGAAGATATTTTATCATTATTCAATTGATGAATGTTAACTAAATGCGATGAAACCCTTTAGAAATATACTAAAGGGTTTTTCTTTTCTATATATTTGCAGCATGTTTACAACCTTTTCTTCTTTACCAGAATCAGCAAGAGTTTGGATTTATCCGTCTAGTAGAAAATTCTATGCAGATGAGATTTCAGAAGTTGAAACTAAAGTAAAAAGCTTTATTGAGACTTGGAAAAAAGAAGAGACCTCTTTTCTAGCGTCTTATCAAATTTTATACAATAGATTTATTGTATTTGGTGCCGATGATTCTAAAACTGCTATAAATACTCAAGATATTGATGCTTCTGTGAAGTTCATTTTAGAATTACAAGAAGAGCATGATGTTGTTCTTTTAGATAAAATGAATGTATGTTTTAAACAGGGAGAATACGTGCAATATAAAGAGTTGAAAGACTTTAAAAAATTGCTAAAAAACAAAGCATTAACAGCCAAGAGTATCATTTTTGATAATTTAGTACAAACCAAAGAAGAATATGATAATTATTGGGAGATTTCTATAGAAGAAAGTTGGTATAATCGCTTCTTGTAAAGTTAAAATGTTTAACTTTAGCTAATTAACTTTCATTAAAACCCTTAATCATGGAGAAGAAATCTATCTTAAGTTCGTATTTAAGAATTCGAAAATTAATTGGAACACTTGGAATTTTACTTCCAATCTTAGTATTTACTTTTCATAAAGACCTTTTGGCTTCTATCAGTCATTATTATTATACTGAATCAGCGGTATTTTTCATAGCAATCCTAGCTGCTTTTGGGTTTTTTCTAATTTCCTATAGAGGATATGATAAAGACCCAAGCATAGATACGCTGAGCGATAATATCATTACCAATATTAGTGGTTTTGCAGTACTCATTGTGGTTCTTGTGCCGACCTCTTGTTCTGATAGTGGAAGTGATACGATTACCAATATGATTTGTAGCACAGAAAACTTTCCTATGTTTGGTCATAACGAATCATTGTGGAATACCATACATTTAGTAAGTGCAGCGGTTTTTTTATTTACAATGGGATGGATGTCTATTTTTAGGTTTACACGCACAACTAGAAAAGAAGAGAAAAAAGTTGAAAATATGATTTATAAGTGTTGCGGATATATAGTTTGGTTATGTATAGGAATCTTATTAATTCAATTTATTGGAGCAAAGTTTGAAGTAAACTTACATGTAAGCACTTATGATGTGTTTATTTTAGAAACAGTTTCTGTAGCAGCTTTTGGTCTTTCTTGGTTGATAAAAGGGAAGGCTTTAAAAGATATTGTTGAAATTAATAAAGCAATGTTTGGCTCTAAAAAAAAGTAAAACCAAAACCTAGAGAAACACTATCCAAACTACCGTTTTCAAAACCTGCAATCTTTTTACGATGGTATGCAAATCGTAAGATAGGTTTCCATTTTGAACTGCTACTCATTTGCCAACCCAACCCAAAGTTGTAGTAATTCCCATCTGAATATTTTTTTATAGGTCTCCACATTTTTCCCTGACCATATTCAGCAAAGAATGCATCTCCATCATTTTCCCAAATATGATAACGTAAGCTTAAATATGTGGGAATAGCTTTGATTGAATATTTGTAATGATTATCGTAACCCGCATTAAAGCTAAGCCCTAAACGTTTGTTAAATTGATACCCAAAACCCACTCGCATCATTATAGCCGTGGGTAATAACAAAGGCTGATCATCATCTTCAAGAGTATACTCTTCGTTTATAGCAAGACTAAGGTTAAAAGAAGTAGTAATAAAAGAATACCCTTTTTTGTTTTGAGCAAAAGTAAATTGAGTTATAAATAAAAGCGGAAGTAATATATATTTCATGTATAATAGTTTTCGGGCTATGAAACCAAAAACTATTCCATTTCTAAGCTTTTAATGAAATGTTCTATAGAAAGGGCTTTTTTAACAGAAAAATTGCCAATTTTTGTTCTCCTTAATTCTGATAAATAGGCTCCAGAATTGAGAGCCTTTCCAAAGTCGTAAGCTAGAGAACGAATATAAGTTCCCTTACTACAAAGTACTCGAAATTTAACTTTTGGAAACTCCACTTTAGTGATTTCAAATTCATAAATTATTACTTCTCTCGACTTAATTTCTGTGGTTTCACCTTTTCTTGCCAATTCGTATAATCGTTTTCCTTCCTTTTTAATAGCAGAAAAAATAGGGGGCTTCTGTAAGATATTACCAGTAAATAGGGCGGTAGTTTTATGAATCATTTCTTCAGAAATGTGATCTACAGGAAAGGTTTGATCTATTTCAGTTTCTAAATCATAACTTGGAGTAGTAGCTCCTATAGTAATTGTACCCATATATTCCTTAACCTGTCCTTGATATTCATGTATGTTTTTGGTTTGTTTGCCCGTACAAATAATTAACAAACCAGTAGCCAGAGGGTCTAATGTACCAGCATGACCAACCTTAATTTTTTTGATATTAAAGCGCTGTCTGATATTCCAGCGGAGTTTGTTTACAACTTGAAAAGAAGTCCAATGCAAGGGTTTGTCTATAAGGAGTACTTGACCTACTTTATAATCTTCACCTGTCATAAAATTAAATCGTCAATTTATATATAAAGAAATGAATGATTAATAAACTGACTCCAAAGATAATACGATAGTACCCAAATATTTTAAATCCTTTTTTACTTAGGTAATCTATAAAAGATTTAATGGCAATTAAAGCAACTACGAAAGCAATGATATTTCCAATAATTAAATAGTTGACTTGCTCACTAGATATTTCAAAGCCAGCTTTATAATAATCATATCCTTTTTTTAAAGTAGCTCCTAGCATTGTTGGAACAGCTAAAAAGAAAGAAAACTCTGCTGCTGTTTTTCTGTTTATTTTTTGAGTCATACCCCCTACAATACTTGCACCACTTCTTGAAGTTCCAGGAATCATTGCTAAACACTGAAAGAATCCAATTTTTAAAGCAGTGGTATAACTAATCTCTGTATGAGCAGTAGGATTATTTTTATCGAATTCTTCATTTGCTTTAAACCAATCATCAACTTTTAATAAGATAATGCCTCCAATAATTAAAGAAATAGCCACTGTAACAGGACTTTCTAAAAGGCTGTCAATAACATCATTTAGAAGTAACCCTAAGATAACTGCAGGAATGAAAGCCACTAATAATTTTAGGTAAAAATCAAAACTCTGAAAAAAGCGCTTCCAGTATAAAACAACTACAGATAAAATAGCACCTAACTGAATTACAATGGTAAATAGTTTAGTAAAATCATCACTGGCAATTCTCATAAAAGAAGACGCAATTATCATATGGCCAGTAGAAGAAACAGGTAAATACTCTGTGATTCCTTCAATAATTGCTAAAATAATAGCACCAATAATATCCATTTATTTTTTAGGTTTTAGCATAATGGCATAAATTTCAATTCCTAGGCCAATTATGACCAATGTTGGAGCTAAACGAATACGTCTCCAACTATAAATTTCTTCATTAAAGACCTCAGGATTATCACTGCCTCCGCCTGCCATTAAAGCAAATCCAATAGCAATTACAGCAATGCCAAGAAGCATAAATTGGTAATTTTTTTTCCCGAAGAGGAATTGAGGTTTGTTGTTTTCTGTGCTCATATTTTAATAATATAATTCGTCTGTTTGTAAGTTTAAAAATCGTTGTGCTGCAAAAAAAGTGCTTAACCAAGTAATTAAAAATGCAGCGAATAAAACACTAACACCTAAATAACTTAAGGTAATATAATCTTTGACCAACGCTAAATCTGGAATCTCTTTGTCTAGGTAATAAATGACAACAGATAACCCAATGAAAGCAAAAATTGAGCCTAATAATCCTAATCGCAGACTTTGCCATATAAAAGGTTTTCTTATAAATCTTTTGGTGGCTCCAACCATTTGCATAGTCTTAATATTAAATCGTTTAGAATAAATAGATAATCGGATGGAACTGTTAATTAAAATAATAGCAATCAATCCAAAAAAGCTACTCAATGCTAATAACCAAAATCCAATCTTTTTAATGTTTTTGGTAAGCAACTGTATCAATGGTTTATCATAAGAAACTTCAGAAACAAAAGCATTCTTTTGAAACTTTTTTTCTAATTCCTCCATCTTTTCAGGAGTCACATATGCAGCTTTTAAATAAATGTCTATCCCATTTTTTAAAGGGTTTGCTCCTAAGAATTTTAAAAAATCTTCTCCAATTTCTTTGCTATATGCCTTTGCAGCTTCTTCTTTGGTGATATAAACAATTTCTCTTGTAAAGGTTTCTTTTATCAAAGATTCTCTAAGGTTTTCTATATTCTCTTTTGAGATGTTATCCTTTAAAAATAATGTCATCGCAACTTGTTCTTTAAAAAGATTCGCAACCTTAGTAGATTTTAATAATACCAGACCTAAAACACCTACCATAAATAAAACCAACGCAATACTAATGATTACAGAAATATAAGATGACCGTAACCTGCGTTTTTGATAAGAATCAAATTTGGAAGACATACTTTTAGACTAGATTATTGCTCGCAAGATACAAAAAATACAACGTAGCATTTTGATTTTAATTGGAATGAAAATTGTTAAACTTTATACAATTTCCTGACATAATTCTATCAAAACTCCATTGGTAGTTTTTGGATGTAAAAAAGCAACTAATTTATTATCTGCTCCTTTTTTTGGAATTTCATTTAGTACTGTAAATCCTTCTTTTTTTAATCGTGCAATTTCAGAAACAATATCATCTACAGCAAAAGCAATATGATGAATTCCTTCTCCTTTCTTCTCGATAAATTTAGCAATGGGACTCTTAGGATTCGTAGCTTCTAGTAATTCTATTTTATTCGGACCAGATTGAAAGAAAGATGTTTTAACTCCCTCAGAAGCGACTTCTTCTACTTTATAATGCGATGCATTAAAAAGGGAAGCAAATAATTTATTGGAGCTTTCCAAGTCTTTTACAGCAATACCAATATGTTCAATTTTATTCATAGGATAGTTTCTTATCGACAAAAATAACCAAATCTTTTAGTAAATATGAGTAAATTTGCCACATGGAAGAAACAAATAGACAGAGAAAGATTGCTGGAGTATTGCAAAAAGACCTAGTAGATGTATTGCAAAAAGCAGCTCAAGATGGTATGCAAGGAATTATTATTTCGGTTTCCAAAGTCACTGTTACTTCAGATTTAGGAATAGCAAAAGTGTATTTAAGCATTTTTCCATCAGATAAGAGAGATGAAATTATTAAAGGAGTACAATCCAATGGCCCTTTAATTAGACATGAGATGGCTAAAAGAACTAGAAATCAATTAAGAAGAATGCCAGAGTTACTATTTTTTGGAGATGATTCTCTAGATTATATTGAAAGCATTGACAAATCGCTACGTGGAGATGATGATAACCCTATCAAAAACCCTGAAGTTTTACCACGTAGAAAAAAGAAATAAGATATCATCTTATTAAAGACAAAACACAATTTTTAATGCTATATTTCTGTTTTATTGAAAAAAGAAATTGAATTTCTCATACTACATAGCAAAAAGGTATCTGTTTACCAAGAATAGTAATAATGCCATTAACATTATTACAATCATTGCATCTTTTGGTGTTATTGTTGGCGCTTTAGCTTTGTTTATTATTCTTTCTGGGTTTTCAGGTTTAAGAACCTTTAGTTATTCGCTATTAGATATTTCTGATCCAGACATAAAAATTTCATCAGTAAAAGGAAAAACTTTTGCTTTCACAGATAGTTTACATCATGTTTTATCGGAGGATAAAGAAATTGCAGTTTTTTCGAAAGTTGTTGAACAACGAGTGTTTTTAACTTATAATGAAAAACCTCATATTGCTTATATAAAAGGAGTTGATGAAAATTACAACAGAGTAACAGTCATAGATTCTGCAATTGTAGTTGGAAATTGGTTAGAACCTCAATATAAAAACACAGCTATTTTAGGGAATGGAATTTCCTATAAATTATCTTTAGGAGTTATGAACTTTACTGAGCCTTTAGAAATTTATGTTCCTAAACCTGGGAAAAAGATTGTAAATCCAGCGAATGCTTTTCGTAAGGTAGAAGCGCAGGTAACAGGTATTTATTCTGGTACAGAAGAGTTTGAAAATAAATATGTATTTGTAAACTTACCTTTAGCTCAAGAACTACTGAAATACAAGGACAACCAAATTTCGGCGATTGAATTAAAACTTGTACTTACTGAAAATTCGGATGATTTTGCAAATCGCCTTCAAGAAAGCTTAGGACCAACATACAAAGTAGAAACAAAAGCGCAATTGAATGCATTGTTCTATAAGGTAATTAATACAGAAAATTTTGTTTCGTATTTAATTTTTACATTAATAGTAATCATTGCCTTGTTTAATGTGATAGGTGCCATTATTATGATGATTATTGACAAGCAAAGAAATCTAAAGACATTATTTAATATAGGCGCTTCTTTAAAGGAGATTCAAAGAATATTTGTTTTTCAAGGGTTTTTGCTCACTGTTATTGGGACTTTTATAGGCTTACTTCTAGGCGTAATTTTAGTACTTGTTCAACAAAAGTATGAGCTATTTATGATTACTCAAAATATTGCATATCCTGTAGAGTTTAGGGTGTCTAATTTCTTTATTGTAGCAAGTACTATTGTTGTATTAGGTTATTTAGCAGCAAAGATTGCCAGTAGTAGGATTTCTAGAAGTTTTGTAGAGAGGTAACTACCCAATCTGAGGAATCAATGCATCTCCAAATTTCGCTTGCACTTCGTTAAATGTAGCAAACACATCTTTTGGGTCGTCAGAGGTGACCATTTTTAAACGATATTCTTTAAAATGAGGAATGCCTTTAAAGTAGTTGGTATAATGTCTGCGAGTTTCTACAACCCCTAAATGTTCTCCTTTCCAATCAATAGCCATTTGTAAATGACGCCTTGCCATTTCAGTTCGATCAGCAATAGAGGGTTTGGCTAAATGTTCTCCTGTTTTAAAATAATGTTTTACTTCATTAAAAAACCAAGGATATCCAATAGAGGCTCTCCCTATCATAGCGCCATCTAATCCGAATTTATCACGCATTTCCATCGCCTTTTCAGGAGTCGTAACATCACCATTCCCAAAAACAGGAATATGCATTCTCGGATTATTTTTTACTTCAGCAATAGGCCTCCAATCCGCATCACCTTTATACATTTGCGCTCGGGTTCTACCATGTATAGAAATTGCTTTACAGCCTATATCTTGTAAGCGCTCTGCCACCTCGACAATTCTAATGGAATCATGATCCCAACCTAAACGTGTTTTAACAGTGATCGGAAGATTGGTGTGTTTGACCATAGCTTCCGTTAAAGAAACCATCAAATCAATATCTTTTAAGATGCCAGCTCCAGCTCCTTTAGATACCACTTTCTTTACAGGGCATCCAAAATTAATATCAATAATGTCTGGATTGGTTTTTTCAACAATTTCTACAGAGCGTAACATGGAATCTAAATTAGCACCAAAAATCTGAATTCCAACTGGACGTTCTTTCTCATAGATATCTAATTTCATCACACTCTTTGCTGCATCACGAATCAAGCCTTCAGAAGAAATAAATTCTGTATATACTACATCGGCTCCATTCTCTTTACATAAAGCTCTAAATGGAGGGTCAGAAACATCTTCCATAGGTGCAAGCAATAATGGAAAATCTGGAAGTTCTATGTGGCCTATTTTTACCATGGGGCAAATTTAGGTCTTTTAGAGTTACAAAAAAAGCCTCCAACTGGAGGCTTTTTTAATATAATTAGATGAGTTTAAAAAACCCGTACAATATTAAATCCGAAAAAGATTTTACCATCAGACCAATCACCTTCTGCATTGCTCATAAAACCAGGAACAGTAGTTGCTTGGGCATTTGAGAATAATAACTGAAAGACATGGCCTCCGGTCTCTATATCAACACCAATCGTTAATGGATTTGTATAAATAGAGTTACTTTCTCTGCTAAAATTATAAGCATAATCAGCATTTAAGCTCATACGTTTACTCAGTTTGTATCGCCCTCCAAAACCAAAAGCAAACTGATTATGATTTGCAGCACCAGTTGCTCTTACATCTTGTAAATTTTCTCGAATATAAGTAGGTGCAATCTGAAAAGAAAAGCTATTTGAAAAACGCTTAGAAATTAATAATTGATGCGCAAAACTATATTTGTCACTAGCGTTAAGTCCAGGCAAAGTGTTTTCATCAATTTCAGTATTAAGAGTAATTGTACTATATCCAACAACATTTAATGGGAACTTCTTTGATTGTCTGGCAATTCTATATTTAATAGAACCCGCATAGGTTTTTCTTAAAGACTCTCTACTAACACTTAATTGTACTCCATCCCAAAAACTATAGGCTAGTTGAATTCTTGTATTAGCATTGTCAAACCCAAAAAAAGTATCAAACCCATCCTGAAGTGTCCCAAATCGATGTGATACATATAGATATAAATCGCCTTTTGCTGCTATTTTGGTTGATTGTAAATTTGCAATTCTCATAGCTTTAAAAGCTGGAGATTCGAAAGATTCGCTTTCAGAAGTAGTATCTAATTCGTCTAATAAATCATCTTGAGCATGGAGAGCTCCAATGGTTAGAAATGAGATAGATAAAACTGAAAGAATCTTTTTAAAGTGTTGGTTTACTGTTGAATAATGCATTGATCTAGTTTTAATTCTTCTAATAAATCGTCATATCCAATGATACGACCTTTAATTTTTATGGATTGATTGTTTTCTATGGTTGTAAGGGTAATAGAATCTCTAAACTGACAATAGATACTGCCGTCTAGCATAATTCCTTTCGTATCTTTTGAAGTAATTGTACCAGTTAAAACAACTGCTTTGTTTTGCCAGATACTATCATTTTCTTGAATTTTTATTAAAAAATCATTCGATTTCCCATCAAATTCAACGGAGAACTCTTCAATAGTCTTATGCGCTTGATATGCATAACTATATACTCCAAATGCAATAAGAATTCCACCTATAGCGAGCAATAAAAGAATCTTACTTTTTTTCGATAAGCTCATAATCTAAGTTTAAATTAATCGACTCGGCTATTTTCTTTCTAACAATACTAGGAATCTTAATGTCGAAATCTTGTGGTTTTACAGCAAAAGTTGCTTTCAAATAGAGTTTACCATCTTTTTTTGAAAACACTCCCATTGTTTCAATCTCTTTTTTTATTCCCCTTACCGTTAATGTTCCAGAAATTTTATACTTTTTTTTGTCGGTAACTTCAGCAAGATTAAAATCTTTAATGTTTCCTTTAAAAGTTCCTTTTGGAAATTTATCAGAGTCCATATAATTTTCATTAAAATGCTCTTCCATTAATGCAACCTTAAAGCGAAATGCTTTTATAAAAAGTAAAGCTGCAATCTCTCCAGTATCGGCTTTTAAAACAACTGAAGTACTTTTATTAGTAGCTTCAACAGGTTCGAACGCCGCGACAGAAGCCTTTAATTCTGTAGATCCAGTTTTTGTATAATATTTTTGTGCACTTAAACTGAAGGACACAAAACAAATAATGTAAATGATAAGTTTTTTCATGATGCTAATTTTCTAAATACCCATCAATAACCCACTTGTCTATAATAGCTCTATTACTAGAAGACATTAAACCAGACTGAGGCATTGGATTAGATACATTATTAATTCTATTGATTAAGTTTCCGTTTTCAGCTGCATTACGAACTTGAGTGTAATTTGTTAAGCTTAGTCCAGCACTTGGAGAAACAGCTCCATGACAACCAACACAGTTATTGTCTATAATTATTTTTACATCAGTAACATAGTTTACTTGGTTTGTAATTGGATCTGTTGGTAAGTCTTCTATAACTGCTTCAGAACAGCTAATCATAAATGACATCATAAGAAAAAGAAATACGTATTTTTTCATGAATTTAAAGTTTTGATGTTAATTGTAGTTTTTATTTTCAATTGTTAACACAGCAAATAAACTACAGCAATCTTCACAACACAATTAAAACTATATAAAACCGAAAAAAAACTCTTAAAGCGGAAATTTTATCAGTGAAAGATTTTTTATTTTAAAAAAATAATGTGCCCAACCATTGCTTTAAACGCAAGTTAAAATAAAAAAATCAATTTAAATATCTAAAATTGTATTTTGGCATGTATTTGCTTTCCTCCTCTGTTAACGGTTGCTTTTGTTTTATCTCCTTTGTCAAAAACAGACAAAGCACGCATATAACTCATCATATCTACTACAGTGCTGTCTCCTAATTTAATAACAATATCGCCTTTTTGTAAGCCAGCTTTTTGAGCGGGTTTTCCATCCGAAACACCATCGATGCGCATTCCTTTACCATCGAATAAATAATCTGGAATAACACCTAAACCAACTTTAAATCTTGGAGTATTGTCACTTTCATTTTTAGTTTTTCTAAAAGCCAGTTTGCCATTATCATCTAGGTCAGAAATGATATTGAAGATATAATTGGAAATAGTTTTCATTCCATTATAATTTAGTTTTTCAGAGTCATCACTTGGTTTATGGTAGTCTTCATGCTGCCCAGTAAAGAAATGGAGTACAGGAATATCTGCAAGATAAAAGCTTGTGTGATCGCTAGGACCTGTGCCTGATTCTTTTTGAATAAGTTTAAAGTGACTGTTATGCGCATTTAAAACTTGTTTAAAAATGGGTGAGGTGCCAGTCCCATAAACTGCCAAAGTACTATCCTTTTTAAGTTTTCCAACCATATCCATATTAATCATATAGCTCACAGATTTGGTATCTATTGTAGGGTTTTTAACAAAATAATTAGATCCTAATAAACCCATCTCTTCACCAGAAAAGGCCATAAAAAGATAATTATTATTGGTGTTTTTGCTTTTTAATTTTCTTGCGAGATCTAGCATAACAGCTACACCACTAGCATTATCATCTGCACCATTATGAATGGCTTTCATAGAATCTCTATATAAAGATCCATCTCCACCATATCCTAAATGATCGTAATGTGCTCCAATAATAACTGTATGAGAAGCTTTGTTGTCTATATAGCCAATGATGTTGTTTCCTGTAATGGTTCCGTCCTCATTCTCAGTAAACTTTACTTTCTCATGCGGATTAGTTTTAGGTTTAAAAGAAAAAGGTTGTAAGTAGCCGTTAGTGCCTTTTGTTGTTAACGCTAATTCTTTAAATCTTTTAGAAATATATTCAGCCGCTAGAAGTTCTCCTTTAGTACCTGTTTGTCTTCCTTCTAGTGAGTCATCAGCTAGATAAGAAACATCTTCTTCTATTTTGGAAGTATTTGTAGTTTCTTTAGCACAAGAAATTAAGCATAATAAAAAGATAGTAAATAAGATGTTTCTCATGAGATTAAGTATTATTTTTGCTCAAAAATACATGATTTTTTTAATTCTAAAACTTGTAAAACTAAGAATAAAATAAAATCATGTATTAAAGAATTGGTTCATGAAGTAAAGTAAATTTTTGTATTGTTTTTCGAACAAAAGTTTACTTTTACTGAATAAAATTAATCATTAAATACCACATATCACTCATATGAAAATTAGAATTTTAAGCTTAATATGTGTTGCTGTTCTTAGTTTTTCGTGTAAGAATGACGCAACAAAAAAAGTTGAAAAGAAATCAGAACTAGTTGCAGGTAAAGACTCTTTAATTTTTCCTGAAGAGATGCATTTTAAGAGTTTGAAGCAAATTACGTTTGGAGGAGATAATGCAGAGGCGTACTGGAGTTTTGATGATAAACAATTAGTATTTCAATCCAACAACACAAAATGGAATGTGGGTTGTGATCAAATGTTTTTAATGAATGCTGATGAAACGTTTGCAGATAAAGTGCCACCAATGATTAGTACTGGGAAGGGAAGAACTACTTGTGCTTATTTTTTACCAGACAATAAGCACATTATTTATGCTTCTACTCATTTAAAACAAGACGAATGCCCTGATGCTCCATTGAGAAAAAACGGAAAGTATGTATGGCCTATTTATGATAGCTATGATATTTTTGTAGCCGATCTAGAAGGAAATATAGTCAAACAATTAACAAATGAAGTTGGATATGATGCAGAGCCAACAGTGTCACCTAAAGGAGACAAAATTGTATTTACTTCTACTAGGTCTGGTGACTTAGAATTATATACCATGAATATCGATGGGACTGATGTGAAACAAATCACCAATCAGCTTGGGTATGATGGAGGGGCATTCTTTTCGCCAGATGGTAGCCAGCTAATCTTTCGGTCTTCTCGCCCAAAAACAGATGCAGAAATTAAAGCATATAAAGATTTGTTAGCGCAAGGTTTAGTAGAGCCAACGGATATGGAGCTGTATATATGTAATGCTGATGGGTCAAATTTACGCCAATTAACCGATTTAGGAAATGCGAACTGGAGCCCGTTTTTTCACCCTTCAGGAAAAAAGATTTTATTCTCTTCAAATTTTGAAGCTGAGAGAGGTTTTCCATTCAATTTATATATGATTGATGTAGATGGGAAAAATTTAAAAAGAGTTACACACGGAGAAACATTTGATGCATTTCCTGTTTTTTCTAATGATGGTAAAAAATTGATTTTCTCTTCTAATAGAAATAACGGTGGAGGAAGAGATACAAACCTATTTATTGCTGAGTGGCAAGAGTAGAGGAAGCCTTTATTTTTATTTGCTTCGCCCTCTAATTAACGTATATTTGCGCACTATTTTTGAACAACAAATTTAACGAATGAAGAACATTAGAAACTTTTGCATCATCGCTCATATCGATCACGGTAAAAGTACATTGGCAGATAGATTGTTAGATTATACAGGTTCTGTAACTGAAAGAGAAAAGCAGAATCAGCTATTAGATAATATGGATTTAGAGCGTGAACGCGGAATTACCATTAAGTCTCACGCAATTCAAATGGATTATACCTTCGAAGGTCAAGAATATGTTTTAAATTTAATTGACACTCCAGGTCATGTAGATTTTTCTTACGAAGTTTCTCGTTCTATTGCAGCTTGTGAGGGAGCTTTGTTAATTGTAGATGCAGCACAAAGTATTCAGGCACAAACGATTTCAAATTTATATTTAGCCTTAGAGAATGATTTAGAGATTATTCCAATTTTAAATAAAGTGGATTTGCCCTCGGCAAATCCAGAAGAGGTAACGGATGATATTGTAGATTTATTAGGTTGTGAACCAGAAGAAGTGATTCATGCAAGTGGGAAAACGGGTTTTGGAGTAGATAATATATTACAAGCGATTATAGAAAGAGTTCCTGCTCCACAAGGAGATCCAGAAGCTCCTCTACAGGCCTTGATTTTTGACTCAGTGTATAATTCTTATAGGGGAATCGAAACCTATTTTAGAATTATGAATGGTGAGATTAAAAAAGGGCAGCGCATAAAATTTATGGCAACCAACAATGAGTATTTTGCAGATGAAGTTGGTACGCTAAAGTTAAATCAAGTTGTAAAAAAATCTGTAAAAACGGGTGATGTAGGATACTTAATCACAGGAATTAAAACTGCTAAAGAAGTAAAGGTTGGAGATACAATTACAGATGCAGCAACCCCAACAACCGAAATTATTGACGGTTTTGAAGATGTAAAGCCTATGGTTTTTGCCGGGATTTATCCTGTTGATACGGAAGATTATGAAGAGTTGCGTTACTCTATGGAGAAACTACAATTGAACGATGCTTCTTTAGTATTTGTTCCTGAAAGCTCTGCGGCTTTAGGGTTTGGTTTCCGTTGTGGGTTCTTAGGAATGTTACATATGGAGATTATTCAAGAACGTTTAGAGCGTGAGTTTAATATGACGGTAATTACTACAGTTCCAAACGTATCTTATCATGCATTTACGAAGAAGAACCCTGAAGAAATTGTGCTATTAAATAATCCTTCTGATTTACCTGAACCATCAAAATTAGAAAGAGTAGAAGAGCCCTATATTAAAGCGTCTATTATTACAAAATCGGACTTTGTTGGACAGGTTATGAGTTTGTGTATAGAAAAACGTGGAGAAATCACAAATCAGACTTATTTAACAACCGAAAGAGTCGAGCTAACTTTTGATATGCCTTTAGCAGAAATTGTATTTGATTTTTACGACCGATTGAAAACAGTTTCTAAAGGATATGCTTCGTTTGATTATAGTCCAATTGGAATGAAACCATCTAAATTAGTTCGAGTAGATATCTTATTAAACGGACAGCCAGTAGATGCACTTTCTGCACTGCTGCATGCCGATAATGCATATCATATTGGAAAGAAAATAGTTGAAAAGTTAAAACAATTAATCCCTAGACAGCAATTCGATATTCCTATCCAAGCTGCTATTGGAGCTAAAATTATTGCTAGAGAAACGACCAAAGCATTACGTAAAGATGTTACTGCGAAATGTTATGGTGGAGATATTTCTAGAAAACGAAAGTTATTAGAAAAACAAAAGAAAGGTAAGAAACGAATGCGTCAGGTTGGAAATGTAGAAATTCCACAAGAAGCATTTATGGCAGTATTAAAATTGAACGATTAATATTGTTTCTTCAATATTTTCTTTTGAGGTTTGTTTTTTTCTTTTTTAGCATTTCCGGGGAACACTAATGTAGTACTCGAAAAACTAGTTCCAAAAGTTACATTTGCACTGTAAACTTGACTTACGGCATCTTTAACTTGTTTCTCTGAAAGTTCTTTTAGAGGATGAATAAAAACGGACCAAAGCACGTCATCTGCAATAGCATATTTTACATCTAAAACGGAGTGAAAGTTTGCTACTAATGCTGCGCTTTTTAATTTCTCATTTAACCTTACAGTTTCAATAATCGGAGAGATAATTCGCATTCTATTATGTTTCTTATCAGTGATGCATATAAAAATAATACCTTTAATTTTAAACTGCCATTTGCCATTGGTTCCTTGTATAGAGTCCGTTAGCTTAGTTAAAATAGTTTCTAGTTTTTTAGGAGTCATTTGTTGAGAAAAAGAAGTTTGAAAACTGAAAATAAATATGAATATGATGAGCGCTTTTTTCATAATTAGAGAGCTATGTTTATAGCTTAGACGAAAAGCGAGGTGTTCAATAACAAAAAAGGCTTCAATTTCTTGAAACCTTTTTGTTGCCAAATATTGAAGTAAAAATTAATCCCTACCACCTAATATTTGTAGTCCCCAGTATAATAACATGGCTAATGAGCCTAAAGCTGCTACTAAATAAGTTCTAGCAGCCCATTTTAACGCATCTTTTGAGCCAGCATATTCTTCCTGTGAGACCATGTTTTTATTCTTTAACCAAGCTAATGCCCGATTACTAGCATCGTATTCTACAGGCAAAGTAATAAAGCTAAAAACAGTAGCTAATCCCATAAATACAAGACCTATAATAGCAATATAAAATCCCATTCCTTGATTTTGAGTTGTAGCACCTAATATAATTCCTCCTATAACAAGCCACTGTGAAAAACGAGAAGAAATACTAACTACGGGAACTAACTTTGATCGCATAGTTAACCATTGGTATGCTTGTGCGTGCTGTACAGCGTGTCCTACTTCGTGCGCAGCTACAGCCGCTGCTGCTGCGTTTCGTTGGCTGTACACAGATGCGCTTAGGTTAACAGTTTTGTTCTTTGGGTTGTAATGGTCGGTTAATTGCCCAGGGGTAGAAATTACTTTTACATCTCTTATCCCATGATCAGCAAGCATTTTTTCTGCAATTTCGGCGCCACTCATACCATTTCTTAAGTGCGCTTTTGAATACTGCTTAAATTTTCTTTTTAAAGTGTTGCTTATTGCCCAACTTGCCAAAGAAATAATTCCTATTATAATATAAAATCCAATCATTATTTTTTCTTTTTATTCTTGTTAAATTTACAACATAAATTATTCCATTTTAGTATACACACTTAAAATATGTCAAAATGACAAAAAAACCTGAAATTTTATTAATATATACCGGAGGGACCATTGGTATGATTAAAGATTATGAATCGAAAGCATTAAAGGCTTTCAATTTTGATAAAATTTTAGAAAAAATACCTGAGTTGAAACATTTGAATTGTAATATTCAAACAATTTCATTTGAAGCACCTATAGATTCTTCAAATATGAATATAGAATATTATATCAAAATTGCAGATATTTTAGAAATAAACTACAATCAGTTTGATGGCTTTGTAGTGTTGACAGGTTCCGATACGATGTCATATACTTCTTCTGCCATTAGTTTTATGTTAGAAAATTTAAGTAAGCCAATTATTTTTACAGGCTCTCAATTACCGATAGGAGATTTAAGAACAGATGCAAAAGAGAATTTAATTACTTCTATAGAAATAGCTTGTTCTAGAAAAAATAATCAACCAGTTGTTAAAGAGGTTGGTTTATATTTTGAGTATAAATTGTATCGTGCCAATAGAACTTCTAAAATAAGTGCTGAACAGTTTGAAGCTTTTTCTTCTCCCAATTACCCAGCACTTGCTAAAAGCGGTGTTCATTTAACTTTTAATGAGCAACGTTTATTAAAAGGGAATGAAGATTCTTCTAACTTAATTGTTAGAAAGAATTTAGACTCTAATATTGCTATACTTAAAATTTTTCCAGGAATAACAAAACAAGTGGTTGAGAGTATTTTAAATGTTAAAAATTTAAAAGGAGTTGTCTTAGAGTCTTATGGGTCTGGCAATGCACCTACCTATGATTGGTTTATAAAAACGTTAGAGAGAGCAATAAATAATGGCATGCATATTGTGAATGTAACACAATGTTATGGAGGTAGTGTCTTAATGGGGCATTATGAAACTAGCACAGAATTGAAAAGAATTGGAGTCGTAGATGGTAAGGATATCACTACAGAATCTGCAGTTGCAAAACTAATGTATCTTTTAGGGGAAAAATTAACTCCTAATAACTTTAAAAAGCATTTTGTAAAATCTCTTAGAGGTGAAATATCTGAAAACTAATTTGTTATAAATTTAGTGTTTTTATCTGCCTAAGAATGATTTAGCATATACAGTGTTAATTTTTAATGATTTTCATTAAAATACCTTGTTTTTTGTTTTAAAGGCTCAACATTTTTTTGTTACTTGCTGTCCTCAATTAAATAATAGAAAGGAAGTGTTGTTAAATTTTTATAGCAAAATGACCTATTTTTCTTTAATTGATAGTAAAATCTTATATTTAACCCGTTAACTATTAAAAATTAATTATAACAAAGATGAAAAAAGTAGTAAATATCCTAACTGTAACAGGATTTATGTTTTTTGGAGCTATTCAATCAACTTTTGCACAGAATGCTGAAGAGGCAAAAACTTTTCACCAAATTCTAAAACAACGTTTTATTGAAGGTGGTCCGTTTTTTATGGGAATTGTATTAGTAGCACTAATTTTAGGTTTAGCAATAGCTATTGAGAGAATTATTTATTTAAACATGGCATCAACAAACACAAATAAGTTGGTTGCTAGTGTAGACGATGCTCTAAGTTCTGGAGGTATTGAAGCAGCTAAAGAAGTTTGTAGAAATACAAAAGGACCAGTAGCATCTATCTTTTACCAAGGTTTAGATAGAGTTGATGAAGGAATCGAAGCAGCAGAAAAAGCAGTCGTTGGATACGGTGGTGTTCAAATGGGGCTTTTAGAGAAAAACATTTCTTGGCTGTCTCTATTTATTGCTTTAGCGCCAATGCTTGGTTTCATGGGAACTGTAATTGGTATGATTGGAGCCTTTGATGCGATTGCTGTTGCAAATGATATCTCTCCTGGAGTAGTAGCTGTAGGTATTAAAGTAGCCTTATTAACAACTGTATTTGGTTTAATTGTTGCAATTATTCTTCAAATTTTCTATAACTATATTGTTTCTAAAGTAGATAGCATTGTAAATAATATGGAAGATGCTTCTATTAAATTAGTTGACTTGTTGGTTAAATACAAAAAATAAGAATTATTATGGACAATAAATTTTCGAAAATATTAACCATTATAATCGCTCTATTATCTGTGATTGGAATCATTCTGTTTGTTGTAGTTTCATCTGCAGACGAAACAGATCCGAAAGTAATAGATGCTGCAGTATCACCTTTAATCACTTTTTCTACGTTTTTATTCTATGCAGCTGTAGCTATTACAGTAGTATTGTCAATAGTTGGTATGGTTAAAAACCCAGAGAACTTAAAGAAAACATTACTTGGGTTAGTTGTTTTAGGTGTATTACTAGTAGTTTCTTATATACTAGGAGACAGCAATGCAGTTTTAGATGCGCAAAATGTAGTAATTGAAGGAGGAGAAGCTGGAGCTTCTTCTAACCAATGGGTAGGAACTCTTATTTGGTATAGTACTATTCTAGTACTTATTGGAGGTGTATTCTTTATATTTGATTTATTAAAAGGATTAGTAAAATCTTAATCATATGGCAAGAAGAGAAAATCCAGAAATTAATGCGGGGTCAATGGCTGACATTGCCTTTCTTTTATTGATTTTCTTCTTAGTAACAACCACAATGAATGTAGATTCAGGGATTTCTAAGAAGTTATCAGAAAAGCCGCCGCCAGATTATGTACCGCCAATTATTAAGGAGAAAAATATTTTTGAAGTGAACATCAACTTCAGAAATGAGCTTCAAGTAGAAGGCGAAAGAATGGACGTTAAAGATATCAAAGAAGCTGCTATTAAGTTTATAGACAATGGTGGTGGAGTTGGTAAGCCAGGAGAAGATGGTACGCCAGGACTCCCTTGCGATTATTGTAAAGGAGAGAAAAGTGAATCTTCTTCAGATCATCCTAACAAAGCTATTATTTCTGTACAAAGCGATAGAGGTACCGATTATGGCACATATATTGTTGTACAAAATGAGTTGCTTAAAGCTTACAGCTTTTTAAGAAACAGATTATCTTTAGAGCGATATAAAATGCCATTTAAAGAGTTAGAAAAACTCTATAAGGATGATAAAAATAATGAAGAATTAAAGAAGAAAGTAGAAGATATTAAAACGAGCTATCCTCAAATTATATCAGATGCTGAACCTACTTCTGCTAATTAATCTTAAATTATAACTATGTCTAAGTTTAGAAAGAAGAAAAAAGGAATGCCAGCTGTAAATACAGCGGCGTTACCCGATATTGTATTCATGTTATTATTTTTCTTCATGGTAACTACTACTATGAGAGAAACAAGTCTTCAAATTGAAGCGCCAAGATTACCAAGTGCGACCGAAATAAAAAAGCTAGAGCATAAGAGCTTAGTGAGTACTATTTATGTTGGGAAAGCGAAAGATGCTAAATATGGTACTGGTTATAACAGGATTCAATTGAATGATAAAATAGCTTCTGCTGATGATGTGCCTGCTTTTATAATTAGCGAACGAGAGAATGTGTCAGATATAGAGGTTCCCTTTATGACTACATCCATCAAAGCTGATAAGCAAGCTAGTGTAGGTACTATTATAGATATTCGTCTAAAATTGAGAGACGTCAATGCATTAAAAGTTAGTTATTCTACCCAAGCTGGAACAGAAAACTAATTGTCAGATGAAAAATATAAAGGGTAATTCTTTAAGAGTTACCCTTTTTTTTTGAAATCTATATTTTTAAATACCTTTGTTTAGTGAAAAAACTGTTTATATCTCTATTCGTTTTTAGTATTACTTGTTGTTTTGGTCAAAAAGACACCTTACAAATTGGTGATAAGTATGCAGATGACCAATTATATGTGAGTTTAACTTATAATCAGTTTTTTAGCCAACCAACTCAGGTTTCTGGGACAAGCTTTTCTTTTGGTCTTTCTGGAGGGTTTATTAAAGATATCCCATTTACAAATAGAGGAAATGTTTCACTGGGAATTGGATTAGGTTATGGATTTGATTCTTTTAATCATGGGATTAAAGTATCAGCACTAGCAAATGATTATACTTTTTCAGTTGATAATACTATTTCATCCAACAAGCTTTCAATTCAAACGATTGAATTGCCACTAGAGCTTAGATGGAGAACATCGACGGTAAATAAATATAAATTTTGGAGAATATATACAGGTGTTAAGTTTGGGTATAATATTTCAAATAAATTTAGTTATGTAGAAAACTCAAATACTGTTCTTATTAAGAATATTCCAAACTTTAAAAGGCTTCAATATGGTTTAACACTTTCGGCTGGGTATGATGCTTTTAATGCACATATTTATTACGGATTAACGCCTTTATTAGAAAATGCATCTATTGGAACTTCACCAATCAATACAAAAATTATAAAAATTGGATTGATTTTTTATATTCTATAGAACAAAAGAAACTAAGAATTGACAGATAATACCAATAGAGAATCCTGAGTAAACTTCTGTAGGAGTATGTGCTTTTAAATATAATCTAGAACTTCCCAATAATCCAGAAAATAATATAATAATCATAATTATTGGGAGCATACTTATGCTATAGCTACTTGTTAGTACTAAGAAAAAGCCCAACGCACTTCCCATAGATAAAAGATGGATACTAGTTTTTAGCTTTATAATAAAAAGAAAATAGATTATAAATAAGCCAAGAGAAGTCCCGTAAAACAATACACTTAGATCTCTAATAGGAGAAATATTCATTAAAGATCTACCTAAAAAGTAAAACACAATAATCATTAAAAAAAGAGGGATTTTTCTTTCTCTTATAGAATGTGCCTGAAAACTATCAATCAATTTCAGCGCTTTTAAAATAAGCAGAACAAAAACAGGGAGTATATAAGTAAACCCAAAAACTAAGGCTAAGATGATTATTTGCTGTTCTTTAATGAGTCCGTGTGGAATTAAAATAAAATAAATAATTACACCAATAGTTGGTACCACTATTGGGTGTAAAAGCGTAGATATTATTTTATGAAACCTCATTAGATTTCTTTTCTTAATCTAGCTACAGGAATATCTAATTGCTCACGATATTTGGCAACTGTTCTTCTGGCTATTGGATACCCTTTTTCTTTTAAGATAGCTGAAAGTTTATCATCAGTTAAAGGTTTTCTCTTATTTTCTTCGCTGACAACTGTTTCAAGTATTTTCTTAATCTCTTTAGTAGAAATATCTTCTCCTTGATTATTCTTCATCGATTCGGAAAAGAATTCTTTAATTAATTTTGTGCCATACGGAGTAGATACATATTTGCTATTTGCTACACGAGAAACTGTAGATACGTCCATATTAATTTGATCGGCTATATCTTTTAGTATCATTGGTTTTAACTTACGCTCATCGCCCGTTAAAAAATAATCATACTGATAGTGCATAATACAATTCATTGTAACCAAAAGAGTTTGCTGTCTTTGTTTTATAGCGTCTATAAACCACTTTGCAGCATCTAATTTTTGTTTAATGAAGAAAACAGCATCCTTTTGAGATTTACTTTTTGAAGTTGATTCCTGATATCCCTTTAACATATTATTGTATTCTCTAGACACATGCAATTCAGGAGCATTTCTAGCATTTAGAGTTAAGTCTAGCTCTCCGTCTAAGATTCTAATAGTAAAATCGGGAACAATTTGTTCTGCTATTTTATTATTTCCAGCATAAGAACTCCCAGGTTTCGGATTCAATTTTGATATTTCTAAATTTACTTCTTTTAACTTTTCTTCTGAAATATTAAACTTTTCCGTTAATTTCTTATAGTGTTTTTTTACAAAATGATCGAACGCTTCCTCTAATATTTGTATGGCTAAGCTTCTTTTTTCGGTCTCTTCTTTTGCCTTTAATTGGATAATTAAACACTCTCGAAGGTCTCTTGCACCCACACCGATTGGATCTAAACTATGAACCACTTTTGTTAAAATAGAAGTTACTTTTTCTTCTGTAGTAAAGACATTTTGAGTAAAAGCTAAATCGTCTACAAGGTCTATAATCTCTCTCCTAATATATCCACTGTCATCAATACTACCTACTAAGAACTCTGCAATAAGCTTCTCTTCATCATTAATTCTGAAAGTGTTTAACTGATTTTTCAAAGATTGATGAAAAGTAGTTCCAGCTGCATAAGGAGTATGTTTTTCTTCATCGTCTGAAGAGTAATTATTGGCTTGAGTTTTGTAATTTGGAATCTCATCATCACTTAAATACTCATCAATATTAATGTCATCTGTATCAATTTTTTCTGTACCATCATCGTCAAACTCATTCGATAATTCATCATCTAGCGAATCATTTTCCTTTCCTGTATCTAGGGCTGGATTCTCTTCAATTTCTTGTTTTAGTCGATCTTCAAATGCTTGTGTAGGTAATTGAATTAACTTCATCAGCTGAATTTGCTGCGGAGATAATTTTTGTAGTAATTTATATTGTAAGCTTTGCTTTAGCATATTCTTTTAAAGATACGAAACTTGTATTTAAAATTCAGCACTTTTTGGTGCTCTTGGGAAAGGAATTACATCTCTAATATTTCCCATTCCAGTAGCAAATTGAACAAGTCTTTCAAAACCTAAACCAAAGCCAGAATGAACTGCAGTACCAAATTTTCTTAAATCTAAATACCACCATAATTCTTTCTCGTCGATTCCCATCGTTTTAATTTTGTCAAGTAAAACATCATAACGCTCTTCTCTTTGACTTCCACCAACAATTTCTCCAATGCCAGGGAATAAAACATCCATCGCTCGAACAGTCTTCCCATCATCATTTAATCTCATGTAAAAGGCTTTAATGTTTGCTGGATAATCAAATAATATTACTGGACATTTGAAATGCTTTTCTACTAAATAACGTTCATGCTCAGATTGTAAATCTGCACCCCATTCGTGAATTGGAAATTGAAATTTCTTTTTCTTATTAGGCTTTGAATTTCTTAAAATTTCAATAGCTTCAGTATAACTAACTCTTTTAAAATTATTGTCTACAACAAAACGTAATTTTTCAATCAAGCTCATTTCACTTCTTTGTGCTTGAGGTTTCGCTTTTTCTTCTTGTAATAAGCGTTGCTCCAAAAAGAGTAAATCTTCTTTACAATTTTCTAGAACATATGATAAAACAGCTTTAATAAAATCTTCAGCCAAATCCATATTTCCATCAAGATCCATAAAAGCCACTTCTGGCTCAATCATCCAGAACTCAGCTAAATGTCGTACAGTATTTGAATTCTCAGCTCTAAAAGTTGGGCCAAACGTATATACTTTTCCTAAAGCCATTGCGTAGGTTTCTGCTTCTAACTGACCAGATACGGTAAGATTGGTTTCTTTTCCAAAGAAATCTTGAGAATAATCAATTTCTCCTTGCTCATTTACAGGAGCATTGTTAGGCTCAAAAGTAGATACACGAAACATTTCTCCAGCACCTTCGGCATCTGACCCAGTAATAATTGGCGTGTGTACATTATTAAATCCATTTTCTTGAAAATATTTGTGAACGGCAAAAGACAGTTTAGAACAAATCCTCATTACAGCACTGAATGTATTGGTTCGAACACGTAAATGCGCATTCTCACGCAAAAATTCCATGCTATGCTTCTTGGGTTGAATAGGGTATTCTTCTGGATTAGAGTCTCCTAAAATTTCTAAACTAGAAACTTGAATTTCTACGGTTTGTCCTTTCCCTTGGCTTTCTACTAAGGTTCCACTAATATGGATTGCTGCTCCAGTTGCAATTCTTTTTAATGTATTTTCATCTGTATTTTCAAAATCAACAACACATTGAATATTTTTAATGGTGGAACCATCATTTAAAGCAATAAAACGATTACTTCTAAATGTTCTCACCCATCCTTTAACTTGAACTTCTTGTAAAAATTTGTCCGAAACTAATAATTTGGCAACACTACTTCTCATCATGATATCAATTATCTATTTATGCTATAACCTTTTGAGTCTAAAAGCAACAAAGATACTTTTTTAGCTTAAAATGAACAACGAATCACCAAGTAAGAACTAAAGAAATTATTTGTCCTTATTCCCCTCTTCTGTAGGCAAAATTCTAATGGAAGGTTCTTTAAAGATTTTCTCATTAGCAATTTTCTTTTCAAAGGTCAATAATAGTGATGGGAGTAATAATAAATTAGAAACCATAGCTAATAGTAAAGTTACAGAAACTAATCCTCCAAGAGCTATAGTGCCTCCAAAACTAGAAATGGTAAAGACTAGAAAACCAAAAAACAATACAATAGAAGTATAGAACATGCTTACGCCTGTTTCTCTTAGTGCCGCATAAACCGATTTTCTAATCTTCCAATTATTCGCAATTAATTCTTGTCTGTATTTAGCCAGAAAATGAATAGTATCATCCACAGATATTCCAAAAGCAATACTAAATACTAGAATTGTAGATGGCTTTATTGGAATATCAAAGAACCCCATTAAACCAGCGGTAATTAATAAAGGAAGAATGTTCGGAACAATAGAAATAAGAATCATTCTAAAAGATCTAAACATCCATGCCATAAAAATAGCAATTAATAGGATGGCTAATGATAATGAAAAAACAAGATTGGTGATTAAATAATTGGTCCCTTTTAAAAAAACTAAGGCTTTACCTGTAAGACTCACAGTATATCTTTCGGAAGGGAATTCTTTGTCTATTACTTCTTTTAATCGATTTTGAATACCGTCCATTTTTTCAGTCCCAATGTCCTTCATAAAAGTGGTAATCCTTGCGTACCTTCCAGTAGAGTCTACAAAATTTTTAAGCATATTAGCATTACTGTCAGAGTTTTTAGTATAAGCTAAAATATAACTCTGTTCTTGTGATGTTGGGAGTTGATAATACTTAGGATTTCCTTTGTAATAAGCCTGCTTAGAGTATTTGACTAGATTTACAATAGAAACAGGCTTAGAAAGCTCTGGAAAAGTTGCAATAGCATCATTTATTTTTTCCATTTTTTTCAGTGTAGACAACCTCATAACACCTTTACTTTTCTTAGTGTCAATAAGTATTTCTAGTGGCATAATTCCTCCAAATTCACTTTCAAAAAACTTAATATCTGTGTAGAATTGCTTACTTTTTGGCATATCTTCTATCAAACTCCCTGAAACCCTAATTTGATATACACCAATAATACTTAAAATGATAACAATTACTGTGCTTATATAAATTGTAACACGTTGTTCTCTCACCATTTTCTCCATCCAATCTACAACATTTTCTATCCATTTTTTCTCGAGATGACTTAAATGTTTTTCTTTGGGTAATGGCATAAAACTATAAAGAATGGGAATTATCATAAGAGCTAAAAAGAAAATACTTATGATATTGATAGATGCCAAAATTCCAAACTCTCTAAGCAATTGACTTTTTACAAAAACGAATGTTGCAAAACCAGAAGCAGTTGTTAAGTTTGTCATTAAAGTTGCATTCCCAATTTTAGAAATAACACGTTGTAAAGCTTTGGCTTGCTGTCCGTGCTTTTTTATTTCTTGTTGATACTTATTAATTAAAAACACCGCATTAGGAACTCCAATGACAATAATAAGTGGAGGAATTAAAGCTGTTAGAACTGTAATTTCGTACCCTAATAAGCCAATAAAACCAAATGCCCAAGTAACACCAACAGTAACGACTAATAATGTAATAAACGTAGCTCTAAACGATCTAAAAAAGAAGAAGAATATAATTGCGGTGATGAGAAGAGCGCCTCCAACGAACATTCCTATTTCATCAACAATATTTTGCGCGTTTACAGTTCTTATATAAGGCATTCCTGAAACTCGAACATCTAAATTATTTTCTTTTTCAAAAGTCTCAATAGTCGGAATTAAGACATTAAACACAAAATCTTTTCTAGCAGCAGTGTTTACAATTTCTTTATTAAGATAAATGGCAGTTTGTATGGTCCCAGTTTCTTTATTAAAAAGAAGATTATCATAAAAAGGAAGTCGTTCAAAAAGTTGTTTTTTGATTTGATTGATTTCTTTTTTTGTTTTAGGAGAGTCTTTAAAAAGCGATTCTAAAACAAATTTTCTTTTTTTTCGATCTGCTTTTAATTTCTTCACATCAGCCAATGATAATGAAAAATCTATTTCACTAAGAGAATCAAATGATTTTACTAAAGCATTCCAGTTTTTGAATTTTTCGGGAGTAAAAAGAGTAGAGTCTTTAACTGCTAAAATAATAAGGTTGCCTTCTTCGCCAAAAATTTTCAAGAAAGCATCGTATTGAATATTCACTTCATGATCTTCTGGAAGTAAGTTAGCTTCTGTATATGAAAATTTCATATACTTCATCTGACTTACTAGTAAGGCTGTTGCTATAGCTATTAAAAAAAGAACTAGATATCTATTGCGAAGAATGATGCTAGAAACTCTTGTCCAAAAGTTCATGTAAATAAATTTTCTGCAAAGTTAGGTATTTGAACTTACTTTGACTATTTGGCAAATAAAAAGAGTGTTAAAAACACTCTTTCTTTAGATACTTTTTTTTGATGAAATTATACAGTCATAATTTCTGTTTCTTTTACAGCTAATAGATCGTCAGTTTTTTTTACAAAAGAATCTGTTAATGTTTGAATATCTGCTTCTGTATTTTTTTTCAAATCATCAGAAACATCAAGCTTTTTTACTTCGTTATTAGCATCTTTTCTAGCATTCCTAATCCCTACTTTTGCGTGTTCTGCTTCAGCTTTTGCTTGTTTTACTAACTCTCTTCTTCGTTCTTCTGTTAAAGGGGGAACATTAATAATGATGTTCTCTCCATTATTCATAGGATTAAAACCAATATTAGCAATCATAATTGCTTTTTCGATTTCTTGTAACATTTGCTTTTCCCAAGGTTGAATACTTATAGTTCTTGCATCTGGGGTATTTACATTGGCTACTTGACTCAAAGGCGTTTGAGCACCATAGTAATCTACCATTATGTTAGATAACATAGAAGGAGATGCTTTTCCTGCTCTAATAGCACGTAATTCTTTAACTAAATGATCAATGGCATTTTGCATTTGCTCTTTAGCACTGTCTATGATAAATTCTATTTCTTCATTCATGATAAGAATGTTTTTGGATTCTATATATTAACTACGGTTCCTATTTTTTCTCCTGATATTAACTTTAAAAGGTTGCCTTTTTTATTCATATCAAATACGATAATAGGAAGTTTGTTTTCTTCACTTAACGTAAAAGCTGTCATATCCATCACCTTTAATCCTTTTTCTATAACATCTTTAAAAGTGATATTTTCAAATTTTACGGCATCGGCATTTTTCTCTGGGTCAGAATTATAAATTCCGTCAACTCTTGTTCCTTTTAAAATAGCATCTGCACTTATTTCTATAGCTCTTAAAACTGCTGCAGTATCTGTTGTAAAATAAGGGTTCCCTGTTCCAGCGCCAAAAATAACAACACGTCCCTTCTCTAAATGTCTGATTGCTTTTCTTTTGATATAAGGCTCAGCAATTTCTTTAATTTCAAGGGCGGTTTGTAGCCTTGTAAAAACACCAACTTCCTCAAGTGCGCTCTGTAATGCTAATCCATTGATACATGTAGCTAGCATTCCCATATGATCTCCTTGAACTCTATCCATTCCATTGCTAGCGCCAGCGACTCCTCTAAAAATATTTCCACCACCAATTACAATGGCAACTTCAACCCCCATTTCGGTAACTACTTTAATTTCTTTAGCATATTCCTTTAGTCTATTAGGGTCAATTCCATACTGCCTTTCACCCATTAAAGCTTCTCCACTTAATTTTAAAAGTATTCTTTTGTACTGCATAGTTTCTTAGAAAGTTGAGCAAATATAATAATTAGATTTCAGCTACTAAAGAAAGATTTTAATGCATAAAAAAAACCTCGTCTATTAGACGAGGTTTTATATTTAAAGACTGAAGTTTTAATTCAGTAGAGTATCTATCCTAAAGCGACTCTTTTAAATCCAGTTACAGTAACATCTCCAATAGTTTTCACGTATTGAGAAACGGTTTGCTTACCATCTTTAATAAAAGCTTGATTTACTAAAGTATTATCTTTGAAAAAACGCTTGATTTTACCTTTAGCAATATTATCTAACATGGCTTCTGGTTTTCCTTCAGCTCTTAGTTGATCTTTTGCAATTTCAATCTCTTTTTGAATGATAGATGCATCTACACCATCTTCGTTTAAAGCAATTGGATTCATTGCAGCTGCCTGCATTGCAACATCTTTTGCAACAACATCTGCTCCTTCTACATCAGAAGATAAGCCAACAATTGTTGCGATTTTGTTTCCTGCATGAATATAAGAACCTACAAACGGAGCTTCCACTTTTTCAAAAGCATTGATGTCTAACTTCTCACCAATAACTCCAGTTTGTTCAATTAGTTTATTAGCAACGGTCATTCCTCCAAAATCAGTAGCTAAAAACTCTTCTTTTGAAGCACAGTTTAAAGCTAATTCTGCTAATTCATGAGCAAGACTAACAAAGCTTTCGTTTTTTCCAACAAAATCAGTTTCACAACCTAAAACGATTGATACACCAACAGTTTTGTTATCATTAACTTTAGCAATAGCAGCTCCTTCAGTAGACTCTCTGTCTGCTCTTTTTGCAGCTACTTTTTGTCCTTTTTTACGTAAGATTTCAATTGCTTTTTCAAAATCTCCTTCCGCTTCAACTAATGCTTTTTTGCAATCCATCATTCCTGCACCAGTTGTTTTTCTAAGCTTATTTACTTCTGCAGCGGTTATTTTTACCATTTTACAAGTATTTTTTAACGTTTATTATTTTTCTTCTTTTACTTCTTCAGTAGTAGCTTCAGTTACTTTTGTTTCTACGACTTCTTCTACTTTTGCTTCAACTTTCGCAGGAGCTGCTTCAACAGCTTTCTTTTCTACTTTTGTTTCCGCTTTTTCGGTAGATGCTTTGTCTTTATCAGCTTTTCTGTCTGCTAAACCTTCAGCAATTGCATCAGTTACAAAACCTAATACTTTATCTATAGATTTAGAAGCATCATCATTTGCAGGAATTACAAAATCAACTAACCTAGGGTCAGAGTTTGTATCTACCATTGCAAAAATTGGGATATTTAATTTTTGAGCTTCTGCAATCGCAATATGCTCTTTTTTAATATCTATTACAAAAACAGCACCAGGTAAACGAGTCATATCAGCAATAGAACCTAAATTCTTTTCTAATTTTTCTCTCTGACGGTTAATTTGTAATTTTTCTCTTTTAGATAAAGCATCAAAAGATCCATCTTGCTTCATTCTATCAATAGAAGCCATTTTTTTTACTGCTTTTCTAATTGTAACAAAGTTTGTTAACATACCTCCTGGCCATCTTTCTGTGATGTAAGGCATATTTACAGAACCTGCTTTTTCTGAAACAATGTCTTTTGCTTGTTTTTTTGTTGCTACAAATAAGATTTTTCTTCCAGAGTTTGCAATTTTTTGCAATGCAGCAGAAGCTTCTTCTATTTTTGCAGCTGTTTTATACAAATCGATGATGTGAACACCATTACGCTCAGTATAAATATATGGAGCCATATTTGGATTCCACTTTCTAGTTAAGTGTCCGAAGTGTACTCCGTTGTCTAATAATTCTTTAATGTCTACGTTTGCCATTTTTAAAATGTGTTTACTTTCTGTTTTATAGCAATAGATAAGTAGTCTTTCGAGTCTTATCTATTTAGATGCTAAACTGTTATTATAAATTGATAACAGTACTCTAAACGAATAGATATTGAAACGAGTTCAATAATATTAACGTTTCGAGAACTGGAATTTCTTACGAGCTTTCTTCTGACCAAATTTCTTACGCTCAACCATTCTTGGGTCACGCGTTAATAAACCTTCTGGTTTTAAGACTGCTTTATGTTCTTCATTAATTGCTACTAAGGCTCTGGTTATTGCTAAACGAACTGCTTCTGCTTGACCAGTTACCCCACCTCCAAATACATTTACTTTAATGTCGTAAGAAGTTAAGTTATCTGTTAACATTAAAGGTTGTCTAACTTTATATTGTAAAGTTGGAGTTGTAAAGTAGTTTGTTAATTCTCTTTTATTGATAGTAATGTTTCCTTTACCTTTAGAAACATAGATACGAGCTACTGCCGTTTTTCTTCTACCTATTTTGTGAACTGTTTCCATTATTTAAGATCGTTAAGGTTAATAGCTTTTGGGTTTTGAGCATCTTGCTTGTGCTCTGTTCCTGCATATACATACAGATTTCTAAATAAAGCGCTACCTAATTTGTTTTTTGGTAACATTCCTTTTACTGCTTTTTCGATAAGTCTTGTAGGATCTTTGTCGAACATTTCTGTAGCAGTTAATGATCTTTGTCCACCTGGATAACCTGTGTGACGGATATATGATTTATCGGTCCACTTTTTACCAGTTAAATTAATTTTTTCTGCGTTGATAACAACCACATTATCTCCACAATCTACGTGTGGAGTAAAGTTTGGTTTATGTTTACCTCTAATTAGCTTGGCTACTTTAGAAGCTAGACGACCCAACGTTTGCCCGTCCGCATCAACAACTAACCACTCTTTGCTAACGGTAGCTTTATTTGCTGATACTGTTTTGTAACTTAATGTGTTCATAATTACACTTTTAGTTTTTGTCTTGATTAATAACTTATATTTTCCTTAAAAAAGGAGTGCAAATGTACTACTAATTATTTGATTGACAAACAGCTAAAGTGGTATTTTTATATGAGTAATTTAAAATTTAATTACGATAAGAAATCAAGTTATGAGAGAACCTAAAGTTTTGGAACTTAAAAAATAATATTTGAGACTAGAGATTAGCAAAAAAAATGAACTGTTAAATTATTTTAATTTTTCTAATAAGACATTTTTACTTTAAATCTAAGCTGCAAAAATCTTTAATAAAATATATAGCTAGAAGTTCATAAATAATTATATTTCGGGCATCAAAAAAAACAATTCTACATACGAAATAGAATGAAAAAACTTTTATATCTCTTCTTATTCTTGCCGGTCTTTCTTTCGGCACAAATTAATGAAAGTGATACCTTGAACTTTAAAGCAAATATTTCTTTAACAGGTTTTTGGCAGGCAGGAAATGTAGAAACTCTGATTTTCAGAGCCAAATCAGATTTGAGTTTTAAGCCTTGGAAGAAATGGGTTTTTAAAACCCAAAACTCTTACGTATATCAGGCTTTTGGAAAAGAGAAAGCGGATGAAGATATATTAAGTCTAAACTTTTTATACCTTAATCCAGAGCGAAAAATTTACCCTTTTATATTAGGTTTTATGAGTACTAATTTTCGAAGAGAAATCGATTTGCGTTATCTGTTGGGAGGAGGGGCAACTTTTCAAATATTGAATGATGAAAAACATTGGCTCAAAGTTTCGGTTTCGAGTGAATATGAACACACAAGTTTTTCTAAAACTAACTTTAACAGACCTGAGTATAATGGCAATCGATCTATTAATACCTCTCGTGGGACCATTTGGATAAATGGTAAATACCACTTATTCAAAAATAAATTGATTTTAAGTCATGAAAGCTATTTTCAACTTTCTCTTGAGCAAAGTAATAATTATCGTTGGCAAGGAGATATTAATGTAGAATTTCCTATTTGGAAGTTTTTGAATTTTAAAATAAACTACAGGCAAACATTTGAAAGTATTGTAATAGAAGACCAAAAGCAAGGAGACAAATTTTTAACTTTTGGTTTTACGTTAAAGAGTTATTAAGTAGATGAATGACATTAGTTTTTTAGGTATTTTACTCTATAGTATTATATCTTCTAAAGTCAGTTTCCTGTCAGTTTAAGAATTGATTATACATGTTTTTGGGCATCGCCTTATTCAATTTTCCCATCATGGAATCCAGCTCTTTTCCAATTTCCATTTTCATCTACCCAAATATTGGTAATTCGGTATTCACTTTTTTTGATTTCCCCTTTCTCTTTATTTGAAACAATTATTTTCCCAGTTACAATAGCTATGTTTTCAAATAATTCAATCTCCATTTCATTCATTTTATATTCGATAACTTCGAGGTTTCCTGATTTTATTTCTTTTTCTCTTTTTCTCAAATAATTAATCCACTCTTTTTTCCCTATTGATTTTGAATTTCCATTCGTGTGTGTGTAATTTTCGGTTATCATAGATTCTAGAATTATAACATTACCATCTTTGAATGCTTTATTAAATTCATTCATTGTTTTTATCAATTGATCTTTAATGATTTTTAATTTTTTCTGGCTTGGATTTTCACTTACGCAATTAAATAAATTTAGAGCGATCATGATTGTGAATACTATTTTAAAAAATCTCATTTGTTATCATTTAATTTAGCTGGTTTGTTTAAGGAAACTCTTTTTGTTATAAAACCACAATGAATTATAGCCATTGTTGTCGCTAGTTTTTTTTATTTCTTTTCGCTTCTTTTCGTTTCTTTCTTTTCTCTTTTTTAATTCTTTTCCTTTTTTCTGACTCAGTTTCAATCATAATTTTCATTGGCAAGGTAAACCTCTCTTTTTCTCCTTCTTTCAGGTTTTTAAGCGCTTCAAATTTCGGAATCAACTTAACAACTCTAATTGCTTCATCTTCAAATATTTTGTGTGGTCCTTTGGCAGTGATATCTACTATTTCACCTTTCCAGTTTACAGCAAAATTAACAATCACTCTGAAAGAATCGCCTCCTTTGTACCCTAGCTTTTTAGCAATACTGTCTATTTTATTTAAGTTTAAATCTTTATTAGTTTTAGAAAAAGATTCAGAATAATTTCTCTGACTAAAAAGGTTACTGCAAGAAAGAAGTATTGTGATGAATAAAATGTTTTTTATTTTCATAATTAGGTTAGGTGTTTAATATTATTTTTTTGTCTGCTTTTGAATCCAATCCATAAGTTCATCCTTATTTATTGCATCCCAAGTTGATTGAGTATTCTTTTTTTGAGATGGATTGTCCTCGGTTTGTAGTACAATTAATTCGGTATTTTTATTCCCTGCTATTTTCAATTCGGCTAAAAAGCCAACGATATCTGTAGAATTATTCTCATATAATGTTCTTAGTTGTTTTGTCAGCTTATATTTTATTGCTGGTTCTATATAAGCTCGAACTCCATAGTCTTTGTAAATCGTAACATTTTCATTCTTTTCATCAGAGTAGCTATACGATGAGAAGTTGTGATATTTTTCGGGATTAGTTTTTGGTGTTCCCCCCAAGTTTTTTTCCAATAGATAGTTTATAAATTTGGGTTCCCAAAGATCTATTCTGTTAATTCTTATGTCACGTTTATGCTGATACCATTTTCTGGTAAAATCCATCGTAAAGTTACAAGCGACAATGCCTTTGATTTTCAGTTGAAATTTGAAATCACTCTCTTTCATAAATTTAATATAGCGCATCGCTCTATGCCCAACTAAACTTGCTCCTAAAAAGAAAATGTTGTCATTGGGTAAATTATATTTGTCAAAGACTTCTCTAATTATCTTGTGAGTAGAAATCATAGATGATTTAGAAAAGTAAAAGTCAAGGGGAATTTCAGTTGAAACTGATAATACTGCAAAGCCTTTTCCCGATGCTTGAGTATACATCTGCTTTGAGCTCCTGTTCTTTTTGTCGTACTTTGAATCTTCGAGGAAAATGAGCACACCTTTTGTTTTCTTATTTTCAGGAAGCATTATAGTATAACCTTTTTGGATAAAAGGTAAAAAGTCATTTTCTCCTATTCCAACTCTTAGGCTATCATTTTTTACTGGTTCGTAATATTCAACTATTTTCTGTGAAAATGATTGCGCACTAAAAATAGTAAAGAAGAGTACAAATAATACCTTAAAAGATGTTTTCATTATTGTTAGTTTTTAATTTCCATGTAATCTAGTTGCTAAGGCTATGACAATAATTAGTGAAAACCAAAACACTATCCCTAGAGACTTAACTTTCGAAGCCTTTTTATTTTTTCGTCCGTAGCCATATTTCTCAAATCGTTCAAATTCCGATTCCGTAAAGTGATCATTTATTCGCCATCGTGGTTTAGGTGTAAAGAATGGTAGAAAAAAGAACGAGAGCAATTCATTATTTGATAAGGGCTTATCTTTTCTTTTATGATACATTTAGCGCGCTGAATTATGACTATTGTTGACTACTATTTTTTAGATTAGTCCTTTTAATATTTTTTCAAGATATATTAAGTCTTTTTCTGTTCTATCTTTCATTTTTCTTTTTTCATAATCGTATTCAGAAGGAATCCCTTCTCCAATATATCTGACAATTCCATTTTTATCTAAAATAATTATTTTAGGGTAAGCGATGTTTCCTAAATCATTTTTTAAATACGATTTGGCACTGACTAAATGTTCATAGTTAAAAACTTTCTTTTTTAGAAACCCTTTCACTTTTTCTTTAGAATCAAAAGTCATAGCTAGAAACCTAACCTTATTCTTAAACTTACTTTGAAGTATATTCAAAAGAGGGATTTCCTTTACGCATGGAAAACAATTTGTAAACCACAAGTTTATAAATGTTACTTTTCCTTTTAAACTATTTGATGATATTCTATCGGATTTTAGGTTCTTTAAATTAAATTCAGGTAAATGTTTACTTTCAAAGGAATAGATTTTTTCATTTCGAGTTGATACATATTTGAAATCATATCTTATTTTATTGATAATAGAATCGCCTCTTTTGTACGTGTCAATTATTCTGTAATTTACTAACGCGGTATGTGTTTTCTTTTTAGAAGATTTTTCCTTTAACTTTAGATTTAAATATTCAATTTTTTTCTTTAGTTCTGATTGATTTAAAATTTGTTTTTTATTCTCAAAAATATAATATTCTTGGGAAAAGGCTAATGAATTAATTAGTATCAGAGAAACTATTAAAATTTTTGTTTTCATAACTTTTTGATTTTAAATTGTAGCTAACGATTTCGTCTAACCATTATTTACGGGTTTAAATTACTATTAAAAAAAATAGGAGTCCGATACTAAACATTAAGTAAAGGATATATGTGATAATTGACCTCAGAATAATCATAATTCCGTTTTCTTTTGAAAAAAACTGCCAGTATGCCCAGAAGGCATATGAGACCGAAAATAAGACAGGAATCGCCTCCAATATCTTACTATCAAAAAATAGTTTAATTATAATAAATACCGAATAAAAAATAGCTTGCTGTCCTGTTATGTAGGAATTAATAACAATATGCTCAAGATAATTTGTGCCAAGACCTAAAAATGACACATATGATGCTAAAGAAAAAATAGGGATCAATAGTAAGGTTGCATAAGCAAAGTTTTTTCCAAGCCATGTTAAAACTGGCGGGATTTCCATTGTACTCCCAATATCTGATGACGCATTAGAAAATCCTGAAATCAAATCATTCATCCATGTATTTTCTCCTGCCAAGCTAGAAATAAGAAAATAAAGTGTTGAAAATGTAAGTACATATGCAATAGGTTTAAAGTGCTTTTTTCTTTTTCCATTTATAAAGTCTCTTATACTATCACCAGGTCTTACTAATAATTCTTTTAAGGTAAACAAAAGACCTCTATTAATTTGAAAGACACTTTCTGAAACTTCATTCAAAAAATTACTAAGATTGATTCTATCAATATTGGATTTTTGACCACAATGACCACAAAATTGTCTCTCAACTTTTTCTCCACAATTTTTACAGTTCATTCTCTTTTAATATTAAGCACAACTTGTTTGTATATGGTTTCGTTTCGTCTGCCTGCCGAAGGCAGGTGGTTAAGCAACTAAGTTAACAAACAAATCACAGATAGAAAATTCCAGCGGAATTTTCGTAAGCAAGCGTTTACTAGCAATGAATTATAGACGTTGTTGGCTAACGTTTTTTCTTTTTTATCATAAACATCATTCCAGCTAACAAATTCCAAATTAGGAAATAAATCCAAATGTTTTTCGCAAATTCAGTTCTACAAGGTTGACAAGGATAACCTGAAATGCAAGGTTCACATTGTATTAAAAAAGAATCAATTAGGAATCTTACCAATAACAAAATATTCCCAAGAATCCAGATGTAAGTAATTCTATATTTTTTTTTCACTCAGTAATTAATTATCCACGTTATTAGCAAATCGTTTTTATTCAGGCTTTCTGTTTTTCAGAGTTTCCCAGTTCACAGTTTTTATTTTTTCCGATTCCCTTTTTATACTTTCAATTCCGATTTCGTTCATCCAAATTTCAACTTGTTCATCAAGGTCTAAAAATTCAGGTATTTTTTCCAAATCTTTTGGATTGTCAGAGTAAAGTCCAATTACAGGATATGCTTCTCCAAATGGATTTCCTAAAGATATAAGTTCATATTTTACACTTTGAGGGAATTCCGAAAATAGTTCAGGTAATTTAGTTCGGATAAATTCAAGAGACGACATAATTAATTCCATATTCCAATTCAATTCTTCATAAATTGGTGGTTCAATAATTCCGTATCCTCTTTGTTTTTTTTCTTTCGTACTCAATTTCCTCAAATGTTTGCCAACGTTTTTGTATGTGGTTTTGTTGCGGAATGGTTCGATAGAACTATTCCGCCGTAATTGCAGTTATACCTTATTGTGGACAGTATTTTATTCAGATTCTTTAGTAAATTCAACTTGTTTTCCGTCTGTTATTAAAATCATTTTATTCGAGTTTAAGTATTTCAATTCAGATATTGAATTACCAGATAAATAGGTAAATTTTAATTTAAATCCGGTTTCATATTTAATAATATCTACAAATGGGTGGTCGTCTAATATTAGATATTTCCCTTTTTTATCTCTTTTCTTCATTTCGGTAACGTGACCTTGTCCGTTTTCGAAAGTATATTTGTAAAAGAATTGAGAATCAGAATCCTTGTCTTTTAACTTCCATATTCCACTTAAATGTGTTTCCACTTCTTTTATCGATTCACAGCACTTTAAATGTTGTCCAAAAGAAATCAGAGGTGAAAATGTCAGTATTAAAATCAGTATATTTTTCATTTCAAGTATTTTGTGGGTATTGTGCTTTCGTTATTTTTCTAATTCTAGTTCGATTTTAGACATAAGATTTACAACTTGTTCAATCATGCCTTCGATTATAGGTAATGACCTATCATATGAATCCATAGCATTCATTAATCCGCTTCGAAATTTTTTCGAGTCCAACACTTTTTTAAAATCTTGCTTTAGCTCTATTATCATATTTTCTATCTCATTAGTTTTCAATCGCTCACTTATTCGAAATTCTTGGTTTAAATCTGGCTCAAGGACCAAATAGTTGTATGGATTTATAAGGTTAGCAGCAGGCCATAAATTTGACACATACGGTTCCTTATTAGTTTTATCATCATTTATTAAAGCTTTGTAAGACCTATCTAAACTCAATAGTCCATCTTTTATAGAATCACTTTTAATAATATTTAAATTCCCGCTACTAATCAATTCGAAGAAGGTATTTTGATTTGAAGTTGTTTCTTGCCAACTTGAAATAGTCAGCATATTAGGTAATTGATATATAATTGAATCTAGTTTGGTTTCTATTGAAAAATCAATAATAGCTTTTGCAGCTCTTATCTGTCTTTCTCGTCTAGAATTAATACTTTCCAGATAAGCCTTGTCTTTTTTCAAATCTACTAATAGGCGCTTCAAGAAAACGTTTTCCACTCTATCAGCTTTATTCTGTTCATTCCAATTATTAATCTGAAGAGCAATTAAAATTCCAACAACCACAAGAATTATTTCTCCTACTGCGTAAATGAGATACTTACTGATTTTATTTTCAGAAAGTAGTCTTTGTCTAATTTTTCTAAAGAATTTTATCATTGGTTAGTTATTTGTCTAAAGTTATGATAATTATTTAATTCCGTCTGAGAGAGAATAATGAAGTACAACGTGTTCGTGTATGACTTATTGCACCTGCCTGCGGTAGGCAGGTAGAAAATCCGAGAGGTCACTGAGCTTGTCTAAGTCAAGACTTTCATAAGTAGGCTTTAGTTTGTAATAAAAACTTAATTTTTCTTTTGCTTAAATGTTTTTTTCTTTTTTACCTTTTTATAATTCAATAAAACTTTCCAAGAGACAATCTTTCTTTCTCTATATTTTTCATATTTCTTAATAAAATCATCAATCTTTTCAAATGGACCAGCAATGTGTCCAGGGCGTTTGCTGTCACCTAATAAATAATAGCCTTGATTATTTTCATACATAGACACCCAATGCTTTCTAATAATTTTGCCATCAATAGTAATAGGTTCAAACTCTATCATTAAATATCGAGCATTTTTCGAACTATCAATTTTATTGATAGTTTCTACAGTAAATCTGCTTAAATCAACACAGATACCTTTTTTTATTTGATAAAAATCATCTGGTAAATAAATATTTACTTTTCCTCTTCCAGAACCATTCTCAGCTAATTTCTTAGCTCTTTCCATATCATATTTAAAATTGTTTTTTATCCAATCATTAATCTCAATAACCGTTTTCCATTGTTGTAATGCCATTTTATAAGAAGTAGGATATTTAATGTTATTATTAGAAATAGTATCATTAGGTGCATCCGATAGTTTGTTTGGGTTTTTAGTCTGGGCAAATGAACTGCTAATTGTAAAAAGAAAGCTCAGAATAATTAGATTTTTTTTCATCTTTTTGAATTTTTGGATTCTTTACTGAATGTGCTTCAACGATTTTGTGTATGTGTTAGCAGAATATACTCGGAAATCTTCGTAGTGAAAACTAATAAGTAAAAGGCTAATCTTTATATTTTTTAGACCACCTATAACCTTAATGGTTTAATTTAGCAATGAATTATAGCCATTGTTGTGCTTTCGTTATTTTTTATTTACGATTATTATTTGTTTTTCAAATTGAAAATTTCTTGTTCAATAAGTTGAGCTACTTCAAGGGATTTCTTCAAAGTATTAAAATGAAAATTAAGCAATCTTTTGTGCATATCACTTGAGCGTTTAATGTAATAATGTGAATTTTTGTTGGATAGTAATTTCACATATGACTCTTTATCTATAAAAACACCGTTGGAATCATATGAAAAGTAATTTCCTATAGTATATTTTAGAAGTTCATTGTGTTTGTATCGATCATTATTGTTTACTTTCGATTTGAAACCAGAATATTTAAATCCATAAAGATAATTTATCTCATCTCTTATCTCTTTGTTAGAAATAATTGACAATCCTCTTTGTTTGGCTTCTTGAAAATGAGCCTCGTGTAATACCACAGACCAACCAAAATTAACAATAGAGTGCAAGTTTCGAGCAAGCATATTGCTGTAAGCTTTCTTCTTTATTAAATGGCTAAGAACTAAACTGTCTCGCTCTATAATATTTTGATATCCGCGAATATTAAAATTTATGTCTATAGTATCTCTAAGAATATCATTTCTAATTCCAACCAATATTTCAATCTCTGTACTTCTTCTCTTTTTTAATTCATTCCAATTATTAATTTGTAAGGCAATTAAAATTCCAATAACTACGAGGATTATTTCACCAACGGCATATTTAAAATACTTTCCAGTTTTTCCCTCTGAAAGTAAATTTTGTCTAATTTTTCTAAAGAATTTTATCATTGGTTATTGATTTTCAATTTCAGCTATTTTCGTTACCACAGCTTTAGCCTGTTCTCCATAATTTGAAGTTGCAAGTTTCAATTTCATTGCATCATCATAATATTCCAAAACATGGTTTTTATAAAATGGGTCTCCCATAAAATAATTGATCATTTCTTCATCCAAATTTGTGCCTATATGGAGTTTATAAAACCAAACTTTGTTATCTCTCAAATAGTCAGAGAAAATTCTCATCTTCTCTTGCAATTTTGATTTTCTTACATCTAGGTTTTTGCCATGTACTTCATATAATAAATTTAGTTCTTTATATATCGATCTGTATTTATCAGGAATATCGCTGCTCACTAAAACCAAGTTGTTATAAGCGTTCTGATTAATATTTATATAGTTCCAATTCAAAATTGCGTACTTCGGTTTATGGTCACCTGAACTTGAAACATAATCTTCTTTCGTGAGCTTGTCTAAGACCACTAATTGTAGAAGTGAATCTCGCTTAACATAAAATTCTACCACTAAATCAGAACGATCAATTTCATTCTCCAAATTCAATTTAATTTCTTTTAGATAATTTGATATTTTTTTGTCGATTAATTTATTCTGGTTAACAGTATTGACTTGTAAAGCAATCAAAATCCCAATAACAACCAATATAATTTCTCCAACTGCATAAATGAGATATTTACTGAATTTGTTTTCAGAGAGAAGTTTTTGTCTAATTTTTCTAAAGAATTTTATCATTGGTTAGCGGTTTCTGATAATGAAGCACAACAGACCTGCTAAACGTAGTTCTGTATTTTTTGAGTAAATATAAAGAATTTGGGCAACAATTATAAGAGAGCAGACTTCCTATAAAACTCTTATAATTGTTTGTCAAATAGATAAATGAGTTATCGTTATTTGCCAAATTCTGGTTATTGAGAGCAAAAAAAACAGGATCAAATTAGGTTTAGTAAAAGTTGATGCACGTTTTGGTTCGAAACCCAGTAAAGCTGACTTATCTTAATCAAGACGATTAACTTCTAATTTGGTTTAGCAGGTCTGTTGAAGGACATTCTTTTGGGGTGGGAGTTCGAAGAACGAAGCAACAAAAGTTCAGCTTTGCTGAATGTGCTTCAATGGTCTTGTATATGGCTCGTAGCGTTTAAATTAAAGATTATTTTTCGGTTGAGCACAAGCCAATTTTTTAAATTTTACTATTTATCATTTTAATTAGAAATCGTCAAATTTAAAAATTTGGCGAACTTGCAAATATGCCTTAACTTCGATTAAGCAACTAATTAGCTATGAGCTATATACGTTGTTACCAAACGTATTTTCTACAATATTATCAATTCTCTTGATTAATGTAGATTAAACCTTCGTACAAAGCTATTAATGGCACAGAGCGATGGTTTTCCTTGTCAAAATACTTTATTTCGACATTTAGAGGTTCTTCCGATTTCTTTGTGATTAATTCATAGAGATAGTCGTGTCTTTTTTTATTCCGCTCGTATCTAGCCTCTCCTTGATTGGCAGTAGCTATATAAAGTTTTTTATTCAATGATATTGATGAAATAGAATCAACTTTGTTTTTCATCATCTCTTCACTCCACCAAATACTTGGGTCTATAGAAATGTAAGCATTGAAAACGCTATTTTTATCCATATAAGAATTTAATGTAAGTAGACCTCCTAAAGAATGTCCAACGAGAGTTCTAGACGGTTCTGTTCTATAATTTTCATCAATATATGGTATTAGCTCTTTTTCAATGAAATTCAAAAAATTCCTTCCACCTCCCATAGTATTTGGTCGTTTCGTCTTAATTTTTGTAACGGTAAAATCTCGTTCACGGTCAACATTTTCTATGGCTATAATAATACTTTCTGGCATTAAATTGTTTCGGTTTCCATTGGAACTCATAAAATGTACTATTCCAGATGCTGTTTTAAAATGAGTATATCCATCCAATAATATGATAATTGGATATTTTTTCGCCACTTCAGTTGAATCATTATATGAATCAGGAATACTTATTAAACAAGTTCTTTCTTCATTTAAAATACTAGATTTAATAATGAACTGACTTCCAATTATAATATCCGTTTTATTCTGTCCGAACGTCGTTTGTGCTCCGAAAAGAAGAATATATAAAATTACAAATGTAAAAGTTCTCATAGTTTGCTTTATATGTTTGTTAACGTTTGGTAGTAGTGGATTAAAAGGCTCCAGCTTTTAGACATGCAATATACTTAATTATAAACAATAGCGATTTGGATTAAAACCCAAACCGCTATTACTTTTATACATTGTTAGCTACTGGCTTTACTCTGCTAAGATCTCAATTATTTTTAAAGCTACATCTTTCGAGGATAAATAATTTTGACCAGTTATCACGTTACCTTGAACCTCAATATGAACAGAGTTTTTTGGAGAATATTTAAATATACCACCTCTTTCTTCTATGGTCTTTTGAATTAAAAAAGGGAATTCCTTAAAATATTCCGCACCTTCTTTTTCATAAGCTTCTGGATATCCACTAATGGTTTTTCCGTTTACCAAGTATTTACCTTCTTTCGTTTTTAAATTTACGATACCTGCTGTTCCATGACATACTGAAGATATAATACCATTATATTCTTCATAAATGGTCATTGATATTTTTTGGATAGCTTTATTCTTAGGCACATCATACATCGCACTTCCCCCACCAATATAATGAACTGCTTTATAATTTTTTGCGTTTATTTCTTTAGGTTTTTTTGTGTTTTCTAGGGCATACATAAAATCTTGGTTGTATAGTAACTTTTTTTGTAGTGAATCAGACGTATTAATATACGCAAGCGGAATACTTCCTCCTGTTGGACTAACGAAGTCGACAGTAAATCCTGCCTTTTTAAATGTATCATAAGCATTAACTATTTCAGAGAAACTATTACCAGTTGGAATATCAGATTCTCCATGAAATGAAACATTTGATACTATAAATAAGATTTTATCTCCTTTTTGGTTACTTTTTTCATTACTGGCAGTTTTGCTAATGATTTTCCATTCGTTTTCAATTTTTTTTAAAAGAAATAAATCAATATATCTCAAACCACTCTCAGAGATAATAATTTCTGCTTTTGCTGTTGCAATACCTTCAAAGTTATCAATAGATAAAATGTTTCCAATTCTTCCCGTAAACTCCCCTTCTTTTTTATTTTTATACCAACTTGCATATTCTTTAGCAGGAACAGTCCAAAGTGTTTTGTTGTTTTTTTCTAAATATAGATTGGCATTGGTATAAAATGCTTTTTCAATAAGCTTAGATTTGTTGTAAGAAGTACCGTTTATATAATTTAAAAGAGTGCTTTCAATTTTAGATACTTCCGTTTGTGAAAAAACTGAAGAGTTAAGTATTAGAAATCCGATTAATAAAAGAAAATGTTTCATGAGTATTTTATTGTTGTTAATTAAATTGAACAGCAATGATACTATGAATGTTTGTTGAGATATCTACAAAATTATACATTAAAACTCCTGATGTATACAACAGGAGTTTTAATGTCATTATTTATTTTGAATGTATTTAGCTGGAGTTGTGTTTGTTATCTTTTTAAAAGCAGTGTAAAACGTGCTATTTGAGTTAAATCCGCATTTTTCAGCAATGGTCTCAATTTTTAGATTAGGGTGAGTTTTTAAAAGATGTTTTGCCTCTTCAATTCTATATTCATTAATAAATTGAGAAAAGCTTTTGCTTAAATTATTATTTAAAAATTGCGATAATAACTGTGGGCGTATATTAAGTTTTTTAGCGAATATGGGTAGTGTTAGGTTAGCGTTTTTATATAATTTTTCTTCATTTAAGATAGCTGTAATTTTTTGTTTAAGTTGTTGTGCTTCATTTTCGTCAATTTGAATATTAACATATTTTTCTTTTTTTTCTGAGATAACAAAGTCCTTTTTTCTCTTATAAAAAAGAAGTAGTATAGATAAGTAAAACACAAAAGAAAAAGAAAGAGCTCCCGAAATATAAGATGTGTAAGATGCAGTATAATACGCTGTCCAAATAATAAGTACACCAAAAAAAACACTTAAAGCCCAAATTTCATTATAATTTAGTTTTGCTTTTTTTATTACTATTTTTCGTAAAGTGCTTTTTAGTAAAAATGCTGATGCTAGAATATATACAAGCCATTGATAATTAATTATTTTGTAAAAATAATTGCCCCAAAGTTCTGCGTATTTTTGGTATGGATATAAAAAACCAACACTCAGAATAATTAATAGGAATAATGAAATTTGAGAATAAAAAAATTTGTTTGATCGCTCATCATCTTGAGTTTTAGATTTAATATAAAAATATAAAAATGGTCCAATAAAAAAACAAGCAGATAAACCTATTTGCAGGTAATTTTTAGAGAGTTCAGGGTTAAAATAAAAGAATAAAGACTTCCAAACACGAATACTTAAAACAGCCAACAATGCACCTAAAAAATAATTTGATTTATTTATTGGTTTAGCAATAAATAAAAAATAGATACTTAAAACGATACTATTAAAAGCTCCTATAGCACTAAAGAAAAATATTAATTTGTTATCTAAATTCAATTCGTATTCTTGGTTTTTATAGCTTGTAGCTAACGTGTTTGTGTATGGTTAGTTGCGCCTGCCTGCCGCAGGCAGGTGGTTAAGCAACTAATTTAGTAAACAAATACTTGCCAGAGAAAATTCCGAAGGAATTTTCCAAATAAGCACTTGCCAAAGCAATTAATTTTGTACGGTGTTGCCATTAGTACTTTATCTTTTCAAGAATTCAGTTTCACTTCTTGTTTTCAGTCCTTTTGACAATGAAAATAATATTATTACAAGTAGAATAATATATCCAATAACATTTTTTAAAACTCCAAAATTGGCTATTCCAAGTATTAGTCCAGAGATCCCTGGTCCTCTTCCGTTTTCAATAAGTTCATATTCTATTCCATTTTCAATTTGATAAGCAAGATAAAGTGACCAAAGAAATATTCCAGTTATAAATAATAAAGCAAAGAATTGAGCTTTCGCATATTTAAAAATACTTGGTAATTCAGAACTATATTTCAAATTAGGAATGTCTTGTTTTAAGAATTCAAAAATTTCAGTTTTTATTTTTTCTTCTTTTACAATTAATTCCTCTTCAGAGTCATTTCCAAAAAATATTTTGATTTCATTCTTTCCTTTTTGATTTTCTATTTTTTTAATATATGAATAAGGAATACTAAAAATGTTTTCCAAAAAAGTAAGATTGGTTGATTCCGAATTCAGTTTATTAAGTTCTTCTTGTTTAGGGTTTCCTTTGTAAATAGTTTTCTCTTTTATGAAAATCAATTTATTAGATTTAGAATCACTTATTTTCCAAAATTTTTGCATTCGTTAATCGTTTTCGGTATTAATGGCGACAGACCTGCTAAACGTAGTTCTGTATTTTTTGAGTAAATATAAAGAATTTGGGCAACAATTATAAGAGAGCAGACTTCCTATAAAACTCTTATAATTGTTTGTCAAATAGATAAATGAGTTATCGTTATTTGCCAAATTCTGGTTATTGAGAGCAAAAAAAACAGGATCAAATTGCTTTTAGCACTGACGATGGCTTACGTTTTCCCTCGATGGGCAGTGAAAACTGTACTTAATAAATAAGCTGTATAGCAATTTGGTTTAGCAGGTAGATGGAATGCATTTTCCAAAGTAGTGGGAATAGCGCAGCTATGTAGCTACTTTGGTCAGCTTTTCGCTGAATGTATTCCATCGGATTTGTATAAGAATAGTAGGGCTAAAAAAAGGCGATTACCATTCGGTTAAACATAAGCCGAATTTAAAAATTTTTATTATTATCTTTTCCTTATTAACAAACCAAATTTAAAAATTTGGCGACCTTGTAGAAATGCCTTTGCCATTGGGTTAAGCACTTATTGCCCTATTATTTTTATACGTTGTTGTGCATAGTGTATTCAGTCCAAACCTTTGATAGAGAGCTGTCATACAATATATGCAACTACTTTTGGTTTGCTATTATTATTTAAATTTTACAAGCTAAATGTTAGATTAAATGCCATATGTTTCTCAAAAAGTTTTCTTTCCAAATGTTTCCCTTATAATGAAATGGAACACTCTTTTTTGCATTGGCGTAAAAGTGTGTGTAATGGGTTTAATTATTCTTTATATAATTTACCATAAAAGCATCCTTAAAACCTCTGCCAATCGGAATTTTAGTGCCATCTTCCATAATAATCTGATTGCCGCTCACTTTTGAAATTGAGTGAACATTAACTATATATGATTTATGGACTTGACAAAAATCCTTTATTTCCAAACGCTTGTTCCATTGAGCCAAAGTAACTGAAACTAAATGTTTTTTAGTAGTGGTCGAAATACTTGTATAATCACTTTCTGATTTAATGTAATTAATGTCTTTAATTATAAGCTTTATATGCTCATAACCAGATTTTAAGAACATATAATTATGATTTGCATCCAAATTATTTTCTACCTCTACAGTAGAGTTATTAGACTCTAATCGCATACCAACTTTTGAAACTGCTTTTACAAATCGTTGAAATGAAAAGGGCTTTAAAAGATAATCCACCACATCCAATTCATATCCTTTTAAGGCATAGTCCGAAAAGGCAGTTGTTAAAATAATATGATGTTTTTTTGGTAGAATTTGTATAAAATCAACACCTGAAATTTTTGGCAAATGAACATCAAGAAATATAATGTCCACGCTTTCAGATTTTAAAAAATCAAGAGCAAGCAAAGCATCGGTAAATGTTTCTTTCAGATTTAGCATCCCAAAATCTGCAATGTATTTTTGTAAGATACGTTGTGCAGGCACTTGGTCTTCTATGATGATACATTTGAGCATTATTCTTTAGTTAATTGCAATTCAAGTTGAACAGAATATGTGCCATTTTTTAAATTGGTATTTAATTTGTGCGATTCAGGATATAATAACTGCAAGCGTTTTATTACGTTTTGAAGACCAATGCCGTGAGGCAAATCGTCTGTGTTTTTTTGTTCTGAAAAACTGTTTTTACAGTTAAAGTTTAATAATCCATCATCGGAAATTGTAATGCTAATTTCGATTAAAATATCGTTCGTTTGACTGGAAATACTATGCTTAAAAGCATTTTCTATAAACACCATCAAAATTAAAGGTGCAATCACAAATGGTCGATTGATTGGTGTGACATTAAAAATAATAGTGCCACGTTCTACAATTTGTAAATCATTGAGCGCAACAAAACTTTGCAGTTGCTCAATTTCTTTGTTCAATAATACATAGTCTTCTTCACAGTCATACAACATATAGCGCAATACTGCGGAAAGTTCTAAAATGATAGAAGCTGTTTTTGGTGTTGCACCTTCAGTGATTGCAGAAGAATATAAATTATTTAAATTATTAAATAGGAAATGAGGATTGATTTGCGATTTTAAAAATTGCAACTCACTTGCTTTTACTTCTGTTTTGAGCGTATCTACTTCACGTTGTTTTATATGTGCATCCCAAGCAAATTTAGCACCAACAAGTATAGCAATCAGCGGTAAAAATTCAAACAGTGTATGAAAATAACCCGGGAATATAGTGCCTTGGCTATCTGGAAAAAACAGTTGTTCCAATACAAATTCTTCAACTATAATACTTATGTTCAAGATAATGGCAATGCCTACTATAAAGAAAATGTATTTTTTTCTATAATAATAAAGAGGTAATAATTTGTAATTGATAACCCAAGCTGCTATTGCATAGCTTAAGAAAAATACGATATCGTGAAAAGTTACGGAATGTTTATTATCAGAGATATAAAATAGGAAGAGCAAAATGTGAAGGATGGTCATAAAAGCAATTTCACGCCATTGAATGTTCTTTTTTATTTTTTTGAAATCCATAATACAGTAAAACTAGGGTAATTATAATAAACTAAAATTAATTAATCTCTCAACGACGTATCTATTTGGGTAAACAACCAAACGGTAACTATTTTCATAATTCTTGACGTTGACACTAAAAAATATAACGTTTATAGAACTCTTTTTTGTTTCTGTGCTAAAGCACTAATTTTTATAGTAATCAATTAAAAATATCAGTTCTATGCCGACCAAAAAAACTCAATTCGCTACCTGTATCCTGTGCTTTTTTTTCAGTCTTATGGCCATTGGTCAAGTTTCAGAAGACACTATAATTACTGGAAAAGTAATAGACCAAAGCACATCAAGACCTATTGAATTTGCGACTGTTGGTCTCATAGATAAAACTACATTAAAACTCATTACAGGAACTGTAACTGATGCTAATGGAAATTTTTCGATAATAGCCAAAACGATTAATGTTAGTATTCAGATTAGTTTTATTGGTTATACGACATTTACAATTAAAGATTTTGCTGTAGCGAATAATTCAGTCAACTTGAAAACAATTCAACTTAAAGAAGACCCGACGAGTTTAGATGAAGTGGTAATTAAAAGCGAAAAAACAAAACTCGTTAATGATTTTGGAAAACAAATACTATATGTTGGAAGCGATATTGGAAGTGCCGGAAATTCTTCATTGGCTATTTTGGAAAATTTCCCGTCTGTAGTTGTGGGGATACAAGGCGAAATTACGGTTCGTGGCAAAAACAATGTCATTATTTATATTAACGGAAAGCCAACGAGCAAAGACGGGAAATCATTAAAACATTTACCAGCAGATTTAGTTGAAAAAGTAGAATTGATTACCAACCCTTCAGCAGAATATGGTGCAGAAGGTGTTGCTGGTATTTTGAACATTATACTAAAAAAAATAAAAGATAAAGGTTTTAATCTCACAGCAAATGGAACTATCACTGCCTTGCTAAATCCATTGAATATGGAATATGGGACCAGTTTTAATACCAATTATAACTTCAGTAAAGTAAATTTCTTTCTCAACGGTGGTTATTCATCAACTGATTATGAAAATTCAGAAAACAGTTTTCAAAAATGCCTAACAAATGATTGTGATGTGCTGCAATATCGCTATATACAATTTGAGGATGGACTACAGGAAGATTATGACCTTAATTTCGGATTGTTATGGAATGTATCACCAATAAGTACTTTAGAGATAGAAGGGTTTTATCTAAAGTGGGACATTGAAAAAGATGGATTGGAAACTAATGATTTTTTATATAGCACCAATCAATCTGAAAATTATGAATTACGAAATTTTGGAACGAGCATAAAAGAAGAGTACGAAATTGCCTTGGCTTACACAACTGTATGGGATACAAAAGATAAATTATTGCTACAATTACGATATATCTCGGATACTTGGGATAGAAATTTTATCAATAATCTGGATAACATACCATTAGACAACACGCCAATTGAGAATATTATTGCCAATAATACCTCTGTAGATATTGATACCGATTATCTGCTAGATGGTAAACTAACACTAAAAAGAGATTATGGCGATTGGATTTCAGGTTTTGTATCACAATTAAGTTATAATGACCTAAATCAAAACATTCAGTATGCCGCATCTGAAACATTGCCGACCAATGATTTTGGTGCAAACTCATTTAAAAATGCCCTTTTTACTGAATTGCAAAATGATAAAGGAAGATTAAAATGGAAATTGGGATTCCGTTTGGAACATCTATCGCAAAACTTCACACAAGAGGTTGATCCTGTTAATGTTGAAAAAAGCTATTGCAATATTTTTCCAAGTGGTCTCTTGGAATATAAAATCAATGACGAGCACTCTACTTCTATAAGTTATAGTAACCGCATCAATTACCCAAGACTTACACAGCTTAATCCGTTCATTTATTTTACTAGCCCTTTAAGCCTGCGGAAAGGTAATACTGCGTTAGAACCATCAAAATCTCACAATATCGAAGTGAATTATAGCCATTCAAAAAATAAATTAAAATGGTCAAATTCACTATTCGCAAACTTGTCCAGAAATTTAATACGAACCCAAATTACCACGACAAATGATGGCGTTAATACCCAAGAACCTATTAACGATGGCAATTCTTTGTCAGCAGGTTATGAGTTTTCTTTAACGGTAAGCCCTTATAAATGGTTAAAATTGATACAACAAGGCACATTATACTATCAAGAATTTAGCACATCAAATGCGTCATTCAATAGTCAAATCGCAGGAAGACTGCGTTTTTTTCAAGAATTAAAATTTGATAAAGGATGGAAAATTCAGCTAAAAGAAAGTTACAGGACACCTACAATCAATCCACAACGGAAACATTTAGATGAATTTTATATGGACATTTCGGTACGAAAAAAGTTTAATAAACGATTGGAATTCAATTTGTCATTCAATGATATATTTGATACAAAACGAATAGCTTATGAAAGAAGAACCAACGAGTATATAATTAACGAAACTCTAAATTTTCAGTTTCAACGTATCAGATTTTCAATAAGCTATCAATTGAAGGATTGATATAATTTTTACAAGTGCCAATTTCAGAAATGTTTACGGAAAAGGATAAGTATTTTATTAGTTTTGTCACTTAATAAAGTTGTTATATCACTTATTAAACGAGATATACTATTCTCTTAATTAATTTGTCTTTTCGGATATAATCATAAAAAAATGAACCTAGCAAAACCTGTAGAAGCAGTTAATCAAATATTGATGTAATTTTTTCAAAAGAGCGAGAAAATGTTCAATCGAAGGACATTCTTTTGGGGTGGGAGTTCGAAGAACGAAGCAACAAAAGTTCAGCTTTGCTGAATGTGCTTCAACGTGTTTGTGTATGGTTTGGTGCGCCTGCCTGCCGCAGGCAGGTGGTTAAGCAACTAATTTAGTAAACAAAAACTTGCCAGAGAAAATTCCGAAGGAATTTTCCAAATAAGCACTTGCCAAAGCAATGAATTATACACGGTGTTATGTGCTGGCTTTTATTTCCGTTATTAATTTGTTTCCGTAATTCAAATTTTCAAAGAAACTTAATTGTCGCTCAAATAAATATCCATTTGCAATGAACTCCATTTCATAATCAGTCGTTTCAATATTCAGTTCCATTTGGTCAATTGAATATTCGTGAAGTCTAAATCTAAAATATCGAGCGTATAATTTAGAAACTCCGAGTTTTAATAAAATCCACATTGGTGACAGAAAAAATGGGTCAATATTTTCTTTTCCACGCTTTAGAGTGATTCCGATTATTTTTTCATTCGGAATAGGAATAGCAGTTAATTTATTGGAAAAATTCGCACGCAATAAAATTCCGCTAGTTCGCTTTTCAAAGTTACATTTCGATTCCAGTTTCAGAGATTCAGTTCCGGTGTTTTTCGTTTTAAATGACTTTAAATAAAACCCAGTACTACCAATTGCTTTCGGTTTTCGTAAATCGATTTCAGCTGGTTTTCCAATCTGTTTTATTATTGATTGTTCAGTCATTTTGTTTTTAGTTCAAATCTTTCTTCAGCTTGCACATAACTACCTGCTAAACGTAGTTCTGTATTTTTTGAGTAAATATAAAGAATTTGGGCAACAATTATAAGAGAGCAGACTTCCTATAAAACTCTTATAATTGTTTGTCAAATAGATAAATGAGTTATCGTTATTTGCCAAATTCTGGTTATTGAGAGCAAAAAAAACAGGATCAAATTGCTTTTAGCACTGACGATGGCTTACGTTTTCCCTCGATGGGCAGTGAAAACTGTACTTAATAAATAAGCTGTATAGCAATTTGGTTTAGCAGGTAGATGGAATGCATTTTCCAAAGTAGTGGGAATAGCGCAGCTATGTAGCTACTTTGGTCAGCTTTTCGCTGAATGTATTCCATCGTGATTGTGTATGATTTCGTTGCGTGTTTCAGCAACTAAATTAGCAAATATAAACCGAATAGAAAATCCGCGAGGATTTTCGTAAGTAGGCGATTACTAGCAATGAATTATAGTCCATATTGCCCATTTGCAGTCAATTTCAAGAAAGAGGTATCTTTCTTGGGAGGCGATAGTGAATAAAGGTTGATGTTGACTTCTTGGTCTCCGACTATAATATCTTTAGTTATTGTTTCTACTACTCTTCTTTTTTCTTCATTACTCAGGTTATCCCAATTGTCATACAATGTTTGTGCTTCATCAATTATAAATTCACTTGATTTTGCATGTTCTTTTAAAATTTTGATTTCAGATTCTAATGTTGGTATTGTTCTCTCTAATTGTTTCAATTGTTCATTTGGTTCTTTATAAAATTCATTGAATCGTGCTGTTTCAATTTGATTATTCACATGGAGTTCAAAAAGCTTTTCGATTTTTGTTTTTAACTTGTCTATTTTCTCTTTTACGATAATAAGTTCTCTTTCTTTGTCTTTGATTCCTGTTTGGCTACTCTCATAATATTTTTGAATATCTTCTTCTGAAAGTAAGAATTGTTTGAGTTGACTCTTGAATATTTCTTCAATATCTTCAGTTGGTATTTTTCGTTTGCACTTTTTACACGTGTACTTAGGGTTACTTGAGGGCACATACATTTTTCCACCACAATCACAAATTAAAAACCCTGTGAAGAGTTTTAGTTTCTTATTAAAAGGTTGTGTTTTACTAGATTCATATTTATGAATAATATCATTCACACTTTCCCACAACTCTTCACTTACAATTTGCGGAGCTTCATGGAAATACCATTCACTACTATCTCTAAGTTCAGGTTGTCCGTTTTTACCAACTTTGGTAAATCGAGTTCGTCTTACTCCTTTAGTTATTGGGTCTTTTAAAAGACGTTTGATTGCCATATCTGAAAACTTCTTTCCTCGCTTGGTGCGATGTCCTTCTTCATTCAATATTCGTGCAACCGTTCCATATCTTTGATGTTGCAAGTAGAGTTCGTACATTTTTTTCCTCACTACAGATTCTTCTGGGTGTAATTCAATATCATCTTTGTCTTTTCTTTGATATCCGTACGGAATACCTCCCATTACTTTTCCCATTTTGGCTCTGGTTTCAACAGAAGCATTAATCCTGTCTACTATTTCTTCACGTTCCCATTCTGCCATTGAAGAGATGATTCGAAAGAAAAGTCTTCCTGCTGGAGTAGAAGTGTCAAAAGATTCTTTAAGTGAAATTAAATCTGCATTATGCTCCTGAAAGAAATTTGCAAATTGTAATAATTCTATCGTATTGCGTGCAAAGCGTGCAATTTTAGAAAATATCAATCCAGAAATATGTCCCCTATGAATGTCCATGAGCATTCGCTGACATTCTGGATGATCTTTGACCGTTTTTCCTGATACACCAGTTAGATCATAAGTTTCTACAACATCGTAACTATGAAGTTTAGCGTATGTTTTAGCTTGGTCTAAATGATGTTCTGGACTGTCCCCTCTTTTTTGGTCTTCTGTTGAAACTCTAATCCAGATACCTATATTTTTTCGAGTCATTATTTGCTTGATTAACAGATATTAAGATACAAAAAAATACAGTAAAAATAGACATCTATTGTTACTATATTTAAATAATTTACATGCTAAAAGAGTGTTTAATCTATCATGTGAAAATGGCTAACTCCAAGCGAAATAGAACAAAATAGACTGTCTCTATTATCCTCTCTCTTTGGATACTTAGGCTTAGTATACATATACTGTTGTAATTCTGGAATATTCCTAGAAAGCACTAATGCAATTTCATATTTAGTTCTCGCATGCCATCGCTCAAAAACATTTCTTACTTGATCTCGTGAATACAGTTTTACAGGAACTCCTCTTCTTTTAGACCACAGAGAAATTTCTTGAATAAAATTTCTGGTTCTCTTCCCTTTTCGGCAATACTTACTGTTACAATCTTCTAAAACCAATGTGATGGGCTCATGAGTCTGAATTACCCTCTTGATGACATTAAGTAATTTTTCTTTATCAAACTTCTTTGGAGAGATAAAATTAAATTCAATGAGTTTTAATGGGTTCTCCATAACAACATAGCTGAACCCTCTAGTACAAGGATATATCACCAGCACTTTAGTTGGTTCAAGGTTAGTCAAGTTCGTCATAGGAACCAGCGTTTAATAACTTGACAATCTTTGAAAATGCTTGTACTCTTTGCTTGCTCTTTGGTGATTGAGAACTTTCGAGGTCTTCAATAAGTTTTGCACTTCTCTGATTGATGTAACTATGTATATCTGCATAAAGATTTGCAAACAGTGATTCAAAGGGAGTACCAAAGAGCAAGTGGTATGTAGCAATGATAGATAAAGATGGAGTCTTTTGACCAGATTCCATTTGTACTAGTTTGACAGGACTGATGTTGAGTAAAAAAGCTAAGTCTTGTACACGAATGTTAGCTTTGGCTCTAACCTTAGCTAATTCGTTCTTCTTGTTGTGTATCATAATGTAAAGGACGTCAGGGTTATACTGACGTCTTTTGCATTATAGAAATACACAAATACAGAGATACTACCGCTATGTGTTAATTGTGTGGATAAATAGCTTATGGAATGAAGTTAAAGTATGTTGGTGTATAAGATTGTAGTCGTTGACTTTTGACCTTATCTCTTTTCTTATTAAAACTTTTTGTTTTTCACACCTAGGTCAAATGGAAAGATGATACTGCTGTTCTTTAGAACACACAGCGGTATTATCTTGGAGTTTGGTATTGGAGTAATCTTTTCCTATGTCTAGCTTTTTTGAAATACCACAACTAAATAAAGAGAATGAACTTGATACTATTTTCAAACTGTATCTTTCAGAAGCAGAACATATTAGAAGACTAAGTGAACACACTATTAAAGGTTATTCTGAGGTGTATCTTACCTTTAAGAAAATTGTTCCTGAAATAAACAGTATTGAAGATCTCCATCCTCAATTAATCCAAGAATTTTTTAAGCGCCTAGGAACAAGGATACGGAAAGTTGGTTCTAAGACTAAAATAGGGATTAAACCTTCTACTACAAGTACATACTACAACAAGCTTATGGCCTTTTTCCGTTGGCTAGAGGAGAAGAAATATATTAATGACGGTTATCTTTCTAAATCAATCAGAAGACCAGCAACACCTGTTTATGATGACGAAAAGGCTTTAACTGTTGATGAAGTGTCAAAGATTATTGCTTCAATAAGTATTCATACCGTTGATAATAGTTTTTTAAACAAACGAGACATCGCTATGGTAAGCACCTTACTTTATACAGGAGTGCGTAGGGGTGAATTATTAGGACTTCGAGTACACGATATTGATTTTAAAGAGCAACAACTATTTGTTAATCGTACCACTTCAAAATCTAAAGCAGATAGATTGATTCCTCTACATCCAACACTTCATTACCATCTCAAAGAATATCTAAGAGAGCTTAAAAAACTTAAACGAGTATCTCCGTATCTTTTTGTATCAAGTAAATCAGATAATGCTCTGACCAAAAATGGGTTAAAGCATTGGGTAAAAAGATATCGAGCATTGTCAAGAGTTCCCTTTCACCTTCATCGCTTCCGGCATACCTTTGCCTGTGCACTTGCCAAAAATGGAGCTGATCTTACTAGTATTATGAAGCTTCTGGGGCATACTTCTTCAAGAATGACTGAACGGTACTTACGTTCAATAAATACAGAAGATGCTAGAGTTTATTTACAAAAACTAACCTTTTAAGCTATAGGTCGATATCTCTTTTGAAAAAGAAAGTTTCATATTGCAATATAATTGATGTAGGTGTATAGTAAGTGTACCTTTGAGTTCCGTCATAGAACTTTAAGCGATTCACATCCAAGAAACATCCTCCTTGCGGAGGGTGTTTTTATTTCTTCCTATGCTTAATTTTATGCCCCCAAATATCTTCCTCAATATTTAGGCAGTCAAAGTAACCATCTGCTCCACTGCGTAACTCGTTTGAGACATTATTTCGAGAAGAAAAGATGAATACTTTCTTTCCGTTATTTCTGATATAGTTAATTAAACTTAAAAAATCTGAATCACCTGTAAAAAATATAGCAGTACCATATTTTTCTAGATGATGAACTACGTCAATGGTAATCTCAACATCCATATCACCTTTCTCCTTAATGTATTCACCATTTTGATCAACAATTCTAATTCTCTTAAGTTCTTTTTTACGAACATTGAACCCTAGGGCTTTTTTAAGAAAAGTAAAAAAATTATGCTTCTTTGTGATATCGAAACTTCTTGTTCCATCCTTTGGATAAGCAGTATAATAGAATACTTCAACTCTAGACGCGTTAAATTTATTTTTAATCATAGAAACGATCTTTTGATAGTCAAAAAAAGCTCCTTTTGCTTTTTGCACCTCCCAACTATTGGCAGCATCGATAAAAAGATAGACTGTTGTATTCAGAGTTGTCACAAGGTGATTATATCACACTCTCAGTTACAATAGGAATAAACGAGGTTATGAGTAACTGATCTACTTTAAAAATGAGTACGGGATGGAGTCCTAAGGTTAGGAGTCGTAACAAGATGGAGCAATTTTAAAAACCTTAGTAGAATAGGAGCGAAAAGAAAACAGTACAGATGGAAAGCATCGATTCCCCACCCTTTAGTTGTGGGATCATTACTTTCTGTCAAAATACCATTTGCTTTGCTAGTAATCTTAGGGATAAGATTTTTTACGATGACCCCTAACCTTATGTCATATAGAACTTAATCTCTTTTAGATAAAATATTGTTATCTTTATTTAAAGTCCTTTGAAAGGAATAAGAGCTCCTTACATTCAGAAATAATTAGAAACAGGAATTTTATTCTTAACAAAATCATTTAGTATAAAATGAAATGAAAAAAAAAGTATTCTTAGTGAGTATAATCTTTTTGATATTGTCTTTTCTAATAATTTGGAATAAGGAATCTAAAATTGAAATTGTCTTAAAAGCCGTTAAGAATAATAAATTAATTCTAAAAGATATTGATACGGACAATGTACTTCGAATATTAAATTCTATTGAAAAGATTGAGAAGAAAATAACAATAAACAAAGAGTTTGATAGCAATAATATAAATATTTATATGGTTGACATAGATTCTACTTTAAAAAATCTGAAGCCAATAGCGATAATAAGAAACAATTGCGCCTATTTAGGAAAATCAAATGTGATTGTGTGTGATTGTAATTTCATAAGTACTTTCATAAGTAAGACTGGATTAGAAGATGATTATAAAAAATATCCATTATTAGGAGATAGAATTTCTCTTGCAAGAGATATGATTCTTTTGTGGGTATTAGGGCACGAATTAGGGCATTTGACGCTTAAACATAACGCAAGTCATTTTAATGAAACTAATCTTAACTCATTAGTCGAAAATTCTTCAATAAATCATAAAAATGAAACTTCAGCAGATATTTTTTTGGTAAATTCAATTCTTAATGAAGAAAGTATATCATTTCAGTTTTCATCAATTATTGTAGATTTATTAAATATAGAGATATACAATAAAATAGGTGAAACCCCTCACGGAGTTGGGCTTCATTTTGATTATAACAATGAAAAGTTCATAGAATATACAAACCAAAGAAGTCACCCTGAGTTTGTAATTAGAGCTTCAAGGATATTATCTATTATTGCTGAAAAACCACATAGCGCATGGTTAAAAGAATTAATTAAAGAGTTTGTAAAAACCTTATCTAATTCTGATTAAAGGGTGTTTTAAAGAAAAAAACTAAAAATTATGAAATACTTATATTTCTTTTTGGCATTAGCTGCTGGTATTGGGGTTTGGATACTGTTATACCCTAATCAAAACCCTAATATTCAGTTTTTTGATTCTCAAGATGAATCTATAGAAGTTATTCCAAAGTTGGGACTATATATTAATATGACGTTGGGATTTATTATGCTTATGATTGGTATATTTCTTGGTACTTGGACTCGGGCGCTGATGAAAAAGAGAGAGGCAGGGCTTAAGGACGTTCACATTGGAATATTGATCAAGAAATCATTTAAGTCAATTGATTTATGGATAAGCATTCTAGCATCTCCTTTGCTTTATGGAAGTATATTAAGTGCCAGTAATTCTATTAATTTATCATCTTTTATCTTTTTAGCACTTCAAACTGGTTTTAGTTCAAACATAGTTGTGAGTACCTTTTTAGGAGGTAGCTTGGAGAATGAGGATTCAAATAAAAGAACATAAACTTAAATAAACCTTTTCATAAGGTCAGCGATAACTAAGTAATAAATTTTAAGACTTATTGCTCTCATAAGCGGAGCATGATATATCTTTATATACCCTAACTTTAGATTGGGGAGTGTGGTGCATGCCGTATTTATTCTTAGGTGACAGAGTTTATGTAATTAGAGTTATTCACAATCAGTAAAGCAAAAGCTTTTTTTTGTTCGTCATAAAGGTCGACCATAACTTTTTTGAATATCATCTCAGATTCAATTTCACTTAATTCAGCTCCTGTTTCTCTTTTAGTTTCTTTTAGAGCATCTTTCAGTATTGAGTTTTTAAATTCAATATTTTTGGTTAATTCATCTAAACTTGTGTTAAAAGCTTCATCGAATGTTCGTTCTGAATCTTTATAATAAAAATTAGTTTTCATCTTTTCCATTTCAAGATAAGCATGAACTATATTTCCATTTTCAATTAAAGCTTCATAAAGTTTACTAAAATTAACATATATCTCTTCTGAATCAACAGTAGTGCTAGCCGAAATATATCCTGAATAAGGCGATCTTTTATATGGATCTACACCTTTATAAAGAAATCGACCGTTGCAGACTCCCATGGTAATAAATAATTTATTACAAGCTGTAATGTTTATTGGTCGTACTAAATCAACAATTTCCTTCCATTCAATTAATTCTCCATTGGATAATATAAGACCTTTAAAATCTTTGTCTCCGTGGATTTCTAAATGGAAAACTATTCCGCCACTCATGTAACCCGAGTTTACTTGATAAAAAGTTAACAATTCGACAAACTGTACTTTGGTATTTACCTGATGTAATTTATGTTTGAAATCTTTTTTGTAAAGTTCAATTCGCCTTTTAATCACATCATTATACAGTGATTCTCCAGTAAAAATAATTCCATCTCTTTTTTCGAGACTCTCAATTACAATTATATGCCTTACGTTTCCAATCAAATAATTAGGTTTTCATATTAATAAGAACATTTTATGCTATTTATGAAGTCTAACGCGTGAAGATTTCAATATAGTAAATCAAAATTTGTGATTAAAAATTCTTCCATGAAGGAATTTATATTAGTTTGGCATCAAGTGTTCAATTGTAAAATAATATAATTCATCCGAAATTGGGTTACGGGTTTCTTTATCTAAAACCCGAACTGGGATATTATATTTCTTTCCAATATTAGCCGTAGAATTTTCTCCATTATAGAATTTCTCAATTAAATTATTAGATAATGACTTTGTTTGGTCTGGATTACTTAAAATAAATTGCTCTACTTCAATTGAAGCTGTAGCTTGTTCTTTACTAAATTGACAATATTCATATGCCCTATTTCTTAATATTTGGTTATTATCAATTCTATAACAGTTAATATTAAGAATAATAATTCCTCTTCGCTTAAAACCGGCTAATAGTTCATCTTTAAACTCTATTGCATCTTTTTCATTTTGAACAATAAATGTAGCTACAAAGTGTATTATGGCTCTATAGCTTTTATCGTCAAATCTCAAATCTATTAAATATTCCATTTTTTAGATAAACTAATTTACAAATACATAAAAGATTGAGGTGCCGTAAAGTTTTGATACTCTTCTTTAGGGTTAATAGGTTCTTTATATAAAAAAGGTTTGTCTACCTCTATAGCAACAGCTAGATCACGCCCATCATAATACTCATTAAAAAAACCTTCATCTATTCCTGAATATCTTTTGGTCTTACTCCAGATGGATTCGGGAGAATCTTGATGAATTTGTTTGATAGAGAACTCACCTATTATTTTTCCTATTGGCATTGTTGAATACACAACCACTGTATGTACTTCAATTTTTCTAAATGCTCGTTTTCTAAATTCAAACTTTTTTTCTCCTGAGAAAATTTTGTTTGCATATTCTGGTTTTATTGATAGTAATACTCTCATATATTAAATGAATAATTTGCAATATTTATAAAATCTTTTTGGGTTATTCTACGAAAACCTCTAGGCATATCAAGAATATTTGGGATTACACCATTTTCATTTAACCACTTTAAATTAGCCCTTCTAGGGTAAGAAAAGGCATATAAAAAATTAACAATAAAGGGTCTGTTTTTTGGATTGTAATTCCAATGTTTTTTTAATTCTTCGACTGAAAAAACACTCCTCTTTTTACAAAGGGATAAAAAAGTTTCTTCATCTTTAATATCAGTAATGACAGATTCGACAATCCCCACAGTAGTAGCAACACCTGTATGAATTGCATTACCAGGGTCTCCTGTTCTATAAAAAACAATACGATCACTACTCTCCAAATTTCGCTCATAAGAACGAGAAATGTATATTTTACTTAAAGCATTTCGATGTGGTTTGTTTTCCACAAAATCTAAAGGAGATTCTGTTCTTAAAATTGAATCAGGAAAAAGCTCAGTATGATAAGCTTGATATATGGGTACAATAAAAACATTACTCTCTTTTGAAATAAAAGGGTAAGTTAATTTTGGAAATGAAAGGTTTATTTCTTCTCCTCTTTTAAAAGATTTAACATAAACTTTTTCTTCTCCATTTTTAGAAGATTTTATTCCATAGTAGTTGAATCCCCATTCTTCTAGTAAAAAAATTAATCTTGCCTGTTCTTCTCTATTATCAAAAATTGTAACATAAATTTCTTCAGCTTTTTGTTTAAAAGCATTATCAAAAATAATTTTCAAAAAACGTTCTCCAAGTTTAAACCCATTTGCAGTAACCTTAAATGTTCCTATTTTTAATCTATTCTTAGGAGGCAAAGAGGGAGTAATATCTGAATAATTTTCAGTTTCATCTTCTGGCTTAATAAACAGAAAAGCATTTATAGCTCCTTCATAGGAACAGATGTAAGATGTTTCTTCAGCTTTTCTATTAAACCAATTATTAAAACCTTTATAGTCTTCTCTGAAGCTGTCAAAAAAAGGATCATTTATATCAATGTTTCCAAAATATTCTTTTTTTACAGAGAGAGTCTGGTAATCAACAAGCGATGGGTTTTCTACTATTGCTTTTTCAATAAAAGAATCAATCCGAAATACTTTATCTTCGATTCCTAATATTTTAGCTTTTTGATGTATTTTTTTATCCTCCGTTATTAGCAAATCTACGCGTGAACAATATACCTCATTGAGTAACAATGTGTCATTTTTATCATTGCCTGTAGTATCTATTTCATTACTCGTTTTCCCAACATTTTCGTGTAGAGGAGCAACGGTCTTCAAAACTTGATAACTATCAAGTTTAATCCCAATTGTTCTTACTACTTCATTATCTGTATGTCGTTTGAGCTCTTCAATTGTAATTGGGTGCACATTTTTAATGTATTGCATCTTATCAAGCCATTGAAAGAGCATACCAATATTCTGGTTTAATATTCTACTTGTTTCACGGTGAATAATAATATTTGTATCTAATAATGCTCTCATCTTTTCTTTTTCTTGAAAATTGAAACAACAGATGTTTTTGTTTTTTTGTAGAGTTGAATAATTGATGGCGTGAAAAAATAAAACAACATTGCTAAAGCAAGTAACAAAGCTATGAGAAATTCAATTGGTATTTTCTGAATAATTTCTCTTTTAGTGATATTGTCAGGTATTTTTTCTCTAATAACAGGTAAGGCAAATAGAAAAGCACAAATTATATTAATTAACACCGCTAAGGCGAATTGACTAGTTCCAATTCGTTCTTGAGTATAAATTGAAAAAAAAGAATAGCTATTATGATTTTTCTTTTTACTAAAAACAACCATTAATTCATCTTTTTTTAATCTTGAATCATTTAAATAATTCTTAAAAGGCTCAAATTCTAGTGTTCTAACAGTCTTAAGGTGTTCAGGCTCTAAAAAAGTTATACTATAACGGTTTGGAATAATATGAAAACAAAAACAAGCATCTACTTTACAAGCAGAAGTCTTTTTAAATTCTTGGATTAAGTTAGAAGGAATATTTCTACTTTCATTTAACTTTACATCATAAATAATTGTTGATTTTCCAATTCCTTTTTTGCTTGTTGAAATGCTTCCTGTGGTTGGCTCTACAGCTACCCTAATATAAGCGTTTGTACCTACAGCTTTCTTACCATATTCTTCAAGGTCTATTTTAAGTTGGAGTTTCTTTTCATTATACTTATTTTCTAATTCAACAGGTAGAATGCATAATTCATTTTTCTCGCTAAATTTATGGATTACACCTTGAATAGACTGGCCATCATCAAGTGGAGTAGTATTAGAGACAGAATCATTAAATATAAACCTACTATTATCTGAACTTCGTAGTTTGTCATAAAAATCTGTTGTACTGATTCCTCTTTCTAGCCAAGGAATATATAAGTCTAATATTAACTCTTTAAGATTTGATATCCCCTTAGACTTGATTTCTATTCCAAATTCAATTAAAGAATTATTGTTATTAAATTCCCATGTACAAATTTGAAATTTTTCAATTTCAATTTTGGAAGATTTTGAACGTAGAAAGAATGAATTATTCATTTAATTAAGTTCTGATATTGTTTTAGTAAGATTACTAATTTTGCCGTTTTTTATTTCAAAAAAAGGTATTTTAAATTTTAAGGCTATTTTTTTTGCATACTTCATCTCAGCTATTTGCATCTCATTTAGCGTGTCTAAATCATAAGTTATTCCATCTCTCTTTTCTAACCGCATTTTTATTTTACTAACAGAGGTTGTCGCAATAGCGATAATTCTTGGGTTAATTTTTTCGAATGTTTCTTCAGGAATTCTTTCTATTTCACCTTTCGAATTAAATAGACAAAAGTGACCATCCAACAAATAAAGTTTATTTTTTTCAATTGCCCTCTTTAAACCAGTAATTAATCTATCTTGAGTAAATGAGATATCTTCTACTTTTTTGTTATCAGTGTCGTTTATTTCTCCCCACCTTAATAAATCACTCGCGACTAAGTGTATAATATTAGTATCATTGCAAACCCTCTGGCAAATTGAACTTTTTCCAACACCATGGATTCCTCCAATAAATATCAAATTAGTTCTATTCTCTTTTTCCTGTTGCATTTATTTGTGTTAGAAGAAATTAATTGTGCAGTTAACCTTTTCTTCAAGGACTAAAAGGATTTATAATACAACCCACATTAGTTAATGTGACTAATTTAGCAAAAAAAAACGAATAGATAGCCTTAAAGACACTAGTGAAGTTAGGAGGTATTAATATTTTTATAAATATGCAAAAACCAAACAATTAAATACATTTCGTACGGTAGTGTATTTTTTGTTTCTATCTATATTATTGAATTAATCGCATCATAAAGCAACCTTCCAGAGGCAGAACTAATTGTCTTTTGTGTGAACTCTTGAATAAATTTCAGTATTGCTGGATTTTTCTTTTTAACACTTTGTAATGCCTGAATTATGTCTTCCCTACTCTTTTCATTTTCTTTTGTTATTAGAAACTTCTCTATTAGATCAAGTGATTTTAATAATGCTTTATCCCTTGAAGGGAAGTTCTGCTTTATACTATCGCTCAAATAATTATTAGCTCTAATTGTGATTTGCTTCATATCCGAGAGTGTATTACCAATTTGTCCACGTAGCCAATTTACTTCATTTTCAATATTCGCAATTCTATCTCGGTGATTTTGTCTTTCATACTCTAATTGTTTGTGAGCAAATCGTAATTCAAGCTTAGATATTTCCAGCTTATTTTCTAACCCCAATATTTGCATTTTGTCAGTTAAAAAATCAGTCACTTTCATTTTTCCAGAAATCACAAGCCCATATTCTTCTAATGTTTTTTCTATTACCTGAACTTGATCCCCTTTTTCTGGAATTATTAAAAGCCTCACATTCAACCCCTCTTGTTCAATTCTAACAATTGACTTAGAGTTAGGGTTTTTCTGTTGAAGAACTGTAGAAAAATAATTCAAAATAGTTATTCCAGAATGTATGTATTCAGGTTTAAATTCAATGTTTCTCTCTATTCTATACTTTGTTGCTAATTCCCATTTAATTAATCCTAAATCAATTGCAGTTATAACCGCCGATACTGAATTATTAATACCAAGTTTCTTATAAAGTAAAGATTTATGTCTTCTCAAAGTTACATGAGCAATATCTAATTTTTTTGCAATATCTGCCTCCTTATAACCTTCAGCCATAAGTTGAAGAATTTCGATTTGTCTTTTAGTAACTAGTTTCTTCATCGTTTTAACTTATTAAATAAAAATCTTTAACAGTAATATTTTATAAACCTTGTTAAGCTTAGTCATTTTTAGAAATTTCAAACCCAATAGGAAAATCAACTTTTGAAAAATCATCAATCTCTGCATCTAAATCTTGTTGATTGATATCTGTAACACATTTTACTATATAGCCGAGCCTACTCAAAACATCAGCAAAATCTCTGGCGTCATTAATTGGGTTCTTTAAATTATTTTCAGATTTTTCATAGTTTGCATTACCAACTATTAATGCTAATCCTTTCATTAGAATCGTTTTTAATTAAGCCTAAAACTATTTATAAGCTCTTCTATCTAGATATAAAGAACTTTTATTACTTTTTCATTCAAAATAAAGATAATAATATTTCACTCAGAACTAAGGTAATATAAGATATAACCTTTGCTAAGTATCTTAGGCGGTACTATCTTATCAATAACCCATTTTGTATTATGGAAGAAATATGTTACGATATCTATGTCGATTAATCGTCAATAATTTAACCTATCGGCGCATTGATTTCTTTTCTTTTGACCAAGAAATAGTGCAGGGATGGGGTCGTCGACTTCAGGGTCGCCGCAATTACCCACAATCCTAAATAACCCATGTAAAATAAGGGTCAAATGCAAATTTGATACCTAAAAAAACACGGGTTCAGACCTTGCACTGAGGAGGTGGCAGGTTCGAGTCCTGTCGGGTCCACTAAAACCCTTACGTCATAACAAGATAGACGAATTAGGGAAGCTTTCAATGACACCACAACGAACGACAGTGGTCGTTGTGAGGCGGTCAAAAGAGAAAATTGATGTGTTGTCCAACACTATGCACATTGAAAATCTAGTAATTGAATTTTTACACTACAATCAATTTATCCGAGGGCGTTCACCTGCTAGTATTAAACGATACAAAGAAAACCTATCGTATTTTTTGCGTTATACCAAGATATCTTCACTATCCGAAATTACTCACTCTTTAGTCTTATCGTTTTTTATTCATGGTCGAGCAGAGCGAAACTGGTCGCCTGCAACCTTCCATACCTACCTTATGAGTTTACATGTCTTTTTCAGATGGTGTGTTGCCAAAGGCCATATAGAGAAAGATTTTACCGAAGACATTGAGAAACCAAGAATACCTAAATCACTTCCAAAAGCACTCTCAAAAGAAGATGCCGAAAAGCTCCTTGAAATGGTATACAATTATCCATACCCAAATCCTTTTTTGAGATACCGTAACCATGCAATATTTGCGACGTTTATATTTACTGGTTTACGAAGAAATGAATTACTCAATCTCAAGTTTACAGATGTAGATATTGAGAACAAAACCTTATTTGTTAGCTATGGAAAAGGAAGTAAAGATCGTATTATTCCGTTGAGTTGCACGCTAGTCTTTATCCTTCAAAAGTATTTAGATCTGCGAAAGAAGAATTTATACACCTGTGCCGAGTTCTTTGTTTCTTCAAAAGCAAATAAAGGGTTTACCGAACACGGATTGAAGCATTTTGTTAAGCACCTAAAAAGGATTTCTCCTGTTCACTTTACACTTCATGCTCTACGACACACGTTTGCAACCTTAATGCTAGAAGGTGGTTGTGATATTTATAGCTTGTCGAAAATGCTTGGTCATAGTGATATTAAAACAACTACTGTTTATCTTTCTGCTAGCGCGAAACATTTACGCTCACAGGTCGTTAAACACCCTCTCAACCACAATTATAACAACCCTACGGGATTATCTTACAACCTCCCTTCTTGATATCCTATATGGATGTTATATCAAGATTCATCAATTAAATACTTCGTTAAATCGAAGAATCTTTTGATAATTTTATTTTTTTGATATAATGATCATATGAATGCCCTAGAAGATTTTATAAAAGATGAATCATCACCTATGTTTAGTGATAAGATTTCTATTAATGTAAAGAGGATTAATTTCCTATTAGGTTTTGTGAAAAAACATGACATACGTTCTCAAAAATTTGTCAATCTTTTTATCGATAAAAAAAACAGAAAACTTGCTTTTACTTTTACTGATAAAGAGGATGATAATTATAAAATCCGAAGTCATAAAAACGGGAATACACAATGGATCACTTTAAAAAAACATATACTCAAAGATTTGAATATGGGAGAGAAGGATTTTAAGAAGTATGCTTACCAAAAACATACTGAAAAAGGAATAGATATATTCATTATTGAGCTTGGTAAATAACAAACCTTATAAAACATTGAAGAGTTTATACAGTTCCTGACAACCCTGCGGTATTATCCTACAACTTCCCTTCTTGATATGTTGTCTGAATGCCTGATCAAAATTCAACTATCAAATATTTTGCAAAAACCAATTGGAGAAATGAAAATAAACGCTTCGGAATACGGAGTGAGGATATGCAGTACCACATGGCCGTTATTGGAAAAACAGGTTCAGGGAAGAGTACGGTGTTACTCAATTTTATGAAAGGTGATATTGACATAAATCAAGGTTTCTGTTTGATAGATCCTCATGGAGATTTGATTGAATCTGTATACAGGCTCATACCAGAATCGAAAAAGAAAGATATTGTATATGTAAATCTTTGTGATTCGAATTTAGAAGTTGGATATAATCCACTAAAAAAGGTTTCATTTGAAAAGCGAAGTTTAGTAGCAAGTTCCCTATTGGGCATTTTTGAAAGCCTCAACGATGCTCGATCATGGGGGCCAAAACTCAGTCATATTTTGAGGAACTGCCTACTTGCTCTTTTAGATCAACCGCAGCAAATGAACTTTTCGGATATTCTAAAAATACTGAGAGAAAAAGAGTTTCGAAAAGAATGCATAAAAAACATTGAGAATAAAGAGGTGAAAACTTTCTTTGACCATGAGTTTAAGCAGTACAACCCTAAGTTTGATTTTGTACCCATTTACAATAAAATTGGAGGCTTTTTATCGCACCAGATCATTAAAAAGCTTTTGGTTGATAATAAAGACTCCATATCGCTTAGAAGAATCATGGATCAAAACAAAATATTGCTGATTAACGTTTCTAAAGGAACAATTGGGGGTGATACTGCCAGACTTATAGGCTCACTGTTCCTTTCATCATTAACCTCAGCGGGATTAAGTAGAATTGACACGGATATAACATCACGGCTTCCCTTTACAGTTTATATTGATGAGGCACATGTATACGCTAATAATGCATCAGTATATAGCATGCTTGAAGAGCTTAGAAAAATGAACGTGTGCGTTTGTTTGGCTTTTCAGCATCTCTCTCAACTTGATGTAAGACTTACAGACAGCCTCTTTGCAAATATTGGAAATATCATTTGTTTTAGAACTTCAGCTAAAGATGCGCATTATTTAACACAGGAGATGCATAAATACCTACACCCTTTTACATTCAGTGATTTTGTATCGCTTCCTCAGTTTCATATCATCCTTAAAATGATAATAGATGGAAAGCCTAGCAAACCTTTTACTGCAGTAACTACGAACAGCATTTAGCATTTAGTGCGGTATTATCCTGAGTTTAAAAATGCGTTCATACTCAGTGTCAGATAACATTAAAAAATACATCATGACACGAAAACAAGCACAAAACAAAATGCACGAGGTGGGTATTGTATATAAAAGACCGCTCTTTGACTCAATGCCACATATTAAATCTCAATTTGATGCCTATGAGATACTTATGGAAATTATTGATAAAGATACTATCGATCATAAAGAGTTCTTTTGGGTACTACTCTTAAATCAATCTAATAGACTACTTGGTTATTCAGAAATTGGTAAAGGAGATACCAAAGTAGTGGTGGTCAATGTAAAAGAGATCTTTCAACTTGTCGTAAAAATGAACGCCAGTGCCATTTTACTTTGTCATAACCACCCTAGTGGGAACCTCAAAGCTTCAAAACAGGATATTGAACTAACAAATAAAGTTAAAAAAGCATGTGATCTTTTCTCTGTTAGTTTATTGGATCATTTGATTCTCACCAGTGAATACTTTAGCGCATTCTCAGAAGAAGGGTTGCTATAGATCTAAAAAACACTCATTTTGAGTGTTTTTTGCCATAATATTAAGGTACATAAGACATACTAATATAACGTTTTTAAAGTGGATATTTAATAGTACCTATATCCTTTTTTAAAATTCAATTGCCCTTTTTTTATAACTTTTCCATTACTAATTATCAAACTCTCAGATCTTTCCAAAACCTTAATCCCTGAATTTTTAATTATCTTAGCTACGACTATATTGTCATTTTCCCCAAAAAAAGCTTTAAAAACTGAATTAGAACTATCTTCTTTTGTGCTGTAAACAATTTCACTAGTTTCTTTATCTATGTTATACAAATAAATAGTTTCATTTGTAACATACAAGATTTTTTCTCCATTTTTTGAGATAATAGGATTACTAAAAGATTGAAATATATTTTGCTCATGTTTTTTAGTCTTTAAGTTATACAAAGAAACATTTTTCAATCCAGATTTAAATGTAATAACTCCATTTTCAGATAACGGGTGTTCTGAAAATGAATAACTCCCATCGTAGGAAAGATCAAGAAGGGGCGTGATTTCTTTGCTCCTAATATCAATTTTTACTAAAGATTTACTTCTTTTTTTAAGGTCTTTTCTTACAGCTATTATGGTTTTATTATCATAAGTTAAAGACCATGGAGATAATTTCACGGTCTTAAAATACATCCTTTCATTAATGTCAATAGGGTTTTTATTAATCGCTATATTAAACACGGTCTCTAAATCTCCAATATAACATGGGTAAATAACTCTTGTTGAATCTATATTATAAACCCATGTTGTCCGGTTTTTGGAATCACTACAAAGCAGATTTGTATAAGCTTTGCCGTTATTGAAAAAAAAGTTACTACTTAATTGAGGTTTTTTTCCGCAAGATAGAATAACTAAACTAAACAATATTAATATTATTATTTTTTGCATTTTTTTAAAAAGGACTTTTTACATGTTTTGACCAAGAATTCCACATACTATTACCTAGTGAAGGTAAGCGAAGATAATCAAAAGCAGGGCTTTTTGTAAGTTTTTGCCATGCAGAATGAGGATCCTCATTGTTGCCGTACATTATAAGATCTCTACAATAAGTAGTGCATACGCCTTCTACTATATAAGTCCAGCCATCAGTAAAATTAACATTATTAAAATGAACTTTTCTTAAAGCCTGCACATTTTCAGCCCAAACGTATTCTAATTTAAGGCCTAACTTAGCTCTAGGAGCACCGCCGATTCCTCCTTCTTTCCAAAAATTAATGCCTAAATTTCTTTCATCATTACCTTACTCCTGCTCCTTCATTAATTTGAGAGTACGTATGATTTGCCCCCATCTGGTGACCTATTTCGTGCGGTACGTAATCTATATCAAAGAAATCCGACATGTATGGTCCTCCATCATTATCTGTAAAAGGGTGCTGAGAATACCCGCTTCCTTTTTGTCCGTTTTCACAAACACAACCAATACACCCGGCATCACCGTTTGTGAAATTTGCATAGACAAATAAGTGGCCAATATCATAGTTTGCCTCCCCTACAACGCTCGTTAAAGTAGATTGTAGTTCGCTATTAAAGTTCTCAGTATAAGGATCGGTTGCAGCATCCGCATATATGAGTTCTGTTCCAGTTACCAACTGAAACGTGATAGCCATATCTACTTCAAACACCTCATTATTTCTGTTAAGAGTAGATACTACTTGAGCCAAGGCATCATCTTGCGCACCTCCATTACCTGCATTACCATCATCCCAATAGTTTGTATACTCTCCATTGGTAGAGATGGCTATTCGAAAGGTTCTTAATGTCTGATCATTTGCTCTATCATCAGATGGAAGGTCCAAGTCCTTTACCGGTACATCACCACCTTCAGTTAAACATTCAAAATCCTTAACAGATTCTACACGCACTCCTCTATCATAAGGTAATATACTCTCCCGTGTCACCCTTTTCTACAGGCACCGTAAACACATTTGGTTTATCTAGATACGAAGTCATCGTTTGTAACCCTTGAGGAGTAATACTGAAACGAACTCTCGCTCCGGGGCTATCCATACCAAATCCTAAATAGGTTTTAATATTTGGATGTTTTAACGCCATTTCAGGAGATAGCACAGGTGCCTCTACAATTCTAAAACGCTCTAATTTCCCTTTTTGATTTGGAAAACTTACAACGGGCATTGATCTTGTTGTTGTTCCAGATCTCATCGGGGCATTCGAAAGTTGTACTTTAAATGCATTTAAATCTAATGTAAAAACATGGTATCTATCATGCTTTAGGTTTTTCAAAGCTGCTACTTTACTAGTAGCACTCAACTTACTTTTCTTCCAGTACTTGTCTTGAGCGTTAACGACAATTCCGACAAAGAGGAAAGCAGCAACAGCAAAGTGTAATTTAATTTTCATAATAATGTATATATAATTTTGTTCAATTAATTATATCTAATAATTTAAACGGTTAAATAATTTCGCAAACTAAATAAGTAGTAAAAAAGAATTGAGCTCTGAATAGTCAAAATTCAACTCAATAAAGACATTTGCATCTGCACTATAAGACAAACTTGCAAAATCTATTGGGCGTTAATTTCGAAAATAAGAGGTTCTTTCCTCTTTAAAACATATAAGCAATAGTTGTTTGCGATGCTTTCATTTTTAAAGCGAATAATATTTACTAAAAAAAGCAACACCGTGTATTCAGTGTTGCTTTTTGGAGAGCACAACCAATTTCCTTCTTCATTATTAACAAAAACGCACAAGGGAAATTCTACTGAACCCCCCACGGAAAAAGTATTAACCAAAGAGTTTATATTTATGAAAAGAATAACTAACTCTGGCTTCCCTTGTGCTTAGTTCATAGTGCTTTCGCATTTACCTTATAAGGGAGGGACTAAATGCATTAAAGTTGACTATCCTGCTACTTAAAGACACTATGAAATTTCCTTTATAGACTTTAATGTTCTGATTTTAACATATTGTTGATAACAGAACATACATTTCCACTTTTTTCGAATTTTAATTCTTTCTAATACACCTTTTCTTTTAATTCGTACAAGAGTAGAAGAATTACATTTTGGACAATTCGTTCTCATAAAACAAAGTAACGGCAATCAACCGACTTAAAACGTCTCAATATGGACAATGTACCGCTGTAAAAAGACATTCTTAAAAAGGGCTGTTTTTTCTGATCTCTCAAGTTTAAGGAATAAATACTTCAAACGCTTGTTTTTTTAATTTTGTTATATGTTATAACTTTCTTTTGAAGATGTATCTAGTGATAAAAATTCCATTACCATCCTCTTCCCCGGCATCACTTTCCACTGCACTGGTTACAAAAACTAGTTCCCAACCTTTGGAAATCATATCGGTCAATTTGGAAGATATAATAGCATCATTTGCGGCGATGTTCTGAAATCTAATTCCAGCTATATTGTAGAAGTTTAATAACTTAGTTTCTTCAAATTTCTTTACCCGAATTTTACTTCTTTTTGACTTATTTCTTCCATTGCTCTCAGTTCTTTTGGAAGTAAAATTTTTATAATCTCTGGCCTCACTTGCGGATATTAAACGAGATCTTCCCATCCCACTGGGAATGATGGATTCTACGCTCGTGATTACTTTTACTTCGTACTGTTTTGTTTGTTTCTCTTGTGAATAACTGCTTATAGACATTGATAATGTCAAAAACATTGTTACTAAAATCGATTGAATACTTTTCATTGTTTTGTTTTTTAAATTAAATATTTTTCTGGTTTTATATTCGTCTATAGTTAGTTATTATACTAATATGATTCAAAATAGGTTCTTGAATTTTAATTTTCAAGATAAAATGGTTTTTCTCTTATATATTAACTAACTAAAAACTTATCTTAAAGACCCCAATGTATATCTTTTGCAACAGTTCTCTTTTTAAATTGAGTCTTAATTTCAGAAATTAAAACCGTTTAAATCCTTATTTGTTTATTGAATGGAGTATAGTTGATGTTTGATTAAAGTTCTATTCTGGTCTAAACATCTATTTGATAGTTGGATTTTTCAAAGTGGGAGTTTGTTCATTCAATATGAAGAATTACTTATTTTATAAGAGCGAATCAATAAACTTGGCTTATCAAATTTGAAAAGATTCATTTCTAAATTACTTTAAGCAACTAGTACTTATAATGTGAAAAAACACTATTGAGGCTAAAATTAATCTTTAAATCAGGTCATTACTATCTACTCCGTTACTTTTAAGTGTTGTAACCATTGCATGAATATGTATGAGACTTTGAACATAAAACATTGTAACTTTTAGTAGCGAGTTGAATTTATTTGGTACAGCTTTATAACAAAAAGTATTGTCAATCTTCTGATTTTTATTCTTAATGTTCATATAGTTCAAATATTAACGTTATAACAGCCCATATTTTCTTTTGTAATAAATGAGAAAAAGATTTGAGCGTCTCTATATTTTGAATTTTTACTTCTTACTGCTTAAAATATTGAATTCAAAGAATTATTGATGACAACCTCATGTCTTTAATCTTTTATTATTTTCAAGATAGCTTTAAAAGCAATTTGAATAATTCACTTTGTGTAACGTATAAAACTTAAATAAGATGAAAAGGGTTTTAAACCACCGAAACCTTTTTGTCTAAGACTTTTTCAATCAAGACAAGGTTAATTACTTATTTTTTAATCAAATCTCTAGGCTTAATTCCAAAACGCTCATAAAAGCACTTGCTAAAATAGGAAGAACTATAAATGCCGACTTCATACATGACATCGTTTACTCTAACCGATTTTTTAGTAACTATTAGATCATAAGCCTTTAGTAATCTAATTTCTAATATTAATTTTATAGGGCTTAACCCTGTTTGTTTTTTAATAATTCTCGTTAATTGACGCTGGCTATAGTTCATTTTTTCAGCAAGTTTTTCAACAGTGAAGTCCTCATCCTTTAAATGTTTTAATACTAATTTGTTTATTTCAAAAATCAGATCATCTTGAGTCTTTTCATCTAGGCTTTCTTTGTTGTTTGCGACAAAATTAATAATTGCTTTAAGTTGTGCTTCTTTGTTTGAAAGTAAAACTTTGATTCTAGTGATCAATTCAGTATTACAAAAGGGTTTTACCAAATAATCATTGATTCCGAGAGTTAATCCTTGATCTTTATAAATGGTAAGCGTACTCGCGGTTATTAGCATAAAAGGAATGTCTTTGAATTCCTCGTTGTCGTTTAGAATTTCTTTAAACATTAATCCATCTAATTTGGGCATTCTCAAATCCGATATAATTAACTCAAACTCCTTTTGCTTTAATTTATTAATTGCCGATTCTACCGACAAAGAGATATCAATATTGAAAATTGGACTAAGCAGCTCTTTTAAATATTGCGTCATTTCGAAGTTATCTTCAACAATCAATATATTAGAAAGCTTGCTATTTGTATTATCTTCAGTTGGAACATCTTCGGATAGAATGATGGGAGAAGATTTAGGGTTTTCACTTACAAATTCGGCGATATTCACCTTAGGAAAAGGAATTGAAAAGCTAAACTCACAGCCCAAATTTGATTCACTTCTAACTTGAATATTACCTTTTAAGAGATCCACATAATTTTTCACGATAGAAAGTCCTATTCCAATACCACTTGTAACATTCATGTTGGAAGCGCGATAGTAGCGTTCAAAAACGAAATCTAATTCTTCCGAAGGAATTCCGGGACCCTGATCTAATATGCTAAAATAAAGTTTTCCTTCTCTAATTAAAGCTGAAAAGCTAATATCGGTATTATCAGGACTATATTTAATGGCATTCATGATCAAGTTATTAAGTATTGTCTCTAATTTTTCATAATCCAATTCAAGTATCAAGTTTTCATGTATGTTAGTATTGAATCTTAAATTTATATTCTTTAGTTTCATATTTTCTCCATGATATGACAAAAACTTGTTTATAAAAGAGATTAATTTTTGTTTCTCAACTAGGTTCTCTGTTAATGCCGTATTTTTCTCTGGGGATGTCACTAAGAGCAAGAAATTATTGGCATCATTAATTATTCTCTGGCAGTTTTTAAGAGCAAGGTTGCTATACTTTTTTATCAATGCTGGTTTAAGAAGGGATTTGTTTACTAAATCTAAATATCCCCCAATTATGGTCAACGGAGTTCTTATTTCATGAAAAACATCTTCAAAAATTAACGCTTTTTGATTTTGAATTTCAAGTTCATGTTTCAAAACTATTACTTTCCTTTCTTTATCTCTTTTGAACCAAAAAAACAAGAATACAAATGTCAGTAGTAGAGTAGTCGTACCAAAAGTTAGTAAGTAGAATTTACTTTCCTCTCTCTCTAATTGCAATTCTTGTTGAATAATTGTTTTTTCTTTTTCTTCGGTCTCAAACATTGCGCCAAACTCTTCTACTAACCCCTCTTCTTTTTGCTTTAAAATTTTAAGAACATTCTCAACGTGTTTTTCAGAAAAATATAGTGCTTTTTCAAAGTCGCCAGTATTAGAATATATTGTTTTTCCCAAGAGATTGATATCTGTAAAATCGTCGTTATAGCTAGAAACATCCCTGAAATCGTCATAGAACCCGCTAAATCTCTCAAAATGCTCTTTAGCCTTGGTAAAGTTTTTTTCAAGAACATAGTATTGAGCAAACCTAAAGTCCACATAATTTTTTGTGTTTTTAGGGTTCATATCATAAGCTTTAGTGAATAGATCCAACGCATTTTTATACATCTTCCTTCTTAAATACATGTTTCCCAGCTTAACATGGGTGTAAGTGATTAAAGATTTCTTTTTGGAATTTTCAAAGACGGGAATCGCTTGTTTGAAAAACTCTTCAGCTTCATTGATGGTTGAATACTCTAGTCCCCTCAATTTGTAGAGATAAAATTTATAAGCATATTTTTTACCAAAATTAGTAGTTGTATCGAAAGAGTTAACGGCTAAATCTGACATCTGTTTAGATAAAGAATGTCTTTGTAATTTTTTATAAAGCCCAGCAACATTAAAATATAAAATAGCCGAATAATATTTGTTCTTTAAAAGAGTGGAATCTTTTAGAGCTGTTAAATTATATTTGAGTGCCTTATTGTAGTTCCCGTTATTCTTCTCATTTGTGGCCTTAAAAATATAATAAGAGTATAAATAATATCCACTCTTCCTTTTATCAGCCAATCTTTTAACACTATCCAAGTACATGTTGAACTCCTTAGGATAATATCGATAAGCTTTGGTAAAAGAATGAAAAAATCGTAAATCGATAGAATCATTTTTAGGAATTGACTTTCTAATAGTTCTTCCTTTTTCAAAATACTGGTCTATACTATCTTTAGTACCGGTCAAAAAGTGAAAACTTTCTGCTTTTTTACCAATTATATCAAGCTTCCTGTAATAAGGTATTAGGCTATCATTTTCTTTTGTACTTCTTTGGGCGTTGATGGAATTGAAACAACTGATTATCAAAAACAGAGCCATGAAAATGCTTAAAGTTTTATACATTAAATTTTAATTAAAAGAAATTTCAACTTAAACTTATTGCGTATAACAACCTTCATTGTTATAGAAGAAAAATGACACGCAATTAAATCAAAAAATTAGGGGGTGGTAAATGGCCAAATATATAAAAAAATATCCTTGATTTTTATAAAACCGGATCAAATTGACTTTTTTTTCTTCTAAAACTTTTATGTCTGAAATAAGGCTTAAAAAGTCTAAATAGAGAGGGTTAGGTATTTCATTAAGATATAGATTTGCTACCGTAATAACTTTAAAATTTTAAATTATGAGGGGAGGATACTTTAGGATGCATATCCCATTACTATTATTCTATTTTTTGGCTAACGTTAGTATCGCTCAAGAATTGCATGTCGGTTCAGGGGGGATTGTTAGTGTGACGGCGGGAGATGCGTTGTATGTAAAAAATAATTTGTCAATAGACGCCAGTGGTAGTCTGACTGTGAAGTCGGATGCGACAAGTAGTGCTTCATTGCTCGTGTCAGGGACATCAACAGGAGACATTACTTATGTTCGGAACATAAGTAATACAGCTTGGCATTTAGTTTCGGCTCCGGTAACATCACAAAATATTCCGACGTTTGTTGCTGATGGTGATAATGGTGTCAACTTTAACAGTGGTAATGGGAATTACGCTGTGTCTTACTACAAGAATACAAATGATGCAGGTACCAGATGGACGTATCATAATACGTCACCCAGTGCACAAAATCAAGAGACCTTAACCTCGTTTATAAACGGACAAGGTTATAGCATGAATAGAACTTCAGCTGGTGATTTCTCTTTCAAAGGAGGACTTCAGGTGAGCGACGTTAATTTAACATTGAGTACCTCCGGCACTGGTCACTTCTGGTATTGTGTAGGAAATCCGTATCCATCATTTTTACCAGCAAATAATGCTGCTAACGGTTCTAATAATATTTTAGCTTCAAATCTAAGTGTTCTAGACAGTGAACATGCCGCCTTATACTACTGGGATGGAGGTGGTGGTCCAGAAGGAGGATACAAGCTAATAAATAACGCTACTGGGGCTGCACATTTCCACCCTGGTCAAGCTTTTATGGTCAGGTTAAAAAGTAATAATGAATCTTTTAGTTTTATTTCGTCCATTCAATCACACCAGACAGGAACTGCGAACTTTTATAGAACAACCAATTCAATCCCTAGTATTGTAGTAAGCCTTTCCAATGGAAATCAGAATAGTACTACTAAGATAAAATATATTTCAGGAACGACCGCCGGTTTAGATGTGGGTTATGATGCTGGAACCTATCAAGATGGAGTGCCAACCTTTTCTTTAGATACTCATTTAATATCTGATAGTCAAGGAACTGATTTTATGTTGCAGTGTTTGCCAGATAATGACTATGAGTCTTTAGTTATACCACTGGCTGTACGAGCGTCGGCAAATGCAGAATTGGTATTTAGCGCTACATCTACAAATCTACCTAGTGGTACGGACGTATACCTTCATGATACTGAAGAAAACGTTTTTGTTAAAATTAGCGAAGAAACATATCAAATAACACTTTCTCAAGAACTTCAAGGCGTAGGAAGATTTTACTTGCATACTTCCCAAAGTGCTTTGAGCGTAGGTGATGAAACATTGCACAATGATATGAGGATTTTCAAGACAAGTAACGAGAACATCAGAATCACGGGGCTTGAAGATCTAACTGCTTTGTCTGTAACCATGTATTCCGTCAATGGAAAAATGCTTATGACCAAATCGTATCACGCCAGTTCACAACAGCAAGACGTCGTGCTACCTAGAGGTTTAGCCAAAGGAGTCTATCTGATTAGAGTGGCGTCAGAGAATGGTACTTATAACAAGAAAATAATTATTGAGTAACTAAAACTCGAAATATGAAATTAACAAAACAAAGAAAAGAGGAAATCACGCGTAAAGAAGCCTTATCTAAAATTGGATCATATGGAAAATACGCAGCACTCACTGCCTTAGGAACGTATATTCTGTTACATCCGAAAAAGGCACAGGCTGCAAGCCCATCGGATCCTCCAGGTGAAGGGTTTTAATTTAGAATACAATATTGAATTTAATAATTAAAAAATAGATAAAAATATGAGGAAATTAATATCGATTATACTGATTGTGGCTTGGGTAAGTAACACAACTGCACAAAAAAGTAAACATCAAAATAGTAAAAAAGTCAAGAAAGATACATGGACCATAGATGTAGACTTTGGCGCTACTAAGTTAAGTGAAGATGAACCAACATACTCACTTTTAAAGGATAATGTAAATGTAGGGTTTAATGTTGGTGCTACCCGAACTTTTGAAAATAACCTATTTGTATCTGCTGGAGTGACTTTCAGCGTTCTTAAGAATGGACCTTTCGATCTATGGGAAAACCCAATGGATTATTTTTCAGTAAACGCAGATGTTGGATATAAATTTAAAAGCGATGCTCTAACTGAACCTTATTTGGCCATAGGAACAAGTTTTATCTCTGCCGTAAATACCATACCGAATGCAGAGAGTTCTTTTTCGATCAACTTCACAGGAGGTTTTATTTTTTGGCTTCGAGATTCAAATTATGGCATTGTAATTCAAAACACTTATAAAAGTGTATCAAGTGATTACATGGTTTCCCATAATAGAGTTACTCTAGGAGTACGATATAGATTATAAACGTTGAATTAAAAACAAGAAAACAATGAAAAAAATAATAGGCTTTGTTGTGTTTGTGCTACTGAGTACAATTAGTTGGGCTCAGGTAGGTATTGGTACCACAAACCCAGACGCATCTGCTGTATTAGAAGTAAGCAGCACAACAAAAGGGGTACTCATCCCAAGAATGACCAAAACGCAAATGGCAGCTATATCTCCCAGAGTAGAAGGCTTAATGATGTACTGTACTGATTGTGATATTAAGAGTTTATACGTATATGATGGGAACAACTATATAAGTCTCACTAGTGGAGGAGAAACAGTTGCTAACAATGCTTCTAAAAAGTTCAATCTCTTAATGAATTATAGCAAGTATGCTTTTCTTCATTTGCCTGATTTTAAGAGAGGCAGGATTGTGAATATGAATACCCCAATTTTAAATTAATTAGAAAAAGGATAAATTTTAACAAAATGAAAAAAATTATTACAACTATAACGCTACTTTTTGTAGCCCTAGCGAGTACTGCTCAAGTAGGGGTTGGGACGGATAATCCTAACGCTTCATCCGCTTTGGATGTGGAAAGCACTACTAAAGGATTTTTGCCTCCGCGTATGACCAATGCACAAATAAATGCAATTTCTTCTCCCGCGGAAGGATTGATTGTCTATTGTACGGATTGTTCAACTAAAGGAATTTATGTATTTAATGGTACTGAATTCACTCATTTACCATCTGGAACTACCTTAGAAGATTCAGAAAGCATCTTGGCTCAGATTGGACTAGAAGGAGATAATCCAGATGTGGTAAACTCGGTAGTAACCATTACTCAATTGAACATTATTACCCCTTCATTGACAGGTATAGATGCGGGAAATGAGACTGCGTATCAAGATTATATTGATACTAATC
>JAGDZT010000001.1:459842-500994 GCA_049115635.1 Flavobacteriaceae bacterium
CAACTCAAGCTGAGGTGCAGGCAATGATCACGGCTGTGAATGCTTCGTATTGTACAGGAAGTGCAACCACTATTGTTGATGTCGTATCTACTACTGGCAAGACGTGGATGGATCGTAATTTGGGTGCCACCCAACAAGCGACAAGCTCAGCAGATGCTGATGCTTATGGAGATATATATCAATGGGGTAGGCTTAGAGACGGACATCAGTGTAGAACAAGTGGTACAACCACCACTCTTTCAACGACTGATACTCCCGGGCACGGAGATTTTATAGTAACTTCAATTTCTCCTTTTGACTGGCGTAGTCCACAGAATGATAACCTATGGCAGGGTGTTAGTGGTGTTAATAATCCTTGCCCTTCCGGCTATCGTCTACCTACAGATCCCGAATGGGAGGATGAACGCACTACAGATTTTACATCTAATAACGCTGCAGGGGCTTTTGGTGGTAGCTTAAAACTCCCCCTTCCAGGCCTCCGCCTCTTCACCACTGGCGCACTCAGCCAATTAGGTGTTCGCGGCTACTATTGGTCTAGTACAACAAATGGTATATACATTCGCTTCCTCAACTTTTCTAGCAGTGGTGCCGGCATGGTTGACGGCTCCAGATCGACCGGCTACACGGTTCGTTGCATTAAGAATTAAAATTTTGTATATATTTGATGTCTTAGCACTGGCTATTGACCAGTACAGACACTTAATCACACCATTCGATTATCATGGATGGTGTGGTTTTTAACACCGTGATAACGGTTCATTTTTAAACTTGAGATGACTATACAGCAAAAGATTACATTAGTTTCTGATCCCACTACGTTTTACCTATTTAAAGAAGGGGCGTTTTATAAAGTGTATAACCAGAATATGCTATGTGGTTTACTACTCATGTAAAGCCTTACTAAGTAAATGTGAAATTTGTAAAAGTTGTAAATCAGCTTGTGTATGTTGTTGGTTTTCCTGTGCATGCTGTAGCAACTAATGGGTTTGCTAATAAGGGATTAGATGTATTAGAAGAGCAAAGTGGTTTTATATGTTATAGGTGCAATATGGATAGTAGCGAACAAGAGTATTTACAGTGGTGTAATCAATTACAAGAAAGAAATAGAAACAGTACTGCATTATCAGAAAAACAAACGATGGTATTAAAAAAGATTTATAATTTCGATGTAGTTAATAGTACACCAGTACAGTGTTTAGCTTTTGTTTCAGTCTTAAAAAGTATGCTCAAATTAGTTCAGTGTTTACTACTTTATATCATCAATTATACCTCCCCTATTTGGAGGCTCGTAAAAACAATAAATAGGTTACCACTGTTTTATAACAAAGTAATCATAAATAGCAGAAAAGTATAGCATAAATGAATACAAAAGAACAAAAACAAATTATAGTGCTTGCCAAAATAACTACAATGTTGTGTTGTATGCTGTTCGGCACAATGGTAACAGCGCAAAAGTTAGAAGGTAGGTTTAGTAAGCATGCCCAAGATACCTTTATCCTAACGGGGTTTAATTATTATAAGAGCTATGAGTTAGGAAAAACCACCCTGGACAGTTTGGGAAATTTTACCCTAACCTACCCGCAGAATTATCATGGTATGGCTATTTTAAGCGATCTTGGCGGAGCACGATTAGTTTTGGTATTAGATAGTACTAAAACAACGGTGTTAAAAGGCACACATTTACAAGAACCCGATAGTTTAGTGTTTTTTGGAGGTGGTCAAAACAAGGTATTTGCGCAGCTCTCTAAACAAGCCTTGTTAAACGATAGAGCGTATGCAGGTTGGCGTTATTTGCAAAAATTGTATGAACTGCCCGAAAATAAAAGGCAAAAAAAAGCATTAAAAGCCATTGTAAAAGAGCGCCATCGTATAGAAAAAAGTTTTCAAAAAACTAGAAGCAAGCTCGCAGATAATAGTTATCTGCGTTGGTATGCACCACTGCGTAAGCTGGTACAAGACATGCCGCAAACGGTGCGTAACTACCCCGAACGCATTACTAAAGATATAATGCATTTTAGAAGCATAGATTTTACCAACCCAAACTTTAAAACCAGCGGACTATTTAACGAGCTTATAGAAGGGCATTATATGTTGTTAGAAAATATGGGGCAATCCTTAGATAGTATCTATGCACAAATGAACAAAAGTACCGATTATCTAATAGCCAATTTAAAAACAAATGATGGCTTGTTAAATGAAGTGGCCGATAACTTATTTGAACTGTTCGAAAAACGAAGTTTATTTAAAGTAGCGGCGCATATGTCTGATGTATTACTAAACGCAGAAGGCTGTGCTTGCAAGTTGCAGGATTCTCTGACAAATAAACTACAGAAATACGGAAGGTTAAAAGTGGGCGCTATTGCCCCAGATCTTGTATTTTCTGATGGCGAAAAACTTAGTGAGGTTACCTCACCAAAATTATTAGTATTTGGTGCCAGTTGGTGTCCACATTGTACCAAAGAATTAAAAAAGTTAGAAGATTACGTAGAACAGTGGAAAGAACAGTATAGTTTAACAGTATTTTATGTTAGTTTAGACACAGATAAAAAAGCTTATACCAAAACTTACGGGCAAAAACCCTGGATTTCTTATTGCGATATGGCTGGTTGGGAATCTCCTTGGGCAAAAGCCTATTATGTGAATGCCACCCCTACCTATATATTGTTGGGAGGTAATAACGAGATTTTGCTACATCCTGTTTCGTTAGATCATGTAAACGCATGGGCTCGTACTAGGTTAACGGGCAAATAAATACAATAAACAACAAGATGCTCTTACACTTTTGGTTTTGTTTTGAGGTTGCTACCTAACATAGAAACAAGGTAAGATTAGTATAGAAAAATGCATAGTCGTACTGAATCTACAATTAACCAAAAATAAATTTTGAAACATAAAAAATTTAATATAACCTAATCCTTAACTAAAATGCCCAGAAATTCCTGAAACCATATGAAATGTAAAAACTGTAATGATAAGAATTTGGTTAGGAAGCGTAGAAAAAAGATTGTAAAGTTGAAATTATGCTTTCTATTGGGTATGACATGATTTCGCCGTCAAGAAGTTCAGCAGCCACTAAAGGCATTGCAGTTTTATGAATTTGTTAATAAAGATTTAAACATTATTGTGATGCTTCAAGTGAAAATTTAACGAACTTTATTCCTATTAATTTTAGTACGTTGTGATGTATAAAAAGAGTCGTGTTATTATTTTATTTTTTATGACTATTGAATTTTGTTTTGCTCAAAAGGTAGAATTTGCAGGTAGACTAGTTGACAAAGTTACTAGGGAACCCATTTCTTATGCAAGTATTTATATGAAAAATAGAAATATAGGTATAACTACCAGAGAAAACGGTTATTTTAGAATTATGATTGAAAAGGACCTCTTAAAGGAGAAAGTCATGCTCTCTTGTTTAAATTATAGAGATACTATATTGATAGCTGCTGAATTAAATAATAAAACTACGACCCTAACTTCAAAGAGAATTCTACTTCCAGAAATATCACTTAATAAGGGTTTGAAAAAACTAACTTTAGGAAGTTCCAAAGGTGTAATAAAAGAGTCCATACTCTCACCAAAAAAAGGAGTTTTACTTTACGCTCAATTTATTAAGAATCCTCGTAAGAATAAAGATTGTGTCTATATTAACGTTCTAACTGTCAGTTTCGGCAAGCGTTATTCAGGGCAAAAAATCCGAATCAGGTTTTTCAATAAAAACAAGAAAAATGGGTCACCATATGAAGATCTTTTGTTCAAATCTTTAATATTAGAGCTTAACAAAAATCAAAGTAAATATATATTAGATCTTTCAGATTATGATCTTCTCATGCCTGAAAGTGGAATATTTGTGGTTTTTGAAAAACTTTTCTTGCCCGAAAATAATCTCTTTAAAGCAGATAAAGAACGATCTAACTATCCAACATATTTAAGTCAATATAAAAGTAAGAAAGATTCATTAGGCTTGTTTTATAAAGATGATTCGATGGATTTTTTAACCTATAGTGAAGAAGAAGCTTATTATGGGCCTGGAATAGCGTTTACGAAAAGAAAATTTAGACATAAGGATTTGGGCGAAATCCTGTTTTTTATGGGTGGTAAATGGGTGAAACCTCAATGGCTTAACAAGAACGAAAAGTTTGTATTTCCATTGAAGATAGGACTCACAGACTAACAACTTATATCTTAAAATTTTACAGTATCGCATATTTCTTGGGTATATTTGTATTAAAATATTTTCTAAAGATTGAAAAAGAGCATTGACTAAAACATTACCCTAAAAAAGTGATGTAACTTTAGATATGTACTTCCATAAATAGAAGAAGTTATGGTAACCTCTAGCTATTCCCTTTTATATGTTTCAGTTGGTGCAATTTTTTTTACACCTTCTTTTAGTACGCTAAAATTATAACTATTAAATACGCTGGTAATTCGATTTTGTGTTCTCTTATCGACCAACCATATCTACTCAAGGGTTGAATCTAATTCGACATTTAATTTTCTACTTCTAGGAATATTAGCTTTTAAAAGCAAAACTCCTATTCTCTTTATCGGGTAAAAATTGATTTTAATATTCATCCAGAGGCTTAAATGAGGTGAAAGTTGTCAGAAATGAGAATCTTTTTGTTGTACAATACCATTAATTTAGATATAGGATCTTTTTCGATTAAAGTTAAGTTTCTGGCCAAATAAAAGTTATTAATTCATACAATTAACAGTGCTAAGTTATGAAATTCTTTACCCCAATGTTAAAAAGCAGTGTCCTGTTTTCCTTGATTTTAATGTTTAGTAGTTTAACTTGCTCAAAATACCCACCCCATTTTAAAGTATTTCCTGTTTCAGAAAATACTGCTCCACATTAGGCAAAGAAGATGATGTATCAAAAAAACCCTAATGTATATGAAGTTATAAATCTGTATGAACAGTATTGTACAATTAATAAATTTCAAAAAACTATCCACCCGCAAAATTTCAGGCACTGGCTATGCCTTGTAACAGCTTATATTCAAAAGAACCGTCTTATCCGGTCACCTGACCTAAGAGATGAAGAGAAATATTATTCATTATTTGGACAAAAACGCACTGAGGCTTCCAGTTTTAGGGGGAGATTAAGTTCAGAAACTTGGACAAGCATAGAAGACCCTTTTGAAACAGAGTTCATAGAGGAAAACATAGGACATCAGGCTAATGCATACTGTCAGGATTTTGATGGGTTTGATAGAGGGCCCTATGCTCGAACTAATAACAATCCTTATACAAGTTGGTATTTTGAAGAGTGTCGACTAACTGATAAAGATTTTTATAACCTGATGACAATTACATGGAATTAGATTACAACATTATCTCAATCATAGATATTCTTGGCCTTTTTCAAGGGCTCATTTTCGGGGTAGTTCTGTTGATTATAGGTCTACAACGGAAAACACCTACCTTGTTTTTGGGGCTATTTGTCATTTTTTATGCCCTAGGTTTGGTCAATGCAATTTTGGAAGACTTGGGTATTATTTTGTATTACCCACAACTTGAAACACTTCCTTTCGAGTTTGTCTGGTTATTAAGTCCTTTATTCTATTTATATGTTCAACAATTATCAATTTTCTCAAAGTCCTATCCCAAGTATAGCATTTTGATTCCAGGGATAATTGTTTTTATATTAGACATTATAATATTTTTCCAGAGTATATCTGTAAAACAAAAAATTTATGATACTTTTTGGTATCAAATGATCGAATTTATAGGGGTCGTTTTTTCCATAATTGTTTTTCTTGTCATATTTATATTTATCACAGAACATAATATTGAAACCAAAAATCATTACACTTCTGTTAAATATAAAACTTTAAGGTGGATACAAATTTTCATATATGCATCTGCATTCTATTTTCTACTTCAACTAACTCAAGAGATATTAGATAACGCATCATTGACTCTTTTTATTTCAATATTCCATGTAGTTTTGCTCTACTGGATATCTCTAAATGGCGTATTGCAACAACCAATAAAATCATTGATTCCAGTTTCGAATAAAGATTCAAATACAGTTCTGACAGAAAGGAAAAAAGAATTGAAATCTGGTAAATATCCAGATAAAGAGCTATTTCAAAGAATAATTAAACAGGTAGTAGCTGAAGAATTATTTTCTAAGCCAGATTTAACTATTGTAGATATTTCAAAAAGTATGAATGTTCATCCCAAGAGTATTTCACAAAGCATTAATGGATGTTTCCATCAAAATTTTAATGTTTTCATTAATAGTTTTCGTGTTGAAAAAGCAAAAACGTTACTTGATAGCGACGTATCTAATAATTATAGTATAGAAGGTATAGGAAAAGAAGTTGGTTTTCAAAGTAAAAGTGCCTTCTATGGAGCTTTTAAGAGAGAAACTGGTACTACACCATCAAACTATAAAAATCGGTTGAAATAGGCTATGGGACTACTATTTAACTTTAAAAACTTTGGCTGTTATATATGACATATTAAAAAGTTCGTACTGAAATCTGAAATCAGCACTTGTTCTGGTGCTTTGAATGAACTTTACAAAATTGTTTTTGTGAAATTTATGCAATTATTATAAATCTTACTTTTGAAGCGTTTAATATATTTTGTTTGTCTTTTTTGCATTACTCAAGCCGTTATGGCTCAGATGAGTTTAAGAAAAGTAGTAAAAACTTATCGTGTAAAGACCAAAGATAAATGCAATAAAAAAGAGGGCTACTGGTACAAAGAAAAGTGTTGGGCTAACTTCAATGAGATTGACGATCATATTTTGAAAGAAGATATTGACAGCATTACTGCAGCTCAATATAAAGTTATTAAAACTTCAAAACTCAAATTAAATGGCATAGAACATTCAGTAGGTTATTTTACTGCCAGTGAGGAAGAAGATAAATTAGTATTTATCACAGTTTTCAGTCAGAATAACAATACAGAAAAAAGTCTGCTGTTGTTTTTTGAAGATAATTTTGAGTTCGGAGAAGAATTTGAAGCAGTCGCAATTATTTTTAAAGGAAATGTTTCTGAGCTACTCCAAGAAGAAGGCGAAAGTGTCATTAGTAAAAATCAGGAAGTTTCAGGAATGATAACGGGAGTAATATATGAAGGTGATGATTTAGATGCTCATTTCGAGGGAGAGATAGATGGAGTAAAAGGTAAAATGAAGTTGGTGTTTAGCCCTAAAGAGGCTCTCTTGGGAAGTGGTGATACTAAACTTGAAATCAAAAACAATGAGGCATACCTCAAGGGTACTCTTGGAACGGTGACTTACATTCAAATAAAGGAACTAATAGCCAAGCATCCAGAGGTAAAAACACTAGTATTGCTGGACGTTCCTGGATCTATGAATGATGCGGTAAATATGCATACCGGTCGTCTAGTTAGAGAAAATGGTTTTACAACAAAACTGTTGAATAATAGTGTTATCGCATCAGGAGGAGTCGACTTGTTTTGTGCTGGTGTTGATCGAATTGTAAGCAAAGGAGCTAAATTGGGAGTTCATTCATGGAGTGACTCTTATTTTGCCGCTTCAGACTTACCTAAAGATCATCCAGCACATCAATATCAGTTAGACTACTTTTCCATGTGCCTTGGAGAAAGCTTAGGGGCAGATTTTTATTTTTATACCCTTAGTTCTGCATCTTTTGAAGATATTTATTGGATGTCTGATAAGGCTATAAAAAGTTGGAAAATAGCAACAGTATTTATTGAAAAATAGACCAAGGTCATGAATAAAAATTAATTGTAAAAATAAATAAATTCAAATTATTATGAGAAAAATTACTACCATCGTGATGCTAGCGTTATTTACATTTTCAGCTAATGCACAGTATAGTATAGGTGCATCTGTAGGTTTGCCAACAGGGGATGCCGGTGATTTAACCACCTTAGCTTTAGGGTTTGATACTAATTATATTTTTGAATCAGACCATGATGTTGCTTTTGGGATATCAGCAGGTTACTTAACTTTTTTGGGAGATCAGATGACTGTCGCTAATATTACCATTAGTGTTGACGACGTAAGCTTTATTCCTTTGGCAGGTCTTGTTCGCTATCAAATTTCAGACAACTTCAATATAGGAACCTGTTTAGGTTATGCAATTGGTATTAATAAAGGAATCCACGGTGGAATTTATTACAAACCTACCATTGGATATTCCATAGGAGAAAAAATATCTTTAAACCTATTCTATTCTGGAATTTCTGCGGATGATGTCACTGTTTCCAGTTTTGGTATGGGAATCGCTCTAGTGTTATAAACCCTCAGTTGCAACTACAATTGTTGCATAAATATTACTCATTATGAAAACAAACAAAATTGTTAATCAAAACAACAAGAATATTGAAATCTTACTTGAAATGAAACATTACATTCTAACTATTCTGATATTGATATCCGCTATGCCTTTAATGGCTCAAGATGCAGATTCAAATGATGCAAAAGACAACTATACTGATAATGCTTCTTGGTCTTGGACCATAGATGACAATGATAATCAGAACGGTAGTTATTTCAGGTGGTGGAACAATGGAGTTGATAATTCAAGTCAACTCCTTATGGAATTAAATGCAGATAGTAGAAAGTTTAGTCTGTTTGCTCATAATGGTGCCAAGACTCTGACTTTTATTCCTTCTAAATCTGAGAATATTATTAGTTCTCTTTACCCTGGTATAGATTATGTGCCTTTATCTTTTGAAGGGAAAAGTATAACTTTCAGCCCTTCTTTATGGGGTTATAATATAAGAAAGTAGAAATTGATATTCATACGTTTAAAACTAGTAATAAGTACGTAACCATGAATTATGGGGGGTTAAATAATCTAACTCAAGTATCTGTAAATACCGATGTCAAAGTTAAGGGGTGTGCTCTTACAGTTGCTGGAGCAACACATATAGGTCCTAAAAATATAAGTGAACTTACTAATTATGATTACGACGATAGTTTTGCGCACTATCTTCTATGGGTAGATAAGGGAGTTGTCTCTGAGGATTTTGTGGTAGTAGACTCTGATAACTGGAGTGATTTTGTTTTTGAAAAGGATTACCAATTACCGAAATTAAAAGATGTTGAAGAATTCATCAAAGCAAACAAGCACCTATCTGGAATTCCTAGTGCTAAAGAGGTTAAAGAAGATGGCTATTCTATGCATGAAATGAATAAGTTGTTTTTGCAGAAAATTGAAGAACTTACTTTGTATACCATAGAACAAGAAAAAAAGATAAAACTGTTGGAAAAGCAGTTAAAACTATATGCAGAGTTATCTAAAAAAGTAGAAAAGCTTGAACAAAAGCTAAACAAATAATCATGAAGAAAATAGACAAAATGAATTGTCGTCTAATATTGATTGTATTGCTTTTTATTACACAATCATCATTGGCACAATTAAATTTTACCGCTGGAGATGTGCAAAAAGAATATTCTGTCTTAATTGAAAATGGTTTTGCCCTAAAATCATTAAGAGAGATGGGTCGAAACTTAGATTATAGATTTAGTGATGCTACTGTTCATCGGAGCGAGGGATTCATCAAGGTAGAGTTAATCGTAAATGACAAAAAGCAAATTTTTGAAACCATTTTAAGAACGACTGGAGGGGAACCCCAACCTGGTTCGTTGAGTGAATGGGAAGGGACTAAAAAAGATAACGTAAAGTCACAAGCATCATTTATAGCGATGGGTGATATTGTTGAAGATGGATGTAAAAATGCATTAGTCAAGGCTAGTTCAGGTATCTTCTTTTTCACAGATAGGCGTTTTAAATTAGGTGATTTAGGAACAGGAATTGTTGCTTTTGATGAAACACTTCTTTCAGGAGCCTTAGGTCATCTGAATAAAAAATTTGAAAATGGAGATCAGAATGATGATAGATATAAACGTTGTTATTCAAAGTATTTGCAATACGATTCTAATTTTGATATTAGGATAAAAATTACCCTTAAGAATGCGACTCTCAGAAATTTTATATTTCCAAATGTATGGGCAGAAGGTATTAATCCAGTTACATCGCTAAATGAAGCTTACAAGTTATATCGTGAAGTAAAAAAACTTAAGGTAACCATACTTGAATCTCCCAATGATTATAAACCAGCAAATTTTTATAAAGATAAAATACTAAAAGCGATTAAAGGTGCTAATGCTTATTTTACAAATAAAACTGGAAAAGTAAAAGGAAGTCAAATCACTGCTCAAGTAGGTAACCCTCGATTAATATTTAAAAATGTTGACCTTATTATAAAAAAGGGAAGTCTTCAAGTATATTTTGAGGCTGCTGGGAAAGCACAAATAGGAAGAGAAGCGAATGCGGCAAATAATGATGGCGAAACACTACAATTGATCTATGTACATACTATTCAAATAAATCACTCGACTTATGGATTAAGACCTATAAGAGGGTTTTCTACTGCAGATTATGGTAATATTATTCCCAAAAATTCAGATTATACTGCTTTTTCATATAATAGATTGTTCAATGATGATGTTTCTGTTTATGGTTCTCATGGGGGCACCATAGTACACGAATTTGGCCATTATTTTAATTTAGAGCACACTTTTCAAGGTGGGTGTAGCACGATTAATGACGGGGTTGCTGATACACCGGCAACTTCTAGTGATCCGTTGTGGTATCTGAAAAGAGACTCAGCTGGTAAATTAGTTATACCATTCGAGGGAATTGATAATCCATGTAGCAAAGCTCCAAGAGCTTGTGGCGGAAAAAGAAGACTCATAGAAAATATTATGGACTATGGGTCTTGCAGATGGTTATTTACTCAAGGGCAAGTTGCCAAAATGACAAATCGAATGCTGTTAAAACCTCAATTATTTAACGAAATGTATGTAAAAGATGAAGAGGTGATCATCGATGATGTTATAATTAATATGTATGATCTGAGAGGTCACGATGAAGAGCTAAGAAAAATAAACACAAAAGACTCAAAGATTTCTATTAAATTTATCTACCCAAAAGTTAAAGACGAACATGGCTTAGTTGAAATTATTTCTGATAAAGAAAAAAAAGGAGTTCTTTTTATATATGATATGTATGGTGCTTTATTATATAAAAAAGATATCCGTTTAAATAAAGGAAAAAATCTGATTCCTATTTTAAAAACCATTAAATTCGATGGCAAGATAAATGTTCTTAAATTCTATAGTGAAGGGAAAAATAGAACAATTAAAATTCTTAATGAGTTGTGATTAAAATTAAACAATATTTCTCATAGATGGAGATGGATTCTGGTTTTTTTGAAATTGCGTTATTTTTTCCTGAGGAATTGAAAATCTATCTTACAGCATTTTGGTTTTAGTTGTTCATTTTAGATAAAAATTATCAATTTACTTCGGCTATCATTGCGTGTTTCGTTTAACCGAAGTTTCCATACCAAAAAGATAAAAAGTGTTACATATTGCTAACACTTTTTATTTTTTAAAAATAATTGTGAACAAATTTATAAGATAATTTAGTCTTTTTTAAGTTAAAATAATTGTAATCTATAATATTGAATAATATCTTAAATAAGATTTTAGTATTCAAAGGACTTTTCTTCACATTTTTTTCACATACATAATCTTACTTACATTAAGTTTTAACAGGATTAAAGACTAAAGAATTAAAATGAAGGTATATTATACTCAGGTTGCTTTTTCAATCCAACCAGAGATCTATGCTTACTAAAAATTTAAAATATCAGATACACCTGTAATGTAAATGTTATAATGATTAGTATTCTCTTAGAAAACTCTCATCAAAATACAACATTGGAAAGAAAGGTTTATTTCAATGTACAAATCTGCAGAGAATATTAACCTTATACTTTTGTACAGTCAAAAGCTATTTTAACGTTTTCAGGATAGCTTTGATCTTGAATTTTGACCAAGATTTTATCTTGACATATATTGAGTTTAAATGCTCCCCAACTTAATCTATTACTAGACTTTTTAAGGAATAATGGGTTTCAAAAAACTGCTTTAACAATGCTTAGGTATTATAGTCAATAGAAACAAAAACCCAATCGAAATTATAATTCTTTTTACATAATATTGATTGAATTACCTTATGATTAGCTTCTTTGTAGAGATTTTTGACCCATTTACAATCTTTAAAAGATACAAACCTTTTGATAATCCAGTAAAAGATATTTGCTCTGAAAATCTTAATACACTATAGTTAAATTTCTTTGATTTCACTATTCTCCCAGAAATATCGAATAGTTCAAGAAGAACCTCATCAGTAGAATGTATATCAAAACTCAAATTAAAGTTTCCTTCTGAAGGGTTGGGATATACCAATACATTTGAAAGCCCAATACCATTTATTTCGTCATTAGATAAAATGTTTCCATGTACACAGAGGTTCAAAGTAAATCTAGTAACTTCTCCTTCATGCCCATTAAAAAGGAAACTGTCATTAATGATCAATTTCCATTCTCCTCCAGACATTTCTCCATAAACTGACGACATATCGTGTACGGGCATAAACACTCCGGCATATGGGGGGGATCCGTCTAGAATACTGGTGGTTGCTTCTTGATCGAAAACGGTATTCTCATAATTAGCTCCATCAATATACTCTTTAGCATGATTAAGATCTATGATTGTTCCACTTGGGCTTTCCAGATATATCTCCAAATCATTAGCCCTGGAATGGTTGGCACTAAAAGTAACATTTACATCTGTAATGGGAAAGTTAGGTTCAACATTGATCGTTGATATGAATAGTCCTCCATTTATATTGTCATAAACGGGATGTGGCAAATCTGTTGCATCATACGAATTACAGGTAAGATTCACCACTGTGAAATTGTGTATGAGAGAAGTAGTCCCTGTTGTACATTGATTGGTTGGAGTCACTCTCCAAAAATACTGTGTATTATACGATAGGCTTGCATCATAAGAATTGGTTTGCGTATTATCTGAAAATACTATATTAGTAAATTCTGTATCAGTTGCAATCTCAACTAAATAGTTTTCAGCATTAACATCGGTTGACCAAGTCAAAGTTACATTTGGAAGTAAGTCAATTGCGTCATCAATAGGACTTGTTAATATAGGAGCAACAAGAGTCTCATTAAAGACATTTAATGTTAAGTCCAAATGATTCATAATGGTTCCAGAGGTTCCAGATATTGTAAACGGGTAATTTCCAGGAGAAATATTCTCTGTGCCTGAAATTGTTAGGGTTATTGCCGTTCCATCTGTGGATGCAGATGTTGTACTTAAACTAGTAGATACTCCTGTTGGTAAACCATTTACTGAGAAGTTCGTGGTTCCGGCAAACCCTAAAAATGTATGATATGTTAAGTGGTATTCCACATTGTTTGGAGAGCATACATCCATACTCTGATTTGAAGCCCTAAGAGCAAATTCAGCTTCTTCAATGGATAGGTCGGCGTTATTTATAGCAAAAAAGATATTGTTATTTGCTTCTATCATAATTCTGGCCTGAGAAGTATCTTCTCCAATTGCAGGCACAGTAACATTGTGGCTTCCATCATTTGGTATTCCGGAAGCCAGCGTATAAGGAAAAGTAAACCCTCCATCTACAGAAAGTTTTATATTGACAGTCGGTGTATTGACAATCCCTCCATTTGTTCCTGCGACATCCCAGGTGATGGTTCGGGCTTCTTCAACATACCAAATTTCTGTTGATGCAGGAGAAGTAACTTTAAAGGGCCCGGAATCTCCATCTACTATAACAGTCATTGTATCATAACTTGTCTGTGGAAATTGCCCAATTCCGTTGATTTCCGATCTATCCCTAACGGTCAGTGCATAATTTAATGTTCTAGTAACAGTAGAAACGGTTTCCCATGATGAATTATCAACTGTTACTGTTGGGTTTATTTCTGTTAAATTTCCTGAAAGAATACGTGATAAGATGGGCATATATCTGTTAGAGCTTATAGTTGGTGGGCGAGATCTCCAAAGCGATCCGCTAGTCTTAGTAGGTCCAAAATCTTCATTTGTGGATACTCCATCATCTATTTGTTCCCAAGTATAAGTTAAAATATCTCCGCCATCTACATCTGTTGCAGATCCCCTTAATACAAATGCGGTACCTTGGGGAATTGTGTAATCACTTCCCGCATCAGCTATTGGAGGATTATTGGTGATTACGGTAGAAGTCCAGCAGTTATTCGGTGAGTTTTCAATATTTTCTAAAATTTGACGGATACTATGATAATTGAAATATGCATCCGAATTATCTTGTACATCATTTTCATCTGTGATTCCAGCATATCCCATAATGGTCGTACCACTTCCCGGTTCTACGTTTACCCCTGTTCCTTCACTTACATGTGAATAAGTGTGATTTGCACCTAGCTGATGACCTATTTCATGAGCTACAATATTTATATCAAAAAAATCTGACATATAAGGTCCTCCATCGTTGCCCTCAAACGTATGAGTAGAGTAGCCACTTCCTTTTTCTCCATCTTGGCATACACACCCAATACACCCTGCATTTCCTAAAATAAATACAGGAGAGTAACGGAAAAGATGACCTATATCATGATTGGCTTCGCCAACCACTTGGGTCATCACGGTTTGTATTTCTTCATTGATGGAGTCAGTGAAACTTAAATCGATAGGTTCATACGGATCTGTGTCGGCATCAGGGTAAATAATTTCAGTTCCTGTTACCAGTTGAAATGTAATAGCCATGTCCACTTCAAAAATTTCATTGCACCTATTCAGAGTAGAAACTACTTGAGCCAGAGCATCTTCTTGTGCATTTCCATTTGCAGAATTACCATCATCCCAAAAATTGGTGTATTCACCTATTGTGGAAATTGCTATTCTAAAGGTTCTTAAAATCTGATCATTCGCGTCTCTGTTAAAAGATGATATATTCTTTATGGGTACATGCTTGCTATCTGTTAAACATTCAAATTTTTTCATGGATCCAATTCGTGCATTTCTGTTATAGCTAATGTATTCAGTGTTATTTCCTTTTTTTATAGGAACAGTAAACACTGCAGGTTCATCCATATATGATGTCATAGTTTGAACTCCTTGTGGAGTAACACTAAAACGTATTCTTGTTCCTGGACTATCAATTCCATAACCTATATAGGTTTTTATGTTTGGATAATTTACGGCAATCTCCGAAGCCAGAACTTGTGTTTCATAAACACGAAACTTTTCCATTTTGCCACTGGAATTTGGAAAACTCATGACGACACTACGTCTAACTTTTTTATCAGAGCGTAAGGATACTCCTTCTAATTTAGATTTAAATAAATCTAAATCCAACGAAAAGATTTGATAGTTATTATAAGAGTTGGAGATTCTACTTGTTGAACTAAGCTCGCTCTTCTTCCAATAATTTTGTGCTTGAATTACTGATCCTGTTAACAACAAAAAGAGAAATAGTTGCATAAATGTTATTCTCATAAGTGGAAATGTTTTATTTAATCAATTATTTATATCTAATAAATACAATATCCAATATTTTGATACTTGGTTTAATTAGATCTCGTAAATAAATCCTAAGACTTTCACTATCGCATATCTTTGGTAGCACGTTATGCACTTGTATTTTTCGCGAAATATGATCCTCTCAAAGATTCCCTTTCTTCTTACTCAACTAAGAGTTGAAGAATGACATTTTGAACATTGTTTATTCATTCATCAAATGAATGGAAATTAAAAACCAAAAAAAACTTTAAATAGGACAAAAAGCAGCTGTAAATAGACATGTCTATATTGAGGTAATATTTTACCTACTTCATGATTTTCCGAATTTCGTCATAACTTCTTCATAATAAATGCTTTCAATAATCGTAATCACAAGGAAACAATTGTCGCCTTTTTTAATTTTCTATTAATATTTCAGGACGGTACTCAAAATGCATGCTATCGTAATGATACCATTTACCTCCCCATATAAAGCCATGTTTTTCAAATATATCCACAATTAGTTGAGGGATTCGATTCACATAACCTAACTTTTTATCTTCATCCTTACATTTACAATCCCACTGCCAATAATTCGATTTCGACACATTGATATCGATGGCAATTCCATAACTGTGCAAACTTAGTCGGTTAGTACCTGAAACTTTTCTCCATTTATAGGTTCCTCCTATGTTTGTAATGTAAGGTTTTAGTTCAGGGTGTTCATCCAGTTCGGTACTAATTTGTTTTAACCTTTGATGCACCCCATTTACAGTAGTTACTTTTACTTTTTCACCCAAAAGTTTAGGACACCAATCAAGCTCAACCAAATTCGCTTCTACTTCTTCTTTTGTACTGCCATACATCATTTTAAAAAAGGCTTCATTAGTAACTCTTCCTGGATCATCGTATTCTTTAGGATGTTCTTTTGGAGTTCCTTTTGTGTAGGGATAAAAAAATTGATCCTTTATAGAAGGGTTATTAAGTAACTCTTTTCTGGATTTCTTTTTTTTATCATTATAAAGTAATTTTTTTCCATTTTTAAAAATCAAATGATTATTCTCAAGTCCAATAATAAAATCTGGATAGGACCGAATTAACTTTTGAACATTTACAGGGTATGTTTTTGTTTTATTAGAGATTTCTTTGTCAATCATTTTCACAACCTCAACATCCTCTGTTAGAAAATTTCTATCTACTAAAAAAGTACCTACCCCATTTCTACTACCCGAAAAGTTAGTATTACCCCCAATTGTAAGCATTTCTCCTTTTGTTGAATCCAAAATTTCATAAACTATTTCTGTATGATGTGCCTTTTTATCTGGCCCTTCTATATAGAGCACAATATCTCCTATTTTAGGCACATATTCTCTATCTAAAAGTTCCTGTTTTGTAACTAAGAGATTTCTATTTCTCGCATGTTCTCTCATTGTTTCACATGTCCAAGTATTCGCATAGTACAAATCAAAACGCTCTCCAATACTACTAAATGTTTGGTCCAAAACTGTGCAGGCTAACGCCTGACACCAATAAGCCCAACCTCCTTCTTCTCCATCCATATATGAGCGAATCCAAGGGCCTATATTATCTTCTTTCAATTCTGCAGAACGATATTGTAAATGCTTTGTAGCAAAGTATTTCATTCTTTCGCCAAGTGTTTTATAATGCTTAGGATCTGTAGTGAATGCCTTCTTTAAAGGAGAGACCAAAGAACTCCACGTTTCTGTATCTACAATTCCTGTGGGTGTAAGGTTCATGAAACTTTGCACCTCTTTAACCAAGGTTTCTGTATTGGTGTCAAAATCTGTATTCAAATCTAACATAAAATCTACATAATTTTCATTGAGTTGCCATAGCATCAACCATTCTTTTATCTTTAAAACTTCTTCTCCTTTATCTCCTTTTTTGTAGGATTTAGACAATGGTGAAATTTCTTTTAAATAACTTTTCTTGACCAATAGTGTGGACTGCCATATTTGCATTTGGCCTCTTACTTCAGGTTTCATATGCTCTGGGAAATCTGAATCAAATCTATAGGGGATAACTCCACCATTCCACAATGTAATATTAAGAGAATGATTTTGTGAAATCCCGACATTAAAATCACCTGTAGGCGGGTCATTATTATCATTACAACTGGAAATAGAAAAGGTTATTAATAAAATCACTATCCTAGTTTTGAAAAATTTTATGCGCATTTTATTAGGTTAGTAGGAAAAGATTTTTTCATTACTCTTTGGTTCAGATTTTTCTATTGCTTTATTATCTTTTGTTGTTTCCTTGACCCATTGTGAAAAGTGATCTCTGCTACATAAATACCTTGACTTAATTTTGATAAATCAAGGTTCATAGATTTGGTACCATGATCAACAAATTTATTAACAACTTCCCTTCCTTCAACATCTCTAATTTTTACACTAATGATTCTTGTGACTTCATTATTTACCTCAAAAGTAACTCTGTTACTAGCGGGATTTGGATATGCCATCAACATATTACCTAACTCATAGTTGTTGGTCGACAAAGTAGATAAATCCAATACAGAAATAGTCTTATTGTTCCATTGTTGGTAAAAGTATAAATCGTTGTCAACAACCTCCATAGCCTGTATAGGTGTATCAACTGGTACTGTAGCTATTTGCACTGGGTTAGAACCTGGGTTGGATAAATCAAGTGAATATAGATTACCATTATAACTATAGTACAAAGTACTCCCTTCAATAGCAAATTGATCATCCATATCCCAAGGAAGCTCTACTGCTACTGGGTTTTGGCTAGCCGTATCTATATAGCCAATTTTACCACCATATTCTCTTGAATAATACAACTTGTCTTCAAAAAAATTAAAATCTGTCATGGTATGTGATAATGTAATATAATGAATTGGGGTTGGATTTTGTTGAGAAATATCCATTTTATAAATAACACTATTTCTTGAAATATAGACATCATTACCTTTGACATCGATGGCAGTAAAAGAAGCCCCTCCTTGAGGATCCGTCCAAACGGTTTCTCTTACTAGTGGTTCAACCGATAAATCAACTCTTTTAATGGACGCTCCAGAAGTATAATAAAGATAGTCTCCGATAACAGTACTTTTCCTTTGATGGTCCGATAGGTTAGTGTGTTCAACCAATGATGTGACTCCTACACTAAGATCTAATGTAAAAAACGGGGATATAGTGTTTATAATCATAGTGTTACCGTATGAACCTATGTCATTAACTTGCACATTAAATGATAAGAATTCGGTTGGAGTTTGTGAGTTTACCATATAGCAGTAAATCACAAAAAAAAAAGATGTAAAAAATTTCTTCATTTTATATTTTGATTAAATATTTAAATTCAAAAATCGCACAATAACATCGCTAGGGCATCAAATAGAAAATAAAATAAGTACTGATTTCTGAATTTAAAACTTATTTAATTCTCTGTAAGAAAGATTTAAGTAGGCGAAGATAATTTCAGTCATAAAATTTTGATTTTCCAGATTTTTATAACTTGCTTGGTTCTTAATTTTGAAGCAATATGGAAGATTCTTAATAATTAGAATCATTATCATCAATCGATATTCCAATAATTAGTAGCCTTCTTTATTCTACCAAATTGGATTTTTGGAGGTCAAGAAACCTCAAAGTACTGATTAGAAGTAATCCTATTAATGATATTTTTAAAATTTTAGTTGTTTTCATTGTTTCCTAGAAACATGGACTGACTGCGACCTAAAAGTCTTATCTGTAAACGTTCATTACTTAAAGTAAATATTTCGTAATAATGTTTTCCAAAGCGAAATATGTCAAATACAAAAACTAAAAATCTGTATTAATACATAGTCACTTTTAAGTAAAAAAAATTAAATGGTGGTCATAGCAAGTTTTACCATATTGCAATTTTTACTTTTTCATAATCAGGTTAAAGTTATAAAAAAAATCTTATGACCTAACTAACTTAAACATCTTTTTAAAAGGCAACCATGTATAACAGACTCATATTATGTTAGAGATGAAATATTTAATTTAGGTTTAATATATTCTGTTAAAACCCACCTCAAAAGTGGTGAAAAAGGATTGAGGTGAGAAAATTGCTATAATGTACCTACATGATAGGTACGAGGATTCCAAAGGTATAGCTTAATTTTAATTTCTATATCAAATTCGTTCCATTTTAACTTTTTACTGGTTTTAGAATCTATATGCAATTTATATATTTAAATATTCTTATTTGGGCTTTGAAAATGTTTTACAACATTTATCCCAATCTCCTCCAAAAGGAGCATTTAAGGTCCCTGTGGTTTGATCAATATAAAACTTTCAACCATTAGCAACAAATGCTCCTGAGTTGTTTACAGTTCCTATCATTGAAAAATGACTTCCATTTGATCTTATAATGGTTATTTTCAAATTATCTCCACCAACTTTCTGCAAAATAATGCTGCAGTTTGATTTGTTACTGCAAATCCATGTTCCAGCAAATTGACTTGATTTTGAACAGGATATAGAACACAAAATAATTAATATAAATAATAGTTGTCTCATAGTATGTTGTTTTGGTTGCTATTGTTTTTGTATGCTTGTAGCTTTAAAGTGAACATACCTTTGATTAAGCCCAAAGAAAGAGCCATATTTAGCTTTAGTAACATAGGTTCCGCCTCGCAGTTGAATCTTGTCTCCTTTTTTCAAAGAAAAGATCATGTCTGAATACTCTGTTGGCACCAATACAATAAGTGAAGTTAAACTACTTGATAGTTGATCTGCATTTGGATTTGCATCTGTAGATATGACTTGAAAGGCAAAGTGATTTTTTGGAAGTTTTTTCGTTGTATAACTTGCTGTAGCTGCTTGAGAGGAGAAGAAACGACAATCTACTAAAATATCGGCATCAATGTAATTTTCGGCAAAACTTTCATTTGCTACCTTTCTAAAAGGAACATTTGTTCCTGGAGCAACAGAAGCTCCTTGAGATTTGACTACTGACGTTGAACCACAAGAACTAAACAAGAGTAGCAGGAATAATGGTAATAATGTGTTTTTCATAATTGTTTGTTTTTTGATTAAAACAGAACAAATATAATCTATTTTTTAATATGTAGAACATTTATGTTCTGAATTTATATTAATCATTCCTATAGCTTACACACTGAATTAAGAAATCATTTGTATGAGTTTAACTAAGGATGAAGAGGAGTATATAAAGCAACTTGGCAAACGCATTGTCGCTTTACGAAATGAAAAAAAGCTAAAACAAATTGAATTAGCCGCTAAAGTTAATATTGAAGATTCCGCGCTTCGCAGAATCGAGAGTGGTAGAACAAACCCGACAGTTAAAACATTACTTAGAATTGCTGAAGGTTTAGAAATAGATTTTTTAGAATTATTTGATTTTTCTCGAAACAGTTAATTTTTTAAATGGGGGTTGGATTTATAATTTCAAAAACTTCCTTCGCTGCTCTTGTAAGGGATGTTATTTCTAGTTGAGTCAAATTTTTAGAGTTTTATCTAGTTATTACTCTACTGTTTAAGTAAATCTTGAACTGTAATCATGTAAAAAGCATCATTTGAGTCAACGGGCTTTGGAATCGTATTAACAATATTGTAGAAGTAATTATTTGTATCATCCCATCTGTTTTTCCAATAATTATCTCCATTTGGATCTAAAATTTGTGCATCAATTTCTTCTACATTAGCAGGATAATGCTCATAGTTATTCCAAAATATTTTAAAATCATCAATCGTAAAATTGGCAGCGCTAGTTTTGTTAAGTTTCTTAACAATAATATTGGCAACTTCGTCTATATTGTTGTTCGTATATTCAACAATTTTAAACCAAACTTTCATTAACTTTAAGATATCTTTACGATTAGAATTATAAAAAGATTTGGTAGATACTATTCCATTAATTGGTGCTGGACCTAAATCTATACCGGTCAACATTTCTATCATACCTTCTTTAGTAGCTCTACTCCTTTGTGGTATGCCACCAATATATGCGTCTCCTTCTCCTGATAGAAAAGCAGCTAGCCCTTCATCTGGATTTAAGTTAATAATCTTAATGTCTTTTTTAAATGAAATCGCCCCTTTATTTGCCGCAGCTGCGACTCCTTGCTCCATATCTGTATTGGATGTAGTGATTACAGTTTTATTTTTAAGTTGCTCAGCTGTTAGCTTTATAGCTTCTTGTCTTTGGATACCTTTATCTAAAAAATAGGATAATGGTTTTAATTCACTATTTGGACGAATCATTAATGCAAATCCGTTATCGAAAGTGTTAAATCCATATAAGTAAACTATTTCAGGGTTATTATTATGGGTTGCAATTACAGAGGAAATATTATTGATTCCAATATCTATCTTTTGTGTTCCTTTGGAAGATAGTGCTTCTTGAATTTCAGTCCACCCTAAAATTTTAAATTGTACATCTAGACCTTCTTCTTTATACCAGCCTTTCTCTTTTCCTAGTATTGGCATAAAAGTGTCTTGAAATGGAGAAACTCCAAAAACAATGGTGGTCGATTTAGATGTCTCTCCTTTACTAGATAATGTATATATAGATACCCCAATTATTGCTAGTAATGCAATTGCTAATATTTTTTTTGATGCTTTCATAATGAATATATTATACGTTATTCCAACGTGTTAGATAAGTGAATAATTTGCGAATAATGAAATCTGTGAGTAATGACAAAAGTCCAAGTAGGATAGCTGCTAATAAGATAGTATCTGTATTTAGAGTAACTCGTGCATTTCGAATTAAATAACCTAAACCTCCTTGTGCACCCAAATATTCAGCTGCAACTGTCAGCCCAAAGCCTGTAGCTGCCGATACTCTAATTGCTGATGAAAGAGTAGGAAGAATTGCAGGAATTAAAATGGTTCTATAAATATCAATAGTATTGGCTCCTAAGGATTTGGCAGCTCTTATGTAAACAACGTTGACATTGTTAATTGCAGTAACTGTTGAAACCACAACGACCATAAAACAACCCAAAGCTATTAATAAAAACTGGCCCATATTTCCTAAACCAAACCATAAAATAAAAAACGGTGTTAAAGCAATTGGAGGAATAGGTCTTATGATTTCAATGATTGGATCAATGATTGCCTCAAAATAACGATTCCAAGTAATTAAAATTCCAAAAAGTATTCCAAGTATAGCGCCAATAAGTAGCCCAATAATTACGCGATGCCATGTAATTAAAGTGTATTCAAAAATAACTATATAATGAGATTTTAATGTGGATACAATACTATTTAAACTTGGGAATAGTAACTCTGAAGATCGAGGTTGATTATTAGTCAACAAATACCATATCAATAATAAAACTAATATGGTTATGACACTTATTATTTTATATCTTGAGAACTTCATAATTAATTGGAGGTGATTATGGATTCAATATTGTTTCTCAATTGTATAAATTCAGGAGTATCACAAATATCTAAACTTCGGTTTTTTTGTAATGTTATTTTTATATCCTTTAAGTTTCCATGAGATTTTTTTGGTAACACAATAATTCTATCACTTAATAGCAATGCTTCATTGACATCATGAGTTACAAATAGAATTGTTTTTGGTTCACTATCTAATAGATGTAATAATTTTTGTTGTAATTGCTTTCTAGTTTGATAATCTAAGCTTCCAAATGGTTCATCCATTAAAATAATATCAGGAGAATTAGCAACTGCTCTTGCGATATCTACTCTTTTTTTCATACCGCCTGAAAGTTGCTTTGGGTATTTATTTTCAGCACCTTTAAGTTCCACAAGTGATATAAGTTGACTAATTCTTTTCTCTCTTATCTTTTTTGAAATTTGTTGAATCTTTAGGCTGTAACCAATATTTTCAAAAACTGTCATCCACGGAAATACTGCATCCTCCTGAAAAACTACTGCCTTGTTAGAACTCGGGGTAATTTTTTCTTTTCCAAATATTGATACCCCACCTTGAAAAGAAGTAAATCCAGATAATATGTTTAGAAGTGTAGTTTTACCACAGCCTGATTGTCCAACAATGGCTACAAATTCATTTTTGTTTATGATTAATTTCGGGATATTTAATACTTCTAACATTTCATTGTTATGTGAAAATGTTTTTTTTAAATTGGAAATTACAATTTGATTTTCACTATTGTCTTTTTGTGATTTCATAACATGTTTTAGGTAAAAATTCAGAAACTCGTCTCATAAAAATACTGTCATCTCCCCAAAAACCATATAAAAATGGGAGCTTGTATTTGGCCAGTTCATCAGAAATATCAACTCCATTTATACATTTGTCTTGTGGATCTATTTCTGGTCTATAAAGTTCTAGTAAAAAATATCTAAATTCTATTCCCATATCGTTGCAGTCTTTGATTCTTTCAGGAATACCTTTACAGTAAGTCTCGTATATTTGGTTTCCTTCAATACCAAGCGCTTTGTAAAATGGTATGACACTTCCATTTGAACTTTGCTTGTAATGGTTTATTTTCTTATCTCCAAAATCGTCTGAATAATTTTCTACTATAGCATCATTTGAAAAAATCTCAACGGTGTTCTGCTGAATTAAACTATGTGGAATAAATGCAGTTACAATCCCTATAATATCATGGTCGCTTCGATAAGCTCTATGAATATGTATCGCATCATTAACATTAAAAAATATTGGAAGACCAGGAACTACCCTCTCTTGGGGTTGAAATGAGAATCTAAGGTCTTTTTTTAAAGCATTACGTTTCTTTTTATAATCACTGTCTTCATAAATTCTCATTAAGCGCTCATGTTCATAATTTAAAGTTGAAAGACCTTTATCCGTTAACATTGAGGTAATTCTAGTTTTTGTCGGAAAACGTATTGCTCGATAAATAGTAATACAGTTAGGTTTTTGCAATTCTTGTAACCCAGAAAGGGCATTTAAGCCTTGTATAGTATTTATTTTTTTAGAAAGGGAGTTGAATTCCATTTTCTTTAAACTCAACTGTTTATTAAATGTCACTTCTTTTAGATTTTCATTTAATAATAGTTTTTTTAAATCCTCGTCTAATGGTAAGTTACTGGTGTAATTCCCACTAGGTTCAGCCGTCATTCTTTCCCAATTATTTTTATAATATTTCCAGTTTATTTCCATTTTGGTAAGTATATTAAACGTTTTCCTAAATAAGTTTTTGCATAATCCTGAGCAGTAATATGAAGCTTTATACCTTTATGACTAAATTGTTTTACTCTATCCGAATTGTTATAAGTTTCTAGGTATTGATCAATTCCATTAAAATTTTCATCGTCGATAAGCTCTTGGATTTCTGAATAAACATTCCTATAAAGTTCTTGAATATTGTTAGCCCATTTATCAATATCATCTTTATCCAAATATTTTGACCTGTGGAAAACAATACCATTTTCTTGCTTTATCTTTTTGAACTCTTGTTGGTCTCTAAGGTTTTTATGTTCTATTAAAATCCTGTATTTTTCATTTTTTAATAAATTAATCCTTTCAGGAATACCACCTACGAACAAAGAAGGTTCATCTTCATCGATAAAATCTTTTAATACGCCATCTAATTCATCTGATGCACCTCTTATAAGAGGTTTTTTAATTAATTCTTCTCCAAATAATTTATTTACTTTAATAAAACTATTATAATGGTCAGTATTTCCATTGACAAATACAATAGTATTTTCTGGTATTTGTTTTAGTGTTTTTATGATACTATTTCGCTTATTTTTTGTTCTTTTATAAACCTCATCAAAGCTCTCTATCTCAAATCCTTTATGTATAATACTAAAAGAATTATATGCAACTAATTGATTAGAATAAATGTATTTTGTTACAGGTCTATTTTCAGAATCGAACTTATCTCTATTAGCAATAACTAAGTCTACTCTTTTATCTCTCTTAGAAATTTCTTCAAATGTTTTATCCCAGGCTACATTTTTAATTTTAATATCTCTTAAAACGCCATTTAACTTTTTTTCCAGAATCATCAATTCAGGGTACTCTGAAATACCAATACATAGTTCTGTTGATTTAAACCTTTCAATCAACTTATATATCTCCTGTTCAATAATATTAAGCCATTTCGCTTCTGTAGAATCATATTTTTTAACTCTTATTCCTTTTATATCAAAGGGTAAAGAATCGGTATCATCCTGAGTAATTATTAAAGTCCTTTGTATATCTATATGATGTGTCATTCCTAACTCATACATCACATTCGGACTAACTAGGGTTAAATCCACTATAAAAACATCACTCTCTTTAATTCCTTGTAGTATTGCATCGTCGATTTTTTGTTTATTTATTTCATCAGCTCTTTTTATTTCTAGTTTTATGTTCTTAAGATCATCACATACTTTTGAAATAATTTCGTTATAAAAATCTTCGCACAACTTTCTTTTTCTTATATCTTGCGTAATATGATCTTCGCCTTTTTTTCTTAGTTCTTCTTTTTGTTTATCAGACAAAAAGGGCATAATCATAAAGGCTTTATATTCTTCTTTTACTGTTGAATTCATATTTTAATATATTGACTCTATCCAAGAATAAATTTGATTTGAAATAAACCCATGAGAATATGTCTCGTCATTAATTTTTCTTGCAAAATCAATAAGGTTACTCGAACGTGAAATACGCAAGTACTTTTCATCAAAATCCTGTAGTCTAAATCTATCCAAACCATCGGCATCCTTAAAAAGCAGTATTAAGAATTCAGCCCTTTCTGGTTTATTTAGCTTATAGTTTTTAGAGTTGCTAATTGCATTCTTATCATCTATACAGTGATTCTGTATGATGTATTGAACCGTTGAATTATTAAAGTTGTTTAGTCCAAAAAAGTTATATTTTTCCAGCTTTTCAAAACTTTTAAAACCATGTGTAATATCCACGAGGTCATTAATTCTTCCGATATCATGAAAAAAGGCACAAAACTCTAACTGTAACCTTTCTGATTTAGATATGGTTTCTAGATCGCATAGCTTTTGAATTAACTGATACACCCTATATGAATGCTCAATACCATGTATCCCAATGGCGTATAAATTAGTCAGTAATGCAGGATTTATTATTTGAGTTTCCATTATAAGTTTTATAAGTTTCAGCTAAACTATAATGAACACCTATTAATCGAAACATCATAAAATGGGATTTTTTATATCCCCATTTTTGAGGATATAAAAAACATAAAATATAATGAAGGAAACATTCATGAAAATAAAGTTCTTTGAAATTCATTAACTATAAATATTTTTTAAAATGGAAAATTATTACCAAGAGGCATTTCTCTGCTCGGAGGAGGATCCTAACAAAAAGGACAATTCAGGAACTAATACTGAATCTACGGAAACCCAACAAGACGCAGATGAAGTTGTTAAACCAGGGGGAGATATTCCAGAAGAAGAAAACTAAATCATTAATTATAATGCTTTTAGAGAAAAGACTTTACTTATCTTCGTATAAGTAAAGTTTTTTTATGAAACAAACTTACAAAATCTATCTCATGAATCTAAAGTGGGTAATTTTATATATATTTTGCTTATTAATTAGTACATCCCATTCGCAAAATAAAGTTATTGACAGCCTTTTATTTGGTTTAAATTCTGCTAAATTATCAAAAGAAAAAGTAGATTATTTAAACGAACTAGCATGGGAATACAGAATTATAGATATAGATAAAGGGCTAAGTTATGCTGAACAAGCTAATCAATTAAGTGATTCTATTTCTTATAATAATGGCTACGTAACAAGTTTAAATAGAAAAGGCGTTTTATTGCTCAATAATGGGAGCTATAATCAAGCTATTAGTCTTTATGATACTATCCTCAAGATTGAGACTACTACAAAGAATATTTACGGAATTGCAAGAGCTCAAAATCAATTAGGTATTTTATATAAGAAAATAGGAAACCTTAATACGTCAATAGACTTTTATAATTCTAGTCTTAAGAATTTCGAATCTCTTAATAAAGAAAAATTGGTTGCTAAAATTGCCAATAATCTCGGTAGTTTATATAAAGATATGGGTGATGCTGAAAAAGCCATGCTAAATTATACCAAAAGTTTAAAGATTAGAGAAAAAATAAATGATAAAAAAGGAATAGCTTTTTGTTATCTTAACTTAGGTGTTTTACACAATACCTTCGATAATTTTACATTAGCAATTAAAGACCTTAAAAAAAGTGAATCCCTCTTTAAATCCTTAAATAATAATTTTGAACTCTCTAAAATCTATAACAATCTTGGTGTTTCGTATGCAAACACTAATGATTTAGAAAAAGCATTAAAATATTACAAAAAGAGCCTATTGCTTAAAGAAAAAATTGGACTAGAAAATGAAAGGCATATTATTTTAAATAATATTGGAGTTGTTTATGAAAAAAAACAAGATTATAACGCAGCTCTTAATTATTATCAAAAAAGTTTAGTTGCTCAAAATGGAAAAATACTTCGTAGTACTATAGAAGTAAACAATAATCTAGCGAATGTTTATAGAAAAAAGAGCCAGTATGACAAAGCGCTCTATCATTATAAATTAGCATTGAAAGCTTCCGAAGAAAATCAATTAAATATCTTAAGGTTAGAAATTCTAAAAAATATAGGAGCTATATATTCTCAGCAAGAGAATTTCAGGCTGTCTACAACTTACAAGGAGGAGTATATACAACTACAGGACAGCCTTGAAGCAGCCTATAAAAATGCTGTTTTGATTAAAACAAATTACGAAGAAGAGAAGCACAAAAATATAATTCTCGAAAAAAATGATATCATAAACCAAGCAACAATTGGGAAAATATTAGCTGAGAATAAACGAAAAACCACATTGATTTATGGTTTGGTCGTTGGTTCTATTCTATTGATATTATTATTTTTTTTAACCGTAAAAAATAATACGCAGAAACAGAAAATACTTCTTGCTGAAAAAAATGAAAAAATACAATCTCAAAAAATAGAAGATTTATTAAAAAAACAAGAATTAAAGTCAATAAATGACATGATCTTTGCACAAGAACAAGAGAGAAAACGCATTGCTCAAGATTTACATGATCGCTTAGGAAGTATGCTATCTATGGTAAAAGTTCATTTTAAATCTGTTGAAGAAAATATTGAAAAACTCATAAAGGACAACGTAACACAATATAAAACAGCAAATAATTTATTAGATGAAGCCTGTGAAGAAGTACGTAAAATAGCACACAATATGTCTTCAGGAGTATTAGCTAAATTTGGACTTGTCCCTGCTTTAAATGAACTGATAAACTCTCTAAAAGAGTCAAGTAAAGTAGAAATAGAATTTATCGATCATGGATTAGGTAATCGCTTAGAAAATGATTTGGAAATTAATGTCTATCGAATAATACAAGAGTTATTTAGTAATGTCTTAAAGCACTCAAAAGCTTCGGAAGTAAGCCTACAAATTTTGAAGAAAAAAAATAGATTAAGTATCATATTTGAGGATAATGGTATAGGGTTTAACTCAGATGAATCTCTTAAAGGGATGGGACTTACAAATATTAAATCACGAATTACTAAATTTGATGGTCAAATGGATATTGATTCTGTTAAAGGAAGAGGAACTACAATTGCAATTAACATTCCGATCTAGATGAGTGATAATACTAACATAAGAATTCTAATCGCTGATGACCATCAAATAGTTATCGATGGACTTAAATCTCTTATAAAAAATGAGAAACATATTAGTGTAGTTGCAGAAGCCTGTGACGGAAAACAAGTATTGCAAATTTTAGAAGATATTGCTATTGATATTGCTATTTTAGATATTGAGATGCCTAATTTGGATGGTGTTCAAACAACTATAGAGATTAGAGAACTTTACCCAGATATTAAAGTTCTTATACTGACGATGTATAATAAAGCAGAATTCATAAAAAATATTATTTCTGCTGGAGCACATGGATATATTCTAAAAAATAAGGGTAAAGAAGAGTTAGTAAAAGCCATTAATATTATTAATAATGGTGATGAATATTTTGGTGATGCTGTAACAAAGACCTTAATCACAGATCTAAAGCAGAAAGAAAAAAAAGAACAGCAAATCCGCTTAACAAAAAGAGAGAAAGAGGTACTTATGCTCATTGCGGACGGTAAAACCACACCTCAAATTTCTCATGAGCTATTCATAGCTGCCTCTACAGTAGAGACACACCGCAGAAACCTTATCGATAAAACTGGTGTGTCGAACTCAAAAGGTTTGGTTAAGTTTGCTCTTCAAAACAACTATGCATAATGTTTATCCTCATTTTTGAGGAAGGACAAAATCATCATTTCTGACGTTTTAAAGTTTGGTTTTAGTTTAAATATTTGACTAAATATTAATAAAACCATCATGAAAACAAAATTATTTTTCTGCTACATATTAATTTTTCTTCAATCATTAAACATTTATCCTCAAAAATACGTTTCGTTTGGCGACAATAAGTTTGTTTCTAAACAATTTGCTCAACCTCTTATGGTAAATGCAAAAAAAATAGGAGCATTTTCTTATAACTATCTTAGTAAAGTTGGAGGAGTTTCTTTTGAAGAAATAATAACAACTGACAAAAATATTTCTATTAGATATATTCCTAGTAATAAAGATTTCAACAGACTTGAAATCACTGTAGATGGTAAAAAACTATATCCTGAAATTGCAGATTGGCAATTAATTCCAATAGCTAATTTTTCAAATACCAATTATACCGCAGCTGTTTCACTTTTCGGTTACTCTTTAAACTTAGAAAATCAGGTTGCATATCACGAAGCCTTTCAAAATACACTCTTAGGGTTACGATTATTTCAATCAGATATAATACTTGTGAATATTAAAGAATATTATCAATTACCAACATATGAAGATAATCAAGTTATTTTAGGTAACGGAGAAAATGACAATTTTGAAGTTAATATGAAGGATATTGATTCAATTTCCTCCTTCCTAGGATTATATAAAAATTATTTTACGTCCGATTATGATTCTTATTTGTTGACAGACAAGGGCAGAAATGTATCAGTAAGCGATACTTTGACAGACTCAACTTTCTTTAAATCCCAGAAACCCTACTATTACTTCTGGAAAAACAAGGAATATAAGGTTTGGAATGAAGATGCAAAAAAGAAGTTTGATTCTTTAAATAAGGACTATGAGACTAAGTTTAAGAATATGACGTCCTTAGAAAATAAATATCCAAAATTGGAGAATGATACTTTATTTAATGAGTATGAATTTAAAAAACGATTATTTAATGAGTATCAAAATACTTTGAACGAATATAAGTATGAGGTTAACGATATTTTGTATGAATTGAATGATGAAGCATTAGCTTCTCAAGTGAAAGGTATAACTGAATATTTTGAGACAACATATTACTCTATTTTAGAGAGAATAAACCCCTTAGTATTTAAAGCAGTTGAAAACACAATGAACTATTCTGCATTGTTTAGGTATGTAAAAGAGACGAATCCTGAGAATTGGCAGATGTTTATTAAATCTATAGAAAATATTGAAGTGTTACCAAAAATCAACACACCAAGTGATTTATATTATGATGAATAATAAGAAAAAAATAGATATTTTTATTAGTTACTCAAGTGGTGATTCTCAAATAGCACATCGTCTGTATGAAGATTTATTAAAAAGAGGTGCTAAGCCATATCTTTACGAAAAACAAAGGAATTTTGTTGAATTTATGGAGGAGATTAGTGATATAATTAAGCAGGTAAAATCATTTTGTCTTTTAGATAGCCCTCAAGCAAGAGATTCCAGTTATGTAAAGACTGAATGTGAGCTAGCTTTAAAGTCCTCTAATATCAAAAATGATTTTTTTTTGTTTTAAAAGTAGCACCTGGAATAGATTGGAGAATAATAAAGAACCCTTTTAAGGCTATTAATCAAAAAAGATTTGGAGATATTAGTTCTAACAACTATGACAAAAACCTTGATTTTAGATTTGATGCAGAGGAAAGATACTTTAAATGGTTAAATAAAATATGTGAAAAACTACAACTAGAGTGGTTTAATATAGAACCATCGATAGAAGACTTTAGTAATGAGCTAAGACTTCAGTTTAAGACTGGAAACGAAATAGAACTGTTAAAAAAAGATCTTGAGCTCATTTTAATAAGAGAAAGTAATAGATATCCTAATACACTTAATAGAGCAAAAATCTTAGTTAGTGACTGCGAATTTTTAAAACTATCTGTAGTCACTCCTAGGTTTTTACTTGGTTCAATGCTTCTAAAATCAAATCAGTTTAAAGAGGCAAAAAAGATGTATGTCCAAGCTATAAATACCTCTAATGATGACCCTAGAGCCTATTTAGGATTAATGCATGCTGAGATCGGTTTAAGAAATTTTGAAAGTGCATTATCAGCTATAGATCAATGTGAAATCATCGCAAGAAATACAAGTTCAAATAAAAACGTTCAGGCATTAATGGTAGAAATTATCTATAACAAATGTAAACTCTTAATAAATAATAAAAGAATTAACCAAGCTAATGAAATATTCAACTCATTAAACCATGATTTTAAATCTTTAATTGAAATGAAGTGTTTAAAGTTATACTTAGATATAAAATCACACATAATAAACGATGAGTTGTATTATTCTATTGCTAACTATTACACTGGTAACATTTTAAATAAAGAAGAGGCTATTATTTTGGGAGAATTAGAATATGAAATTGCAAGATATTATTGTAACTCTAACAACTTAGCAGAAACTAGATATCACTTAAAGAAGGCTATAGAATATGATAATAAGGAAATAAGATACCACGCTGAATTATTACTAATGAGTCAACTGCATAGCTTTGAATATTATTTATCAAAATGTGAGCTTACTAGTTTAATCGATAATAACGTTATCAATATAGAGTCAAAATATTATTTAGGGCTAATTTATTTCCTTAAAGGCGAAAAGTCAAAATCTAAATCCTATTTTGCCGAAGCGAAGGAATTAAATTACCCCGAGTATAAGTCATATTTTCCTAAAAAATATATTATATCCTCATTTTTGAGGATATAAAAATCAACAGTTCAGAGGTTTTATCTAGTGTCGTTTTAATTCAAATTTGTATTGAAATTAAAACGATTTATTATGCCTTTACAGATTCAATATTCAAAAGAAATTGCCAGAGAATTAGGTAAGGTAGCTGTTTATTTTCCCGGCGATGAAGTTAAAGTTGGCGATATTATCCGCTTCCCTTTCGGCAAAAAAGGACTATTCAGAAAAACAGTACCTTGGGGAACCTTCTCAAAGGTAACCTCACTCAAAAATTTAGGAGTTCCTTACAAAGAATCCCAACTATCTGAATCACCAGACCCATATCGATTTTCAACAAAAAACGCAGTTAACATAACTTTTAATGGTAATGCAAATGCTGATTTAAGAAATGACAATTTACCACACGGAAAAGCAGCTTTAAGTATTAAGTTTTCATCAGAAGGTGCGATATACTTTTTAGCAGTTGGTTGCGATAAGACAGGTATTGACGACATCGTTGCATTAGAGAATCAGATTCAGTCAAAAAGTAATCTAGTTTGGGATGACACCTTTTTGGTGACTTCAGTAACCATTGCAAAAAAGGCTCTTATTGCTCAATCGAACTCTAAATCATCAGAACTAACCCTTGGCGGAGAGGTGTCTGGTCTAAAATCAAATGCGTCAAATATTAATGTTGATGCCAAAATATCAATTACCAAAGAAAAAGGAAGTTCTTTTATAAAAGATTGGAGTGATGATGTCACGGTATTTATGGATGTAATGAAATTAGAAAAAGAAATCTTTTCGTCCAATAAAAGTCTTGACTTGCCTAGTGGTTCAATTCCTTCTGAAGAATCTTCCGAAAGACTTCTGCTGAAAAAAGTAAATGTTGAAGAATACTTAAATTATTAAAAAATGTTGCAAAAAACATGTTTTGTTATCATGGGTTTTGGGGAGAAAACTAATTATAAAACAGGCCATACATTCAACCTAGATAAAACCTATAAAAACGTTATAAAGCCAGTATTTGAAGATTTAGATTTCCTATGCTTTAGAGCAGATGAAATTCCGAATGCTGGAAATATTGATGTGGTAATGTATGAGAATATATTGAAAGCAGATTTTGTTGTTGCTGATATTTCAACCTTAAATCCAAATGCCTTTTATGAATTAGGGATACGTCACGCACTAAAAAAGAACACAACAATAATTATTGCTGAAAATGGTACTGAATTTCCTTTTGATGTAAATCATAATACTATTGATATGTATGAGCATTTGGGATCGGATATTGGTGTTGATGAAGCAAAACGTTTTAAAACTCATTTAAAAGATAAAGTAAAGGTGCTATTAGATAATCCAAAAACTGATAGTCCGGTATACACATATCTGCCTAATCTTGAGACACCAACATTTACAGAAAAAGAAATTGAGGAATTAAAAAATGAGATTGATGAAGAATCAACTTCAGTTGCTGACTTCATAGAAATTGCAGAAACTGCAAAAGACAATCAGGAATACATCACGGCTATTCATTTCTTGAAAAAAGCTAGAGATCGCTATCCAAATAATGATTTCATAAATCAAAGACTCATTCTTAATATCTATAAATCTAAAAAACCAAATGAAGAGTCTTCGTTATCGAGCGCAGAAAAGCTTCTTAAAAACTTAAATATTGACATTACTACTGATCCTGAAACTTTAGGTCTTGCTGGCGCTATATACAAAAGATTATACACAATCAATAATGAAGACATATATATGGAAAAAGCACTATGGAATTACAGTAAGGGGTTTTATGTAAAACAGGATTATTACAATGGTATCAACCTCATATACCTATTACTGTTAAAAGCCTCTATAAGCGATTCTCAATTGGATACATGTGCGAATTACGGCAGAGCCATAGAGGTTATAAAACACGTTAATCGTATTTGCCTTTTACTATTAGAGTCAAAGGATTTTAAACAACGAGAGGATAAGGAGTGGGTCTATTTTACTATGGCTGAAATAGCATTTATTCAAGATAAATTAGACAAAGAAGAGACCTATGTAAATGAAGCAATAAAAGAATCAAAAGGTTCTTTTTCACTCGATTCTTACAACTCTCAAAAAGAAAATTTAAAGGCGATTCTTAAAACCATAAAATCGAAACAACAATTAAAGTCTTAGATATAAAATGAGAAGAGCATTACTTGTAGGTATAAATGATTACGAATGGGCACCCTTGAGGGGATGTATCAATGATGTCGAAGCAATGGAAAGTGTATTGAAAGAGCATCATGATCAAAAGCAAAACTTTCATTGTATAACACTTACATCTGACAAAACTAGAGTTACCAAAGCAAAATTCATGGGAGCTATACAAGAACTGTTCTCTAGAGAGGCTAATATGGCCTTACTTTATTTTTCTGGCCACGGTCATCAAAACAATTTGGGTGGAAGCTTGGTAACACAAGATGCTGTGAAAAATGCTGAAGGAATTAATGTTTCGGATATTATTACCATTGCCAGTCAAGCTAACCATATCAAGCAAGTTATTATCATTTTAGATTGCTGTCATAGTGGTCATTTTGGGTCAATTCCTGTAATAGACCCAGAAAAAGCACTTTTAAGAAAGGGGATTTCAATTCTAACCGCCAGTTTAGGAAACGAATTAGCAGTAGAAAAAAAATCAGAAAAACGTGGGCTATTTACAAGTATTTTGATAGAAGCACTCTTAGGTGGAGCTTCAAATATTTTAGGCTGGGTTACTACAGCCAGTATATATGATTATGTAGAGAAAATATTAGGGCCTTGGGACCAGCGTCCCGTTTTTAAGGCGCATATTTCAGAAATGACAACACTTAGATACTGCGAACCTAAAATAGCTGACGATATTTTAAGGAAGATGGTAGATTATTTTCCTACTGTTGATTTCAAGCATCCACTTGATCCTTCTTATGATGAAGACTTGGAACCTAGAAATGATGAAAATGAGCTAAAAATGGAACACTTTAGAGCCTACTTAGCCGAAGGTTTATTAGTGCCAGTCGGCCATAAGTATCTATTTAGAGCGGCAGAAAATGGAACAGGATGTAAACTTACTCCTCTTGGAAAATTTTACTGGAAATTATTGAATAAAAATAACAAATAAATATAAATATACATGGGACACAAATGTTTTATATCCTTTAAAACGGAGGATGAAGATTACAAGAAAAAAATTCAGGAAGAGTTAGATGTTGATATGATTGATAAATCTCTAGATGAAGCAATAGATTCTGAAGATGAGGATTATATTATGCAAAAAATAAGGGAAGATTATTTGTCTGATTCTACAGTTACTATTCATCTTATAGGAGAAAAAAGTTCAGAAAATGAAGGTTGGGATGAGCAACGCTTTATTAAAAGAGAGCTTCAAGCTTCTTTATACAATGGTAATGAAAATACAAGAAACGGAATTCTTGGAATTGTACTTCCAACCATGAAAAGTAATATTTATAAAGGGTCTGGAGTATGCTCTAATTGTGGTAACTCTCATAATTATGTTCACATTAATGATGCTACAGTTGTAAAAGAATTTTCATATAACTATTATATTCCTCATAATAAATGTGCATGGACTGAAGACGATAGGTATTGTGTTTTAGTGTACTGGAATGATTTCTATATTGATCCTGAAAAATATATCAACCAGGCATTTGACAAGCGATCACAATCAATTGCAGATAAAGTTAAAGTGTACCCAAAATGATATTATATAGCTTAAAATGAACTTTGTAAAACTATTTATTATGCTTACCAACTTTTTATTTCTCTTTCAAAATTATGGATACAATCGCGGGCGATACAAGCAACCTTGGTATGAAGAATGGTATGAAACTGCTCTTAATGCCCCAATTACTTCAACCATTGTCATAATTCTTATCCTAATATGGGTTCTTAAAAAGCAAAAAAAAGATTATCATTCAAATTGGAACACATTACTTGATAACTTTTCCTATTCTACAGAAGAATTCTATGAACTGTTAAAAAAGGAACTGGGTAGTCATGGAATTAAAACAATGGAAATGACCAATAAAAGTCTGTGTGAAGATGGCATGTGTCTAACAAAGCGTCGATACCTCCGTGTTTCATGGAAAGATTATCAGTACTATATCTGTGCAGCACCTTTTGGTAATGGCTTTTTTATCTCATGGCATTTGATATACAATGACCCTGGAATAAAAGTATTTATCTCTAAAATCCCATTTATCGGCAGATGGTTAGCAGGTAAACTATTCCATGTCACTTTTTACAAAAGAGATACCGCTTCTATGTTTATGACTTATACCCAGCAATCAGTATTAAAGGTAATAGATGATATTACCAAAAACAAAGGAGTCCGTGCCTTGTCTGAAGATCAGAAAAGACCAATACTCAATGATGTCCTTTACAGGTAATGTCTTATGAACCTAAGCGCACGTGAGAGAGCAACTATTGATTTCTATCAGTGGGAATATCTTGGGCGAGGATACTATCATTTTGAAGTTCCTGTAGATATAGAACCACCATACATTCCATTTTCATACAAAAAGCATCTTAGGGATGCTTTTGTTGATGATGGCAAAGTACCATCTTTGTTGAATAGAATTTCAAAATGGATTGCTCCAATTGATTCAGATGTACAGGAGCAGGAAGAAATAGAAGTTTTACCTACCTATCTAAAACCAGAAAACACCCCACAATTGGAAGGACTCTCTCTTTGTTTTTCCAAAGGACAAGAAATTAATCCTGCTGTTTGTGTTGAGTTACTAAACCTTTTAAGTTTCACCAATAATCCTATTTCATTTGAAATCTTAGCAAGTGAAAAAGAAATACGAATTCAGATCGTATGTGGCCAAGAAGATAGTGCAAGAGTTAAATCACAACTAGCAGCATTTTTCCCAAGCATCGTACTACAAAACATTGATCCTCTTATTTTAGGGTTTAATGATTTAAAAACCATAGCGATCTGTGATTTTGGAATTTCAAATGAGTATATGCTTCCTATTTATCATACCAATAGTTTTAGTATCGACCCGCTAACTTCTATCATTGCGAGTATGGAGCACTTAACAAACGATGATACGGCACTGTTTCAAATAATTTTTAAGGGAGTTACAGCTCCATGGGCACGAGACATTCCCCTCTCAGTATCAGATGGAATGGGAGGAAGCTTTTTTATAGATACTCCACAGATGCTTCCGTGTGCAAAAGAAAAAGTAGCATCACCATTATTTTCAGTTGTCATCAGAATTGCCACACAGGGAAATAATGATCAGCGGAGTAAGTATCTAAACCAAGAGCTAACAAGGAGTATAACTAGCCTATCATCCTCCCAATACAATAGTTTAATTCCTTTATCAAATGAAGGCTATAAATATGACTTTCATGTTCATAATGTCTATCATAGACTCAGTAATCGATTAGGATGTATTTTGAATGCAAAAGAATTAAGCACTTTTGTACACTACCCAAACAAAACGGTAGTATCTTCTAAGCTTGGATTTCAAACAGGAAAAACAAAAAGACTTCCAAAACCAGTAGTTCATAACAAATATACTCTTGGAATCAATCATCATAATAGTGTAGAAACTAAAGTGACACTGAGCGATGAGATGCGTCTTCGACATACACATATCGTAGGAGCAACGGGAGTGGGAAAATCAACACTCATTGCCAATATGATGATCGAGGATATGAAAGGTGGAAATGGTTGCGCGCTATTTGATCCCCATGGTGATATTGTCGAAGATGTTTTACTTCGCATTCCAAATCATCGAAAACAAGATGTAATCATTATAGATCCATCAGATGAAAACTATTCAATTGGCTTTAATCTGTTGGGAGCAACTACTGATGCAGAAAAGATCGTATTGTCCTCAGATTTAGTATCATCATTTAAACGTCACGCTACCGCTTGGGGAGATAATATGACTGCGGTATTGTCAAACGCCATCAATACTTTCTTAGAGAGTTCACGAAATGGAACGCTCATTGAACTGAAACGATTTCTTTTAGAAGAGTCATTTAGAAAAGAGTTTTTAAAAAGTGTGGATGATCCATCGATTCATTATTACTGGAATAATGAATATGTACTGGTACGTAAAGGAATTGCACCACTATTGACGAGAATTGACACCTTCCTTCGCCCTAAAGTTATCAGGTATATACTAGCTCAAACGGGCGGTGTTGATTTTAAGGAGTGTATTAAGAAAAAAAAGATTGTGCTTATAAAGCTATCACAAGGGCTTATTGGAGAAGAAAATAGTTTTTTATTAGGCTCTATTTTTCTTTCAAAGTTCAATCAAGTAGGACAATCACGGCAATCACTTCAAAAATCAGAGCGACATCCTTACTACATCTACTTAGATGAATTTCAGAACTTTATCACACCAAGTATTACTCGAATATTATCAGGTGCTAGGAAATATGGATTAGGCTTGATATTAGCCCATCAAGAACTTTCTCAAATTGATGATGTCAAAACATTGAATTCGGTGATTTCAAATCCATACATCCGTATTTGTTTTCGCCTTGGCGATAACGATGCAAAAAAACTAGAATCTGGATTCTCATATTTTGAACAGTCAGATTTACAGAGTTTAGGGACTGGAGAAACTATTGTGAGAGTTGGAAGTAGCAATAATGATTTTAATATGGAAACATTTCCACTACCTGAAATTGAAAGCAGTGCAATGGTTAATAGAACCTTTATTATTGAAAATACCCGAAACAGTTACGCTAGGTCAAGAGAAAAACTAGACGAGCTTTTAATAGAATTACTACCAAAGCAGACACATTTCAAAAAAGAAGTAACTGAGAGAATTGCAAAGCCTCAATCAGAACCTACTATTTCAAAAGAAGAACCGGTAAAAAAGCCAGAAGTTTTGAAAAACACTTCTTCTGAAATTGGTCCGAAAAAAGATACTTCTTTTGAAATTCAAAAAGAAGAATACTTAGAATCACAAAAAGAAAAAGAGCGAAGCAGAAAGCATTATGACTTACAGAGTTATGTAAAAACCATAGCCTCACAAAGAGGCTTTAAAGCAATTGTAGAGCATCCTATAGAAAAAGATGATCGAATAGATGTAGCTTTACACAGAGATAAACTTAAAATAGCTGTTGAGATATCGGTTACCAATACTATAGATTATGAAGTTCAAAACATCCAAAAATGTATTGATGTAAAGTATGATTTTGTTTTGATGCTTTGTGATAATGAAACACACTTGTACAATATCAAAACAAAGGCTCTTCAAGTTATTCCAAAAAAACAGCAGTCTACTGTGTATTTTGTTTCATCAAAGATTTTTGCGGAAACACTTGATAGCATAATTCCAAAAGAGAAAATTGTAGAAAAACGAATCAAAGGTTATAGAGTAAAAACCAATTACAGCTCAAAACCATCTGAAAATAATAGTCAAAAATCAATTGGTAAGATTATCATGCAATCTCTTCGCAAAAAGAAGTAGGTGCTTTTTTTAATTGGATTTCTATTACTTTTTTTGTTTCCTTATCAATCTTACAGAATCTAGCATTTTCCAATTTCATTATAACATCAACATCAATGCTACCTAATTGACAAAATGTTTCTATAGAAAGTTTATACTTCTTTCGATAGAGTTTAACTCTTGTTCCTAAAAAATCAATTTTTGAAATGATTCTAGGAATATAACCTAAGTAGTTAATAATAGGATCAAGGTATTTTGGATGCGGTGCTTTTCTTTTATGTTCCCATGAGGATAAGTATACAGAATTAATCCCTAGTAACTTAGCTACATCTTGCTGTAACTCTTCACGTTTTAAACGAACCTTTCTAATGTGTTCGCCTAGCGTTGTAGGTTTGAGTATAGGTTGAAGTTTTTTGGGTATTTTAGCTGTTAAGGTAAAACTGCAAATGGGTAACGTTGAGTATACACGGTGTTGTGTAACGTTTTTATTCAAAGGCTTTTTCATAGATTCCGATTAAACAGCCACTACAAGTATTTAAAATCGAGTTTCTGTTTTTAATATTCAAAATCAATTTTTTATCCAATTCCGTTAGTTTTATTCCTTTTTTATTTTGCAAATACTCCAATGCCTCAACGCCATAAGTCTGTAACTCTATATTAAATGATTTCATCCAATTTCGAAATTCCGAAATATTCTTTTTTTTATCGAACCTTAAATCATTATATCTAGGTACGTCATAGGAAATTGGCGCAAATCCACAAACATATCCGTAAATATGGTCTTCTAAAGACTGATTAACAAAATCATTAATTGTTAATTCCGATTGGTAAAATTCATTATGAAATTCCAAGTGAGCTTTTAGTTTTTCAAAGTCAAAATAGTAATTGGTTTTTTCTCTGTATTGGTCATAATTAACTAATCCAAATATTGAGTCGTTTTTCGAGAACGTATGTACTTTATATTCTTTGTATTTCGTGAATCTGTCACTTATGTAATTTATAAGTACTCGATATATTTTTTCAGAAACTCCATTATCTCTTTCTCTTTCAAAAAGCAACTCTCCAAATCCTCTATCATCCTCTTTGAGTAATTCAAATTTTTGGTTTTTTAACGAATCAATACTAAAATTCTCGTAGTTTTTAAAATAACCTTGCATTTCATAATCAGCTTCTATTTCGGCTTTATTCTGCGAAAATGACTGAAAAGAAAATATCAGAAATATGTAGATTGTTAAAATTCTCATTGTTCGTTTAAATGTTACACAACAGACCTGCTAAACGTAGTTCGGTATTTTTTGAGTAAGTGTAAAGAATTTGGGCAACAATTATAAGAGAGCAGACTGCCTATAAAACTCTTAT
>JAGDZT010000002.1:0-535482 GCA_049115635.1 Flavobacteriaceae bacterium
CTCTTATAATTGTTTGTCAAATAGATAAATGAGTTATCGTTATTTGCCAAATTCTGGTTATTGAAAGCAAAAAAAACAGGATCAAATTAGGTTTAGTAAAAGTTGATGCACGTTTTGGTTCGAAACCCAGTAAAGCTGACTTATCTTAATCAAGACGATTAACTTCTAATTTGGTTTAGCAGGTCTGTTGAAGGACATTCTTTTGGGGTGGGAGTTCGAAGAACGAAGCAACAAAAGTTCAGCTTTGCTGAATGTGCTTCAACGGTTTTGTGTATGGTTAGTTGCGTGTTTCAGCAACTAAGTTAGCAAACAAATCACAGATAGAAAATTCCAGCGGAATTTTCGTAAGTCAGCAGTGATCTAGCAATGAACTATACACGGTGTTGTAAAACGTTTTTCCATTCGAGTTTAATTTTTATGAAATTCCCAGACTTTGATGGTTTTATCTGCACTAGGTGTTGCAATAAATTTTCCATTAGAACTCACATCTATGCCTAAACCAATATCGTCTGTATGTTCAGCTATTGTTTGCAGAATAGTTTCTTTATTAATGTCCCAAAGTGTGGCGATTATGGGTTTTGTAAAACTAGTAAATCCAAAATGATACTCTAGAAACTCACCAACTATTTTTTTATCTGTTCCTCCAGCTAATACTTTATTTTCATCAATAAATACTACAGAATGTATTGCTTGATTTTCACCTTGCAGTGTATGTAATAATTTCCAAGTTTTAGTATCCCAAATTTTAATGGTTTTATCATCGCTAGCACTTGCTAATAAGTTTCCGTTGGGACTAAAATTCATTGATAATGGTACTTCAGAATGGCCTAGAATTGTTTTTATCAACTTCCCAGTTTTTACATTGTAAATTCTTATGGCATTATCACTACCTGAAGCAGTTAAATATTCTCCTGTAGGATTAAAAACTACCTCCCAAATATTATGAGATGCTTCTTTAAATTCATATTTAATGATTCCAGAATCTACATTCCAAACAGTAACTTTATCATCATCACTTCCTGCAGCAATTAGTTTGCCATTAGGACTAAAGTTAACAGACCAAATAACACCATCATTCCCTTCTAATACTTTCAAAAGTTCTCCAGTATTCACATCCCAAAGTCTTACTTTTCCATCATAAGCTCCAGTTGCAACAAGTTTTCCGTTTGAGTTAAAATCTACTGATGGAGATCCTGTTTCGTGTTGTAAATTATGTACAATTTCGCCTGTAATTCTATTCCAAATTTTTGTATTCTGGTCTATACCACCACTTACCATAAGTGTGTCGTTTGGTGCAAATTTAACCTCCCAAACCCCACCAGAATGAATTTTATATGTTTCTTTTAATTCAAGGTAATTACCTTCAACTAACTTTGGTTGATTAAATAATTGTGAATACACAAAAAATACAATACCAATTATGAGCAACGATATTATGATTTTTCTCTTTTTCATTTTACTTTAAGTTTTCTAATTCCTGTATCATTTTTTTAGCAGATGCTGAATTAGAATCTAATTCTAATGCTTTTTTATATGCTTTTAATGAAAGCACTTTATCGCGTTTATAAAAATAGGCTTCACCTAAACTATCCCAAGAATTAGCTTCATTTGGATATAACTTGGCATTTTCTTGAAAAACTTTAATGGCATTGTCTAGAGATTTTTCTTGTAAAAACTCGTATCCAATACTGTTTAAAACCTTGCTTTTATTTTGGCTAACTGTTTTGTTAATTGCGTTTATATATGCAATAACAAAAGCATCTTCTTCACTTGTTTCTATTGTTGGCTGCACTCCTTTTCCTTCCCAATTCGTATTGGTTACAGGATGTGTTGCTTCAATATATGGCATAGAAATACTAAAGTTGTCATTTATATTGATTCGCTTTGTTCTATTAGCACCCCCTTTAGTAATTTCACCTACAACAACGGCTTTATCTAAATGCTTTAATGAATAGGCAAAAGCTTCAGCAGCAGAAAATGTGTTTTTACTTGTTAATATATATAATGGTTTTTTAGTCATTCTTTTACCATCAATAGTTTGGATGGTGAATAACTGTGTTTTTGTGTTTGTTTTTCGCTCATAGAAGTTACTTAACAGCACAGGATCTGCATCTGTAAAATAACTAGCCAATAATTGCACCATACCAGAAACACCTCCACCATTTTCTCTTAAATCCAGTATAATAGCATTGGTGTTGTATAGAAAGTTCATTGCTGAAGATGCAGCATCTTTTCCTTGTTCAATATCCGCAAACATTCGTAAGTTTAAATAGCCAATATTTCCTTTTAAAACTTTGACCTCTGTAAAACCATAATTAATTTCTGCCATTCTCATTGCCATCATTTTTTCTCTTTTTAGTTTTATTTCCGCGGGTATTACTCGTTTGCTTTGGGCTCTTTTTTTTGGCTCATAATTCAATTTTAAATGCAAATCGTTACTCACTTTTTGTAAATCTTGAGTAACTAATTTTGAAAATTCGTGAGGATCTGTAATTGACCTGTATTTGTTTGACTTTATATTCAAATTTAAGATTGAAGCCATTTCTTTTGCGTCCTCTAAATCGATATAGGTTTCTAATAAATTATCAGAAATCAATTGTACAACTTCAGTTTTTTCCTTTTTTGTGATTTCATTATTCTGTGCGTTAAGACTTAATACAGATAGAAACATTAATGTTAATGTGATAGTTTGTTTTCTCATTTTGATTGATTTTAAATATGATGCAAACCTATGGTCAATCTTTAACCCTTAAAATTTTATTTCTCATCTAGGTGTTTTTTAATCATGCATTAGCCTATATTATCCGCATATAGGACTTATGCTCAATAATTATACGTTCGTGTCAATTTTTAGTGAGTTGATGAAAATCATTCTATGAATAGTATTAATATTAGTAGTTTTACAAGGTGATAGCATTCTTAAAAAAATACAAAGCATTTATATATGGACTCATTATCTTTCGAATTGCAGTTTTGGTATTATCGTATTTTGATTTTATATATATTGACAATTCAGAATACTTATCCAATATCTTAAGTTTTATCTTTTATTGGTTTTTATTCTCGTTACCCATTTATTATTCCAATTTTTTTAAGAAGCATAAAATTAAGACACTTAAATTTTTAGGTCTAATCATTCTTTTCATGCTAGTTTTAGTGAATGATGCCAATTCAAAAATGATTGACAACCCGATTACTTTTATTGGGATTATTTGTGTTGGCTTGTTTTTCTTTTCAATTGTAGCCTCAAAATTCTTTAAAAAGTACGCTTTATTTACAATAGCTTTTTATGTGTTGAGTTTGAGTTATTTTATCTATATAAGGGTATACCTTGATGATTTAAATGTGTATTTACAACAAGAAAAAGAAATTAAAATTATTTTAGTAACCCCGTTTTTATTCTTGCTTTCTGGATGGTTTTTTCAGCAATGGAAGTGGTTGAAAACTTTGGAATCAAAAAAATCAAAAGCGGAATTATCACTATTGAAAAGCCAAATAAATCCACACTTCTTTTTTAATACCTTAAATAACTTATATGGTTTAACCGTTGAAAAATCTGATGATGCTCCAAGAGTTGTTTTGAAATTATCTGATATGATGCGCTACACCATTTACATGGGTAAAGAAGATTTTATTCCCTTGAAAGATGAAATAGACTATTTGCATAACTATATTGAATTACATAAGATTAGGTATCAAAAAGAAGTAGATATTCAATTTGATCATTCTATTTCATCAGATTATAAAATTGCACCGTTATTGTATATAATTGCTTTGGAAAATGCTTTTAAACATGGTGTTGAAAAATTAACCGAGAACGCTTTTATTCATATAAAAATGAGTACAGAGAATCAAATCATCCACTTTGAAATAGAAAATAATTTTGAAATACCAGAAACAGAACATCGTACAGGCATTGGTTTAGAAAATTTAAAAGAAAGATTACAACTGTTATATCCAAAAAAGCATCAACTATCCATTGAAAGTAGCGATTCTGTATATAAATTGTCTCTTAAAATAAACACGAAATGATATATTATGTAATTATTGATGATGAACCCATTGCACATCGCATTATTGAAAAATATTGTAATGATTTACCTCATTTAGAAAAAAAGGGCAATTGTTATAATACTTTCGAAGCCATGCAATTTTTAAATGAGAATGAAGTCAATTTATTGTTTTTGGATATAAATATGCCAAAGTTGTCAGGTTTTGATTTTTTAAAAACATTACCAAACCCACCAAAAGTTATTGTGACCACAGCATACAAAGAGTTTGCATTAGAAGGCTATGAGCTTAATATTTCAGACTATTTATTAAAGCCATTTAGTTTTGAGCGTTTTGTAAAAGCAGTCAACAAAACTATTATGAGTCAAACGATTAATGAGGAAAACACAATTAAAACGGTAATTCAAGATGCTAAAACGGAACCTAAAAGTTTCTTTTTAAAAAGCGACAAAAAACATCATCAAGTACATTTAGAATCTATATTATTTATAGAAGCTTACGGACATTATACTAAAGTATATATAGAAGATGAAATAATTTTAAGTCAAGAGAAAATTTCTTCTTTTGAAGAGTTCTTACCAAAAAATGATTTCATCCGTGTGCACAAATCATTCATTATTTCCAAAACTAAAATTAATCATATTGAAGGCAACAGAATTCTTATCAAAGAGCATATAATACCTATTGGGCAAACTTATAAAAGAAATTTAAAGAAACTTTTCTAGTATTTAATTAACATTTTTATAAAGTTCTAATTTCAAGAACGACTAAAATATATAGAGTTTATTGTTCAAAATGTTTTACAACTACCTGCTAAACGTAGTTCTGTATTTTTTGAGTAAATATAAAGAATTTGGGCAACAATTATAAGAGAGCAGACTTCCTATAAAACTCTTATAATTGTTTGTCAAATAGATAAATGAGTTATCGTTATTTGCCAAATTCTGGTTATTGAGAGCAAAAAAAACAGGATCAAATTGCTTTTAGCACTGACGATGGCTTACGTTTTCCCTCGATGGGCAGTGAAAACTGTACTTAATAAATAAGCTGTATAGCAATTTGGTTTAGCAGGTAGATGGAATGCATTTTCCAAAGTAGTGGGAATAGCGCAGCTATGTAGCTACTTTGGTCAGCTTTTCGCTGAATGTATTCCATCGGTTTCGGCTATGAGTAGTTGCATGGGTTAGTACTTAACTTAGCAAGTACACACCAAACTGAAAATCCGCGAGGATTTTCAGAAGTAGGCGAGAAAGAGCAATTACTTATAGCCATTGTTGGCAGTAGTTATTGTTTTAGTTTTTCTATAACCTTTGTACTTACCCAAAAAATATCGACATTTTCACCTTCGTCTGAACCTACATTTCTATTAAAGAACAGGTATTTACCATCTGGCGTGATACTCGCAGAAGCTTCCCATGCGTTGGTGTTAATTTTATCACCCAGATTAACTGCATTACCCCAGGTGCCATCTTTTTGTTTAAAACTGATATAAATGTCAGAATCCCCAAAACCATCTTCTCTTTGAGCATCAAATAACAAATACGACTCATCTGGAGCTATAAATGGGTGGCTTATAAAAGTTCCTGTGTTTATTGCTTTGGGCAAAGCTATGGGTTCTTCATGCTTTCCATCTATCAAACGTGAATAGCGAATTGGAAAAGTTGAATCGTTCTCTTTATAGGTGTCAAAATAATAGGTGCCATTTGCGGATGATGAAAGGCGCATTATATACATGGAATCATTACTCACAATGGGAGGAGCAAGACGCTGTAATTCGGACCATCCTGACTCCGTCTTTTTTAGATATCTATCACCTAAATGCATGGTTTTGCCATCTGGAGTTATTACTGGGCGGCCTATCCACGGAGATGCTATTTCTGATTTTTCCCAGTTTCCATTAATCTCATTGTATTTGTATTCATAAAAGGCTGATGTTTTATTTTCTTCCCCTCTTCTGACAAAATAAAACGCCTTCATATCTGGGGTGAATGCAGAATTAGTTTCATGAATCTCTGTAGACACAAGTCCGGGAGCAAATGGTATGGGAGTTAACCCTGGTGGTTTTTGACCGAGGTATGGCTTTTCTATGGCCAAAGAATCATAATCTTGGTATTTCGATTTCTCAGTTTTACAACTGCTCCAAAATATTACGGAAAGCAATACTGAGAATTTTATTATGTAGTTTTTCATTTCCTTTTGTGTTTTAAAGTTACAATGTAGTGTTGGATTATAGCTATTGTTGGCAGTTGTTATTATTTTACTCAGATTTCCTTTTCGATATCTTTTTAGCTTTTTCGTAGTATAAAGAAGCTTTTCTTTTATCGAGAAGAGCGTAATAAGAATCGCCTAATCCTTTGAGAGGTCTTTCTGCATTTGGATATTTTTCTGCAAGAAGGTTAAATATTTCGATGGATTTATAATATTGTTTATTTTCTAAATAAAATTCAGCAATTAAACAAGAACGGTTAATTCTTATTCTTTCTAAAAACCCCGTTTTTTTAAATTCATTTAAGAGTATGTCAAACTGCTTATATTCATTGGCTCTTATGGCATTTCTGGTCAAACTAAACATCGTCCAATCAGAAATTTTACTTGAAAAACCGTAATCTAAAGCTCTTTTTTTGTAGTATTCGTTTACATAATTTAGTCCACCTGCTTTTGTGAATTCTTCAAGGTTATTGAATTGTAATTCAGGATAATATTGATAAAAGGTTTTTAAGCCAGAATAGATAGTTGAATACGGTGTAGATCGATGTTCTTCATTTTCTAGTTCTTTATAGGTCCAATGCAACGATTTAGAAGCTTTCAGTTTTAGTAAGCTATCCAATTTTTTAACCCCAACATTTACTTGATTTTCATTTGGACTTACCGAAAAGTATAACATTTTATTAGACATTAATTTTTTTGAAAGAAATTTTTCTAATTCAATTATCTTATTGGTCAAAGGGAAAGGGCTTGCAACTATATAAGCATCAAAAAGATCTGATCTTTCAATCATGGTTTGAATTACAAAACTTCCACCATATTCCCAACCAAATATTAAGCGTTCATTTGAAGTTCTAAAATTATTATCAACAAAAGAAATTACATCTTCTTCGATAAATGTCAAGAACATTTTTTCTTCATCACTAAAATGCCCGAACCTGTCAGGGTATTTGTTTGTAATTCCTACAACGATAAATTCTGGTGTCTGTTTAAATTGAGTAAATGATTTTAATAAACTTACACCATAGGGGAATAATCTTTGACCATCAAGTAGGTATAAAACTGGAAACTTCTTATCTGTTTTTTGATAACTTTCAGGTATAAATACTTGAATCTGTCTGTCTTTTTTTAAAATTTTCGATTTGATAGTATAGTTTTCACCTAAAATGTTTTTGGAATGTTTGTATTGGGAATAAATACTTTTGTTGAAATAAAATATAGATAATAATAAAATTATTTTTTTAATTGTCATTTTAAATAACTGTTGAATTAATTCCAATTCTATTTTTTTAGATTAACATCAGTTGTTAAGTTCGTATTAAAATTATTGTAGGGAGAACAATATTTAATTATTGCCAACTACCTGCTAAACGTAGTTCTGTATTTTTTGAGTAAATATAAAGAATTTGGGCAACAATTATAAGAGAGCAGACTTCCTATAAAACTCTTATAATTGTTTGTCAAATAGATAAATGAGTTATCGTTATTTGCCAAATTCTGGTTATTGAGAGCAAAAAAAACAGGATCAAATTAGGTTTAGTAAAAGTTGATGCACGTTTTGGTTCGAAACCCAGTAAAGCTGACTTATCTTAATCAAGACGATTAACTTCTAATTTGGTTTAGCAGGTCTGTTGAAGGACATTCTTTTGGGGTGGGAGTTCGAAGAACGAAGCAACAAAAGTTCAGCTTTGCTGAATGTGCTTCAACGGTCTCGTGTATGAGTAGTTGCGTGGGTTAGCACTTAACTTTACAAGTACACACCAAACTGAAAATCCTCGCGGATTTTCAGAAGTAGGCGAGAACAAGCAATTACTTATAGCCATTGTTAGGCATTGTTTTTTATCTCTTCTAATCCAATTTCGACTATCACTTTTTTGTAGTCAATGAGTTTAGAATTATTATCTAATATTTCTTGCTCTTCATCAGTCAGATCATCATAAGGTTTACTGTCAGATTTTCGGATTTCAATTTCTCTATCTGCAATAAAATCATCGTTGTCGTTCCACCCTTTAATTTCTCCAATATCTTGAATTCTTTTGAGTTCTTTATAAGGAAGTTTATCAGGGTTTTTGAAATCAAAAAAAACTACATCGTATGGGCAAGCCCAATAACATCCTTCAACTGCTAAAACTTGACTGTCTTTTGATGGAATTGCATTTATCCAACAGAAACCGTGTCCATCAAATCCTGACTCAGGAAAATAATTTTGGGTTATTCCCTTAGTCAGATTTACAACTGTTTGACCTTGGTAATCTTCTCCGCATAGAAGGTATTCATTTCCGTTTGCGTGCTGAATCCAAGAGTGCCAAAAGTGAGAATAGTTTCGTTTCACATCTGCAATGACCTTATCATTTTTACTATTCTTTATAATTCCTCGTGAATATTCCCAAGTATTTTCTCCTGTTTTGTATGATGAGATTATCAGATAAAAATTCCCAGATGGTGAATAAATCTTTTCAGATTCATCAGTTCTATTTTTCGGTTTGAAAAAACCTAAAATTTCATCTCTCCATTCTTTGTATTTACTGTTCATCTCAAATAATGCCTAACAGACCTGCTAAACGTAGTTCTGTATTTTTTGAGTAAATATAAAGAATTTGGGCAACAATTATAAGAGAGCAGACTTCCTATAAAACTCTTATAATTGTTTGTCAAATAGATAAATGAGTTATCGTTATTTGCCAAATTCTGGTTATTGAGAGCAAAAAAAACAGGATCAAATTAGGTTTAGTAAAAGTTGATGCACGTTTTGGTTCGAAACCCAGTAAAGCTGACTTATCTTAATCAAGACGATTAACTTCTAATTTGGTTTAGCAGGTCTGTTGAAGGACATTCTTTTGGGGTGGGAGTTCGAAGAACGAAGCAACAAAAGTTCAGCTTTGCTGAATGTGCTTCAACGGTTTTGTATATGATACGTTGCGTGGTTTAGCACGTAATTTAGCAAATAAAAACCGAATAGAAAATCCGCGAGGATTTTCGTAAGTAGGCTAGTACTAGCAATGGATTATATACGTTGTTAGCCACTGCCTTTTTTCTTTTCTTTATATTGTTTCCAAATTCCTTTTGACATTGGTTCTGCAAACTTTGTTTCCGGATTCATACTGATTATCATAAATCCTTTATCTCCTTTTGGTTTAGATAAATTTTGGTGGAATTTAGAATTGCTTTCTAAATCTATTTTGATAGAATCTAATATTTTTTCAATTTCCGCAAATGTTTGTTTTATTAGCCAAGAAGAAAGATAAGTCAAAGTAATTTTTTGATTTTCTTCTGTTTTATTTTCGTTAACTAACTTGAAGTGCTTTAAGACTTGTTCCGAGCAAGATATTTTTAGTTTAAAGCTTAAGTCATTTAGATTCATAGAACTTGCAAAGTTATGCTTGTCTCTTTTGTTATGTAATAATCGAGACCTATAATCATAAAGTTTGCCAACAAATTGTCTGTCGACATTATCAAGAGTTTCACAAAACTGATATTTCCCTTTCAAATCTCCACGAACTTTTCTGCTTAATTTTGTCCAATACAAAGTGTTCTCTTTGTTCTTGAAGTACATATAACAAATAGCGTGACTTAAATAGTCAAAAACGGAAGAAAGGTGAAAAATTATACTATCAAAAACTGACGATAATTCTCGTTCCACTTTGTCGAAATATGGATTTCCCATTGGGAAAGAATTCGGATTGATATAGTGTGGATTGTCTTTGTGCAATTTCTGAAGATAATTTTCCGCAGAGCCTAGTTCTTTTAATAAAACTAAATATTGATGTGTTGCAGAAAACAATCGGTATTCAATATTGTCTTTCAATCGAAACACATTATCATAAGATTTTTGGTCGTCAGAATGGTCGTGATAAATTAGTCCGATAGCTCTTATTCCTGTTTCAGCTCTAAATGTGTCAGAAAAGATTCTTTGATAATCTTTCTCTCTGTCTTCTATATCTAAATATTCGTTCATTCAGGTTGTGGCTAACGGTCTCGGCTATGAGTAGTTGCGTGGGTTAGCACTAAACTTTGCAAGTACGCACCAAGTTGGAAATTCCTGCGGAATTTCCAAAGTAGGCGAGAACAAGCAATTACTTATAGCCATTGTTGGGCATAGTATTTATTATAAATCGTTCAATTCCAAGTAAGCCTCAATTTGTTCATTTCGAGAGTGAACTTGCATCGTGTAATCTGTTGGCCATTCCGATATTGCTTTTTCTAAAATTCTATTAAAAACATCTTCTGGAATATCTAGAGGTTTGAAACTCTCAATATCCTGTTTTGCTTCCCTTTGTTCTTTTATACAATGAACTCTCATAGAATAATCATCTGGCCATTGCTTTTCGCAATAGGATTTTATTTTATCATCATTTTTATCCGTGAGATTTTTTGATTCTTTTTTATTTTGTTTAACTGATGATTTGTTAACGTTACTATTTGGAAGAAGTTCTATTAGGCTATGATTTACTAATAATTCAATTTTGTCTTGATAAACTTCTGGCGATTCTCCAGTAATTTTTAATACAGTTTTTAAATCAGAAATTAATTGTTGTAATTGAGCAGGTTCACAACAATTTAAAGCGTTAATCCCACTTAAAGGACCTTTTAAAAGTTCACTTCCAAGTTCACTAGTTATTAATGGAATGAGAGGCAGTGATGCTCCCCATCTTGCTCCTAATTCAAACAGCACGTATGCAGAATTAATACTATTCGGCGAAATCAGTCCTATCAATACTTTAGAATCGTGCACTTCTTTTTTCAATACTTCATCCGTAGTTGCGCCAGCAGGAAGTCTGTAACCATTGACACTAGTACATCTTATTTTAGAAGAACTCAAGTTGAGAGATGTTTTAAGTAAATCAATTAATAATTTGGCCGTATCTGAATCTTGACTACTGTGACTTATGAATATATCCATATTTGTTTCTATTTCTTTTTTACTTACTGGTTTGGAATTTTCCTCCCAAAATAATTTTCCCTCTGAAGTTATTTTAGCCGATAACCCATTCTTATTTCCAATAGTCTCAACATAACCATTATTCTCTAATATTTTTGTAACTCCTCTAGCTTCATCATAATTGTCCAGCTCTACTTGATTAAATTCAAGAATCATTTTTGTATCCCAAAGCTGATTTGTTTTTCGAAGCGAATATAATTTTGATAATAAAAATGATGCCTTTTCATTTGTTGTCAGATTTGACCTTTCTTTTTCAAATGATTTACCTAGATATAATGGGTCACTTATTTTAATAATCTGAATTAAATATTTAACACTTCTTATTCTATCTTTAATTCTGTCAATTAAATTTTTAGATTTTTGGGTTAAAGGAATTTTCATTCCAAAATTGTATCGATTTTCGTATCTAATCAGATTTGAAAGTTCTCTACCAACATCTTTCGATATTACCGTCTCAATATATGACGCACAATTGTCTTTAACTCTAGTAAATGAACTTTCCAAATTATCATATTCAGTTTCATTAGAAATCTTTTGCTTCGATAATTCCTCTAGTTCTTTTATAAACGAGGTCATTTTCTTTTCAAATTCTGAATAATGTAGGTTTAACTTCATTTAGTCTATATTATGCCCAACGTTCTTGTGTATGATTAGTTGCGGGAAAATCAGTGAGATTTTTCCGCTGTAGCACTAAGGTAATTAATTCGAGTGAATTTCCGCTGAGGAAATTCAGCCGCAATTAATTATACACGGTGTTGTGCATAGTTATTTTTTCCATATTCCAAATTCAGTCCGGATTGTTTTTAAAATCTCGCACATATATATCAGTTCGTCAATTTCTGGGTAATGACTTAAATATCCATCAGGATTAGAAAATTCAAACTCATTTGTTTTATTCCAGCCTTTAACTTGAACTTTAAATCCTTCGCCATCTGTTATTAGAATTTGGTTGTTTATAAATTCATATTCTTCAATTTCTTTTCCACGATGCATTTTTTTAGTTTTTTCTACTTTTCCACGAGTTACTAATTTCCATTGTATTTCGTTCAAACTTGGCAAGTCCAAAATATGACTCCGAATAAAGTTTTGAAAACTAAACCACTCTATGGACTGAAAGTGCCATAGGTTTATAAAAAAGGAACAGAATGAAATTCTTATTCAAGTATAATGTTATCACCTCCACGATCATCAGGCTTACGATGATGTTCAAGATATTCTTGAACCATTTGATCAGTGATATTACCCGTACTCCAAACTCCATAACCTATTGCCCACATATGACGACCCCAATACCTCTTCCCAAGTTGAGGAAATTCTTGTTGAATATGACGAGAGGTTCTTCCCTTGAGTCGCTTTACAAGATTGCTAATACTAAGCTTGGGACGATATTCAATGTGAACGTGAATATGATCCTTACTGATAACACCTTTCAATATCTTAACATCTTCGGCATCACAAATTTGACGGATCAAATCACGACATCGAATCTGGATATCGCCAACAAGAATAGGATAACGATATTTTGTAACCCAAACTATATGAGCAGTCAACCAAGAAACTGTATGACCTCCTCTACGGAATTCTTTCGCCATATAGCAAAGATAAAAAAGTGAGTAGCAACTGAAAGTCTTGCACTAAATGTGCATAGTTTTAACTAACGATTGAAACCAATAAATTTCATATCATTTTCCGATTTCAGAGTTTGCTTTTCAGTCCGCAATTCCGTTTGTCCGTTAACTTTTGCGTAGTGCTCGTAAAATTCCGCTTTCCACTTTTCTGATTTGTCCTTAAACATTCTAAAAAGCGAAGAGTAATTCGTTATTCCACCTCCTTGATAGATTCGGATTTCAGTTTCATAAGCCAGAGAGTCAGGTAGTTTTAAATCAGAATTTATTCCGCTAATGTCTTGTGCAGAAATTGCAATAGAAAATAGAAATATTATTAAAATCTGAATGTTTTTCATAATTATGCACAACTGGTTATATGGAGAATAAAGTTCCTATTTATGGGTTGTCATTTCCCGTTATGAGGAACTTTTGTGCTCGTTTATCATTTTTATTTAAATGTAATAAAATTGTATCTAACGGACTCTGAATATCCAATAAATCTTTTTTTGCTACATGGGTGTAAATCATTGTAGTTTCTGGTTTAGCATGCCCTAAAAGCTCTTGTATATGTCGTAAACCAACGCCGTTTTCTAACAAATGAGTAGCATAACTATGCCTTAATGTATGGGGTGTTACTTTTTTTGTAATACCAGCAATATGAACACTTTTATGCAAAAATTTACGGATGCTACTTGCAGAATATTTTTCACCAATTTCTCCTTCTATAAAATAAACCTTAGGTGTATATGTGGTTAAATAATTTTGCAAAAGAGGTAAAAAAGTATTTGCTAAAACAACAAATCGATCCTTTCTTCCTTTTCCTCCTTCAATTTTTATTTGTTTTCTAACAATATCTATGTTTCTTAATAATAAATTTGTGATTTCTCCAATTCTTAAGCCAGATGAATACAATAAAACGATAACGGCTCTATGTTTTAAATTTTTAGTGACTTGTACAATCTTTAAAACTTCTTCTTGTGATAATACATTTGGGAGTTTTCTAGACTTCTTTGGTCTTTCTAGAGTCAAATCATTAATTCCTGTGACTGGATGAAAAGAGGTAAATATTTTTAAGGCACTAATAAATTGTCTCTGAGTACTAATCGAGTAATTACGTTCTATAAAAACTTTTTCAATAAAAAGCTCAACATGCCTATTTGTTAGTCCCTCTAATGGAGTTTCTGTATGAAAGTTAATGAAATCAGCTAGAAAAAATGTATAAGCTTGGATTGTACTTTTGCTATACCTTTTTCCTTTTAAATAGATGTAAAAGTTGTTCAAAATCTTTTTTTGAACTTCATTTAAATCTCTTTTGAATGGCTTTTTTAAATTGATTTTTGAAGTGTCAATTTCAGCAACATTTTTAAAAAGAGCAAAAATTAAATTTAAGTTTTCTTGAGTGTTTTTTATATACCAACAATTCAAGGATGCACTCCAAGAAGTGCCTTTTGTAAATTTTATAAGAGCAATTAATTTTTCATGATATGAAAATCGTAGTAAAAGTTGATTTTCTCCTCGATGGTTTTTTTCTTCAATAAGAACGGTAGGTAGTTTTTTCATTTTTCATAGTAATAGCGCTATAAAAATACTAAAAAAACTTTAATGCGCCTCTAGCCAATTCATGCCAACTCCCATTTCTACATCTAACGGAACAGTCATTTTAAAGGCATTTTCCATTTCATCTTTAATAATAGGCTTGATCATTTCTAACTCGTCTTTATGCGCATCAAACACCAATTCATCATGTACCTGTAATAACATTTTCGATTTAAAACCTTCCTTTTTAAAACGGTTGTGAATATGAATCATGGCCAGTTTTATAATGTCTGCAGCAGACCCTTGTATTGGAGCATTCACCGCATTACGCTCTGAGGCTCCACGAACAATGGCATTCTGAGAATTGATATTTTTTAAATAACGACGCCTTTGTAATACCGTTTCTACATAGCCATGCTCTCTTGCAAAATCAACCTGCTCTGCCATATAACTACGTAATTTAGGGTAGGTTTGATAATATAAATCAATCAACTCTTTAGCCTCTTTTCGAGTCAAATCCGTTTGATTACTAAGGCCAAAAGCAGAGACCCCGTAGATAATTCCAAAGTTCACCGTTTTAGCATTACTACGTTGCTCACGAGTAACTTCATCTAGCGGAACATTAAACACCTTGGCAGCAGTAGAAGCATGAATATCCTCTCCATTTTTAAAGGCCTCAATCATGGTTTTCTCTTCACTTAATGCTGCTATAATTCGTAATTCTATTTGCGAATAATCGGCAGCCAATAACACATGGTTTGCATCTCGAGGAATAAACGCTTTACGTACTTGACGCCCTCGCTCTGTTCTAATTGGGATGTTCTGTAAATTCGGGTTGTTGGAACTCAACCTTCCTGTAGCAGCAACTGCTTGTGCATACACAGTGTGAACACGTCCAGTCTTAGGGTTGATTTCATTAGGCAAAGCATCTACATATGTACTCTGTAATTTTTTATACTGACGATATTCAAGAATATCTGCAATAATTTGATGATCCTTTGCTAAATAAGACAAGACATCTTCAGCAGTAGAATACTGACCCGTTTTTGTCTTTTTAGGCTTCTCTACCAATTTCATATTTTCAAACAATACGACTCCTAATTGTTTAGGCGATGCAATGTTAAACTCTTCGCCAGCCTGTTCAAAAATGTTTTTCTCTAAACGGGCGATATCTTCTGTTAAGGCAACAGACAACTCTTGTAAGAACTCCGTATTCAAATTAATCCCTTCAATTTCCATAGCTGTTAAAACAGAGACCAAAGGCAGCTCAATATCATGAAATAATTTGGTTACATTTCCGCTTTCTAATTCTTTGGTAAAATGCTCTTTCAGTTGCAAAGTAATATCTGCATCCTCTACCGCATATTCTGTTTGATCGCCAATAGGAACCACACGCATAGACAACTGATTTTTCCCTTTTTTGCCAATCAATTCAGTAATAGAAACTGGTTGGTAATTCAAATAGGTTTCAGCTAAAACATCCATGCCGTGTCGCATGTCAGGATTGATTAAATAATGCGCAATCATGGTATCAAATAGCTTCCCATGTACAGGCATATCATAAGTAGACAGTACCTTGATGTCGTATTTTAAATTATGGCCAACCTTTTCAATAGACTCATCTTCAAAGAAGGCACGAAACTCATTTAATATTGCTTTAGTTTCTGTCTGATCTTCTGGAAAAGACACATAATATCCCTTTCCAACTTCCCAAGAAAAAGCAATACCAATCAACTCAACTTCTAGCGCTTTTAATCCTGTGGTTTCGGTATCAAAACATACCGAAGATTGTTGCAGTAGTTTCTGTAGAAATAATTGTCTAGCAAAAGCAGTATCTACATGTTGGTAAAAATGATCGGTATTCGCAATAGTTTTAAATCCGCTACTACTTTCTTCCTCAGAAACGTTTCCAGTTCCAGGCGCTGCAAACAAATCGAATTGCCCATTAGATGGAGCGACAGGTTTTTTAGGAGCAACTGTTTTTGTTTCCTCTTTAGGCGCTTCTACCTCTTCAGGAGTCGCAAAAGTTTTTAGAAAATTATCAGTCAGTCTTCTAAACTCTAAATCATTAAAAATGGCTTTAGTCGCTTCAATATCTGGCTGGCACATTTCAAAATTTTCTTCATGAAATTCTACCGGAACATCCAGCATAATTGTTGCCAACTCTTTAGAAAGAATTCCTAGCTCTTTAGCGGCTTCTACTTTCTCCTTCATTTTCCCTTTTAAATCAGCAGTATTGGCCAACAAATTTTCCATAGAACCATAGGTAGCTAAAAACTTCTTGGCTGTTTTCTCTCCCACACCTGGCAATCCTGGAATATTATCAGAAGCATCTCCCATCATTCCTAAAAAATCAATGACTTGTTCAGGTCTTTCAACTCCAAATTTCTCTTGTACTTCTGGAATTCCCCAAGTTTCATAACCACCTCCAAAACGAGGACGATACATAAATATATTTTCAGAAACGAGCTGAGCAAAATCCTTGTCTGGTGTAACCATAAAAGTTTGATAGCCTTCTTTTTCAGCCTTTTTAGCCAGTGTTCCAATAATATCATCAGCTTCATATCCATGTAAAACAATAGCGGGAATATTCATTGCCTCTAAAATTTTCTCGATATAAGGCACTGCAATTTTAATAGCCTCAGGCGTTTCTTGTCTGTTGGCTTTATATTCTGGAAACACTTCAGTCCTAGCAGCGCTTCCACCACGGTCAAAACAAACGGCTAAATGGTCTGGACGCTCTCTTTTAATAACATCTAATAACGAATTGGTAAAACCTAAGATGGCTGAAGTATCCATACCCTTAGAATTAATCCGAGGATTTTTTATAAAAGCATAGTACCCTCTAAAAATTAGTGCAAAAGCATCCAGTAAAAAAACTCTTTTTTGATCAGCCATTTATTTGTTTTAAAAGTTGAAAATGTCTCCTCGAGCGCAGTCAAGAGGTTATATAAGAAGAAAAACTAATAAAGTAGTTCTCGACTGCGCTCGAACAGACATCGCAAATTACAATATCTTTAAAAAGAAAACAATCATAAATGGAAAAGAACGTATTTTTGAAGAATAAATAAAATGTAGATGAATAATTTTTCAATAGCCATTCATGGTGGAGCAGGAACTTTAGTCAAAGGAATGATGACTAAGGAATTAGAAACGCAATACAAAGAAGCCTTACAAAGAGCGTTAGATACGGGATATGCTATTTTAGAAAATGGTGGTTCTTCTATAATTGCTGTTGAAGAAGCAGTAAAATTACTAGAAGACTCTCACTTATTTAATGCAGGGAAAGGCGCTGTATTTACTGCCAATGAAACGCATGAAATGGATGCGGCAATTATGGATGGTAAAACCTTAAAAGCGGGAGCAGTTTCGTTAATTACAGGAATAAAAAACCCAGTATCCTTAGCAAAAGACGTAATGGAAAAAAGTGAGCATGTTTTTTTAGCAGGCGAGGGTGCGATGGAGTTTGCTAAAGAATTAGAATATTCATTAGAAGCACCAACATATTTCTATGATGAATTTAGACATAAACAGTGGTTAGAAATAAAAGATACCGATAGTTTTCAGTTAGATCATGCGAAGAAGAAAGATTCAAAATTTGGAACTGTTGGAGCCGTAGCATGTGATGCAGAAGGGAATATTGCTGCAGCAACATCTACAGGAGGAATGACGAATAAAAAATGGGGACGTGTGGGAGATTCTCCAATGATAGGTGCTGGAAATTATGCGAATAATAAGACCTGTGCAATCTCATGTACCGGAAGTGGCGAGTTTTTTATTAGAGGTGTTGTTGCTTATGATGTAGCTTGTTTAATGGAGCACAAGAATATGTCTTTAGAAGATGCGTCTAATGAAGTCATTAATAAACGGATTTTAGAAATAAATGGCGATGGTGGTTTAATTGCGGTAGATACAAAAGGAAATATAGCCATGCCTTTTAATACCGAAGGTATGTATCGCGCTAGCAAATCATCGAATGGGAAAGAAGAGGTGGCTATTTATAAATAAAGTTTACCTCTAGCCCTTTTTTCGTAACTCCCAAGAAGCACCACTGCCCATTTCAAAATCCCAATCACTAACTTGACTGTGAATGGCACCCATGATTTTTTCTACCTCTCGATAAACAGTTCCTAAATTTCTGAAATGTGCTAATACAGCTTCTTCTTTTGGGTCTAAATAACGTTCCTGACACCAAACTAAATAATCTGGGGCAAAGGCATACCCTTCTAATTCTCGTAAAACCAAACAAAGATTCAGTAAAGGATAGTTATACCTAATGTCGTCTAGTTCATCTTCTACATAGAAGTTAAAAATGGTTCCTCCTAATGTAAAAGTCACAGCTCTATAGTCTTTACTTTCTAGAAGAAAATCCGTGGCAGAAAAACGAATTTCTACTTTGTGCTTAATGTAGATTTTATTTAAGGCTTCTATTTCTGGGAATGTACTCATTTCTTAACGTAACTAAGGTACAGAAAAGAAACGAATAAGAGTGCTAGATAAAAGGTGCCTCCATCGGTAATACCGAAACTTTTCTGTTTTTAATGTCAAAAGAATCACTGTTAGAGAGTACATGAACGGTAAGGTTTGCCATGGTCATCGGAGTTCCTTCTTCTAAAATCTTTTCGTTATTATGCGTTAACGTACTTCCGTCAAAAAGAATGGCCATCCCAGAACCAATTACCGTACAATCATTCCCGTTTTTAATAATGATTCCAGTATCCTCTGCCAATCCAATTCCTAACAAATTAGGGAACTTAGCGACAGCTTCTGACTGTCTCCCAAAACGACCACGTCTAATAAAATGGGTGTCAATAATTACTTCAGGAAGTAAGTTTAATCCATGATACATCGCAACAGCTCCTTTTATAAAAGATTCTTTAGGACTTCCACCAGCAATCATCTGTTCAGACATCATCATTGCCCCAGCACTTGTTCCGGCAATAACAAAGCCCTCTTCGTTTTTATAACGATCTGATATTATTTTATGAATAGTAGTGCCCCCTATTTTATCTGTAATCTTCGATTGATCTCCTCCAGAAAACATTAAGCAGTTTGCAGACTTAATTAAATCGATGGACGCTTCTTTTTCAGAATCTTCTGTACTCCTGATATCTAAAACATGTACATTTTTACAGCCTAAAGAAGTAAAAGCTTCAATGTAATTCTCGCCAACTTCAACAGGAATACTAGAGGCAGTAGGGATAATTACGATAGTAGCATCTACTCCTCTAGCTTCTTTTACCACATGGTATAGAATGCCCTCATCAATAAACTCGAGCGAATACATTTCATTTTTTTCAATCCCTTTATCTTCATTTCCTCCAATAGGTATTAGAGTTCCTTTTGCCGACATATTTCCTGTTTTATTTATATATAAATGAGCGACAAAAATAAACTTATTTAATTAAAAAAAATCTATATATTTAGAAGATTCAATCACTAACGAATCAACTAACACGCAAGACATATGGAAATAATTAGCATCAATGCAATGAGAGGGCCAAATTATTGGTCGGTAAGAAGACATAAGTTAATTGTAATGGTTTTAGACCTTCAAGAAATGGAGGAGTTTCCTTCTAATAAAATTGATGGTTTTCCAGAACGGTTAAAAGCCATGTTTCCAACGATGTATTCTCATCGGTGTTCTGAAGGTTGCGAGGGTGGATTTTTTATGCGTGTAGATGATGGAACATGGATGGGGCATGTGATAGAGCACATTGCGCTAGAGATTCAAACTTTAGCAGGTATGGATACAGGGTTTGGTAGAACAAGAGGTTATGGAGAAGAAGGGGTGTATAATGTGGTCTTTTCCTATATGGAAGAATCGGTAGGTAGATTTGCAGCAAAATCTGCAGTAGCAATTTGTGAAGCTTTAATCAAAGGTGAAGATTATGATTTAGCAAGTGATATTCAAGAGATGAGAGAGCTTCGAGAAGAAGACCGTTTAGGCCCTAGTACAGGATCTATTGTTGCCGAAGCTGAAGCAAGAGGGATTCCTTGGATTCGATTGAATAAATATTCATTATGTCAGTTAGGCTATGGCGCAAATCAAAAACGAATTCAAGCAACTGTAACCAGTGAGACTAGTAGTATTGGAGTAGAATTGGCTTGCGATAAAGAGGATACAAAATACTTATTAGAACAGGCCGAGGTAGAAGTGCCACGAGGAGATATAATTAAAAGAGAACGTAGCTTAGAAGAAGCATGTAGATATGTAGGATTTCCGTTGGTAATAAAACCAATAGATGGTAATCATGGAAGAGGAATTACCGTAAACATTCAAAATTATGAGGATGCCTTAGAGGCTTTTAAACACGCAAAAGATAGTTCACGTAGCGGTGCTATTATTGTAGAAAAATTTATAACTGGAGAAGATTATCGATTGTTAGTCATCAACAATGTATTGGTTGCCGCTGCTAAAAGAACGCCTGCTCATGTAATTGGAGATGGTACATCTACGATTCAAGAATTAATAGATGAAGTAAATAAAGATCCACGTAGAGGATATGGACACGAAAAAGTATTGACTCAGATTACAACCAACGAATTGACTAAAACCATTATTAAAGATGCTGGTTATACGTTAGATTCAGTAATTGCAAAAGATGAAATGCTTGTTCTAAAAGATACCGCAAACTTAAGTACAGGGGGAACTGCAGAAGATGTTACAGATATTGTGCACCCCGCTAATGTGTCTATGGTAGAACGAATCTCAAAAATTATTGATTTAGATATTTGTGGAGTAGATATCATGACAACAGATATTTCTAAACCATTATCTGAAACAGGAGGAGCTGTACTAGAAGTAAACGCAGGGCCAGGTTTTAGAATGCATCTAGCACCTACCAAAGGATTGCCAAGAAATGTAGCAGGTCATGTGATTGATAAGTTATTCCCGAAAGGAAAAACAGGTCGTATTCCTATTGTAGCCATTACCGGTACTAATGGAAAAACGACCACTACAAGATTGATTGCTCATATGGCTAAAATGAATGGGCATCGTGTAGGTTATACTACCAGTGATGGAGTATATATCCAAAACAGATTATTAATGACCGGAGATTGTACAGGTCCAGCGAGTGCTGAATTTGTTTTAAAGGATCCAACAGTAAACTTTGCCGTTTTAGAAAGCGCTAGAGGAGGTTTATTAAGAGCAGGTCTTGGTTTTAAGAAATGTGATATAGGAATTGTGACCAATGTCGCTGCGGATCACTTAGGTTTAAAAGGAATACATACCGTAGAGCAATTAGCAAAAGTAAAAGGGGTAATACCTGAAACAGTATTGCCAGATGGCCACGCTATTTTAAATGCCGATGATGATTTAGTATATGATATGAGACGCAGCTTAGATTGTAATGTTGCCTTGTTTTCTATGGATGAAAATAACCCTAGAATAAAAGCATTGCAACGCATAGGAGGAATTACCGCTGTATATGAAAATGGTTTTGTAACAATCTGTAGAGGTGAGTGGAAAATGAGAGTTATGAAAGCCGAAGATATTCCATTAACCTATGGAGGGAAAGCAAAATTTATGATTCAGAATGTGTTGCCAGCAATACTTACTGCGAACATTCAAGGGATTAGTATCGAAGATATGAAAGCAGCTTTAGAAACTTTCATTCCATCTGCATCACAAACACCTGGTCGTTTAAATCTATTTAAGTTTGAAAACTTTACAATTTTATTAGATTATGCTCATAACCCAGCAGGAATGAGAGGGTTGCAAAAATTTGTAAATGAATTAGATGCTTCTGTTAAAGTGGGAATTATTGCAGGAATTGGAGATAGACGTATAGAAGATAATAACGAAATGGGAGGCATTGCTGCAGAAATGTTTGACGAAATTATTATCAGACAGGATAAAAGATTAAGAGGTAAAACAGAAGAAGAATTAATTAAAATGTTAAATGATGGAATTAAAATGAAAGACCCAAATAAGAAGACAACTATCATTCCATCAGAAAAAGAAGCCATTACTTATGCAGTTAAAAATGCAGTAAAAGGCTCTCTAATTATTTTGTGTAGCGATGTCATTCCTGATGCCTTGCAGTTGGTCCAAGAATTTAAAGACAAAGAATCTAGAGGAGAACTCACTTTTTCATAATAATTATAGAAACGTTAACTTTTTTCAGGTAAAAGAGCTGTTTAATTACCAGTATCTTTGTAACGATTATAAATAAAGATTTTATGCCTCGTTGGATTGTACCTCTAATTATTGCAATAGCTGTTATATGTTTATTGGAATTTTATGCTTTTCAAGCAATTAAAACAATCACGAAAAATCGTATCGTGAAATGGGTTTGGTTAATTGTGAGCGTAGGGATTTATATAAACTTTTTTTATACCATTTTTAGCACTCCTAGATCTGCTGGGCAAACCAAAGAATTTCAGGTTGCTGCAGGATTAATGCTAACAATTTTGATTCCTAAAATTGTGTTGTTAATCGTTTTGTTTGGCGAAGATGTTTATAGGTGGTTTGTAAAGGTAATCTCAGTATTTACAAACGGGCCCGTTGAGCCATTACAAGGAAGAAGAAAATTTATTTCTCAAATAGCGTTAGGATTAGCGGCTATTCCATTTGCTTCATTTATTTATGGGATAATTCAAGGAAAGTACAACTACAAAGTGTTAAAGTATCAACTGTCATTTAAAGATTTACCCGATGCTTTTGATGGTTTTACAATTACTCAAATTTCAGATATTCACTCAGGTAGTTTTACCAATAAAGAGAAAATACAGTACGGAGTAAATATGATCAATGATCAAAATTCTGATATGATTTTATTTACAGGAGATATTGTAAATAACAAAGCTGATGAAATGGAAGATTGGATAGATATGTTTGGAGCTCTAGAGGCTCCTTATGGAAAATATTCTATTCTAGGAAATCATGATTATGGAGATTATACAAGTTGGGAATCGGAAGATCATAAACAAGCTAATTTTAATGCAGTGAAAAATTTACACCCAAGAATGGGGTTTGACTTGTTATTAAATGAAAGCCGATTTATTGAAAAGGATGGGCAAAAAATAGCCTTAGTTGGAGTAGAAAATTGGGGTACAGGTTTTAAGCGAGTTGGCGATTTAGAAAAAGCAAAAGAGCTCGTAGATCAAAAAGATTTTAAAGTATTAATGACACACGATCCTTCTCACTGGAATGAGCAAGTAAAAGAAAATGACTTTAATTATCACTTAACATTAAGCGGTCACACCCACGGTTTACAAATGGGAATTGAGATACCTGGTTTTATAAAATGGAGCCCTGCGAAGTATCGGTATAAGCAATGGGCAGGATTGTATGAAGAGTTTGGTAGATTTATAAATGTAAATAGAGGTTTTGGATATCATGCCTTTCCTGGCAGGGTGGGCATCTGGCCAGAAATCACTGTAATTGAGTTGAAAAAAGCTTGATAATCAGGTCATTTCGCCAGAAATGTTATATTTGTATATATGAAAAGTAAAATTTTTACGTTTATCCCCTATAAAAACTAAGAAAAATGACAAAGTTTGGTGAATTAATTAGTGTTCCTAAACCAGTCTTAATAGATTTCTATTTTGATTGGGAAGATGCTGATAACAATTTAGATACTTTAAAGGATGTTGCAGCCGCTTTGGGTGATAAAGCCAAAGTAATTAAAATAGACATCAAGAAAAACGAAATGCTTGCCGATGCACTCCGCGTAAAAGGAAATCCTACATTTATGATTTATAAAAACGGAGAAATGAAATGGCGTCAAACTGGAGAGCAGGACGCTAATACTTTAATAGGGCTAGTTCAGCAATATTTCTAAGAGATTGCTTTAAAAAGATATCCCTTTTTTGTAAAATATTCTAATACTTTAGGGAGCGCATATTCAATTCTTTTTTGTGCTTTTATACTATCGTGAAAAACAACAATACTTCCACTTTCAGTATTCTCAATTACATTATTCAAACATTTTTCTCGAGATATGGTGGTATCAAAATCTCCACTTAATACATCCCACATAATAATTTTATATCCACTCTCTATGAGTGCTTTTGCTTGTTTTTTTCTGATTTTTCCGTAGGGAGGACGAAATAAAGAGGAGTGAATAACTTTAGCCGCTTTTTCTACATTGGCAATGTACTCCCCTTTTTTATTTTTCCAACCTTTCATGTGATTATGAGTGTGGTTTCCTACAGCATGACCGTCTTCTATAATTCGTTGATATAGATTACTTTGTTGCAGTGCATTTTTCCCAATACAAAAGAAGGTGGCTTTGGCATTGTATTTTGCTAGTTGATCTAAAACAAATTCGGTAACCTGAGGAGTGGGGCCATCATCAAAAGTTAAAAAAAGCTCTTTTTCTGTTGATGAAAAACGCCACTGATATTTAGGAAATAATTTCCTTAACACTAGTGGCGTTTTAGCAGTATATGTTTTTATTGATTTACTCATCTGGCACTAAATGTGCAAACAGCTTAACAGTATTTGTATGTTCTTCTATTAGTTTGTCTTTATATGCAGTGTCTGTATCAAATGTATCTACTTGTCTTAATATTTCCCTATACATGTATAAGTTTGTGTCAATATCATCAAAAACACTACCTCTCGATTCTTCTCTAGAATAGCCACTTAGCCAGAGTAAATTTTCCTTTATTAACTTTATTAAAAGTTCTGCATTCTCTCTTGCTTTTTGAGGCTCATTTAATTTATAATAAACTTCTGGATATCCTAGAGATATAGAATAATGACCAAACATTTCGATAGGCATTTTTTCTAAAGATAAATCTAATACTTCCTTTGCTTTTATAGTATCTCCTTCTACAGCAAAAGCCTCAGCTAAACGAATCATATTGTTTCTAAGGCTAATAGCGTTTCTTCTACTCTGCTCATCAATATATATTTTTCCGTTGTTAAGGGTGCCCCATTCTAATTTTTTAATGTTGTTATACATTTTGCTAGGATCTATGCGACCCATATCAAATATAGATTTGTCTTTGTTAGAGGTGTAAATAGGGACAAGTTTAAAGGCCATGCCATCTAACTGAAGAAAATCTTTTAACCAAATGTATTCTGCATCATCGTTAGAGCCTCCTGTAAAATAAATAGGCTGTTTCCATTTGTTATTGGCAAGGATATCTAACATTAAAATATGATTTTTAGTCAAACCCCTATCACTAATTGTAATATCAATATAATCTAGAATTTTATCTGCATCTTTTTGAGCAACTATTCCATTTTTTAAAACCATTGCTTTATCTACAGGAATACGAATTCTGTTAGTAGGATAAATTTTTTCTTTCACTCCGCTTTCTGTTTCTACATAAGTTACCTCGCTTTTACTTTGTATCCATTTCATAAAGTAGTCAATCTCTATAATGGTATCTTTAAATTGAGGGAGTGGATAATAATACGCAACATCTAAAGTCCCGTAGGTGTATTCTTCATGTTTTAATTGCGATGGAATCGGAGCAGCATCATACGTTTTTCTCTTCATCTGATCGATATACCAATCCGTAGCAAATAGACTTGTATTTACAAGTTTGATATCTGTTCTAATACCTTCCACTTCTTGCATATACCATAAAGGGAATGTATCATTATCTCCAATAGTAAACATGATTGCATTTGGATCACAAGACTCTAAATAAGCCTGAGAGTTTAAACGTGCAGTGTATCTGTCTGAGCGATCATGGTCATCCCAATTTTGAGACCCCATGAGCACAGGAACGGCAACTAATGAAATAACAGAAACCGCAACAGCAACTGTTTTCTTATTCGCAAAAACTTTTAGGTATTCATAAAGTGCAAGTACACCGAAACCAATCCAAATTGCAAAAATATAGAAGCTCCCTACAACTGCATAATCTCTTTCTCTAGGTTCAAAAGGCTTAGGATTAGTGTAGAAAATAATAGCAAAACCTGTAAACAGGAAGAAAATAAGTAGTGTAAAGAAGTTCTTTTTATCCCACCTAATTTGAAAAAATAAACCTATGACCCCTAATATAAGTGGTAAGAAATAATAAGTGTTTCTTCCTTTATTATTTAATGCTTCTGATGGAAGGTTGGTTTGCGGACCTCTAATGGCACTATCTATAGCAGGAATACCACTTATCCAGTTTCCATTATTGTCGTATTGCCCTTGAGCGTCGTTTTGCCTACCTACAAAGTTCCACATAAAATATCTTCCGTACATGTAACCAAACTGAAATTCAAACATAAATTTCAAGTTCTCGCCAAAGGTAGGTCGTCTTTTACTATTCTGAGGAATACCTGCGATTGCCTTATACATTTTCTCTGAGGCAGAATTGGTCATTCTTGGGATAAAACCTTTATGTCTGCTAGAGTAGTTTGGGATAACATTTTTATAATTGTTTACAATCTCATACTTCCCATTTCTTTTTTCATATTTAGGTTTATCATCTTTGTATGGTTGATTAGCGTCTTGCTCTCTCTTATAAGAATTAGAATAATAAGTATCGTAAAAAACATTTGCATCTCCATATTGTTCTCTATTGTAATATGCTAACAATTCTCTAGCGCTTGATGGATCATTTTCGTTTATTGTGGTGTTTGCATTTGCTCTTATAGGTAGCATTATCCATGAAGAAAATCCAATCATAATAAACAATACAGAGAGAATCAATGTATTTGTCATTACTTTTCCTTTGCTACGAGTGTGTTTTAGACCTATATAAAAAAGAACTATTAATACAATTCCAGCAATGATAGTTCCAGAATTGTATGGCATTCCAAAAGAATTCACAAAGAATAATTCTGAAACACTAAAGAATTTTAATGTAAATGGAAATAAGAATTTAAAAACAAAAGCAAGAACTAGAATAGAAATTACTGTAGCTATAGCAGTTGTTTTTAGTGTGATGGTTTTATATGTTTTAAAGAAATACAGTAATACAATAGATGGAATTACTAATAACGATAGTATATGAACACCAAAAGATAAGCCCACAACAAAACTTATAAGAATTAGCCATTTGTTGCCTCTAGGGGTATTAATTTCACTTTCCCATCGAAGTCCAAGCCAAAATAAAATTGCCATTAAAAAGGAAGACATTGCATACACTTCACCCTCTACTGCACTAAACCAAAAGCTGTCAGAAAAAGTATAAGCTAATGAACCAACAATTGCACTGCCTAGGATAGCAATATATTTCCCTTCAGAAATTTCGCCAGTCTTTAGAGATAATTTTTTTGACAAATTGGTAATAGTCCAAAACATAAATAGTATGGTAAAAGCACTTGCTAAAGCTGACATAAAGTTGACCATTTTAGCAATTTCAGCCACATCGTTTGTAAACATAGCGAAGAAGGCTCCAAGCATCTGAAATAAAGGTGCTCCCGGAGGGTGCCCTACTTGTAATTTTACTGAAGTAGCTATGTATTCACCACAGTCCCAAGAACTCACCGTGGGTTCGAGAGTTAATGTATAAGTGATAAGAGCAATTAAAAAAACGGACCACCCTAAGATGATATTCCATTTATTATAGTTTTGTGATGTCATAAATCAATGAATAATTGTGGCGAATTTACTAATTTCTAAGAGAAAAAACGTCACAGAAACTATAACCAAGATATTCATCTTATTAAAAGTTTGTTAAAATCAAAAAAATGATTAAAATGTTTGTAGAATAAAAAGATTGATTTAAATTTGCATCCGCATTTAGCTATTGGCCTATGGTGTAATTGGCAACACACCGGTTTTTGGTACCGACATTCAAGGTTCGAGTCCTTGTAGGCCAACAAAAAAGCTTCACTTAGATTTAAGTGAAGCTTTTTTATTTTGACTATATTTTGAATGTTATTAAAGGGCGTAAAATATTTTTTGAAAGATTTTTTGTGATACTTCCATTAAATAAATGAGAGAGACCACTTCTACCATGAGTACTTAACGCTATCAAATCTGCATTTATTTCTTTAGAAAAATTCATAATTCCTTTTACTACAGAAACATCGTTATAGACATTGATAGTGCTTTTTCGTGTATCAAATTCATTAATAAACTCTTTTATTTTTTCTTTAGAATCTGCAGAGCTTTCAAACTTATCTGCTGTATTTACTTTTAATAAATGAATTTTACTCTTGAACTTGTTGGCAAACGTTACTAGTTTTCCAAAAGAGTCTTTACTTTCGTCTTTAAAGTTAGAAGCAAAAACTATATTTTTCATAGTAAAGTTTTCCGTGTCTTTTTTAACAACAATCACAGGAGTTTTAGATGTTCTCACCACTTTTTCAGTATTCGACCCAATCAGAATTTCTTCAAAATCAGAAATCCCCTTAGAACCCATAATGATTAAGTCTGGATTAAATTTAGCACTATACTCTGTAATCCCTTCATAAGGGTTTTGAAATCGAATAGCATACTTTACATTAGCCTCTTCTTCAAAAAAAGATTCTTTCAATGTTTCTAACTTTTCTTTTACTTTTCTCAAATACATCATGCTCTCAGGAATGCTAAAATTACTGCCTGCCCCCATATCTACAATTCCAGTAGGTAATTCTACCATATGTAAGAGATGAATTAGACTGTCAGATTTTTTAGTAATCTGCGATGCTAGTTTTACAGCGTATTCGGATTTTTCAGAGAAATCTACAGGAACTAATATTGTCTTCATTGGTTAATTGTTTAGAGTTTATAGCACACCTAAATTTAATAAAAATTATTGATTTATCCTATTTGGTTATTAATAAACTAGTTACTATATTTGCAGCGAAAATCACAGTAAAGAAAGAATGAAGGGGACAATTGTCCCCTCTTTTTATATTTTAACATGAATCAAGAAAAAGTTAAGAACCTTGTTAATGAAGCTTTAGAAGAAAACGAATCATTGTTTTTAATAAGCTTACAGTTTTTAGCAAATAATAAGATTCATTTAGTGGTAGATGGAGATTCAGGAGTTTCTTTAAAGGAAATTATCAGAATAAGCAGACATGTAGAGCATAACTTAGATAGAGAAGAAGAAGATTTTGCTCTAGAAGTAACCTCTCCAGACATTTCACATCCTTTAGAAGTGAAACGACAGTACCTTAAGAACGTTAACAGAATTCTAAAGGTTAAAACAGCAGATAAAGAGTATGAAGGTACTCTTACAAAAGTAAACAATAAAGAAGTTGCTCTAGTGTGGAAAACAAGAGAGCCAAAACCTATTGGAAAAGGAAAGGTTACCGTAGAAAAATCAGTAGCCATAGAGTATAAAGATATTATAGAAGCAAAAGTGAAGATTGTATTTTAAGCAAACAATGTAATGGAAAATATAGCGTTAATTGATTCGTTTTCAGAATTTAAAGACAACAAAAGTATAGACAGGGTAACCCTAATGTCTATTTTAGAGGAAGTTTTTAGAGCTGCCTTAAAAAGAAAATTTGGTTCAGATGATAATTTTGATATTATTATCAACCCAGATAAAGGTGATTTGGAAATTTGGAGAAATAGAATTGTAGTTGCAGATGGAGAAGTAGAAGATGATAATGAAGAAATTGAGTTGTCAGCTGCTCAAAAGATTGAGCCAGATTTTGAAATCGGAGAAGACGTTTCTGAGGAAGTTAAATTAATAGACTTAGGAAGAAGAGCTATATTGGCATTACGTCAGAATTTAATTTCTAAAATTCATGAACACGATAGCACAAACATTTTTAAGCAATTTAAAGATTTAGAAGGAGATATTTATAGTGCAGAAGTACATCACATACGTCATAACGCAATCATTTTATTAGATGATGAAGGAAATGAAATTGTGTTGCCAAAGAGCGAACAAATTAGATCTGATTTCTTTAGAAAAGGAGATTCTGTAAGAGGAGTTATCAAATCAGTTGAATTAAGAGGGAATAAGCCTGCGATTATATTATCTAGAACATCATCGGATTTTCTTGTAAAATTATTTGAGCAAGAAATTCCTGAAGTTTTTGATGGATTGATTACCGTAGAAGGTGTGGCTAGAATTCCAGGAGAAAAAGCAAAGGTTGCTGTAGATTCTTATGATGATAGAATTGATCCTGTTGGAGCATGTGTAGGAATGAAAGGTTCTAGAATTCATGGAATTGTAAGAGAACTAGGAAATGAAAATATTGATGTAATTAACTACACCAAAAACGAACAGTTGTTTATAGCAAGAGCATTAAGTCCTGCTAAAATTGTTTCTATGGAAATAGAGGCTTTTGAAGAAGAGAAAAATGGGAAAAAAGGAAGAGTAAATGTCTTCTTAAAACCAGAAGAAGTTTCTAAAGCAATTGGTAAAGGCGGAGTTAATATTCGTTTAGCAAGTGAGTTGACGGGTTATGAAATTGATGTGCAGAGAGAAGGTTTAGAAGAAGAGGACGTAGAGTTAACAGAATTTGTTGACGAAATAGAAGACTGGGTAATTTCTGAATTCAAAAACATTGGACTAGATACAGCAAAAAGTGTATTAGATACTAGTGTAGGAGAACTTTTAAAGAGAACAGATTTAGAAGAAGAAACTATTTTAGAAGTTCAAAAAATATTAAAAGAAGAGTTTGAAGATTAATTTTTCAAACTCAGGTAAAATATAAGTTTTTACAACCAAAGGAAAATAATTTATGGCTGAAAGCAAAACAATGAGGCTTAACAAAGTTCTAAGAGAACTGAACATCTCTTTAGATAGAGCAGTAGAATTTCTAGCAAAAAATGGACATGAAATTGAAGCTAGACCTACTACTAAAATATCTGGCGAGGTGTATCAGGTGCTACTTGATGGTTTCGAAACAGATGCCAGTAAAAGAGCTGCTTCTAAAGAGGTAGGAGAAGAGAAGAGAAAAGAGAAAGAGGCAATTAGATTAGAACTTGAAGCTAAATTAGAGCAAAAGAAAGCCGATGAAGCTAAGAAGGAAGAGATTTTTAAAGCTAAAGCCGAGAAATTAGAACTTAAAAAAGTTGGGAAGATTGACTTGAACCCTTCTAAAGAACCTAAAGAGGAACCTAAGGAAGAGGCGCCAAAAGCAGAAGAAAAGCCAGCGATTGTTGAAGAAAAAGAAGTTAAAAAGCCAGAAGTAGTTAAAGAAGAAGCTCCAATAGAAGTTAAAGAAACTACTGAGGATGAGGTTTCGAAACCAGAAACTCCAAAAGTAACAACTCCTGAAAAAGCAACTCCAACTGAAGAAGATAAGTCAGAAGAATCCTCAGAGCCAGAAACCTTAAAGACGCAATACAAAAAGTTAGACGGTCCAAAATTAACTGGTAAGAAAATTGACTTAAAGCAATTTGAAAGAGTAAAGAAAAAACCAGAAGATAAAGCAAAAGCAAAACCAGGATCTGCTAGCAATGATGCTTCTAAGAGAAAGAGAAAGAGAATTAGCAAGCCAGGAGCACCAGGGCAAAATAATCAAAACCGTGGACAGGGTCAAAACAGAGGAGCTGGAAATGCAAATAGAAGAGGGCCACAAAGAAGGACGGTAGTTCAAAAAGAAGAACCTACAGAAGCAGAAATCCAAAAGCAAGTAAGAGAGACCTTAGAAAAACTTCAAGGAAAATCTTCTAAAGGAAAAGGAGCTAAATATCGTAGAGAAAAACGTGATGCTCACCGTCAACAATCAGAAGCAGATTTACAAGCAGCAGAAGCAGAAAGCAAAGTGCTTAAAGCTACTGAGTTTGTAACTGTAAGTGAAGTTGCTACCATGATGGATGTACCTGTAATCGATATTATTTCGGCATGTATGTCTTTAGGAATGATGGTAACGATGAATCAGCGTTTAGATGCAGAAACACTTACTATTGTTGCAGAAGAATTTAATTATACAGTAGAGTTTGTAGGAGCAGAAGTAGAAGAATCTGTTACAGAAGAAGAAGATAAGCCAGAAGATTTAGAAAAACGCGCACCTATTATTACAGTAATGGGACACGTAGATCATGGTAAAACATCTTTATTAGATTATATACGTAAAGCAAATGTAATCGAAGGAGAATCAGGTGGTATCACTCAACATATCGGAGCATACTCTGTAAATGTAGGTGATGAAAAAATTGCATTTTTAGATACTCCAGGTCACGAGGCTTTTACAGCAATGCGTGCCCGTGGAGCACAGGTTACCGATTTAGTAATTATAGTAGTAGCTGCCGATGACGATGTAATGCCACAAACGAAAGAAGCAATTTCTCATGCACAAGCAGCAGGAGTTCCTATCATATTTGCTATTAATAAGATTGACAAGCCAAATGCAAATCCCGATAATGTAAAGACACAATTATCGGCTATGAATTTATTGATAGAAGAATGGGGAGGAAGTATTCAATCTCAAGACATTTCGGCAAAGACAGGTCAAGGAATTGACGAATTATTAGAAAAGGTATTGTTAGAAGCTGAGGTTTTAGAATTAAAAGCGAACCCAAATAAGAATGCTGTAGGTGCTGTAGTTGAAGCTCAGCTAGACAAAGGAAGAGGGTATGTATCTACTATTTTAGTACAAGCCGGTACTTTAAAAATTGGAGATTATCTTTTAGCAGGTAAACATAGCGGAAAAGTAAGAGCGATGTTTGACGATAAAGGAAATAACTTAAAAGTAGCAGGGCCATCTACCCCTGTTTCTATTTTAGGATTAGACGGAGCGCCTCAGGCTGGTGATAAGTTTAATGTCTTTGATGACGAAAGAGAAGCAAAACAAATTGCAACAAAGCGTTCTCAATTACAAAGAGAGCAATCTGTTAGAACTCAAAAAACATTAACGTTAGATGAGATTGGAAGACGAATTGCGCTAGGGGACTTTAAAGAGTTAAACATTATTTTAAAAGGAGATGTAGATGGTTCAGTAGAAGCCTTAACAGATTCTTTCCAAAAATTATCTACCGAAGAAATTCAAGTAAATATTTTACACAAAGGTGTTGGTGCGATTACCGAATCTGATGTGTTATTAGCTTCTGCTTCAGATGCTATTATCGTAGGATTTAATGTGCGCCCACAAGGAAATGCTAGATCCGTTGCTGATAAAGAAGAAGTAGATATCAGATTCTATTCTATTATCTATAACGCTATTAATGACTTGAAAGATGCAATGGAAGGTATGCTATCTCCAGATATGAAGGAAGAAGTTACTGGAAATGTCGAAATTAGAGAAGTCTATAAGATTTCTAAAATTGGGAATATTGCAGGATGTATGGTAATTTCTGGTAAGATATTTAGAGATTCTAAAGTTAGAATTATTAGAGATGGTATTGTTGTGCATGATGGTTTATTAGCTTCGTTAAAGCGATTTAAAGACGATGTAAAAGAAGTGGCAAAAGGATACGACTGTGGACTTCAAATTAAAGCATTTAACGATATAAAAGAAGGAGATACTGTTGAAGCTTATCAAGAGATAGCTGTTAAAAAGAAGTTGAAATAAGCGCAATAACTATTGAGTTTTTGAAATTCAATTCACATAAAAAAAAGCCTCGATAATCGAGGCTTTTTTTTATGTAAAATAGTATTAAACTTTAAGGTTTAAATGATTTATTCTATTTGCCTAGAGGAACCACAATGGCGCCATAAAAATTATTTTTAATAGCTATTAGCGCTCTATCTGCCTCTAATTTAGTCTTGTAGTTCCCAATTTGGATTTTCCATTCAGGAGACTTGTAAATAACATACGTCTTAATATCTGGATATTTTATTCTAAACTTAGCTCTCGTTTTTTTGGCCTCCGTCTCAAAACCATTGTATAACTGAATTCGATACCCAAAGCCATACTTTTTGTTGTAAACCCTTTTCTTTTGGATAAACTTTTTAAGCGTATCATTTTGAGGAACATTACTTTGAGAATGTCCAGCTAAAATCACGCTAAAAAATAAGGTGATTATGATTGTAGATAAACGTCTTTTATTCATTGTATTTCTAAAGTCTACAAAAGTAACGAGTTGTTTTTTAATATATTGAAACTTCTATTTATTTAGAACGGTTATAAATTACCATTTAACATTCCTTTAGCATTTCAAAATAAAGACTTATGTAGTACTTTTGTGCAGCTAATCGAACAACCTTTTTAAGATTAATTTGATTAGTATTTTGCATAAATTAAGATACTAAATTTAGTTTGTAAATATGAAAAGTGTAGACCTACACAATCGAATAACCAAAGTACTTCTTAAGACTTTTACCTTCCTGTTATTGTTTTCTCTAAGTTTTTCGGCACAAGCACAAGATGCTGTGGATGAAGTTAGGCAAAAAGAAGGAAGAAAGTTATTCAAATCTTTATGTGCTTCTTGTCATAAATTAGATAAGAAGTTAATCGGTCCAGCTCTACGTGGCATCGAAGAAAGAAGAGAGAATGATTGGTTAAAAAAATGGATTAAGAATAATGCTGAGTTAAGAGCTACTGGAGATCGTGATGCTATTGCGATCTATGAAGAGTACAAGGGTTCTAATATGACGGCTTTTCCTCAGTTGTCTGATAAGCAGATAGACGATATCTTGTATTATACCACTGTTGGAGATCCAAAGAGAAAACCAGTACCTGGTGAAACTACAAATCAAACTGTAAAGCAAGAAGCTCCAGATTGGTTAATCTATCTTTTAGCGGTTATTGTTATTTCTGCATTCTTAATTATTGCAAGCTTATTAAAAACAATTAGTGAACTACAAGGGGCTCCTAAAACTCCTGGCGCTATTGGAACGTTAGCTGAAGTATGGGCTGGAATTAAAAAGAATACATTCTTACATGTGGTCTTTACCATTTTTATGTTATTCTTAACTGCTTACATTTTGTTTGGCTTTTTATTCCAAGTAGGTGTAGATCAAGGATATCAACCAATTCAACCTATTAAATTCTCTCATAAGATTCATGCAGGAGATAATAAGATAGATTGTCAATACTGTCACTCATCAGCTAAGCATAGTAAAACTTCTGGAATTCCTTCAGTCAATGTATGTATGAACTGTCATATGAATATATCAGAAGTAGCAGAAGACACTAAAATGGAGTTTGATGGAATTACATTAGGGAAGAAAGAATTAGATAAAGAAATTCAGCTGTTATATGAAGCTGCAGGATGGGATCCAGAGAACTTAGAATATACGGGTGAAACCAAACCAATTAAGTGGGTAAGAGTTCACAACTTGCCAGATTTTGCATATTTCAATCACTCACAACATGTTACAGTGGGAGGTTTAGAATGTCAAAAATGTCATGGCCCAGTAGAGACAATGGATGAATTATATCAATACTCTCCATTAACAATGGGATGGTGTATCGATTGTCATAAAGAGACTAAAGTTGATTTAAAAGGAAACCCATACTACGAAAAGATACACAAAGAGTTATCTAAAAAGTATGGTGTAGATAAAGTGACCGTAGCTCAATTAGGAGGTAAGGAATGTGGAAAATGTCACTATTAATTAAATAAGAAAGAAAAAAGTATATAAATGGCTTCAAACAAAAAATACTGGCAAAGTGTTGAAGAACTAACCGATAGTTCTATTGTTGAAACGCTAAGTACAAAAGAATTTGTAGAAGAAATTCCTACAGATGAGTTCTTAGGTGATAAAGGCACGTTAGAAAAATCATCTACTTCTCGTAGAGATTTTTTAAAGTATGTTGGATTTACAACTGCTGCTGCCTCTTTAGCTGCCTGTGAAGGTCCAGTAAGAAAATCAATTCCTTATGTTGTAAAACCAGACGATATTATTGCTGGTGTAGCTGATTGGTACGCTACAACAATGTCTGATGGATTTGACTTTGCAAACGTATTAGTAAAAACGAGAGAAGGACGTCCTATTTTGGTAATGCCAAATAAGGATGCAAACGGAACAACCAATGCAAGAGTACAAGCTTCTATCCTTTCTTTATATGATGAACAATTACGTTTAAAAGAACCTAGAAAAGGAACTACTCAAATTACTTGGAAAGATGCAGATAAAGAAATTGGAGCGAAATTAAACGAATTAAAAGATGCTAATCAGCCAGTGGTTCTCTTAACGGGAACTATGGCAAGCCCATCTACAGACAAAATTATTGCTGAATTTATAGGAGCATATCCAAATGTAAAGCATGTGGTATATGATGCAGTATCTGAAAGCGGAACATTAGATGCTTTCGAAGCGATGTATGGTAAAAGAGCATTGCCTAACTATCATTTTGATAAAGCGCAAACTATTGTTTCATTCGGAGCTGATTTCTTAGGAGATTGGCAAGGAGGATTTGAAAAAGGGTATACCGCTGGAAGAAAGCCAGAAACAGGTCATATGTCTTATCATGTGCAGTTTGAAGCAAATATGTCTTTAACAGGAGCTAATGCAGATTTACGTGTGGTCACAAAGCCATCAGATCAGGTGTATGCTTTAATCAATTTATATAATACAATTACAGGACAAAGTTTACCTTCTAAAGCAACTCCAGTAGATGGGGATGTTAAGAAAGTAGCTACTGCATTACAGAAAGCAGGTTCCAAGGCAGTTGTCGTTGCAGGAATTAATGATAAAAATGCACAGTTAGTTGCAATGGCAATCAACAAAGCATTACGTAGTGAGATTATGGATGCTGCAAATCCATCGTATAACAGACAAGGAAACGATGCAGAAGTAGCGCAATTAGTTGCTGATATGAAATCAGGAAAAGTTGCAGGATTGGTTACATACAATGTAGATCCTGTATATTCTTTAGCAAATGCTACTGATTTTTCGGCAGGACTGAAAAAATTAAAATTATCGGTTGCTATATCTGAGCAAAACAACGCTACTGCGAATGCAGAAGGTGTTCAGTATACATTGCCGGCAACACACTTCCTAGAATCTTGGGGAGATGTAATGGTTACAGAAGGACATTATGGATTGGTACAACCTACCATCCAGAAGTTGTTTAACACACAACAAATACAAGAAGTACTATTAAGATGGTCTGGAAATACAACTAAGTATTACGATTATCTAAAAACATTTTGGGCTGCTAATGTTTTAGGCGGACAATCTTGGAATCAAGCATTACACGATGGATTCTTTAAGAACTCATCTTCATCTTCAGTGAGTGAAGCTTCGGTAGATGTTGCAGCAGCAGCTTCTGCATTGACTGCATCAAAACCATCTGGATTTGAATTAAATTTATTTACCTCAACCGGATTAGGAGATGGTAAACAAGCAAACAACCCTTGGTTACAAGAATTTCCAGATCCAATTACAAGAGCAGCATGGGATAATTACATTACCATGTCTATAGGAGATGCTAAAGCGTTAGGCTTTACAAATCCTGTTCAGGACAATGGATCTATTAATGGTAATTATGCAAAAATTACTGTCAATGGTGTCGCGTTAGAGAATGTTCCAGTACTGATACAGCCAGGTCAAGCTAAAGGCTCTATTGGATTAGCGCTTGGATATGGTAGAACACAAGGATTAAAAGAAGTAATGCAAATAGGTGTAAATGCCTATCAACTTTACTTAAACGGAAATAATGTTCAATACGGAGTTCAAATAGAAAAAACATCAGGGGCAGTTCATGAGTTTGCTTGTACACAAGTACAAAAAACAATTGCAGGGCGTCATGATATTTTAAAAGAAGCTACATTAAAGGAGTATCTTACTGTAGATCCAAAAGATCACAAGAAAGGATGGAATGTTCCAGCAATGGTTTCTTATGATCATCAAGAAAAAGAAGCGAGTAAAGTAGATCTTTGGGATGAGCATAATAGAGAGATAGGACATCACTTTAATTTATCTATAGATTTAACATCGTGTACTGGATGTGGGGCCTGTGTAATTGCTTGTCATGCAGAAAACAACGTTCCAGTTGTAGGTAAAGATGAAGTAAGAGTAGGTAGGGATATGCACTGGTTGCGTATTGATCGTTATTACTCTTCTGAAATAGAAACAAGAAAAGAAGCTTTAGCCGCAGGTAAAAGAGGAGGAGAGTTATTTGAAGTGCTAGAGAGGTCTGCAGAAAACCCTACAGTTGCCTTCCAACCAATGATGTGTCAACACTGTAACCATGCCCCATGTGAGACAGTTTGTCCAGTAGCAGCAACATCACACGGTCGTCAAGGTCAAAATCAAATGGCATACAACAGATGTGTGGGTACAAGATATTGTGCAAACAACTGCCCATATAGAGTACGTCGTTTTAACTGGTTTAATTATTCAGATAACAACGAATTTGACTTCAATATGAATAACGAATACGGTAAAATGGTATTAAATCCAGATGTAGTTGTTCGTTCTAGAGGAGTGATGGAAAAATGTTCTATGTGTATTCAAATGACACAAGCAACGATCTTAAAAGCAAAAAGAGAAGGTAGAAAAGTAGAAACTGGAGAATTTGCAACAGCATGTTCATCAGCTTGTACTACTGGAGCATTAGCTTTTGGAGATGTGAACAACGAAAAAGACGAAGTTGCAAAATTAGTAGAAGATAAAAGAGCTTACCACGTATTAGATTATCTACAAACGAAACCGAATGTAGTCTATCAAGTGAAAGTGAAAAATACAAACGAAGCGTAATTAAAATTTAAGATATAAAAATATGTCTCATTACGAAGCACCCATAAGAGAACCTTTAGTATTAGGTGATAAGAGTTATCATGACATTACCGAGGATATTGCAAAACCTATTGAAGGAAAAGCAAATAAAAATTGGTATATGGCATTCTATATTTCTTTAGCAGCAATGCTTTGGGGATTTGGATGTATCTTTTATACCGTAGGAACAGGTATTGGAGTTTGGGGATTAAGTAAAAATATTGGATGGGCCTGGGATATCACCAACTTTGTATGGTGGGTTGGTATAGGTCACGCCGGTACACTAATCTCAGCAGTACTATTATTATTCCGTCAAAAGTGGAGAATGGCGATTAACCGTTCTGCAGAAGCAATGACTATCTTTGCCGTTTTTCAGGCTGGATTATTCCCAATTATTCACATGGGAAGACCTTGGAATGGTTATTGGGTATTACCAATCCCTAACCAGTTCGGATCATTGTGGGTAAACTTTAACTCACCATTATTGTGGGATGTATTTGCAATCTCAACCTATTTATCTGTATCATTAGTGTTCTGGTGGACAGGTTTATTACCAGATTTTGCAATGATAAGAGACAGAGCAATCAAACCATTCCAAAAGAAGATTTATTCTTTATTATCATTCGGATGGTCTGGAAGAGCAAAAGATTGGCAACGTTTTGAAGAAGTGTCTTTAGTATTAGCAGGTTTAGCCACTCCATTAGTACTTTCTGTACACACAATTGTATCTATGGACTTTGCTACCTCTATCAATCCAGGGTGGCACTCAACAATTTTTCCACCTTACTTCGTAGCTGGAGCTATCTTCTCAGGATTTGCGATGGTACAAACCTTATTAGGTATAATGCGTAAGGTAACCAACTTAGAAAATTATATTACTCGTTTACATATCGAGTATATGAATATTGTAATCATATTAACAGGAGGTATCGTGGCTGTAGCGTATGCAACAGAGTTCTTTATCGCTTGGTATACTGGATCTCCATATGAAGATTATACATATATGTCTATTGGAGCAGCTACAGGACCATATGCATGGGCATTCTGGTCATTAATTATATTCAATATTGCAATTCCACAGTTATTATGGTTTAAGAAGATTAGAAGAAGTTTTATCTGGTCTTTCATTATTTCTATTGCTATTAATATTGGTATGTGGTTTGAACGTTTTGATATTATTGCAATTGTATTAAGTAAAGGACATTTACCTTCTACATGGTGGCGTTTTGAGCCAACATTTGTAGATGTGGGTATATTTATAGGTACTATTGGTTTCTTCTTTGTTTTATTCTTATTGTACGCAAGAACTTTCCCAGTAATTGCACAAGCAGAAGTAAAAACAATTTTGAAATCTTCAGGAGAGAATTTTAAAAAATTAAGAGACGGTAAAGATGAGTAGTAGTAAAGTAATTCACGCTTTTTACAACGACGATGAAGTTGTACTTGACGCTGTTAAGAAAGTAAAAGCAGCTCACCATCATATAGAAGAGGTATTTTGCCCTTTCCCTGTGCATGGATTAGATAAAGCAATGGGACTAGCACCTACTAGATTGGCTATTACAGCTTTTATGTTTGGTGTTACAGGTTTAGCAGTAGCTATTTGGATGACCAATTATATGATGATTCAAGATTGGCCACAAGATATTGGTGGTAAGCCAAGCTTTAGCTGGTTTAAAAATATGCCAGCTTTTGTGCCAATTATGTTTGAAATGACGGTATTTTTTGCTGCACACCTAATGGTAATTACTTTTTATATGAGAAGTAGAATTTGGCCGTTTAAAAAAGCAGAAAACCCAGATCCAAGAACAACAGATGACCATTTCTTAATGGAAATTCCTGTACATAATAATGAAGAAGAATTAATGACTTTATTAAAAGAAACAGGGGCTGTAGAAATTAACGTAGTAGAGACCCATTAATAAAATGATAATGAAACAGTATTTAAAATTTAGTATCGTTTTACTTGTTGTAGCAACAATGACTTCTTGTAGCAACAAGAAAGAACCACAAGTGCAATATATGCCAGACATGTATGAGTCTGTTCCCTATAACACAAATGGAGCATCAGGAATTAATGGAGACCCAGTAAACTTGAAACCAGTTGCAGGAACTATTGCAAGAGGAAATGTTCCTTATGAGTATGCAAATACAAATGCAGATTACGATAGAGCAAAATTAGAATTGAAATCTCCATTAGTAAAAGACGATAAGAACCTTGAAAATGGTAAAAAGATGTATTCGATTTACTGTGTTTCATGCCATGGTAAAAAAGGTGATGGAAATGGGGTATTATCTCAGAGAGAAAAATTTGAAGGGATTCCAAATTATAAAGATAGAGATTTAACAGAAGGAAACATTTATCATGTAATTATGTATGGTAAAGGAGTTATGGGATCTCATGCATCACAGTTAACTGCTAAAGAACGTTGGCAAATAGTTCAATATGTTGAACAGCTGCGTAACGATTTATTAAAATAATAGTACAACAAGAAGAATACGAAAGATATGTATCAATTCTCAGGTAAATTAAAAATATTCTCAATTGCTTTAATCATTGTTGGAGCATTAGGTGTCGCCTATAGTTTTTATAGCGCCCCTAAGACTGTAGAAGAAGCAATGGAAATTGTTGCTAGCCAAGAAGCACATGGAGATGGTCATGGAGATACTTCTCACACCAACAAAAAAGAAGGACATGACACTAAAGAATCTCACGGTGATCATGCGAAAAAAGAAGGAGATCATACTAAAAAAGAAACACATGTAACTACTGCTGATGCTCATCATGGAGAAGATCATGATGCCGCACATGCAGAGCATGTTTTTCATCAATTACAGAATAAACCATGGTCATCATTTTACGTAGCATTGATCTTTTTCTTAGGAATTAGCTTGTTAGTATTAGCCTTTTATGCATCGCAAAGAGTAGCGCAATCAGGATGGTCTATTGTACTGTTTAGAGTAATGGAAGCGATTACTGCCAATTTAGTGCCTACTTCAATTATTATGATTGTTGTAATTTCATTAACAGCAATGCACTATAATCATTTATTTGCTTGGATGGGAGAAGGAGTTTTTGACCCAACGAGTCCAAATTATGACGCTTTAGTTGATGGTAAATCATTATGGTTAAATGTCCCAAGATGGGTAATCATGGGTGTTTTATATTTAGTAGGATGGAATGCATATAGATGGTTTATTAGAAAAAACTCTATTAAAGAAGATATAGCAAACGATGGCTATAAAACGTATAAGAAAAATTATAATGTGTCAGTGATATTCCTAGTATTCTTTATGATTACTGAAAGTATGTCAGTTTGGGACTGGATTATGGGTATAGACCCACACTGGTTCTCTACATTATTTGGATGGTATGTACTAGCAACTTTGTTAGTAAGTGCCATAACTATCATCGCAATGGTAACCATCTATCTAAGATCTAAAGGATATTTACCAAAAGTAAATGATAGTCATATACATGATTTAGCAAAATTTATGTTCGGATTTAGTGTGTTCTGGACATATTTATGGTTTGCTCAGTTTATGTTGATTTGGTATTCAAATATTCCAGAAGAAGGAACTTATTTCTTAATGAGGTTTGAAGAATATAAATTACCATTCCTATCTTTAGTAGCAATGAACTTTATATTCCCAATACTATTATTAGTTAATAGCGACTTTAAAAGCAAACCTTGGTTTGTAATCATTGGAGGAATTGTAATTTTATTAGGACATTACTTAGACTTATATGTAATGATTATGCCAGGTACAGTTGGAGCTCAATGGAGTTTTGGAATTGGAGAAGTTAGTTCTGTGTTATTCTTTTTAGGAATACTTATGTATGCTACATTTAATGCATTTGCTAAAGCAGATCCACTAGCTAAAGGAAATCCATTCTTAAAAGAGAGTGAACACTTCCACTATTACAATATTGAACACGAAGGAGAAGAAAATCATCATTAATAATAAAATAATTAAGACAAAATAATATGCTAGCTCTATTTTATATTTTTATAGGTGTTGCAATCGGAGTAAGTTTCTGGCAGATTACCAGAATCATGAATTTCAGAGGAGTTATTGCAACTGATAAAGATAATGATACCCAAGGAAAACTATTTTTGGTATTTACAGCATTTTTCTATGCAATGATGATATACTGCCTTATAGGTATGAATGTTATGATGTTACCAGAATCTGCCTCTATTGAAGGAGAACATGATGATACATTATTTAATGTAACATTCTGGTTAATTGGTATCGTTCAATTTATCATGCAGTTTATCCTGTTTTATTTCTCTTATAAATACAGAGGAAAACAAGGAAACAAAGCTAAATTCTATGCAGATAGTCACAAACTAGAATTAATCTGGACAATTACACCAGCTATCGTGTTAGTAGGTTTAATTGGATATGGATTATGGCAATGGAATAATGTAATGTATGTGGCAGATGATGAAGATCCAATTATCATAGAAGTATATGCGCAACAATTTAGATGGGACGCTAGATATGCAGGAGCAGATAATACCTTAGGATTAGGAAATGTGAATTTTATTAAAGGAATCAACACGATAGGTGTAGATATGAATGATAAAAATTCACAAGACGATAAGCAAGTAACAGAATTACATTTACCTAAAGGTAAAAAAGTATTGTTTAAATTCCGTTCTCAAGATGTATTGCACTCAGCTTATATGCCTCACTTTAGAGCGCAAATGAATTGTGTGCCAGGAATGGTAACTCAATTTGCTTTTACGCCAAAGTACACAACAGAAGAAATGAGAGAGCTTGATGAGGTAAAGGATAAAGTTAGAGATATTAATAGAATCCGTTCCGCTAAAGGAGAAGAAGAATTATATGAATTCGATTACTTATTACTGTGTAATAAGATATGTGGAGCTTCACACTATAATATGCAAATGAAAATAGTTGTAGAGAGCGAAGAAGATTATAAGAAGTGGTTAGCAGAACAGCCAACATTAGCAGAAGTAATTAAATAAAACATAAAGATTACAATAAAAGATTAGATTATGTCAGAGCATCATCATAAAGAAACATTTGTAACAAAATATATTTTTAGTCAAGATCACAAAATGATCTCCAAACAGTTTTTAATAACTGGTATGATTATGGGGATTATTGGAGTGTTTATGTCTATGCTATTCCGTTTACAATTGGCATGGCCAGAGAAGTCATTTACAATTATTGAAGCGTTTTTAGGACCTCATCAAACAGATGGGATTATGAACCCAGATATGTATTTGGCGTTAGTAACAATTCATGGTACTATCATGGTGTTCTTTGTGTTAACAGCGGGATTAAGTGGTACCTTCTCAAACTTATTAATTCCATTACAAATTGGAGCTAGAGATATGGCTTCTGGATTCTTAAACATGATCTCTTATTGGTTATTCTTTATTTCAAGTATAATCATGGTAATATCATTGTTTGTAGAAGCAGGACCAGCATCAGCAGGTTGGACTATATATCCTCCTTTAAGTGCATTGCCACAAGCAATTCCAGGATCTGGTGCAGGTATGACATTATGGTTAGTATCTATGGCAATTTTTATAGCCTCTTCTCTTATAGGATCTCTAAACTATATCGTAACGATATTTAACTTGAGAACAAAAGGGATGAAAATGACAAGATTACCATTAACAATGTGGGCATTCTTTATTACTGCCATTATTGGAGTAGTTTCTTTCCCTGTATTACTATCGGCAGCATTATTATTAATCTTCGATAGAAGTTTTGGAACCTCATTTTATCTTTCGGATATATTTATCAGTGGAGAAGTCTTACATTATCAAGGTGGATCTCCTGTATTGTTTGAACACCTATTTTGGTTCTTAGGACACCCTGAGGTATATATTGTATTGTTGCCAGCATTAGGGATTACCTCTGAAATTATATCTACACATTCTAGAAAACCAATTTTTGGTTATAGAGCTATGGTTGGATCTATTATGGCCATTGCATTTCTATCTACCATTGTATGGGGTCACCATATGTTTATTTCAGGAATGAATCCATTCTTAGGATCTGTATTTACATTTACAACATTATTAATTGCAATACCATCTGCGGTAAAAGCATTTAACTATATAACCACACTCTGGAAAGGAAACTTACAACTAAATCCAGCCATGTTATTTTCTATTGGTTTGGTGTCAACATTTGTTTCGGGAGGTTTAACAGGATTAGTTTTAGGAGATTCTGCATTAGATATTAATATTCATGATACTTACTTTGTAGTCGCACACTTCCACTTAGTAATGGGAGTATCAGCAATCTTCGGAATGTATGCTGGGATTTATCACTGGTTCCCTAAAATGTATGGAAGAATGATGAATAAAGCAATGGGATATTGGCACTTTTGGATAACAATTGTATGTGCCTATGGAGTATTCTTCCCGATGCACTTTATCGGATTAGCAGGATTACCACGTAGATATTATACAAATACTGCTTTCCCTATGTTTGACGATACAGCAAATGCAAATGTTGTCATTACTGTATTTGCATTAGTTGGAGGAATTGCTCAGTTGATATTCTTAGCAAACTTCTTTATCTCTATATACAGAGGGCAAAAAGCATCTCAAAACCCATGGAATTCTAACACAATTGAATGGACAACACCAGTAGAACATTTACATGGAAACTGGCCAGGTAAAATTCCAGAAGTTCATCGTTGGGCATATGACTATAGCAAAAAAGTAGATCCTGAAGACGATGATAGCGATTACTTGCATGGTCAAGATTGGGTGTCTCAAACCACTCCTTTATTACCTGGAGAAGAACCATCGTAAATCAAAGAAAAACAACAAAAAACCTTTCCACTATGGAAAGGTTTTTTGTTTTAATAAGACAAGGTTAATTACAGATCAATTTCTAGTATATTTGTAATATGAATGAACATCTAAAGCCAGATAACGAGCATTATTCGAATGAGGAATTAGACCTAGAAAGAAAATTACGGCCACTCACATTTGATGACTTCACAGGTCAAGAACAAGCTATAGAAAATTTGAAAATTTTTGTAGCTGCTGCCAATCAAAGAGAAGAAGCTTTAGATCATACACTATTTCATGGGCCTCCAGGTTTAGGAAAAACAACCTTAGCTCATATTTTAGCCAATGAACTTAGTGTAGGTATCAAAGTTACATCTGGACCGGTTTTAGATAAACCAGGAGATTTAGCTGGATTATTAACCAATCTCGATGAAAGAGATGTTTTATTTATTGATGAAATTCATAGACTTAGCCCAATTGTAGAAGAGTATCTATACTCTGCAATGGAAGATTATAAGATAGATATTATGATCGAATCAGGGCCTAATGCTAGAACTGTTCAAATTAATTTAGAGCCATTTACTTTAATTGGTGCTACGACACGCTCAGGATTACTTACAGCACCTATGAGAGCTCGATTTGGAATCAGTAGCCGATTAAACTATTATAAAAAAGAGTTACTAACCACAATCATACAAAGAAGCGCACAAATTTTAAAAGTTCCTATTGCAATGGAAGCAGCAATAGAGATTGCAGGAAGAAGTAGAGGAACACCTAGAATTGCAAATGCCTTATTGCGAAGAGTACGTGATTTTGCTCAGATTAAAGGAGATGGTACAATTACGATTGGAATCGCAAAATATGCATTAGAAGCCTTACATGTAGATGCCCATGGTTTAGACGAAATGGATAATAAGATTTTAAATACAATTATAGATAAATTTAAAGGAGGCCCCGTTGGAATTAGTACATTGGCAACAGCAGTTGGCGAAAACGGAGAGACTATAGAAGAGGTATATGAACCTTTTTTGATTCAAGAAGGATTTATCATGAGAACGCCCAGAGGTAGAGAAGTTACAGATCTGGCTTATAGTCATTTAAATAAAACAAGAGGTAAAAGTCAAGGTGAATTGTTTTAAGCATGAAGATTAAAAAGATCATACCTATTTTAGATTGGTTGCCAAACTATAATTTTTCTCGATTTAGAGGAGATTTTATAGCAGGCATTACGGTAGCTATTATCTTAATACCACAAGGAATCGCTTATGCTTTAATTGCTGGTTTGCCGCCTATATATGGATTGTATTGTGCATTAGCACCGCAAGTAATGTATGCCATTTTTGGATCGTCTAGACAAGTAGCGATTGGTCCAGTAGCTATGGATTCATTAATTGTAGCTACAGGTGTTTCTACTCTGGCACTTACTGGGTCAGATAGTTATATAGCTATCGCAATACTATTAGCACTAATTGTTGGAATAATTCAATTTTTACTAGGTGTTTTACGGTTAGGCTTTATTGTTAATTTTCTTTCAAAACCTGTAATTACGGGGTTTACTTCAGCAGTAGCATTAATTATTGGGTTGAATCAATTTAGCAACCTATTTGGAATTAATTTTATTCAAAGTGATCAAATACAATATTTATTAATAGACTTTTGGGATAAGTACCTCGAAGTCAATTCCCACACTGCTATTATTGGATTGATATCGATTATTGTTATTTTATTTTTTAAAAAAATCAATAAGAAAATTCCAAATGCACTAATTGTTGTGGTAATTGGTATCCTAATCATGCGTTATTTTGGTGGTCAATTTAATGATGTTTCAATTATAGAAGAAATTCCATCTGGATTACCTTCTTTCTCTATCCCACAAATAGATATTGATATTATTAGAGAACTAATGCCAATAGCATTGACCTTAGTAATGGTTGGGTATTTAGAAACTTTTTCTATTGGAAAATCATTAGAAGCAAAACAAGACGAATATAGGGTAAGACCCAATCAAGAATTGATAGCCTTAGGATTGGGAAATATTGTTGGTTCATTTTTTAAAGCATATCCAACTACTTCTAGTTTTTCGAGGTCAGCAATCAACCAAGAATCTGGAGCGACTACAGGAATGGCTTCTTTAGTATCTGTAGCTATGGTTATTGTGACACTACTCTTTTTAACACCATTGTTTTATCATCTACCAAAAACAGTACTGGCAGCCATTATTATTGTAGCTGTTTTTGGACTAGTAAATGTTAAAGAAGCAGTGTATTTGTTCAAAGCAAATAATTTAGATTTTTGGTTATTAATAGCCACTTTTCTATCAACTTTAACCTTGGGGATAGAGTACGGAATAGCCACAGGGGTAGGCTTGTCTTTAATCATATTAATTTTTAGAACATCTAGACCCTATATTGCCGAATTAGGGAAAGTACCCGATTCTGACTTTTATAGAAATAAAATGAGATTCTCCGATGTTATTTTAGATGATGAAGTTTTAGCGTTTAGATTTGATGCTCAGATATTTTATGCTAATGCAAGTTATTTTAGAGACCATTTAGATATGATGGCTGATAAAAAAGGAGCCGCTTTAAGGTTAATTGTTTTAGATGCAGAAAGCATAAATAGGGTAGATAGTACGGGGATAGAAATGTTATTAGAACGAATAAAATACTATCAAAAAAGAAACATTTTATTTTATTTTGCAGGAGTAAAAGGACCTGTAAGAGACGATATGTTTAGAGGAGGAATTTTAAAAGTCATAGATATCAATCATTTTTTTATGAGGGTTAATGGGGCAGTTAATTTTTATAAAACAGGAGATAGAGAACACCAAAAGAAATACGCAAATTACATACATCAGGCGTACGAATAAATTTTTATACAATGAATATTAAACAAATATATACAGGTTGTCTTGCACAAGGAGCATATTATATAGAAAGTAATGGAGAAGCTGCTATTATAGACCCATTAAGAGAAGTACAAGATTATATAGATAGAGCGGCAAAAGATAATGCAACTATTAAATATATTTTCGAAACACATTTTCATGCCGATTTTGTAAGTGGACATGTAACCTTAGCAGAAAAAACAGGAGCAACTATTGTTTTTGGACCAAATGCAAGCACAAAATTTGACGCACATATAGCAAAAGACAAAGAAGTTTTTAGATTAGGTCATATTACGATTACAGTATTGCATACTCCTGGTCATACCATGGAGAGTACCACGTATTTGTTAAAAGATGAAAACGGGAAAGACCATGCTATTTTTACTGGAGATACATTGTTTTTAGGAGATGTAGGAAGACCAGATTTAGCTCAGAAAGGGAATACTACTCAAGAAGACTTAGCGGCAACATTGTTTGACAGTTTACGAAATAAAATTATGCCACTTAACGATACTGTTATTGTATATCCTGCACATGGAGCTGGATCTTCATGTGGGAAAAACTTAAGTAAAGAAACAATAGGAATACTTGGAGATCAAAAGAAGACAAACTATGCTTTGAGAGCTGATATGACTAAAGAAGAGTTTGTAAAAGAAGTTACAGATGGCTTATTGCCTCCACCTGCATACTTTCCTTTAAATGTCAAGCTAAATAAAGAAGGCTATTCATCAATAGACGATGTCATAAAAAAAGGAGCCATAGCTTTATCGACAAAAGAGTTTGAAACCATTGCTAATGAAACGGATGCGGTAGTTATAGATGTTAGGCATCAGTCTGAATTTATACATGGATTTATCCCTCAATCTATTTTCATAGGTTTAGGAGGAACATTTGCCCCTTGGGTAGGAGCATTAATTAAAGATATTAACCAGCCAATTCTATTAGTAGCTCCCATAGGAAAAGAAAAAGAAGTCATTACTCGATTATCTAGAGTAGGATTTGATAATGTACTAGGATATTTAAAAGGCGGATTTGATACTTGGAAGAACGAAGAAAAAGAAATAGACACTTTACTTTCTGTATCTGCAGAAGTACTAGCGCAAAAAATAAATGAAGATGCCTTGGTTTTTGATGTAAGAAAACCAGGAGAATATGCGAATGAACATATAGAAAATGTTCCGAGTACTCCACTAGATTATATAAATGATCATATTACAGAATTTCCAACAGACAAAGACTTTTATGTGCATTGCGCTGGCGGATATAGGTCTGTAATTGCAGCATCTATTTTAAAAGCAAGAGGATATCATAGCGTAATTGATGTTGCTGGAGGCTATGGAGCTATTAAGAAAACAAACATAAAGAGAACCGATGTTAGTTCTTGCTCATCTACTAAATAATTATGAAATCTCTAACTTTTAGTATTGTTATTCTACTCTTTACATCTTGTTTGTCTGGTCAGACAAAATTTAAAAATATTTCTAAGCAAGATTTAGAAGAAGCCTTAAAGCTAAGCAAGATACAATTAGTGGATGTAAGAACTCAAGCAGAGTTTGACAAAGGTTTTATAGCTGGTGCTTCTCTTATTAATTTTTGGGAAGATGATTTTCTCTCTAAAGTAACTCAGAAATTTGATAAGAATAAACCTATATACTTGTACTGTAAAGTAGGCGGAAGAAGTAGTAAAGCAGCTAAAATATTAGTTAAAGAAGGCTTTAAAGAAGTTTACTCTCTTGAAGGAGGTTATTCTAATTGGATTAAAACAAAATAATTTTAGAAATAGTAAAAAACCCACCTCAATTGAGGTGGGAAATTGCTATGAAAAAGATTGTAAATGCTTTTACACACTTACATTTTAAGAAAGGAAGCTCCTTTCTTAAGCGCTTGATATTGTTTTATATTATTCAAAACGAAACGTTGGTAGTTTGAGGGGTTATGAATAAAGAGTATTGATACGATACTCCTATAAAAGTATTTAATTATTTAGAAATGTATTTTCGTTTTTATGTGTTTTTTATTGCGGAATACCGCAAAAATTAAAATGCTTCGAAGAAAATCTTCGAAGCATTAACTTAAAACTTTAAGGTTACACCTACTAAAAAGTTAATAGTAGCTTGAGGATAATATCCAGCTCCATCAACAGTTGTAGTTACTCCTGGCGAGGTCCAAGTATCATCAAAAGTGTAGTAATAACCTCTATCTACATACTCAGCATTAAAAACGTTATTAATCAATCCAGAGAAAATGATAGACTCAAAAACTTTCTTAGTCTCTAATTCGTACACAAAATTAATATCACTTGTAAAGAAGCTTTTTAATACATCATTATTTGTTACACGACTATTTAAATTACTCATAAACTGCTTACCAACATATTTAGATAAGAAAGAAATTTGAAAATGTTCTGTGGGTAAATAGGAAAAGATATTTCCTGCAATCACATTAGGTGAAAATGATAATGGAGTATTGCCAAGATTTTCTATAACACCATCAATTGGAGCGTTAAAATTTTGATTTCTATTTTGACTTATTGCAATGTTTGGACGTATAGTAAATTTTTCTGAGAGCATGATTTCTGCATCTACTTCTAATCCTAGTCGATAACTCTTTCCACTTGTTGCTCTAATGGGTGCGCCAACCCCATCAATAGCGCCAGTTAAAACCAATTGATTTTTATAGTTCATAAAATAGAGGTTAGTGTTTAGCCTAAAATTACTTTTCTTCAATCTCCAACCTAACTCAATATCATCCAAAGTTTCATGGGTGCTAACTCCTCCTTCAAAATCATTTCTGTTAGGTTCTCTGTTTGCTCTTGCAAATGAAAGATATATGTTACTATGGTCTTTAACTCGATAAATAAATCCAGCTTTTGGATTAAAGAAATTAAAGTTAGCATCAACATCAATAGCATTAATATCTGAAGTAATTCCTTTCGTTTGATAGTTTACAAATCTACCTTGTAGATCTAAATAACCAGAAATTTTTTCATTGAATCTATAAGTAGCTTTTGCAAATACATTAACATCCGTTTTTTTAGCATCACTATAATAATAACGATCTCTAATACTTACATTAGAAGCTAAATCGCTTCCCCAGATTACTTCTCCAAAATGATCTCCTGTATAGTTACTATAAGAAACTCCGGTAACAAAGTGTAGCTTTTCATCCCTGTAATCTGTATTAAAGTTTACCACATAAAAATCATTATCTAGCCATCTACGGACAATCACGTCACTTCCATCTACAATCAAATTATTAAAATCAGCAGCACTTTCATTGGCTTTATATTGTTCAAAAAACCCAGACCCTTGTGTGTAATTTAAGCCTAGATTTGTAGACCATTGATTATTCCATTTCTCGTTCCAGTGTAATTGATAATGGTTCTGCCCATAATCATCTACCTCATTTTCATAGGTATAAGGATTTTGCCTTCTGTTTTGTGCTAATTCCTGAGTGGTTAATCCAAACCAAGCCTGGTAAGTTCTTTCTGTACCTCCAAAGGTGATTGCTTTAATTAACGTATTTTCATTAGAATACGTAGCCTGTAAAAAGTATGATTTCAAATCTGCAAAAGCTCGATCTACATAGCCATCAGAATAGATGTTAGATAATCGACCCGAGATTTCAAAATGATCATTCAGCTTTCCTGTGCTAAATTTTACAGTATGTTTTCTTGTACCAAAAGAGCCGAAAGAGTTAGATATTTCTCCACTTGCTTTTTCAGAAACAGCATCTGTTAAGATATTTAAACTCGCTCCAAAAGCTCCCGACCCATTGGTAGAAGTTCCTACTCCACGTTGTAATTGTAAGTTTTCTGTAGAAGAAGCAAAATCACCAAGGTTTACCCAAAATGTACCATGACTTTCTGCGTCATTATATGGAATTCCATTAATAGTTACATTAATTCGTTCTCCATTAGAACCACGGACATTTAAATAGGTGTATCCTACTCCAGCACCTGCATCAGAAGAAGAGACAACGGAAGGTAAATAATTTAATAATACAGGAATATCCTGACCTAAATTACGTTTTGCAATTTCTTTTTTACTTAAATTCGAGTAGGTTACAGGAATTTCTGAATTGGCACGAATGGCCGATACTAAAACTTCATCCAAAATAGTTAGTTTAGGATACATGTAGAAATTGATAGAAACATTTTTATCAATGATAGCCACTACTTGTAATTTAGATTGATAGCCTAAATATTTAGCTTCTAAATAATACTCACCTACATTAAGTTTCATTTCAAATTTCCCATTAATATCTGTTATTGATCCAGTTTTGGCATCAACAATAGAAACAGTAGCACCTACAAGTGGTTTTTTGTTTTCATCAAATACTTTTCCAGATAAAGTAAAGGTTTGGGCGTTTGTAAGCATACTTACAAACAAGAATAAAAAAAAGATATTTTTTTTCATTTTAAAAAATTTTAAAACGAATAAAAAGAGGTAATTATTCTTGAGTTATATTATGAATAATTATTGTTGTCAGTACAAAGCTTTATATTTATTAAAAACCATGTAATGACGTTTTATACATCCCTTGGCAGCATTATCTGCCCAGGTTCTTTGGGTATGATCTCAGCCTAAATTTAATTATGAATTACTAATGTTTAATTATGAAAATTTAAAATTCATCATTGCTCATCTATAATTCAAAAAGGCACCCCTTTATGAGAACGAGGCAAAGGTAGTTTGCTTTTTTTTAATAGAAAACAAGAAATGTATTTTTTTAGTAGCTTTGAGAAACTTCAAAATTTTTATAAATGGGATTTTCTGACGGATTAAAAAAATGGCATCATTTTGTAAATACAAAAAGTACCGAAGGCTTAGATGATTTTATAGAGGAGGATGCTATATTGTATTCACCAGTGGTTTGGACACCTATAGAGGGGAAGTTTATGGTAACGATGTATTTAATGGCAGCTGCCCAAATTATAGCAAATGAAAAGTTTACTTACGTAAGAGAAGTTCTTGATGATAAAAATGCCGTTTTAGAATTTTTGACTGAGATTGACGGAGTAACAGTTGAGGGGGTAGATATGATACAATTTACTGATAAAGGTAAGCTGAAAGAGATAAAAGTGATGGTTAGGCCCTTAAAAGCGATGAATATTATTCATCAAAAAATGGGTGAGTATTTGCAAAAAATGCAAGGCTAATCTAAGTCCGGTTTTTTTCGAAGACTTTTTTTAACAGCATGTTTCTGCTTATTATCCAGCCGTTTCATTTTTTGAGCCTTGCTCATTTTTGTGGGCTTTCTTTTCTTAGGAACTATTAACCCTTTTTTAAGAACCTCAAAAAAACGCTTTATAACTTTTTCTTTATTGGAGTGTTGACTTCTGCTTTCGCTTGAGGATAATTGTAAGACACCATCTTTGGTTAATCGATTAGAAAGCGATTTTAATAAAAGCATTCTTTCTTCATTAGAAATTGATGTTGAGTTTACAAGATCAAAAGACAATTCAACCTTAGAAGAAACTTTATTTACATGTTGCCCTCCAGCACCAGAACTCCTAACGGCTTTAAATTGTAGTTCTTTGTAAAGACTTTCCTTATCCATTTTTTAAAGAGTCAGAATAGGAATATAAATCAGATTTACTAGCAATAATTTTATCAATGGCATTAATAGCATTTTTTAGTCGAGTTTCTTTATTCCCTTTTAATAGCATATAAGGTCTATGATTTTTTTCTAATGCTTTCTTAAAAGCATTGAACATTTCTTCGCGTTGTTCAGGCCTATCACGTAAATCATCTGCTTCCCAAGGGGTGTCAATATAGGTGAGTAAATATAAATCGTAAGAACTTTCACTAGCCCCTTTTTCTAATAAAGGATCTACAAATCCTCCATAATATTCTTCAGAATACACTTTGGTTTCTAACAAATCTGTATCACAAATCAATACTTTGTCAGCTCTTTTAGCCAAACGATTTTCCAATGCCATTTGCCCATAAGCAATAGGCAATATATCTTTAGGTTCACACGTTCTACGTTCTTGATTCCATACTTTTTGTAAATAAGGACGCGCATATTCTTCTACCCAAACAGTATTATAGTGTTTGGCTAATTGCATAGAAAGTGTTGTTTTACCAGTACTTTCTGGACCAAATAATACAATTTTTACAAGGTTAATGTCTTCTTGTCTAAGGTTTTTTTCCATGCTAAGTATCCAAATATTGCTATAAAAGTAAATCCTAAATATTGAAAGCTAGTAAATGTAAAACCCTTATGAAAATATAAAGGAACAGAAATCACATTTCCAATAATCCAGAATATCCAATTTTCTAGTTTTCGCTTTGCCATTAACCACATTCCTACAAAAAATATAGCCGTTGTAATGGTATCTACATATGCTACCCAGCTTGTCCATTTGTCGAATGTTTTATAAACAACATACACAAAAATTAATGTAGCCATAAAAATGATTATTGAGATTTTTTTCTCTTTCTCTGTTGTTGTAGAAATAGGTGTTACATGGGTGTCATCAATTTTCCGAGTCCAAATATACCAACCATAAACACTCATGATAAAGTAGTATCCGTTTATCATCATGTCTCCTAATAGTTCCCATTTTAATAGTAAATAGACATAGATAGCGGTGCTAATCATACCTGTAGGGAATACCCAAATCTTATTTTGTTTAGAAAACCAAACAGATAAGAACCCAAAAATAACAGCTGTGATTTCTAGAAAAATATCTATTGGCGCATAGTCAGCATACTGACCAAAAAAGAAATCAATAGTTCCGCTCATAATTACTTCTGTCTGATTTTACAATTTTTAAATTCAATAATACATTTTCTTCTTGCTCAAAAGTTGATTTTATTTCATCTGTTAAATATGGCATTAATTCATCATAATCGCCATAAATCTGAGTACTCATTGGATTTTCCAAAACTTTGAATTTTGAGACTCTTAGCTTTTTAATGAACTCAATAATTACAGGTTCAAAATTATTCTGAAGCGGTAATAATGTTAATTCAACCGATATTTTCATTGATTTTTTCTTTTTTAATTTGGTTAAAAAATGTAAGATCTTTTTCAAAAGCAGTTCCAATCACGACCATGTCTGCTCCAGCATTGTATGCATTGTCTATTTGTTTCAGAGAGCGAATGCCACCTCCCACGATTAGTGGAATTGATAATTTTTCAGAAAGCATTTTTATAATTTTTTGGCTGACTGGTATAGTTGCTCCAGAACCAGCTTCTAAGTAATTGAGTTTCTTTCCAGAGAACTGTCCTGCCAATGCTGTTCTTAAAATTAATTCATGTTCAGTTTGAGGAATCGGTTGGGTTTTGCTCACCTTTTGTACAGTAGTCTCTTTTCCACCATCAATCAAAATATAGCCAGTAGGAATCACTTCTAATTCAGATTGTTGAATTGACAATGCTGAATCTACTTGCTGTTGAATCAAATATTCTGGATTTCTGCCAGAGAGTAAACTTAAAAAGAGAATTCCATCAGCCTTTGAAGTCACTTGATCCGAATGACCAGGAAACAAAACCACCGGTAAAATAGTATACTTTTTTATTTCGGCAACAATAGCTTCAATCTGATTGTTCTCATCCGTGCTTCCACCGACAAAAATATGTGTAGCTATCGAGTTATTGACTTTTTTGATAAAATGATAAATCTCCTCAATCCTAATTTTTTCAGGATCAATTAAAATAGCCAACAATTTTTGACCAGACTCTTTTGTGTTTATAATATTTTGATAGATGTCCACAACTGCGAAAATACAAATTAGTTCTCGATACATCGTGCAAAATGAGCATCACCCGATTTTACTAAATTTTTCAATACAACAACATTCAACTTTATTACTATTTAATAAGCATAAACACAGGTAAACCCCTCAAACTCCAAGAAATGGATAGCGTGGTTAGAAACCCTGCCTTCATAACGAATTTGCCCTGTAGTTTTAGTGTCAGAAAATTTAAAATCATCAATATATATGTGATGTAAGAATAATAATTTTTTCTTCCCGTAGATTTTATACAAAGATTCTTTTCCGCCCCAAACAATAGTCAATTTACTTACTAAAGCATCATGATTCGCAATGGTTTTATATTCTTCAAAAGGAGTAAATTTATGCGCTATTTTTACAATCTTATCGCGCTGCTTTTCAATATCTATTCCAACAGGTTTTTCTTCAGAAATGATAATAGCAGTAAATGTAAAGGAGTGTGTAATAGAGATATGTTTGCCATCCTTTAAATAGGGCTTCCCAAACGCATCATAATACAAATCAGTATCTGTATAACCTTCTTCTTTTAATAAATGTCTAATACTTAGAAAACCTTTTTGATGCAATTCAGACTTCATACTGTTTATGCGCGTCTTACTAGTTTCTGTCAATTCAATTCCTTGATACAAAACAGCCAAAGACTGTTCAATCTTCCAAATCAATACTTTAGTAGTAGAATTAACATGTATTCTTTTATAAAGAGCCATAAATTTTAAAAGTTATTATGTAACTTTGCATCCTGAATTTTGATATAAACAAATATAAGAATATGAGCACAAAAACAGCTACATACGTACCCTTCAAAGTTAAAGATATTTCTTTAGCAGATTGGGGAAGAAAAGAAATTGAATTAGCAGAAGCTGAAATGCCTGGATTAATGTCTTTACGTGAAGAATATAAAGACGAACAACCATTAAAAGGAGCAAGAATCGCAGGATGTTTACACATGACCATTCAGACTGCTGTTTTAATAGAAACATTACAGGCTTTAGGAGCAGAAGTTACTTGGAGTTCTTGTAATATTTTTTCTACTCAAGATCAAGCAGCTGCAGCTATTGCTGCTACTGGGACACCAGTATATGCTTGGAAAGGTATGAATGAAGAAGAATTTGATTGGTGTATAGAGCAAACTTTATTCTTTGGTGAAGACAAAAAACCATTAAACATGATTTTGGATGATGGTGGAGATTTAACAAACATGGTGTTAGATCGTTACCCTGAGTTAGCAGAAGGAATTAATGGACTGTCAGAAGAAACAACGACTGGAGTTCATAGATTGTATGAAAGAGTAAAAAATGGAACTTTACCAATGCCAGCAATTAATATTAATGATTCAGTTACAAAGTCAAAATTTGATAATAAATATGGTTGTAAAGAGTCTGCTGTAGATGCCATTCGTAGAGCAACAGACATTATGTTAGCAGGTAAAAGAGTTGTGGTTTGTGGTTATGGAGATGTTGGTAAAGGTACAGCTGCTTCTTTTAAAGGTGCAGGTTCTATTGTTACTGTTACAGAGATTGACCCAATTTGTGCGTTACAAGCTGCGATGGACGGTTTTGAAGTTAAGCGTTTAGAAACTGTTATGGGAAATGCAGATATCATTATTACTACAACAGGAAATAAAGACATCGTAAAAGGAGAACATTTCTCTGCATTAAAAGATAAAACGATTGTTTGTAATATTGGACACTTTGATAATGAATTAGATATTGCTTGGTTGAATGATAACTATGGTGATGCTAAAGTAGAAATCAAACCTCAAGTTGATAAATATACTATTGATGGTAAAGATATCATCATTTTAGCAGAAGGACGTTTGGTAAATCTAGGATGCGCAACGGGTCATCCAAGTTTTGTAATGTCTAACTCATTTACCAATCAAACATTGGCACAAATTGAATTGTGGAATAATGTGGATGCTTACGAAAACAAAGTGTATATGTTACCTAAACATTTAGATGAAAAAGTAGCAAAATTACATTTGGCTAAAATTGGTGTAGAGTTAACTGAATTACGTAACGACCAAGCAGAATATATTGGTGTTACTGTAGAAGGTCCTTATAAACCAGAGCACTATAGATACTAAGAAACCTGTCATTACGAGGAAGTAATGACGTAGCAATCTTATAGTTGATTGCAAAAATATGTAAGATAACCCTCACAAGAAATTGTGAGGGTTTTTTGTATAAAAACCTCATCACTTTGCACTTTGTTAACAGGATAGTAACATTTTGGTTAACAAATTCTGTGTACAAATAAAGTTGGGATACAAGCACTTATTGTGTTTTTTTGAGTTTATCTTTGTAAAAAGCAAAAGAGATGTTATATAACATCTCTTTGTATAGGGTAATCTGAATGAACTGCCAATATATACAGTTTGAAAGTTAAATTAGACTTCCTTCATCAAGAAAGAAACTAAACACTCCAAAAGATTACTAATTTTGAACACCAATGTAGGAGCATTGGTGTTCTGCTTTTACAAAAGTATCGAACTTTTTTGTGGTTTGGAAGGTTTATGTCTAAGACTTTCTAACAAAAAGTAAAAAACACAATTATTAACAATTTAGTTATAAAGGGTTTTTCTATTTTTATACATATTTTTTTATCCATGACACTTTCCAAAAAGATTGGTTTACTCTTAGCGCCTATTTTATTTTTGTTGGTAATCAACTTACCTTTTCATCTAGTTTCAGAACAAGGAGATGCTGTTATAGCGGTAGCTATTTGGATGGTGCTTTGGTGGATTACCGAAGCGGTGCACATTGCTGTTACAGCATTATTGCCATTGATTTTATTTCCCCTCTTAAAAGTAATGGCAATTTCCGATGTAGGAGCCAACTATGGGAGCCCAATTATCTTTTTATTCTTTGGAGGATTTGTATTGGCATTGGCGCTAGAGAAAGTAAATCTTCATAAACGAATAGCCTTAACAATTATACGATTAACAGGTACAACACCTAATAAAGTCATCCTAGGCTTTATGATGGCTACTGCTTTTATGAGTATGTGGATTAGTAATACCGCAAGTACTGTGGTCATGTTACCCATAGCGATTTCAGTGATTAAGTTATTGATTGATGATGAGGATGGTTTTACCAAAGGAGACCGAAATTTCGCACTGAGTGTCATGTTAGGGATTGCTTTTTCGGCCAATGCAGGAGGTATTGCTACTGTTATAGGAACACCACCAAACTCTGTGTTAATAGGCTTATTAGAAAATGAATATAACATAGAAATTTCCTTTTTAAAGTGGATGACAGTTGGATTGCCTTTCTCTATTTTAATGGTCACTTGTTGTTATCTTGTTTTAGTGAAATGGATGTTTCCCTGTAATGATATCCAGTTTTCAACTTCAGCAAATGTAATTTCTGAAGAATTAAAAAAGCTAGGGAAAATCTCTAAAGAAGAGAAGAGGGTGATGACAATTTTTTGTAGTACTGTTTTCTTATGGATTACCAGAACTATCATTAATAAAATATTTCCTGGACTACAATTGTCTGATACCATTATTAGTTTAATAGGGGCAGTTTCTTTATTTGCGATTCCATTACATTATAAAAAGGACTCTTTTATTTTAAAATGGAAGGACACCGAAAAACTAGCTTGGGGAATTTTAATTCTTTTTGGAGGAGGTTTGGCGCTTGCAAAAGGAATGGCTTCTAGTGGTTTAGTAGATGTTATTACCGAATCTATACAGAATGGTGGCTTTAGTCCGCTTGTTGTGGTGAGCTTATTAATTGTTTTAATGCTCTTTATGACAGAATTGATGAGCAACGTAGCACTCGTAGCGGTATTAGCGCCAGTAGTAGCAGGTATTGCTATTGGATTAAACATTCCAATGCTGAATGTTTTAATTCCTGTAACTATGGCATCAAGCTGTGCGTTTATGTTGCCAATGGCTACACCACCCAATGCGATCGTCTTTGCTAGTGGCTATGTAAAAGTCAGTCAGATGGTGCGAGCAGGAGTCATCTTAAACTGCATTGCTATTATACTTCTGATTTTGTATTATCAGTTTGTAATTCCATTTATTTTTTAGCGCTTATAATAAGAATTTATTCAAGTCTAAGGTAATACCAAATTGTAAACTGTATATGATATCATCATAACGAATATTTATATAATCCCTTCCGTAATATGCAGAAACAAACAATCCCACAGCATAAAAGTTTTGAGGTGCTAACTCATAGGTGCCTTTAACACTGAATCTATATTTTTTAGAGTCGTTTTTTAAATTCGGTCTAAAATTCTTGAGGTTGCCAACAATATACTCTGGTTGTAATCTAAAGTGATGCTCATAAGTTCTATTCTTAGTTTTACTGCTGAAATGGTAATCATAAATAAAAGAAAACCGATGACGCCCATAAGAATTTTCTTGTTCTTTACTAAAAACAAAAAGCGATTCATCAGTACCTATATCATGACGGTATCCAAATGTTATTTGCCTTAAAACCCCATGGTTTTTATAGACACCTTTTGTGAGCCAAAGGTTAAGATAGTTCGTCGAAAAATCGCCATCTAGATATGAGTTCCTAAAGTTCGAGGCATCGTTTGGATCCACATAGAAAAACCCTGGAGCCTGGCCATTACTATAATGTTTAAGTTGTACTCTTAAAGTTGTAAAGTGTAGTTCGTTAGTTTTTTTTTGGCGTATTTTTTTATTTAAAATTCTATAGTAAGATAATCCAATATGATGACTACTGGGTGTTAAAGGTTTGGATTCATCTAATGTCATTCTAAAGTTTCCAGTATATTCTAAGGCATACAATTGTCGGTGGGTTTTTTTTCCATAGAAAAGAGGAAAAGAAAAATTTAAGAACGCTTCAAAAAGATAATAATCACCTCTACTCTCACCTTCTCTCATAGGAATTCTTCTATCTTTAATAGAACTTATCAATGGAGCTCCAGAAAGATAGGATGTCTCCCTATTGGCAGACCAAAAATTCCGCACTAATTCAATAGTCTGAATAGAATCGGTTAGATTATATTTTTTAGCCTTTTGGCTTTCATTTTGAGCCTGTACTTCTAGTATAGCACTTAGAAAAAGTAGGTAAATAAGTAGTTTTTTCATGGGAGTAGTTTTATGATATTTAAAAAAGTTAAAATTAATTATTTGTAAGATTTCATAAAATTAGATGTTTTTATGTTGATAGAATCTTATGTATTCTGAAATAGAACCATTGTTTGTGACTTTTTATATGGCTTAATTATTTTATTTAGCTAACTTATCTTTTTGCTCATTGAATTTTTTGAGCTCTTTTTCTAGTAAATCTATAGAGTCTTGAATTTTTTTCTTTTTCTTTTTGTCTTTCTCTTTATCACGTTGCTTTTTTAAATCATCAATTAATTCCTTGAACTCTTTCAATAATTTCTTTAAATCAAACTCAATGTCTGGTATGAAAATTGGGTGCTTGTACAAGAAAGTTCCTTTTTTGGTGTCTATCATTAGTCTATCAGGATCTGGAATAGCACCAACAAAAATGATTCCAGAAACATCAGTTAACTCAAGCGTACATGTTTTAAGTTTTTTGCAATCTATTTTAAATTCAATATCAGTTTCAAACTCAATATCTAATGTTTTTCCAAATATTTTTTCAATAATAAATTTTAGAAATCCAGGTAGGCCATCTATGCCTAATTTAACCCCTTTCAAAGTTGTTTTTTTGTTCTTACTACTCTTAGCTTTGCAGGTCTTTAAATCTATAACAAAAGGTTTCAAACCCAAAAAATGATCTAAAACTTTTTGTCCTAAATATTTTTTAATTTCACCTTTCACAAAATCAGGAAGATAATCTTTAAGTTTAATAGAAATTGTTGCTTTATTAGCTTTTCTACCTGCCTCTATTACTTTAAGTAGTTTATTTTTAGCTTTCTTTGTTTCCTCTAAGCCTCTTAAAAATTGCTCAATAAACCTCCAAGATTTCATAATCTTTCTTTCTGTTTCTGTTACTTGAAATAGAAGAGGAATTTGTATCAAAGATGCTAGTTCTTGCATAAGGCTGCCAATATTAGAAATAATTAGAGCAGTATTTTTTTGATACGCTGAACTTATATCTGCTGCGCTAGGCTGTCGGTAAGGAAATAAATAAGTTACTTGATCTTCTTCAGAGAGTGCCGAGAAACCTTTATAATTAGTATATTTTGATAACTCATCAAAAGCTTCATCCTCACTTTTTAACTCATTTAAAGGGTCTTTTTTCGGTTTCATACATACTTAGTTTTATTGACTTTTATTTGTAAGTATTTAAAAATAAGCACATTAAGTTGTTTTTCAATACGAGAAAGCGTAATTGTAAATGCGGTTTTCCGCAAAAAAAGACGAGTTAAATAGAATAAATGATGTTTGCCTATAATTTAGGGCATTACAGGGCAGAACCATCGAGTAGGGTCCTGTTGCCTTAAAAAGCCTCTTAATGGATTGTTGTTATAATGTATGTAATCATCATAGATAAAACGTGTAGGTTTTCTCCATAGGTCTTTTAAGTTGAATGAAAAAGAGTTGTTTTCTAAATCATCAAAACTCACATAGATAAAGTCGTAATTAGGAATGTCAATATGGTCCGCAGGAGAAAAATCAGTAATGCTTCCAGAATGAAAGTAGTTCAAAGCATAAATGCTTTCAGGAGGAGATGTTTTTAAAATGCTTTCTATCTGTGCATGTAATGTAGTTGTAGAAATTAATAGCAACAAAAGGGTAGAATATATATTTTTCATAACGAGAGAATTTTAATGTATGATTACAATAAAGATAGTTGTTAGATTCTGAAAATCAGAATATTAAACATTAGTAATCTTAATGAACTACATAAATTAAAATGATAAATTAGCCGCTTTAAAAATAGTTATTATTCTTTAATCACTTTACGGAGCACTTTGGATGTTCCAGACTTTTTGAAGAAAACTATCTTAACCACCCTTCTCTATCTAAACTTCGATATTGAATCGCTTCTGAAATGTGATGTGGAGAAATGTTAGTTTCATTTTCTAAATCGGCAATGGTTCTGGATACTTTAATAACACTTTGCTACATATAGTTCATAAAAATTTTAATTAGTAAAAAAATAAGAAACCTTTTAAAGGCTTTCGTAAGTAGGTGATAACAAGTAATTACTTATAGCCATTGTTGGGCCTGCCTGCGGTAGGTAGGCTTTCGTTATTTTAATAAAAATTTTAATTCTTCTGTGATGTTGTCTTTTAAGCGAGATGCCCTATACTTATACTGATCCCATTTTTCAATTTGAATAAAGCTATGAGTATTATAAATCAAAATAATTTTTCCAAGACGTTCATCTTTACTGAATTCAATGGGATTAAAGGAAGGAAAGTTGCTTTTGATGTTAAACCTCATTAGGAATTCTTTTTTGGTTCCCCAAACATCGTAAATCATGGGTCTTATTTCTCTTAAGGCATAAGTTCGAGCATCATTATCTCTATGACTTATTTTTGTAAATCTGTAATATTCTGAAATTTTTTGTCGTAAAGAATCATTTTGCACTAGAGTAAACTTACCTGAAGAAAGATTTTCATCATAAACACTACTATTCACTTCAAACCAATCAATGTTCGAAGTAGCCCATAATTGTCCAAAAAATTCGTAAAGCCGGTTCGAGTTCTTAAGTATTGAACCATCCAACAATGCATTATAATTAGCATTGAGACTGTCTGCATGATTGGATGTATGGTTTTTAATAAATTCAAGCTCTGAAATATCACTATCTAGGTCCAAGATGATATTTTGAAGAATTAAAATTTCGACTTCACGGTCTTTCCTTTGCTCATTAAGATTATTGATTTGAAGCGCAATTAAAATTCCAATCACCACAAGAATTATTTCGCCAATTGCATAAATAAGGTATTTACTGAATTTGTTTTCAGTCAGCATTTTTTGTCTAATTTTTCTAAAGAATTTTATCATTTTCAAATATAATCAATTTTGATACTCGAAAATTGCTACCCCAGCCACCCTTCTCGATCCAAACTTCTATACTGTATCGCTTCCGAAATATGCGTTGGAGAAATAGTTACAGAATTTTCTAAATCGGCAATAGTTCTCGATACCTTTAAAATTCTATCATACGCCCTGGCCGAGAGATTCAGTTTCTCCATAGCGGTTTTGAGTAAATTTTTACTCTCTACTGATAACTGACAAAACTGTCGAATCTGTTTGACATGCATTTGAGCATTGTAATGAATATTTTCAAAATCTTGAAATCGTTGGGATTGGATTTCCCTAGCGTTGGTTACTCGTTTTCGAATGTCAACACTAGATTCCCCTTTTCGTTCATCAGAAAGTTTATCAAACGGAACGGGGGTTACCTCTATATGAATATCAATTCTATCTAACAATGGACCAGAAACTCGATTTAAATAGCGCTGCATTTCTTGAGGAGAAGAGGCTAAAGGATTTTTTCCATCATTAAAAAACCCAGAAGGACTTGGATTCATGCTAGCCACTAGCATAAAACTACTCGGATAGGTTACGGTAAATCGAGCTCTAGAAATAGTTACTTCTCTATCCTCTAAAGGCTGTCGCATGACTTCTAAAACGGTTCTTTTAAACTCGGGTAATTCGTCTAAAAATAAAACACCATTATGCGATAAGGATATTTCTCCGGGCTGGGGGTATTGCCCGCCACCTACTAGAGCAACATCACTAATGGTATGATGTGGCGCTCGAAAAGGCCGCTGATATAAGAGTCCATTGTTTTTAGTTTTTCCAACGACAGAATGAATTTTTGTAGTTTCTAAGGCTTCATCTATAGACATAGGAGGAAGAATAGAAGGCAATCGTTTTGCGAGCATGGTTTTACCAGCTCCAGGAGGCCCAATCAAAATAATATTATGACCCCCAGCCGCAGCAATTTCCATACATCGTTTGATAGATTCTTGCCCTTTTACATCGGAAAAATCAAATTCTGGGAAATCAGTGTTTTTGTTAAACTCAGATTTTGTGTCTACGATAGTCGGCTCTATTGTTGAATCACCATTAAAATGATGAATGACTTCCATAATATTATGCACTCCTAATACTTCTAAATCATTTACAATAGCAGCTTCTTTGGCATTTTCTTTTGGGAGAATAAAATAGTTAAACCCTTCTTCTTTGGCCTTAATGGCAATGGGTAAAGCGCCTTTTATAGGTTGTAAACTCCCATCTAAAGACAGTTCGCCCATGATGAGGTATTTGTCAATGTCTTTATATTCAATTTGATTGGATGCTGCCAAAATTCCAATGGCTAGAGTAAGGTCATAAGCTGCCCCTTCTTTGCGTAAATCGGCTGGCGCCATATTCACAGTAATTTTTTTTCCTGGGAGTTTGTATCCGTTGTTATTTAAAGCAGCAGAGATACGATAGCTGCTTTCGCGTACTGCGTTATCGGGAAGACCTACTAAATGGTACCCAATCCCTTTGTCAATATTAACTTCTACGGTAATCGTGGTAGCTTCTATGCCAAAGACGGCACTACCATATACTTTTTCTAGCATAACTTTTTATCTTTTTCAATTAGCAATTGAAAGATAAGAAAAAAATTAAACTAAATTTTAGGTATTAAATATTTAAAAACCCTAAGCTTATTCGTTTTTTGATCTTAAATAGCGCTCTTTATATTCTGCTTTTTTAACTTCTTCTCTTCTTATAACAGATTTTTTACTAAAGTGCTTACGACTTCTCAATTCTTGCATCTGCTTTACGTTCTTAAATTTTCTTTTGTAACGTTTTAAAGCTCTATCAATATTCTCGCCTTCTTTTACTACTATTTTTAACATATATGTTCTGTTTTATAGGTTTGTTTTAATTTATATACCACTTATAAACAACATTTTCAGTTATTCGTCTTATTGCAAAAGCAATAAGATTTTACAGGCTACTTAATGATATAAGTAAGCTATAATAAAAACATCATCCTAAATGATTAAAAGAGAAGGAAGAATAAATTAAATAGACTAGCTTTTACCCTAGAAAATAAAAACTATTAATTTTCTTTTGAATGAAGCTTATAAAGCAATAGGTTGCAAAGGTATGAAAAGCATTCTTCACCCTTTTCTATTTTTGAGTCTAATTTGAAAAGTTTTTAGAAGATACTTTTAAGCAGAATTTCTACTCGCGTTTACATTTCCAAATAAAGATCTGGTTACCATCTTTTCATAAATTTCAATCTTTGACTGATTAGGCTTGGGTGCTTTTTGCAATTCTTGAATTTTCTTTAAGGCATATTGTTGAATGGTTAATAAGGGTAGCACAATGTCTTCTCTTACATCAATAGAAGCCTTTCCGTCTGGATAGTTTTCCATCAGTTGGGTATGACCAGTAATCTTTAATAACAGCTCTTTGGTAATGGTATACTCTTCATAAATCAGTTTCCAAAACTCGCCAAACTCTTCATCTTCTTCCATATATGCTGTTAACTCGAAAAAAGATTTAGCTAAACTCATAACACTATTTTCTAGCAATGTTTTGAAGAAATCTGAAGTTTTATATAAATCAATAACCTTATGCAACTCATTTCTATCATCATATGTTTTTAGTGCAGTACCAACACCAAAGAACCCAGGCACATTTTGCTTTAACAAGCTCCAGCTTCCTACAAAAGGAATGGCTCTTAAATCAGAAAAATTCAATTCGTTAGATTGAGAACGTTTACTAGGCCTACTTCCAATGTTAGTTTTTGCGTAGTATTTTAAAGTGCTCATTTGCTCTAAATACGTAATAAATTTTGGATGACTTTTAAAATCGGAATATGCTTTATAGCTTCTTAAGGCCATATCTTCCATCATAGCTTTATGCTCTTCTGACATTGGAGCAGATTCAAACACTTCATTTTTAATTCCAGAACTCACCAATTGTTCAAGATTATATTGAGAAGAATCTAGTGTTCCAAAATTAGAACTTACAGTTTGTCCTTGAATAGTTAATTGTATTTCGCGATCTTCAATAGTAGGGCCTAATGATGCGTAAAATTGATGTGTCTTACCTCCGCCTCTTGCAGGTGGTCCACCACGTCCGTCAAAGAAAACAACTTCAATACCAAATTCTCTTGAAATGGAAGTCAGTGCTTCTTTTGCTTTGAAAATAGACCAATTCGCCATTAGGTAACCACCGTCTTTGGTTCCGTCTGAAAACCCTAGCATAATAGTTTGCTTGTCTTTTCTGCTTTTTAAATGATTACGATAGGCAGTATTAGTGTATAAAACTTTCATGACATCTGATGCATTTTGTAAATCATCAACTGTTTCAAAAAGAGGAATGACATCTACGGGTAATTGATCTCCGAAATCTGAGAGTTTAAGCATTGCAAAAGTTTGCATGACATTTAATGCAGTCTGGTTATTACTAATAATGTAACGATTACAGCCTTTTTCGCCATTTCTATATTGAATCTCTTTAATAGCTTGCATAGATTCCAAGGTCTTCATTAGCATTTCATCAGAAAAAGTACTAGGATCTACGGTTCCTTTGATATTTGACAGGTAGTTTATCTGTTTTGTCTCGGATAGTTTGTGGTAATCTGTAGGAAAAATAGTGCTTCCACTTTTTTGCAACTCATTTACCATTTGTGTAAATGCCTTATGATGCACTCTACTATCTTGTCTGATGTCTAATGAGGCAAAATGAAATCCAAAAATATATACTTTTTGAATGAATTGATCGAGTTCATTTAAATACAAAGAGCCATATTCATGAACAATTAATTCTCTAATTTCATACAAGCTATCCAATAATATTTTTTGAGAAAAATTGACCACTTTATAGCTTTTACTAACATGCTTATTCAAGCGTTTTTCTAATCTAAAAATAATTTCTCTGACTCCTTTAAATGTCAATTTCCTTTGTAAAATTTTAATGTCTTGGAGATAATTTTTTAGAATGGTTTGGCGTAGTTTTTCTGCAACTTGTAAAGTGATTTCTGTAGTTACAAATGGATTGCCATCTCTATCTCCTCCGGGCCAAAAACCTAAATTGATAATTTCGTTTTCTACAAACTCACCCTCATAAATATGTTGTTGAATATAATTGTAAATCTTAGGGACAGCATGATAAAAAACATTTTCTAGATACCAAATTAAACTCAAAGCTTCGTCATAAGGGGTCGGTTTAACTTTTTTGATAAAAGGAGTTCTCCCTAATTGTGCTAAGTATTTTTTAATATTAATTAGATCATTCTGTTTAATCGCTTTGCCTAAATCAGTAATAATCCCTAAAACACTTCCTGGGTAAAACTGCGTAGGATGAGCAGTAAGTACAATACGAACTTTAAAATCATCTAGATGTTTTTTTAACGCTTCTTTTTTATGAGAAGAGAAAGCAATGTCTTTACTGTTTCTAATTGTTCCTACCCCTTCCATATTATTAATTATTGGGAAAGCAGCGTCTTCTATAGCATCAAAAAGTACAACTTGTCTTTCTATGTATTTAATAAAACTAAAAAGAAGGTTGATTCGATCTTTTTCATTTGGTTTTTCTTGATATTTCTTAAAGAAAAAATCTATAATTTCGGTTGGGTTTTTCCCTTTCTCAAAACCCGTTTTACATACATCATGAAACAATGGTAAAATAACTCCAATTTTGTTTTGAGTATTGTAAGGTAGAGTCATAAATATACTATTGTATATCTGATATTTTGATAAAACATTTTCGTTGAACCTCCCAAGTTTAGGTAATGTTGACATCTATATGAAATTTGAATAGTGAAGTTACAAAAAAAGCCTCACAAAAGTGAAGCTTTAAATTTTTAGGGATGTTATTTTTTTAGGCTGGGAGGAACTCCTTTTTTTAACCAATTATGATAGTCATCTCTATTTGTATATTGCCTAGGAGGTGCTAAAATTTCTAAATCTGAATTTATCAAAACATAATAAGGTTGAGAAACTTTCTGAAAATTAACAGCTTGAAAAGTCGCCCATTTATCACCAATAGTTTTAATTCTTTTAAGACTTCCATTATTTCTTATAAAGTTAAACTGTTCTTCTTTGGGTAATTCTTTTCGATCATCAACATATAAAGAGATTAATATATACTCTTCTTTTAAAATAGTATAGATGTCGTCTTCACTCCAAACATTCTCTTCCATTTTTCTGCAATTTACACAAGCCCATCCCGTAAAATCTAACAATATAGGTTTGTTTTCAGCTTTTGCAACTGCCAATCCAGTCTCAAAATCTTTATAGCAATTTAATCCTAGCGGACACTCACTTTCTTGTTGATATATGCTGTAGAACTGTGGAGGTGGAAAACCACTTAAAAGACTTAATTTCCAGGTAGGATTTTTGAATGTTCCAGGGACTAAATAGATAACAAATGAAATTACTAAAACTCCAAATGAAATGCGTGAAAAGGAGAGTTTTTTATCAGGACCGTCATGAGGGAACTTTAATTTTTTAAAGAGGTAAAGCCCAAGCCCGATGAATAAAACAATCCAAATACCAATAAACACTTCTCGTTTTAATAATCCCCAATGCTCTACTAAATCTGCATTTGACAAAAACTTAAAGGCAAAGGCTAACTCTAAAAAGCCTAATACTACTTTGGTTGTGTTGAGCCAACCACCAGATTTAGGTAATGAGTTTAACCAGCTAGGAAACAATGCAAACAATGCAAAAGGTAAAGCTAAGGCTAACCCAAAACCGGTCATCCCAGCAGAAAGCTGTATTGCACCACCATCTGATGTAAGTGAGCCTGCTAATAAGGAGCCTAGAATAGGACCTGTACAAGAAAACGACACAATGGCTAGTGTTAGTGCCATAAAGAAGACACCTATTAAGCCACCCACATTTGAAGCAGAATCCATTTTATTTCCCCAAGAGCTAGGAAGCGTAATTTCATAGTATCCAAAGAAAGAGAATGCAAAAAAGACAAGGATTGCAAAAAAGAAAATATTTAACCAAACATTTGTAGAAATGGTATTTAAAATTTCGGGGTCTAAATTGTCCAAAAAATGAAAAGGGATACTCAATAGTATATAAATTAAGACAATAAAGAAACCATACAAAATAGCATTGCTAATTCCTTTTGCTTTGCTTTGAGATTGTTTGGTAAAAAATGAAACCGTTAAAGGAATCATTGGAAACACACAAGGGGTTAATAAAGCTAATAATCCTCCAATAAAGCCTAGTAAAAAAATAGTAAATAAACTACTTTTACTATCAGTGTTATTAGGGCCTTCATTTAATAAATGGGTGTTTTTAAAATCTAGTTTAAGATTGCTGGATAGTTTTGTGCTTTTATCTGAAAGAATGATAGGTTTCTCCTCAATGACTTTGCCATCTAAAGAAAAGGTGTAATCGTCATCAAATTGAACACAGACTCCATCTGTTTTACATACTTGGTAAAAAAGATTTAATTTTACAACAGTGATGTCTTTATTTGTAAGTTGTATTCTTTGGGTGAGAACAGCTTTGTCTTTAAAGAAAATTTCTTCTTTTTCCCATGTATCATTATACTCTTTATAAGTTTTACTTTCTTTTGCTTTTCCTATTAACTTAAATTTAGGAGACTCTTCTGTACTTGTTATTCTAGCGGGCAACGAAGCATCTTCTGGGTTGAATTGTGAATATAAATGCCAAGTTTTGAAGATCGTTCCAGTGAAAATAATATCGTACTCAGTATCAGAAATTTTTTGAAAAGAAGTTTCCCATACTACGGGCTCAATTTCTGTTTGAGCATTTACAATAAGGGTGAAAAATAAAATGAAGAGTGTAACTGTTTTTTTCATAATAAAGAAGATATTTTTAAAATGTTCTCCGAGTTTTTAGAAACACTAAATCGTCTATCTTGTCGTAAACCTATTACCCAAATAATATGGTCATGGGCATCGGTTAATAACCAAACATTCTCCTTTTCAATCAGTGATAGTTTACGATCTTTAAAAAGTTGACTTAACTTTTTTGTTCCCAGCATACCTGTAGGACAAATATAGTCGCCATATCCCCATTTTCTTACACGCAATGGGAAGTTTAACAAATCTTTGTCTACGAGAATGCTTGATTGACTACCAACTGAATTTTCTTCAGATGCTTCTATACGAATAGGAATAGGATTTTTAATACTTTCAATTCCTTCATCAATATAAAAAGAGGTGTCTTGTAAAATATCTTTATTGATGGGAGCAAGCATTAAAAAATCTCTGTCTTTTATAAGTCGATATTCATTTGAGAAAACTTGTTTGCCAGATTGTGCATCTAAAAGGTGAAGGATGTCATTCCATTCTGTAAACCCATATTCTTTTAGCATGTGAAAAAGATATGCTTTTACATTTGTTAAACTTTTTAGTTTTTGAATACTAAATTTTAAAATCCCATTAGCTTCTCTTTCAATAATGCTTTTTGATACTTCCGCTATTTCAGTATCAACAATATCTTTACTTTCGTTTAAATAAGTCAATGTATTCTTAAAAGTATCTAATAGGTGTGGATTGATTTCTTGTAATATAGGAACTATTTTGTGCCTAACTTTATTCCGAATATATTTTATAGACGCGTTGGATTTATCTTCACGCCAAGCAATGTTGTTTTTAATAGCAAACATCATTATTTGATCTCTTGAAAAAGCTAATAGAGGTCTTACTATTTTACCATTAATTGGAGGGATTCCGGTAAAACCATCTAGCCCTGTTCCTCGGGTTAAATTAATCAAAAATGTTTCTAAATTGTCATTATTGTTATGAGCGGTAAGAACATAGTCTATGTTGTTTTCTTTTAGCGTATTATAAAACCACTCGTAACGTAATTCGCGAGCAGCAATTTGAATAGATTGTTTTTGCTCCTTTGCATACTTTTCTGTGTCAAAAGAAACGGTATAGATATTTCGTGTAAATCTTTCAGCAAGTTCTTTTACAAATTTTTCATCTTCATTACTTTCTGCTCCACGAAGGCTAAAATTACAATGTGCTAAAGAAAAATCAAAGTCTAGTTGATGCATTAAATGTGTTAAAACTACACTATCAATGCCCCCTGAAATGGCGATAAGAATTTTTTTGCCTTCTAAAAAAGAAAAATGATTATTAAGATGTTGTTTGAATTCTTTTAGCATAAATCAAAAATAACCAAATTTGTTTGAAGCGATGATATCTAATTATTTTTAAATTTATGAATTTTGAGCTCTTTTTCTCAGCCAAATTCTAATTGCTTTTCGTACTGCTTCTTCAGGTTTGGGTAGCGGAATTGTTTTGCCAAATTTTTTACTTCTATTAAACTTTGAGAAATTAATTTTAAGTTGTTTCCAATCTTCAGGATATAATTTCAGGAAAGTATTAAAAAAAGCTTGCTCAGTAATAGAATCCGATACTTCTTCTAAGACATGAGTAAACTTTTCTTCTTGATTTGTGATCATTTTTCAATTTTTAGTTAGGATTTTGATAGCACAAATTTCATTGCTTTCGCTTTAAGCAAACATTCTTCATACTCTTTTTTTGCTGTAGATTTAGATGTAATGGCACCTCCAACCGAAAACGAAACATATTTTCTTTCTTCGTTATATAAAATACTCCTGATAACTACATTAAAATCAAAATCTCCATTCGGTGTAAAGTAGCCAATAGTTCCAGAGTATAGTCCTCTTTTGGTTTCCTCTAAAGCTTCAATAATTTTCATGGCAGAAATTTTAGGAGCACCGGTCATACTCCCCATTGGAAAAGAATCTTTGATAACATCTACTGGATGAACATCTTCTTTAACTTCGGAAGTAACTGTAGAAATTAGTTGATGTACTTGCTTAAATGAATATACTTTACAGAGTTCTTCTACATGAACACTCCCTTTCTTGGCGGTTCTGGCTAAATCATTTCTAACGAGATCTACAATCATAATATTTTCAGCCCTTTCTTTTTCATCTCGTTGCAAATCGAAAGCAATTTTTTGATCATCAATAGTACTCACTAACCTTTTTGCAGTTCCTTTTATGGGTTGAGATATAACTTTAGTTCCTTCTTTTTTTAAGTACCTTTCTGGAGAAGCTGATGCTAAATAATGATGATCCTTTTTAAAGTAGGTAGCAAATGGAGGTTCAGAAATTTCATTTAAATCTAAATAAGTCTGTATAGGGTTAATCTCACAGTTTTCAGCATAGAATTCTTGACAAAAATTAGCTTCATAAATATCGCCTCTATGAATATGGTCTAAAACGTTGTTTACTTTTTGATGATATTCATCTTTATGAATGCGTAATTTTATATTTATATCAACATCTTTAGAGGCAGCAGTAAAATTCTGGTCTTTAATAGCTTTAAAATCACTTTCTATTTCATCATCAATCATTTTTAAATATTGAAATACTAAAGTATTTCCTTTTAAAAAAATAAGCTTCTTGGGTTGAAAGAAGTACAAATCATCAAACAACAAGCCATCAAAATTATTAGAAGATAAATTTTCGGTGTCATTTTTTACATCATAGCTTATATACCCAAAGATATAATCTTGAGTTGTGCTTTGGTATTCTTTTAACTTATCAAAAGCATTGGTGTAATCGGTTTGAATAGACGTAAACTCATCGGTAGCTAAAACAGCATCAAATGAAGAGTAATTTTGTTCGTAATCATTAGAATCTAACCAAAGCGATACCTCATATTTACATGACCAAAACAAAAGACGTTTTTTTATATCTGTGATATTATTTATCGGATATGTTTTAAGAACTCTTTCCATGTTTAGTTCGCTAAAGGAAATTGGATACTCACCCCAGTTTGTATATCTGGAGCATTGTTTAAGGTAAAATCTTGCTTTAGATAAATAGAAAATTGATATTTTTTTCTTCCATAAGTATAGATAAAATTCCAATGAGAGAGATCTTGGTATAGTTTTTCTATACCATTTTGCCAACCAGAGTGAATGTCATTCCATTGACCTATTAAATAGTAGTATGACGCTTCTGATTTTTTATTGTAGCTGGTTTGGAATTGATAATTAATTCCAAAAGAATGAAAGTTTTTTTGAAGTGTATATTTCGTGAATTCTAACATGGTCTCAAAACTTCCTAGAAATCTATTATTTCCAAAATCTATGACTTCTTTAAAATCTACTAGATTTTTTCTTAAAATACTTGCTCCAAAACCCAAACGGAATTCATTATTGTTCTTTAGGGTCCATTTTTTTACGATATTAGAAGAGACTCCTACATCTATGGAAGGATTGAATTTAGAAGTATTTATTCCGATATGAGACCCTATATTTACATGTAAATTTTTCTTGGGGTTAGATAAAAACTCAGGATAATAAAAGTGATTTAGCTCAATACCTCCAAAAATAAAATCGCCATTTTCGAGCTCCATAACATTCCCGTTTCTATCTGTATATTTTACACTTACTTGATTCAATCCATAAAATTTCCTTCCAAAAGGATCTTCACCTCCAGCTACATTGCTATGGAACCATTCTAAACTTTGATCACTTGTAAAAAAAGAAAAAGGATAGTTCCCCTTAGAAGTCATATAGGTTCGTAAAGTAATGCCTAATTCATGATTTTTAGCAAGCTTCATATTAAAATCAAATCGAAAACCTTTGTAAACAGCGTCAATAATAATATTCATATAATCTGCTGGCGTAGTCGCTTGATCTATAAAGGTAAAACGTCTGTTATACCATATAACCTCACTTAACTCTTGTCTAATGGTTTCGTCTTTTGGTAAATAAGCTTCAACAAAAGGATGAAAATTGTTTCCACTTTCTAATGAAAATCTAAATGTAGGTTTTTTAGGTGGCGCAATTTTAAAATTTTGATTGATTCTAGCACTAAAAATGCCAAAGTGATGAGTAGAGGCCATGTTAGGTCTCTCAATGCCATTTTTAAAAGGAATAGAGTCGTTCTCTTGTCCAATAGATATTGAACTTAGTAGTGTAAAAAATGAGAAGAGAAGAGCTCTTAGCATGAAATAAAAGTACGGTAAACTTTAAAATAAAAAAAGCAACTCATTGAGTTGCTTTTTTTAAGCTATTATTTTTTTAAGCATTCAGTGGTTTTCCATCCCAAGCAGCTTTTGCTGCTTCTTTTATCGCTTCAGAATAGGTTGGATGACCATGACAGATTCTGGCTAAATCTTCAGCAGAAGCTCTATATTCCATAGCAACTGCAGCTTCCATAATTAAATCTGCCGCTCTAGCGCCAACAATATGAACACCTAAAACCTCATCTGTACTTTTATCTGCTAATACTTTTACAAAACCATCGATATCTGTACTTGCTCTAGAACGCCCTAATGCACGCATAGAGAATTTGCCAGATTTATAATCAACTCCAGCATCTTTTAATTCTTGTTCTGTTTTTCCAACAGCGGCTACTTCTGGCCAAGTATATACGATTCCAGGGATTAGATTGTAATCTATATGTGGTTTTTGGCCAGCAATTAATTCAGCAACAACTACACCTTCTTCTTCTGCTTTATGAGCCAGCATTGCACCTTTTACAACATCGCCAATAGCATAGATATTAGAAACATTGGTTTGTAGGTGATTGTTAATTTCTACCTGACCTCTTTCATTTACTTTTATCCCTACATTTTCTAATCCAAGACCTTCTGTGTAAGCTTTCCTACCTACAGATACTAAACAGTAATCGCCATCAAAAGTAACTTCCTCACCTTTTTTATTGGTTGCTTTTACACTAATTTGATCTCCGTTTCTTTCTACAGATTTTACTCCATGACTTGTAAAGAATTTAATTCCTTGTTTCTTTAATACTTTTTGTAATTCTTTAGAGACATCAGCATCCATGCCTGGAACAATTTTATTCATGTACTCTATTACTGCTACTTCTGTTCCTAATCTTTTATAAACAGAACCTAATTCTAAACCAATAACTCCACCACCAATCACTAATAATTTCTTTGGAATCTCTTTTAGTTTTAGTGCTTCAGTAGAAGTTATAATTCTTTCTTTATCAATTTTAATAAAAGGTAATGTAGAAGGTTTAGAACCCGTAGCAATGATAATATTTGTTCCTTCGATAACCTCTTCAGTACCATCATTTTTAGCAACTTTTACATGAGTGCTATCAACAAAAGAACCTAGTCCTTCGAAAATATCAATACTGTTTTTGTCCATTAAGTATTTAATTCCACCTGTTGTTTGTTCAACCACAGAAGCTTTTCTTTCAATCATTTTACCAAAATCAATTTTTGGTGTTTCAACAGTTATTCCATGTGTTTCAAAATTGTGAACAGCATCATGATAGTGATGTGAAGAATCTAATAATGCTTTTGAAGGAATGCATCCTACATTTAAACAAGTTCCTCCTAGCGTAGAATATTTCTCAACAATAGCAACTTTAGACCCTAATTGAGATGCTCTAATAGCTGCAATATAACCTCCAGGTCCCGAACCAATAACGATTAAATCGTATTTCATAATGACTAAAAATTTTGAACTACAAAAATACGTATAATTGTGAATATAAATTAAAATTTAACCAGAATTACTATCTTTAGAACCTAAAATATATATTCCATGAAGATTCTTAAAAAAGTATTGGTATTTCTATTAGTTGTTTTTGTCATTATGCAATTTTTTGGACCCGAAAAAAATGAAGGCGACTTAACTTCTATAGATGCTTTTTTTACAGAAACAAACCCACCTGAAAATGTTAAAATTTTGTTGAAGGAAACGTGTTTTGATTGCCATAGTAACTCCACAAAATACCCATGGTATAATAATATTACTCCTGTTAATTATTGGCTGGCGGGTCATATAGATCATGGGAAAGAAGAATTAAATTTTTCTAACTGGAACACTTATTCTGTAAAAAGAAAAGAGCATAAAATGGAAGAGGTTTGGGAAGAAGTGAAAAAGAAAAAAATGCCTTTAGATTCTTATACTTGGACGCATGCCGATGCAAACCTTACCAAAGAACAAATTGAGGTGATTGTTACTTGGGCAAAAAAGACGCAACAAGATTACAAGGCACAACTTAATGCTCAATAATTGATTCAACAACATGTATTAATTATTGGAGCAGTTTGGGTAGAACCTAATGCATCTGCTGCGGGTTCTAGAATGCTACAGTTGATTGAACAGTTTTTGTATCAAGATTGGAAAATTACTTTTGCAAGTACCGCTTCACGAAATAAAAACTCTCTAGACCTTACTAAATTTTCTATTGATGAGGTTGCTATTGAATTAAATAGTAATTCTTTTGATGTATTTATTCGAGAATTAAATCCTACAATGGTTGTTTTTGACCGTTTCATGACAGAAGAACAGTTTGGATGGCGTGTAACAGAACATTGTCCTAATGCTTTAAGAGTATTAGACACAGAGGATTTACATTGTTTAAGAAAAACTAGGCAAGAAGTATTAAAAAAAGAGGAAGTATTTAAGGTGGATGATGTATTAGATTCAGAACTAGCCAAGCGTGAAATTGCTGCAATATTACGCAGCGATCTTTCTTTAATAATTTCTTCTTATGAAATGGAGTTACTAAAAAGTGTCTTTAAAATAGACGATATTCTTTTGTATCATTTGCCATTTATGATTTCACCAATTATGAATGAAAATATAGATAATTGGATGTCTTTTGAAGAAAGAAAACACTTTGTATTTATAGGTAATTTTTTACATGCTCCTAATGTTGATACTGTCTTGTATTTAAAGAATGTACTTTGGAAAGAGATTAAGAAAGAACTTCCAAATGCCGAGTTGCATATTTATGGTGCTTATCCTACGCAACAAATACTGGAAATGCATAACGATTATGAAAGCTTCTTAATAAAAGGTTTTGCTAAAAATGCTCATACTGTGATTCAAAGCGCTAAAGTAATGTTGGCGCCCATAAGGTTTGGAGCGGGAATTAAAGGAAAGTTGGTAGAAGCAATGATAAATGGTACGCCAAGTGTAGCCTCAAATATTGGAGCAGAGGGAATGAGTGGTGATTTAAATTGGAGTGGGTTTGTTGAAGACGATTCGAAAGAGTTTATTAGGAAAGCAATTCGGTTATATGTAGAAAAAGAAATCTGGATGTCCTCTCAAAAAAAAGGAGTTGAGATAATTAATTCACTATATAATAAACAACCTTTGGGACAAAATCTCATTAAAAAAATAGAATCTTTACAGCAGGTACTTCCTGAACATCGAAAGAAAAACTTCATAGGGAGTTTGCTACATCATCATACCATGAAGAGTACAATGTATATGAGTAAATGGATTGCAGCAAAGAATAAAAATTAATCTAAAGGTAGTTCATAATCTAAAGGTAGTTCATCTCCAAATTGTTCATAGCCCCAATATCCAGAAACAAAAACATTTAAAGGGTCACTAAAAGTTCCGTTCGAGTTTAACGTAATTGCGTCAAAAGATAATGAGAGATAACTTTCCTGATATTTTTTTCTAGCCTTACCAGGACGATAGTTTTTTTCTTCGGGTTCAAACAAATATCGTATCCTTAATTGATTTGAAAACTTTAATATATGAGAACGATTGATATAGAAAATAATATTCTCTGGCTTCACGTTTTTTTCAATAATAATATAAGTATGTAATGGCAATTTACTACTGTTAACAGCAACAATAGCAGAATCTAATTTTGTAGAGGGGTATGGAATTTCTTTAGAGAAATCTACAAATACATTTTTGAATTTTTGTTCAGTTATATATTTATTTGCACGAGTAATTTCTCCTGCTGATGCTCTTTTAGGGTTCATGATTTTTTTAACCAAATCAAGTGCATAACCTTCTCTCTTAGTTGCTTTTTCAATTAAAGACTTTAAGAAATGTTGTTTAGAGCCTTTGTATGAGAGCTTTCTGTTTTCTTTCCATTTCTTTTCTTTCTTTGTATTGCTTGTTTCTATTTCTTTAAAACGACTATAGCCTAAATATGAGATCTTAGTTTTTTCTAGATTAAAATATTCTAAATCATAATCTATTGTATAGCCAAGTGCTTTGTTTTTAATTTTTAAGGGCTCAGAAGCTTTTACGGTAAGTGCTTTTGTTGTTTTGTTAAATGAAAACTCAAGAACATTGGGGTTTAAAATCTGACAATCTTTAGAAAATTTTGTTTTGCCTATAAAAGCTTCGTTAAACTTTTTAAAATAGGTTCGATTTTTGCCTCTTAATCGGCCTTTTTTTCTTTTACGTTTTTTCTTTTTGGTTGTTATAACTACTTCATCCAGTATATTGGTTTTAGCTTTCATAGAAAAGAGAAGTGCTCCAGTGTAGGTGTCAGTATTTAATGTATAGGTGATTGTTTTAAAACCTATGTATGATACTACTAGTGTATAAACACCTTTTTTTACAGTAAAATAAAAATCTCCATCAGTATCTGTAGAAGAACCAATAGAGGTGTTATTTAAATATACAGTTGCTCCTTCGAGTGGTGTTTTTTTTGATGAAACAACTTTACCTTTAATCTGTATTTGAGAATGTAGTAGCACTTGTGATAACAAGAGCAAAGTAAATAAGGTCTTTTTCATAAACTCAAAAATAACATTAATCCAAATTAGGATTATAATCTAAGGGTAATGTTTCGGCTATTTTTTCAAAACCCCAATAACCTTCATAAAAAATATCTAGTGGGTTAATAACTAATCCCGAAAGCTCAAGATAAGGATATTTATTCAAAATTACTATTGATGAGGTTTGTGGTCCGGGCGCTCTTTTTTCTCTTGAGAAATTTTGAAGATAGTTGATGTCTTCTTTTTCTCTAGTGTAAATAATACTCAAATAATTCTCGAAAGTAAGATAGGTTTTACCTTCTTTTTCACGAAATATTTCTTCATAAGGCACATTTCTCTTGTATAGATAATCAATAAATTCTGGAAGTCTAGATTTACGTAAGATACTTAAGGCTGAATCAATTGCTGATTTTGGTGGGGCTGGTTTTTTAGTGTTAAGATCGATAACCCTAGTTTGTCTTATGAGTGCTCTTGCACTTTTTATTTCCTGATCGCTTGGTCTTTCCGGGTTTCTTTTTCTCTTAAATTGATTTACAATATATCCCTCGGATTTTAATTTTTTTTCAATTAACGATTTGAAAAAGTGAACCCTTGATCCGCGATAAGCTTTTAATCGATTGTTATTCCACTTTCTTTTTTTAGATCTTCCTCCTTTAAGAGTTTCGTATTTTGTATATCCTAAATATGTAACCATATTTTGATTCAGCTTATAAGAAACTAAATCATAAGTAATAAGATACCCAAGAGATTTATGCTTAATGCGTAAAGGCTCTTTTGCAAAAGCTTCTAAGATTACATTCTTAGAGTCGAATTCAAAATGCAGTACTTTTGGATTTAAGATTTCGCAATCTTTAGCAAGTGAACTACTGCCAATAAAAGTTCTTTTAAACTCATCTAAATTGTATCTCCACACATTATCATAAACTGTTTTTCTAATAACGATTTCATCTAAGCGATTATCGTCTTCATTTAAATTAAAAACAAGCGGGCCATTATACGCAGATGTAACTAATGGATAACTAATAGTCTTATATCCTAAATAAGAAATAATTAAGTCATAGCTACCTTCTCTAACCGTTAATTCAAAATTACCATCGCTGTCCGAGGTAGTGCCTATGGAAGAATTATTCAAATAAATGGCAGCGCCCTCTAAAGGAATTTTATTAGAAGATACATTTCCTTTGACAATAATTTGAGCAACTGAAAATTGAGATATAAATAATAAAAACCCTAGAAAGTACTTCTTCATTTAGTTTGTTTTTTTATAAAAATAAGCACAAAACCAATACCATAAAACTTTATAAAGTTAATTAGTGTTAAGCTATTAAACCAGCTCTTTTTAATAATGCATCTGAATTTGGTTCTTTACCTCTAAAACGCTTGTACAATTCCATGGGCTTTTCTGTGCCTCCCTTAGAAAGGATACAATCTTTAAATTTATTAGCGACTTCTTTGTTAAAAATCCCTTTCTCTTGGAAATATTCAAAGGCGTCTGCATCTAAAACTTCTGCCCACTTGTAGGAGTAATATCCTGCCGAATAACCACCTTGGAAAATATGTGAAAAAGAAGTACTCATACAGTTTTCCGGTGTGTCAGGATATAGTTGTGTGTCTGAAAATGCTTCAGACTCAAACTCTTTTACAGATGTAATTGATTCTAAATTGCTATCGGCATGCCAACACATATCTAGTAACCCAAAACTTAACTGTCTTAAAGTTTGCATTCCTTCATGAAAACTAGCAGATTCTTTTATTTTTTTTATATACTCAATTGGAATAGTTTCACCTGTTTGATAGTGTTTGGCAAAGAGAGCTAAAGCTTCTTTTTCGTAACACCAATTTTCTAAAATCTGACTAGGTAATTCTACAAAATCCCAAGAAACTGAGGTGCCAGATAAACTATTATAAGTTGTGTTGGCTAACATTCCATGAAGGGCATGACCGAATTCATGGAATAAAGTAGTAACTTCATTAAAAGTTAACAAAGAAGGCTTTGTGGTAGTTGGCTTAGTAAAGTTACAAACGATAGAAATATGAGGTCTTTCATTAATTCCATTTTTAATTTGTTGGGGTTTATATGAGGTCATCCAAGCGCCATTTCTTTTACCAGCTCTTGGGTGAAAATCTGCATATAGATATGCTATGAAATGATCATTAGCATCCATTACTTGATATGTTTTTACATCTTCATGATACGTGTCGATATCAAAAACTTCTTTAAAATGAAGATTATATAACTTTTGAGAGATTAAAAAGACACCCTCAATTACATTTTCTAATTGGAAATACGGTTTTAGAATTTCTTGATCTAAACTGAAAAGTTCTTTTTTTAATTTTTCAGAATAATAGGCTCCATCCCATTTTTGTAATTGTTTGATATCGTCTAGTTTTTGAGCATACTTTTCTAAGTTTTTAAACTCTCGTTCTGCAGCAGATTTTGCTTTTGATAATAACTCTTTAGAAAACTCTAATACTTTTTCGGGTGTCTCAGCCATTCTTTCCTCTAGAACAAAATGAGCATGACTTTTATAACCTAATAATAGAGCTCTTTGTTGGCGAAGAGTTACAATGTCTAAAACAATTTGTTCATTGTTATAATTATTTTTTTGAAAAGCTTTTCTGCCAAATGCAATAGATAATTCCTTTCGTAATGCTCTATTGTCTGCGTAGGTCATAAAAGGAATATAGCTTGGATAGTCTAGAGTAATTAACCAGCCATCTTTTCCTTTTTCATTAGCTAATATTTTGGCCGATTCTATCGCACTTTCTGGTAATCCAGATAAAGCTTTCTTATCTGTAAGTAATAATTCATAAGCGTTTGTTTCGGCTAAAACATGTTCTCCAAATTGTAAAGAAAGTTTTGATAGTTGAGCATCAATTTTTCGCAATTTCAATTTGTCTTGCTCATTCAAATTTGCTCCATTTCTTGCAAAACCTTTATATTGTTTTTCTAGTAACATTTCCTGTTCTACATTTAACTGTAAATCTGCTCTCTTATGATAAACAGATTTTACTCTAGCAAATAAAGCTTCATTTAAAATCATATCGTTTTTAAATTCACTTAACCAAGGAGAAATCTCTTTTGCAATTTGTTGCATTTCGTCATTAGTCTCTGCACTATTTAAGTTAAAAAAAATACTAGAAATTCTGTTGAGTTTTTCACCTGTAAAATCTAAAGCAACAGTTGTGTTTTCAAAAGTTGCCTCTTCAGGGCTTGAGACAATGCTTGTTATTTCATCTTGAGCAATTTCAATAGCTTTTTTAAAAGCTGGAATATAATCTGCATTACTAATTTTAGAAAAAGGAGCAGTATCAAAATCTTGTAAAAGTGGATTCATTGTATCATAATAAGAATAGGAACAAATATAATTATATCGATAATAAAAAGGGAGCTTATTAAAGAGATAAAAGCAAATAAAATAGCTTTTCATTCGTCGAAAATAATCTACCATTCGCCGATTATTATAAACTACTTCTTAACTCTGTCAGAAGCTTGCCCCACCTTTATCTTTAGCCCTTCTTTATAAGCAATTACTTTATCAAGTACACACTTGTCTGTAGCCCCAATAATTTGAGCCGCTAGAATTCCAGCATTTTTTGCCCCATCTAAGGCAACTGTAGCCACAGGAACTCCTCCCGGCATTTGTAATATAGAAAGGATAGAATCCCATCCATCTATAGAGTTTCTACTTTTAACAGGAACTCCAATTACTGGTAAAGGACTCAACGAAGCTACCATTCCAGGAAGGTGAGCAGCACCCCCAGCACCAGCAATAATTACCTTAATGCCACGAGTATGTGCATTTTTAGAATAGTCAAATAATTTCTCGGGAGTTCGATGAGCAGAAACAATATCTACTTCAATCTGAATGTCAAAACTTTCTAAAACATTTATTGCTTCTTGCATGATTGGAAGATCAGAATCACTTCCCATTATAATTCCTACCATAATTTTATGTGCTAATTACTTTAACTGTCTCTTTTACTTTTTGAGCAATTTTTCTTGCTGTATTTATATCTTCATGTACAATAGTTACATGTCCCATTTTTCGAAATGGTTTTGTGTGTTTTTTTCCATAAATATGTGGAGTTACTCCATCTATGGCTATAATTTTTTCGATATTTTTATATAGAACATTTCCTGTATAACCTTCTGCGCCTACTAAATTTACCATAATTCCAGCTACCTTACTTTCTGTATTGCCTAAAGGTAGATTTAAAATACTTCTTAAGTGTTGTTCAAATTGATTCGTATAACTAGCTTCAATACTATAATGACCAGAATTATGAGTCCTTGGTGCTACTTCATTCACAAGAATTTCATCTTCTTCAGTCTGAAACATTTCAACAGCTAACAAGCCAACAAAGTCAAAAGCATTAGCAACTTTAAGGGCAACTTCTTGTGCTTTTTTAGCTACAATAGCATCAATTCTAGCAGGACAAATAACATACTCTACTTGATTTGCCTCAGGATGAAATTCCATTTCTACAACAGGATATGTTTTTGTTTCGCCGTTAGCGTTTCTTGCAACGATAACTGCTAATTCATTTTTAAAAGGAACTAGTTTTTCGGTAATACACTCTACATTGGGCAAGCCCTCTAAATCGCTATAATTTCGAACAATTTTAACTCCATTACCATCGTAACCAAATTGAGCAGCTTTCCACACAAAAGGAAAATCGATAATAGAATTCTGATAGGAATGTTTTAATTCTTCTATATAGGCGTAATGAGAAAAATCAGCTGTAGGAATATGATGATCTGTGTAGAATGATTTTTGTCTCGCTTTGTTCTGAATAATTCGAATATCTTTAGGTTTAGGATATATCGTGAGGCCTTCTTTCTCTAAAGTTTCTAAGGCCTGTATATTTACATTTTCTATTTCAATGGTAAGTAAATCTACCTGTTTTCCAAAAGTATAAACAGTATCAAAATCTAATAAATCTCCTTGATGAAATTCATTACAAATTTCCGCGCAAGGAGCGTCTTTAGATGCGTCTAAAATAACCGTAAAAATATCAAATTTTTGAGTTTCAGTAAGTAGCATTCTTCCTAATTGGCCTCCGCCAAGAACTCCTAATCTAAAATCGGAAGAAAAATAATTTTTCAAGATATTTATTTCAAATTTTGTCTTACAAAAGTAAGCATCTTAATATTAAGATGCTATTAAAAATTAGTGATTCTAATCACTGTTGAACTGATTACTTGAACTCTATATTCTCTAGCAAAGCAAGTGGCACCCGATGTTAATGGCGAACCGTTTAAGTAATTATATTCATTATCGTCGCATGTGCATTTTAAAATAATATCATTTTCTACAATCATAGAAGCACATGAAGATTGATCTTGCTCAGGACAACGCCTATCGAATGCTTTAAAATTGTTGCCTTGATTAAAAATTACTAAACCCGCAAGCCCACCATTTGCATAACCCCATCCTCCAGGGACTCTCAAATTAATAAATTGAGGCAGGTCTAAGCTTATAGTTTCATCAACAAAATTATTTGGAAAACAATTGTTTACAACTCCGCTATCGGAGCAGTTTAAACAAGTAATCATTAATAATAATAGGTATCGCTTTTTCATCTCGAAAATAATCTTGTGTTTTATAAAACGTAAGCAATGTACAAATATTTTGTACATTTGTAGTCTAATCTCATACTGATAAAAAGGTGGTGGGATTTTCTATTTTAAATGCAAGGGATAAAATGATCTAAAGGTTGTTATAATAACCCGGTTTAAATTTAATGATTATGAGTGAAATTTCGTATTACACAAAAGAAGGATTGAAAAAGTTAAAGGATGAACTTTTACAATTAGAACAGGAAGAAAGACCAAGAGTAACACAAGAGATTGCCGATGCTAGAGATAAAGGTGATTTAAGTGAAAATGCAGAATATCATGCAGCTAAAGAAGAACAATCTTTATTAGAAACTAAGATTGCTAAATTGAAAAATGTAGTCGCTAATGCTAGGATTATAGACGAATCTCAATTAGATACTTCTAAAGTATTAATTCATTCTAATGTCAAGATAAAGAATACAGCGAATGGAATGGAGTTTAATTATACTTTAGTAGCAGATTCTGAGTCAGATATAAGAAACGGAAAGCTTTCTGTAAATTCTCCTATAGGAAAAGGATTGTTAGGTATGAAAAAAGGAGATATTGCAGAAATTCAGGTTCCAAATGGAATTATGAAATTTGAAATCGTAGAAGTTTCTAGATAATTTTTATGAAATGATATATTGAAACGCTTTGCATTCGCAAAGCGTTTTTTATTTTTACCATAAATCAGTATTGCCCATGAGTATTTTTACTAAAATTATAAACGGTGAAATTCCGAGTTATAAAATAGCAGAGAACGAATATTATTATGCCTTTTTAGATATCAACCCAAATGCCAAAGGGCATACTTTGGTGATTCCCAAAAAAGAAGTAGATAAGATTTTTGATTTAGATATATCAACCTATAATGGTTTAATGAGTTTTTCTTATAGGGTTGCTAAAGCTATCGAAAAAACAGTTCCTTGTAATAGAGTGGGAATAAGTGTTGTTGGATTGGAAGTGCCCCATGCACATGTTCATTTGATCCCAATTAATAGGATGACAGATATGCAGTTTATAAAAAAAGAGAAGCTAAGCAATGAAGATTTTGTAATGCTGGCTAAAGAAATTTCAGAGAACTTTATCTAATAAAACCTGAATGCTAGTTCCTTTATTTATTTCAGATTTGAGGACAAATATTTTTCCTTTATGATAATCTTGTATAATTCGTTTCGACAAAGATAAACCTAGACCCCACCCACGTTTTTTTGTAGTAAAACCAGGATTAAATATTTTTTTAAACATAGATTTTGGCATTCCCTTCCCAGTGTCGCTTACAATAATTTTCACTTTTTTATCGGTGCTAGATATTTGCAATGTAAGATCTCCTTTCCCTTGCATAGCATCAACAGAGTTTTTCAATAAATTCTCTACAACCCAACTAAATAATTCTGTATTTAAGTTTACAAATACAGTAGGATCTGTATTATTGGTAAAATGAAATGTAATTTGCTTAGAACTTCTTCTTTTTAAATAGTCAAAGGATGCTTTAGAGATGTCTATAATATTTTCTTTCTTCAATTCAGGAATAGATCCAATTTTAGAAAATCGATTAGCAATTGTATTCAAACGTTCTACATCTTTCTCAATTTCATTAATATACTTATCGTTTACGTTTTCTGTTTTTAGAATAGCAATCCATCCTAAGAGAGAAGATAAAGGAGTTCCAATTTGATGGGCTGTTTCTTTAGCCATTCCTGTCCATAACTTATTTTGTTCAGAAACCTTATTTGTATTAAAGAACATATATATGACAGCTAAAAATAATACAATGATCAAAATTAAGGCCAAAGGGTAGTAACTTAATCTATTAAGTAAGTCTGAGTTTCTGTAATAAATGAATTGCTTTTTTGATCCAGGGAAATTCATCTCAATCGGTTCATTCTCCTTTTTCATGATTTCTAGCTGTTTTTCTAAATAGCCGGGTTTTTTAGCTTTAATAGCATCTAAATTCCGATAGCCTTGTTCGCCTTTTAAAATCTCTCCATTTTCATCAACCAATATCATAGGAATATTGTTGTTGCTAGCTATAATGGCAAAAGGAAGTTCAGTACTAGCATTTAAATCGGTATTTGTAGCTAACTCCTTTTGGGCTGTGGCTACAATTTCCATTTTTAAACGTTCCTCTGTTTTAAATTTATTAAAGAATGTATAGGTATTCCACAAAATTAAAGAAACAATTGTAATAGATATTACAATGGCAATTCGTTTTAAAACAAGTGTGTTCTTAAGCAAAGACATAAGTCAAATATAAACTATTATTGAATATAACTACTTTGTGAATTTGATAGTATATTTACATTCATAAATTTTTATATATGTTATCTATTGATCCAAAAGAAATTCCAACAGGAAAGTTACATGGCTATTTATTGGGTGCTGTCGCTCCAAGACCAATTGCTTTTGCGAGTACAATAGACGCAGAAGGAAACCCTAACTTATCACCTTTTAGTTTTTTTAATGTATTTGGAGCTAATCCACCGATAATGATTTTCTCTCCCGCTAGAAGAGTCCGAGGGAATACAACAAAGCATACTTTGCACAATGCTCAAGAGACAAAAGAAGTTGTAATAAACGTAGTAAGTTATCCAATAGTACAGCAAATGTCATTAAGCAGTTCGGAATACCCAGAAGGGATAAATGAGTTTGTGAAAGCGGGGTTTACCATGTTACCTTCCGATAAAATTAAACCTTTTCGAGTGGCAGAATCACCCGTTCAATTTGAATGTAAAGTGAAAGATATTATTTATACAGGAGAAGAAGGAGGAGCAGGAAACTTAATTGTTTGCGAAGTAGTTAAAATTCATATTAATGAAGAAGTTTTAGATGAGCATGGTGCTATAGATCAGTATAAAATTGATTTAGTTGCCAGGGCTGGCGGGAATTATTATTCTAGAGCTAGAGAAGGTTTTTTTGAAATCCCAAAACCGATTTCGACCCTTGGGATAGGAGTAGATAGTATTCCTGAGGCTATTAGAAATAGTGAAATCCTTACGGGAAATAATTTAGGGGTTTTAGGAAATGTAGCAGCAATTCCAGATGAAACTGATGTTGATAACTTTGCAAAAGAACATCCGGAATTTATGGGAATAGAAAAAGTAAAAAAACATACATTTGCACAAGAGTATTTAAATAAAAACGATGTAGAAAGTGCTTGGAAAGTACTTTTAATAAAATAGTGAATATGGAAGTTATAGGTAAAATTAAATTGATTGGAGAAACACAAACTTTTGGAAGTAATGGTTTCAGAAAAAGAGAATTAGTAGTCACTACAGACGAGCAATATCCTCAAATGATTATGGTTGAGTTTGTTCAAGATAAGGTAGACCTTTTAAATAGTTATGCTGTGGGGCAGGATGTAAAAATATCTATCAACCTAAGAGGTAGAGAATGGATTAACCCACAAGGAGAGGCTAAGTATTTTAATTCTATTCAAGGATGGAGAATAGAGAGTTTGTCTCAAGCTGCACCAGCTCAAGAATTGCCTCCTTTAGATCAATTCGCTCCAGCGCCAGATTTATCTAGTGACGAGCCAGACGATTTACCGTTCTAAGCATATATAAAATAAAAAAAATCTCACATTTATGCTGAACTTTTTTCAGTGATTGTGAGGTTTTTTTATGTCTTTTTTTCTGGCATGGGTCCACGTAAATGGATAATCAATCCATTTAAAAAATTTCGTAAAATCTGGTCACCACATTCCATATATTTAGGATGACTTTCATTCCTGAAAAATGCTCCTAACTCGGATTTTGAAACTTTAAAATCTACTAGAGCGCAAATTTTTACAATATCATCATCCCTCAATTTATGAGCGACTCTTAATTTTTTGAAAATATCATTATTTGTTAATCCCATATGGCTAACTTACAACTTTAAAAATAGCCCAAGCATAAATTGCAAATCGTAAAAATCTAAACAAACCAAATAAGACTACTCCTTTAAAAGGATACCTAATCATACCAGCAGTCATACAGGTAATAGAAAAAGGAATAGGTAGCATGGCGCCCACAAGAATTAAAAACCCACCCCATTTACGAGTATTTTTAAGCTGTTTAGCCATTTTTACTTCAAGGTAATTTTTAAATCGATTGATACGCAATGAAGATTTTCCTATATAATAAGACACCAATCCTCCTGAATAAGATAATGCTGCTAATATGGATAAGCTTACTATAGGGTCTGCAGTTTTTTTAGACCATCCAATAAATATTTCTGGAGGAATTAAACCTAAAAGAGTTTCAGAAATAAAAAAAGTAACAAAAACTCCTGTTCTAGAAAAAGAATCATTTAAAAGCTTAAGCCCATCATCTATTGTAAATACGTATTTATTAAATAGAAATAATGCCACAATGATAAGTATAACAGGTAGGGCAGCTTTTCTAAGACTTGTTAGAATAAACTTGTAAAACCCTGTATAGCTATAATACTGATGCAGTAATTTTGCTCTAGATTTTTTTTGACTTTTTGTTTTCATACACTTTTTTAAAGCAAATACAAAAATAAGAACAAAAACCCCTTTTTCAAATAACTTACCGTAATAATTAACTTTTATTTAAATAAATAAGCCTTACCATAACGGTAAGGCCTATTCTTATAAAGAACTAAATATAAATTATTTAGGGTCTAAGATGTCATCAATTCTATCAACAGCATCTTGTAAGTGATAACGAGTAATAGTATTAGGAGCTTTTCCTATTGCGGCTCTAATATTTCGTTTCAATCTTTTCAATTCACCTCTAACTACAGGTTTAATATCAGATTGACTGACATTAACTCGAGTTTGCTTAATATAGGCTCCAAAGTTAGGTGCCCTTCTTTGAGATTTAACGTTCATTAAGTACCCTAAACGGTCTATATGTGCACGTTGTAAATTTCTTCTGTAAGGATCAATAGCTCTGCCGTTATATAACTCAGACCAAACACCTCTACGCAGGTCTCCCATTAAAGTAAGAATTGTATATGCTTTATTCCCATTCAATGTTTGATTTTCAATTAAACGAGCAAGTCTTCCTAGCTTTAAAATTCTATTTAAAGTATTAACTTGTAAGCCTCTGATGCGTTCTCCAGAACCAGAATATTGAACTTTATCAAAGATGTTTTTATCGATCAACCATTTTGGAGTTGCAAATAATTCTTTATTAATGAATTTCATTGCATTCCTCTGGTGATTCTTATCTACATGTGTATAAACAGCACCTTTTTGTCCAACAGCTTTATAGTGTTCGTAAACACCACCAATATTAGAAGAAACATGACCCATATAACGATTGTATTGTCCTAGTAATTGACCATACATAGTTCTTAGTTCATTATAAGTTTCTCCATCTTCAGTAGTCCACTTTTCTAAATTTGGTAAAATTCTTTTTAAGTTTTTGATACCATAAGTACTAGCAGTAATGGCATTATCCCCTAAATCTTCTGTTTGAGAACTAGGGTCAACGATGTTCAGAACTTGTTGATGACCAAAACGATACATTGGATCTCCTGCTTTAGCAGTAATCCAAGAATTTAATGTTGCTTTTTCGTCTTTTGCAGATTTGTCTAAAATTGGACGATATCCCCAAGAAATAGCATATTTATCGTAAGGACCAATGTCTGGCATTAATGCAACTCCTGTGTCTTCTGGTTGTGCTACGTAATTAAAACGTGCATAATCCATGATAGAAGGTGCGGTTCCATATTTTTTAGTAAAAGATGCAGAACGTAAAGAGTCTACTGGATATGCAACACTAGATCCCATGTTATGTGGAAGTCCAAGAGTATGACCTACCTCATGTGCAGATACAAAACGAATTAATCTACCCATAACTTCATCTTTAAATGAATTAGAACGAGCATCTGGGTTGATGGCAGCAGTTTGGATAAAGAACCAGTTGTGTAATAAAGTCATTACATTATGGTACCAGTTAATGTCCGATTCTAGAATCTCTCCCGATCTTGGATCACTAACATGAGGTCCATTTGCGTTTGGAATTGGAGAAGCCAAATAACGCACTACTGAATATCGAACATCTTCTGGAGACCAATCTGGGTCTTCTTCTTTAGATGGAGGGTCTTTGGCAATAATAGCATTTTTGAAACCAGCAGTTTCAAATGCTTTCTGCCAATCTTCGATTCCTTGCTTTAGATATTTACGCCATTTTTCTGGAGTAGCTCTATCTATATAATATACGATTTGTTTTTTAGGCTCTACAAGTTCACCACGTCTAAATTTAGCCATGTCTTCGTCTTTAACTTCTAGTCTCCAACGATCTAAATAAGTAACTGTTTTACTTTTTTGAGCATCTAAACCATAATCTGTTTGTCCTCTAGAGAACCATCCGACACGTTCATCAAAATAACGACGCTTCATAGGAACTTTAGGTAGTAAAATCATAGAGTTACTCATTTCTAAAGAGATAGAACCAACGCTTCCATTTGAAGGAGGTCTATTAGAAAAATAAGTTTTTACATGACGTACTTCAATATTTTGAGGGTAACTACTCATTCTTTCAATGTAAGAACGAGAATTATCCATTCTTGAAATCTGAAAAGCTCTTCTTCTAGATTGAGGAAAACCTAAGGGTTTTACATCTGTAGAGTATAATTTCGTTGCATCAATTACTGTAGCAGTAGAATCTTTACTAAACGCTTTGATTGGGAAAGAAAATAGAATTGGCTCAAAGTTTGAATTTACAACTGCTTTATGAACTGGTAAAACAGTATCGGCAACTACATTATGAGAGACAACTCTTAATAAGATTTTTTTTCCTTTCTTTTGCCAACGTAATACCTGAGTGTTTGTTTTTCCACCACCGAATCCTAATCCACTAGCAGTTTTAGCAATTCTAGTCACCATTAACATCTCTCTGTTAAATAGCGAGTCTGGGATTTCAAACAAGTATTTATTGTCTTTAGAATGAATTTTAAACAAACCTTCGTCTGTTTTCATGTCTTTTGTAACTATTTTACCGTAAGGTTGAATAGCTCCTTTTTTTGGTTTTGGTTTTGGCTTTGGTTTTACAGCCTGGGTAGTTTTAGCATTCTTTTTAGTCTTCTTTTTTCTACGTTGTGCATCTGCATCTATAGTAAGACCAAAAACAAATAAAACTACCAACAATCGTGAAAGTAATTTTTGTATCATAATGATTTATTTGTGTGAATTTATTGAGTTCCCGAAGTTAAACATTCTATGAAGAGTGGTTTCTTAAAGAAATGTTAAAGGAATATTAACTAAAATAAGATTAAACCAATTAAGAGATTATGTTAAATACTAAACCAATACGTGAATTTTAGGTTTAAAGATCTAAACCTTGGACTAAATATATCGGTTGCGTAATTATCATTATACACCAAAAATAAATCAGATAAAGGAGCAACTCTCCATTGAAGTCGAGTATTGATGCTGAAATTTTCTCTTTGGGTACTGTATTGTAAAAACGTTGCCCAAAAAATATTTTTAGAAAAAGTTACATCTAATCTTGGGCCTACCAACCATATTGAAGCATCTGGATAAGGGTCAGGTAAGTTAATTTTATCATATCTTAATTGCATAGATCCAGAAAAATAAGGTTGCAAACGCAATGTTATATTTGCTTCTAATGAATATCGCTGTCCATTAAAAAAACTTCCAACAGAAGGATTAATTCGGTAAGAGAATTTTTTACGTTGATCAGATCTGAAAGAAGCTTCAAAACTAGTATAATAATAATTTTGATTTTCTGGTAATTCAATTGCACCATCTGTTCCTGTAGGATCAAAAGGGTCATATAAACGAGTAAATCGATTGAACATAGTTACACTAAAATCAGCATTATTCTTAAAACTTGCTCGCCATCTACTTATAATTGTATAATCAGAATTTTCATATTCTAATTCTGGTCGCCAAATATAGACGGGGGTTACAGAGAAAGTGTGTCGTTGGATACTTCCTTTTTCTGGCCAGAATTTTAATTCAAACTGGGGGTTTATTTTTAAGATATCTGTCCTTCTTATAAATCCTAAATCTGACCTAAAATCGTCAGCCACAAAAACACCGCTCAAACGAACTCCAAACTTTCGATTGTTAAATTCTGTTCTAAATCCTGCGGAGAAATCATTACTAGAAACTGTAGGAGAAAAAGATTTATGAAAGTAGTATTTTCCGCTCCATGTATTATCTGCAGAAGCTAAGGTATAATCTAATCCAAGAACGCGATTGTATTTATCTTCCTCTGCTAAGAAGTCATAATCTTTAGTAGCTTGTTTGTTGACGAAAATAAAACTCAAATTAGACCTACTGAACATTTTTTGTTGTAGAGAAATTACAGAGTTATTAACGGTAGGAATCTCATTAGCAATATCTTCATCAGTTTGCATACTTAAAATTCCTAATCGTAAATTATTATTGAGCTTTCCACTCAAACGAACCCCTGCAATAATTCTATTTTCGATAGTTTCGTCATTCGCATCAGAAGCGATTCCTATTCTTCTTGAGAAAAAAGGATTCGCATCTCTATTGTCTCCAAAATCAGCAAAAAGATCACTATTTTCTAAGAAAAACTGTCTTCTTTCTGGGAGGCCAACCTCAAATCGAGTTAAGTTAGTTACTTGTTGATCTACTTCTACTTGAGAGAAATCTGGATTGATAGTCAAGTCTAAGTTCATACTATTTGCAATCGTCATTTTAGCATCTGCACCAAATTTAAAATCACTAATAGATTCTCCAGTTTCATAGTCTTTTCCTGCAAGAGTATTTACGTAAGGAATTAGGAATATAGGAGATTTTGATTTCCCTAAAGGTTTTTCAAAAATCATATCACCCATATATGCTAAACTAAAAATAGGTTGATTCTGGGGGATGTTAATCCATGTATTTCGCTCATTATCTTGGGTGTCAAAATGGTAACTATTGAAGCGCCATTTGGTTTCCCCTTCTCTATACTTGAAGGCAGAAAGAGGTATTTTCCATTCTAAAATGTAATAATTATCATGAATTTTAGATTCGCCAAACCATTTAGTATCCCACGCATCATTAAACCCACGATTGTCATTTCCTCCACCGGATAATAGGATTTCTCTTCTTACTCCATAAGGATTAGAACCAAAAATGAAAGCGTTAGTCCCATCATTAAAAGTGTCAAACATCAAAGTAATATTGTCACTCCCTCCAGCTCTAAAATCTCTCCTTAATGAAGGGACAATGTAATTTTCCCCTTTTGCATATACTTTAATGCCCACATATAAATTTTTGTCATCAAACATAAATTTAATTTCTGTTTGAGCTTTTGCTTGTGCGGTATCGGTTGGGAAATATTGAAAGAAATTTTTTGCAGGTTTAGCTTTAGACCAGGAGGTTTCATCTAGGACCCCATCAATAGCTATGGTCTCGTTAATATATTTCACATAGACCTTTTTATCAGTCACTTGAGAAGCCAAGTTGAATGAAATAAGGATAAATAGAAAAAATATTTTTTTCATTAAATACAGTTGGTTTCACCGCGAAAATACAATAAATAAAAAAGGAACTATAAAAAAGTATAGTTCCTTTAACAATATCAATAAATCTGTTAGATTTTAGATTATTTATTCTCCTAAGAATGGATATCTATAATCAGTTGGTGTTACAAATGTTTCTTTAATTAACCTTGGAGAAACCCAACGTAATAGGTTCTGAGCAGATCCAGCTTTATCATTTGTTCCTGAGGCTCTTGCTCCTCCGAAAGGTTGCTGTCCTACAACAGCTCCAGTTGGTTTATCATTTACATAAAAGTTACCAGCACAATTCTCTAAAGCTTTTGTTGCTTCAGCTACAGCGTATCTATCCGTAGAGAAAACGGCACCTGTTAAAGCATATTCAGATGTTTGATCTACTAATTTTAAAGTGTCAGACCAATCTTCGTCATTATAGATGTAAATAGTTACTACTGGCCCAAATAATTCGGTACACATAGTAGTGTACTTAGGGTCTTTTGCTAAAATTACGGTAGGCTCTATAAAATATCCTTTTGATTTATCGTAATTACCACCTGCAAAAACTTCTGCATCACTATCGTTTTTTGCAGCATCGATAAAAGAAGCTAATTTATCAAAAGAACCTTCATGAATTACAGCTGTAATATAATTACTCATGTCTTCTGGAGATCCCATTTTAAAGGAAGCCATATCTTCTTTTAAGAATTGCAGCGTTTCATCAGCTAAAGATTTTGGCAAATATACTCTTGAAGCAGCAGAGCACTTTTGCCCTTGAAATTCAAAAGCGCCTCTAGTAATTCCTGTTGCTACTTGCTTAGAGTTCGCTGAAGGATGTGCAATAATAAAATCTTTACCCCCAGTTTCTCCTACAATTTTAGGATAGGTTTTATAATTATGAATGTTCTCTCCAATCTTTTTCCAAATTTCTTTAAAAACATAGGTAGAACCAGTAAAGTGAATTCCAGCAAAATCTGGACTTGCTAATACAGTATCTGTAATCATTACAGGATCTCCATAAACAACATTAATAACGCCATCAGGTACACCAGCTTCTTTAAATACATCCATAATCACTTTAGCAGAAAAAATTTGATGATCCGATGGTTTCCATACTACAGTATTTCCCATTAAAGCAGCACTTGCAGGTAAGTTAGCAGCAATTGCTGTAAAGTTAAAAGGAGTAATTGCATAAACAAATCCTTCTAAAGGTCTATATTCAACTCTATTCCAAATACCTTCAGCAGAATCTGGTTGCTCTTCATAAATTTGAGCCATGAATTCTACATTAAAACTTAGGAAATCTATTAATTCGCAAGCGGCATCAATTTCTGCTTGATGAATGGTTTTTGATTGGGCAATCATTGTTGCTGCATTGATTTTTGCTCTATAAGGACCAGCAATTAAATTTGCAGCTTTTGAGAAAATAGCTGCTCTTTCTGTCCATGGAATTTGAGACCATTTTTTTCTTGCCTCTAATGCAGAAGCAATTGCTTTTTCGGCATGACTTTTATCTCCTAAATGATATTGACCCACAACATGTTGATGGTCGTGAGGAGGGGTCATATTTCTAGTGTTCCCAGTTCTAACTTCTTCGTTACCAATATACATTGGCACATCTACAGATCCATTAAAATACGCTTTGTATTGTGCAGCTACAGTTGCTCTTTCCGGACTCCCAGGAGCATATGATTTTACAGGTTCGTTAATAGCGGTTGGTACTTGAAAAAAACCTTTTCCCATTTTTATCTATTTTTAAGTTGTAATCGATTAATTTTGATTGCGCGAAGTTACGATTTATTTGTTAGTTTTTTCTTACAGATACAACTTGTGTTTTTGTGTTTAATTCTATTTTTATGTGTACAGTAACGTATATTCCAATCGATAACAAGCGTTTTATTCTTACGTCTAATAGAGATGAAAGCCCAATGAGAAAAACCATTCCTCCGAAGATTTATCTTGAAGATGGTGTGAGAATGACCTACCCTAAAGATGAATTAGCTGGAGGAACATGGATAGGGGTAAGTGAAAAGAAAAGACTTGTATGTTTGTTAAATGGAGGTTTTGAAAAACACCAACGAAATAAATACTATAGAATGAGTAGAGGTGTTGTTGTGAAAAATATTTTGAGTGTTGATGACCCTGTAGCGTATATCAAAGGATTTGATTTTAAAGATATTGAACCTTTTACTATTGTTTTATTAGATTGGAGCGTTAATTTGAAGGCCTATGAACTTGTCTGGGACGGAGTGAAAACACATTTCAACGGATTAAAAAATAAACCTAAAATATGGTCGTCTTCTAGTTTGTATGATACAAAAATGAAAGAAGAAAGAGTTCAATGGTTTAACGATTGGTTGGTTAATAATGCTGTCAATCAAAAAGGAATTATGCGATTTCACCAAAATACAGATTTAGGAACAGCAGCCACAGCGCTAAAAATGAAACGACTATTTGTAGAAACAGTGAGTATTACATCTGTAAAAAAAGAAAATGAAACGATTACTATAGATTACAGAGACTTCTTAAACGATAAAGATACCGCCTTGCATTTTTAATAAATCATAAAAGTAACCATAGATAGAATTGCAAACCCTATTGAGCCAAAAACGACAAAAGCAAAATTGATCATGATAAACTTGATAAAAGTTTTAAAATAGCCTTGTAGGTAAAACTTTTTCATCGCGATTAAAAGATATATGAGGAAAATGATTGAAAAAATGAATGTAGTGCTTTCTGTTGATGTTACTAAACTTAAAATATAGAAGATAGTCAATAAGATGAAAAAGACAGTCTGGGTATGAAACACAAAAATAAGATGTTCTACATACGTGAATTTCCTTCTAATATAGACGAAACGCAAAAATAAAGTAAAAATAGGGAGGAATATAAAAATAGAGACCGATGCAAGCGATATAATTTCTTTTTGTAATTTCTTGTTTTCTTCACTTGTATTGGTTAAAAATGAATTTATTTTGTTTGCTCTACTATATAGGAATCTATTTGTTAAACTAGGTTGAATCTCTAAAACCGTAAGAGCAGAATCTACGGCTACTTTTGGGTGATCTCTTTGGTAGTTTACCATTTTGGTAACCTTATGTTCCTTATTTATAAAGTTAAAAGTATTTTTATCTTTTGAGCTTTTAACTTTTGAGGTGTCTTTGGTTGTGCTAGGAAGTACGGATAGTATTTCTGCTCTGTCAACAGAGTCTAAGTTTTGTAATTGACCTTCTATGTTTTTTTTGGCTTTGTTTATTGTAGAATCAATCTTCTCTTTATTGTCATTCCGCAAATCAACAATTGCAAAATCATTTCTGCCATTGTCAACGTCGCTAAATTCATGATATTTATCTACAATTCCCAGAATTAAAAAGAAAACAATGGAGACTGTTAAGTAAAACTGAAAGGGATTAGAATACCTAGCTCTTTTCCCATCTATAAAATCTCTAGAAACCTTTCCTGGTTTTGTTAATAAAGGAATAAGTGTTTTCCAGAATTTTGCGTCCCAAGAAATAAAGCCATTAAAAACCTCAGCAAGAAAACTCTTGAAGGTTATTTTTTTACGTTTGTTTTTTTGACCACAATCTGGACAAAATTTTTCATGACCAGAGAATGGATGTCCACAATTGTAGCACTCAGGCTCTTTAAGAGTAACAAGCTGTTTTTTTCTTCTAGTTAGTTTGATGACACAGGTGTTGTTAGTTGAAAACTTGGAATGGCAACATCAAAAGTTTCTAACGAATCAACATCCATCATCGTATAGAATCCTCTCATAGTGCCAATGTTTGATTGTAATATGCATCCAGACTTATATGTATACACATCTTGAGGTTTTAAAATAGGAGTTTGTCCTACAACACCTTCTCCTTCTACGATTTCAGTATTATTTAATGAATCGAAAATTTCCCAATACCTGTCCGTTAACTGAACAGTATCTTTCGTTGTATTTTCTATGGTAATATAATAGCTGAAATTATGATAGGTAAATAGGTTTCTAGACAAAGCACCTTCGTATTTTGTTTTTACAGATATTTTAATTCCTTTTGTCATTAGCTGAACCATATCAGCTAATGTAACATATTTGTTTAAAAATGACAAGAATTAAAGAAAGTTATCTTTCTCCTTCAAAATAAGAATTTCCAACACCAATAACTCTATCATATAAGCCTCCTATTTTTCTAAAATATACAATAACTGTGTATTCATTTTCGGTGGCTGAAAAATTTCCCATAATATCTCCATAATCTACTCGGTTATTTTGATCTTTTGTGACAAATGTATAATTATAAAAGCCTTGTTTTAAAAGGATTTTTGACTTGTAAGTTTTTGATTCTCTATCAAAACTCATCTTGTTTTCTGCAGTAAGCTTAAAGTCATTAAAAGCACCAAAAACATAAACATTTTTTGAAGGCATTTCTTTAGAAGTAAGTTCAAAATGCATAACCGCATAATCTGCTTCGGTATCATTATCGGCACCTTCAAGTGTTCGGATTACAAATTGACCATTAATATCCGGATTATAAGAGTAAAAAGGGTTTTCTTTTCTCTCATAAGGATTGATATAATTATGATAGACTTCTTTTCTTTCAACCTTATTAATATTCATACTCTTATTTCTAATAATCTTATTATCAAAATTTAAGTATTGGTTCCCTCCTAAAAAATTACTTTTTTGAATATATCTATAAATGAGTTGATTGTTTTTGAAAAACTGTGGCTCTAGGTTTGTAATAGCACTATTCCAATTTTGATTTTGAATAATAGTTACATGGATTTCCTGACTAGGCATATTAATTTTAATACCAGGGTGATTGACAATAAATTGAACGGTTTGTTCAGAATTTAATGTCTTAGTATTTCTGCTTCTAGAGGTTGCTACACCCACTACAGCCACTTTTTCATAAAAAACAAATCTTCTTGTAAAAACCACCTCGTCGTTATCATTTAAAACAGATAATAAATAGTTCCCGCTTTTCGTAATGATGGTGTTCTGATTTGGAATATTAATGGTGTAATGTGTATAGTTTTGATAAGTATTGAAAGCATTATTAACGTTTAGAATGATATTAGACTGAAAACCATCGATGTATTGACTCGATAACAATTTACTAGGCTTCCAGTCGTGTGTCATGTGCTCAATTTTATAATAGTAGTCTTTCTGATCCGCCTCTAAATCGTCAAATGATAGTTTGAGTACTGTGCCCAAAGGAACAATAGCAGAGAATTGATTTTCGCCTAAAGGTCTTAACTGAATCGATTTAATAGTCGAGTTATCAATTTCTTGACTAAAACAATAGAAACTGTTTAAAAGAATGAAAGTAAATATGATAAGTAAGTTCTTCATTTATGAATTCTAAGCCATTTGTCAATTATAAAACAAACCTACTAAAATAAAATTGTGTAAAAACAAACTTTCTATTTAGAATGATTATAAATAATTTTAAAAGTCTAAGATAAAGACTTTTTTGTACTAAAAACACTCACAAAATCTTTAAATTTGCATGATTTTTTTAGATAATTAAATTTCAAACTTACTATGTCAAAAGACATTCGTATCAAAAAAGGCTTAGATATTAAGCTAGTTGGCGAAGCAGAACAGACTACCACTGACATTTCTACAAGTGGAGTTTTTGCAATCAAGCCAGAAGATTTTCACGGAATTATTCCCAAAGTTATTGCTAAAGAAGGCACAGAAGTAAAAGCAGGTGAAGCACTTTTTCATTCTAAAAGTGACGAACGTATTTTATTTGCGAGCCCAGTTAGTGGTAAGGTAACGGAGATTGTACGTGGAGAAAGAAGAAAAGTTTTGGCAATGAAAATTGCTTCTGATGGAAAGCAAGATGCCAAAGATTTTGGAAAACAAGACCCTTCTAAGATGTCTCAAGAAGAGATTAAGAAGCATTTGTTTGCATCAGGTTGTTGGCCATTTATAAAGCAACGTCCTTATGACATCATTGCAAATCCTAATCAAGCACCAAAAGCTATTTTTGTGTCGGCTTACGCAAGTGCACCTTTAGCCGCTGCTTACGATTATACACTTCAAGGAAAAGAAAAAGAATTGCAAGCTGCACTAACAGCAATGTCTAAATTGACAGACGGAACAGTTCATATGTCAATTGGAAAAGATGCAACTTCTGTTTTTTCAGGATTAAAAGATATAGAAATACATAAAGTTTCTGGACCACACCCAGTTGGGAATGTAAGTACTCAAATTGCACAGATAGATCCGATAAATAAAGGAGAGGTTGTATGGGTTGTATCTCCACAAGATTTAGTTGTTATTGGAGAATTATTTTTAACAGGAAAATTTAACCTAACAAGAACTATTGCCCTAACAGGATCTCAATTCGAAAAACCATCTTACATTACAGCTGTTGGTGGAGCGACAATTGGAAATTTAGTAAAAGGAAATATTCAAGGTGATAACACTAGAATTATTAGTGGGAATGTATTGTCTGGAACTCAAGTAGGTTCTGATGGATTCTTTGGATATTATGACAATCAAATTACAGCGATTCCAGAAGGAGACGATTATGAGTTCTTTGGATGGAATAAACCTGTGTTTAATAAAATATCTACTTCTAGAGCATTGACTTTTTCTTGGTTAAGCCCAAATAAAAAGTACGATTTAAATACAAATACTAACGGAGAACATAGAGCATTTGTAGTAACAGGTTCTTACGAGCAAGTTTTTCCACTAGATATATACCCAATGCAATTATTAAAAGCATGTATGTATCAAGATTTAGATGAAATGGAAGCTTTAGGGGCGTACGAAGTAGCACCAGAAGATTTTGCTCTGACAGAATTTATTTGTGTCTCTAAACAACCACATCAGAAGATTGTTAGAGAAGGTTTAGATTTAATGAAACAAGAATTAGGCTAAAACTATAAGAATGAGCTTAAAAAGTAAATTACATAACTTAAAAGAAAAGTACAAAGGAACAAAGATGGCTCCTGCATTTAATGCAATCCATACTTTTTTGTACTTACCAAATGAGGTAACTCATAATGGAACTCACATCAAATCGGCAGACGACTTAAAGCGTACGATGAATATCGTAATTATGTCTTTAATTCCATGTTTGTTATTTGGAATGTTTAATGCAGGATATCAGCACTATGCAGCTATAGATGCCGCAAAAGGAATTACTACAGAATTCTCTGTACTAGGGAGTTTTTTAACTTGGGACAATCTTTGGATTGGAATTATTAGAGTACTTCCACTAGTCATTGTCTCTTATGGAGTTGGATTGATCGTAGAGTTTATTTTTGCAGTCATCAAAGGACATGAGGTTGAAGAAGGATACTTAGTAACTGGAATGTTAGTGCCATTAATTGTACCTGTAGATACACCATTATGGATGCTAGCTGTTGCCGTTGTTTTTGGTGTGGTGATCGGAAAAGAAGTGTTTGGAGGAACTGGAATGAACATCTTAAACCCAGCTTTAACCATTAGAGCATTTTTATTCTTTGCCTATCCAACTTGGATGAGTGGAGATAAAGTTTGGGTCTATGATGCCGTAAATAGAGTAGGAACACCTGATGCCATCTCTGGAGAAACAATCCTTGGTAGTTATGCTCAAAACCTAACGCCTAGTTATGATGTTTGGGACAAATTCTTTGGATTTATTCCAGGCTCTATTGGAGAGACTTCTACTTTTTTAATTTTATTAGGAGCTGCTTTCTTAATCTTTACAAAGATTGGAAGCTGGAGAATTATTGTTTCTACATTCGTTGGAGCAGCAGTAATGGGATTCATTTTCAATCAAGTAGTAGCAGCAGATATTATTACAGAGTCTAGTAAATTTTATGGGTTGATGAATACCGTTTGGTGGGAACACCTACTCATTGGTGGCTTAGCTTTCGGTGCGGTATTTATGGCAACTGATCCTGTAACAGCATCTCAAACCAATAAGGGAAAATGGATTTACGGTTTCTTAATTGGATTTATCTCCATTATGATACGTGTATTTAACCCAGCCTATCCAGAAGGAGTATTCTTAGCCATTTTATTAATGAATGTCTTTGCTCCAACTATTGACCATTATGTGGTTCAAGGAAATGTGAAGAAAAGAATGAAACGTTTAAAAGCTAAAACTGCCTAGTTATGTCTAAAAGAACAGATAGTAATTTTTACACAATAATGTTTGCGGTTGTAATGGTGCTAGTTGTAGGTGCAGGATTGGCAGGAATCTTTGAAGCTACTAAAGGACGCATTAAAACAAACAAAGAAATTGAAAAGCAACAGAATATTCTGTATGCAATGGGAGTAAATGAAAATGATGAAACAAGTGCGACTTTTGTATCTACAGATGTTGCAGAACAAGAGTTTCAAAAATACATTAAGAAGCAATTAGTTATCGAAGGCGATAAGGTAACGGAAGATGACAAGGCCTATTTAATTGATGTAAAGAAAGAAAAAGCAAAAGCAAAAAATGGAGGTGTAAGAAGACTTCCTTTGTTTGTTGGAGAGAAAGACGGTAAAACATTTTATGTGGCTCCAATTAGAGGGAAAGGACTATGGGATGCCATTTGGGGATATGTAGCCATGGATGCTAATATGGTTGTGCAAGGTGCGTATTTCGATCATAAAGGAGAAACACCAGGTTTAGGAGCCAATATCAAGCAACGATTCTTTATGGACGACTTTACGGGAGAACATTTATTAGATGCTTCAGGAAACTTTAAAGGAATTAGAGTTGCCAAAGGAAATAATGACCCTAAGAACGAAGAAAAAACAGATTTTGAGGTAGATGCAATTGCTGGAGCAACCATTACAGGAGATGGTGTTTCTGCAATGATCAAATCAGATTTAAAATTGTATATGCCTTATTTTAAAACTTTAAAAACAAATTAATTATATGGGACTTTTATCAAAAAAAGACGCAAAATTAATCACTGATCCATTAGCGGATAACAACCCAATTACGATTCAGGTATTAGGTATTTGTTCTGCGTTGGCAATTACAGCTGAGTTACAAGCTTCTATTGTAATGTCTGTATCAGTATTATTTGTTTTAGGATTAGGAAACGTAGTCATCTCTTTAATGAGAAATATCATTCCTTCAAAAATTAGAATTATTGTACAGCTAATTGTAGTGGCAACCTTAGTAATTATCGTGGATTTGGTATTGAAAGCTTTTGCTTACGAATTGAGTAAAACACTATCTGTTTTTGTTGGGTTGATTATTACCAATTGTATTATCATGGGACGTTTTGAAGCTTTTGCTTTAGGAAACGGTCCTTGGAGATCATTCTTAGATGGAATTGGAAATGCTTTAGGATATGCGGTAATTTTAATTATTGTAGGATTCTTTAGAGAACTATTAGGTTCTGGTACCTTATTGGGTTTTAAAGTCTTAGGAGATCCAATTGAAAAAACAGGACTATATAGTATAGGATATGAGAATAATGGATTTATGTTATTATCGCCAATGGCTTTAATCGTAGTTGGAATCATTATCTGGGTGCAACGTAGTAAGAACAAAGCATTAATAGAAGAACATTAGAAAAAATAAATCATGGAACACGTAGAATTATTTTTCAAATCAATATTTATAGATAACATGGTATTTGCTACATTCTTAGGAATGTGTTCTTACCTAGCAGTATCTAAAAAAGTATCTACAGCCGTAGGTTTAGGAGCGGCAGTCATCTTTGTATTGGCAGTAACGGTACCTTTAAACTGGTTGTTAGATACCTATATTTTACAAGAAGGCGCATTGGCATGGTTAGGGCCAGAATATGCAGAATACGATTTAAGCTTCTTATCATTTATCATGTTTATTGCAACCATTGCAACCATGGTACAATTGGTAGAAATTATTGTAGAAAAGTTTTCACCTTCATTATATAACTCTTTAGGTATTTTCTTACCATTAATTGCAGTAAACTGTGCCATCTTAGGAGGCTCTTTATTTATGCAGTCTAGAGAGATTCCAAGTTTAGGATTGGCAACCACGTATGGTATTGGATCAGGAATTGGTTGGTTCTTAGCGATTTTAGCGATTGCAGCAATCCGTGAGAAGATTCGTTATTCAAGTGTACCGCCGGCCTTAAGAGGATTAGGAATTACATTTATCATTACAGGATTAATGGCAATTGGATTTATGAGTTTTGGAGGAATGTTGACAGGTGGTGATGAAGAGAAAAAGGAAGAAACCAAAGAAGTTGTTATTTCTAAACCTGTGGTAAAAGAAGATGTGAAAGAGGTAGAGAAAGAAGTAGAAAAAATAGCGGATAACATTAAAGAAACAAAAAAGTAAGATGATTACATTAGCAGCAAGCACAACAGGAACTATTATAGCAACCGTAGCAGCTTTTTTACTGATTACTTTGCTATTAGTATCATTACTATTATTTGTAAAACAAAAATTATCTCCTTCTGGACCCGTAACCATTACTATTAATGGCGAAAAGAAAGTAGAAGTAGCATCAGGGAGTACCTTATTAACAACACTAGGAAACGAGAAAATATTTTTACCATCTGCATGTGGAGGTGGAGGTTCTTGTGTTCAATGTGAATGTCATGTTAATGCTGGAGGAGGTGAAGCTTTGCCAACTGAAACACCACACTTTACCCGTAAAGAGTTAAAAGAAGGAATTCGTTTAGCGTGTCAGGTAAAAGTAAAACAAGATATGGACATTTCTATTCCAGAAGAAGTATTCGGAATTAAGAAATGGGAAGCAACTGTAGTTCGTAATTATAACGTAGCCTCTTTTATTAAAGAGTTTGTGGTAGAGATTCCAGAAGATATGGGATACAAAGCTGGAGGATATATTCAGATTGAAATTCCTAACTGTGAAATTAAATTCTCAGATATGGACATTACTGCTCACCCAGAAGAGCATGATACTCCAGACAAGTTTCAGGCAGAATGGGATAAGTTTGGATTGTGGCCTTTGATAATGAAAAATAATGAGATTGTAGAGCGTGCGTATTCTATGGCTTCTTACCCTGCAGAGGGAAGAGAAATCATGTTAAATGTTCGTATTGCAACTCCACCATGGGATCGTGCTAAAAACGGATGGATGGATGTAAATCCTGGAGTCGCATCTTCTTATATCTTTGCTCAAAAACCAGGAGATAAAGTAACCATTTCAGGTCCTTATGGAGAGTTCTTCATTAATGAGTCTGAGGCAGAAATGTTATACGTAGGAGGAGGAGCAGGAATGGCGCCAATGCGTTCTCACTTATATCACTTATTCAGAACCTTAAAAACGGGTAGAAAAGTTACCTATTGGTACGGTGGACGTTCTAAGAGAGAACTATTCTACTTAGATCATTTCTATAAATTAGAAAAAGACTTTCCTAACTTTAAATTTTACTTAGCTCTATCTGAACCTTTAGAAGAAGATAATTGGAAAATTAAGGATGGAATTGATGGTGAAGGTGATGGATTCGTAGGGTTTATTCACAACTGTGTGATCGATAACTATTTAAATCACCATGAGTCGCCAGAAGATATCGAATTGTATTTCTGTGGACCTCCATTAATGAATAATGCAGTTCAGAAAATGGGAGAAGATTTTGGAATTCCAGATGAGAATATCCGATTTGATGACTTTGGAGGATAATGTCTAGCTAAACTTGTACACTGAACGTGTTAAAGTGTGATTTAGTAATTCATAAAAAAAATAAAAACCAGCGTTAAAACGCTGGTTTTCTTATGAATAGAAAATATTTTCATTATTTTTTTTATACCTTTATTTGAATTACTAACTAAAAACTAACTTATGAACACAAAAAATTTCTTAGTTTCTGGGGTAGTCGCAGGGATTGCAGACTTCCTAATGGGATGGTTGTTTTACGGGATGTTATTTCCAGATCTATATCCAAAAGAAGGAGAGCAGAGCATGTTATTTATAGCTTTTGGCTGCTTAGCATTTGGGTTATTATTAGCCTATGTATTTACAGTAGTAGCTTCTATTACTAGTGCTAAAGAAGGGTTAAAAATAGGAGCAATATTTGGACTCTTATATAGCATTTCTATGAATTTATTTATGTATTCTGCTATGGAACCAAACTACCAAAATATGGCTATTGATGTTGTTATTGGTGTTGTTATGACTGCAGTTATGGGAGCAATAATTGGTATGATTAATGGAAAAATGAAATAGAGAAAATAAATTGTTTAAATATTTTCAAACCAGTACTATGTACTGGTTTTTTATTTGTTTAATTCTTCTTTTAATTTCCCCTTCATTTTATGTAAAAAAGCGACATATTCTATAAAATAGTTTTTTTGACCTACAAGGGATTCTAGCTTAAAAGTAATCATATTCCAAACTTCAATATTGCCAATAAGCTTTTCTAAATTGTTATCTGGTCCACCTTGAATGAGTCTAGGAATATATCTTTTTAAAGCAACTTTCGAGTAGTTGATATTTTTTATAAAGTAGGGTTCAATAGTATTGGTATATTGGTTTTCTATATAACTGTCGGTTATTTTACTTTGTTTTAAGAAAACAGACAATACTTGAAAATATATTTTGATGCTATCATTTTGTATTTTAGAAAGATTGTCTTTAGTCAAAAATTCTTCAACTATAGGTAAGGTTAAGTCGCTAGTCCAAAATGTTGCCGTAGCTCCTAATGTTTTATTTAATTGTTGAATAGAATCTTTATTTTTTGTGTTTAAAATTTGAAGCGATCTACGATTATAATGTATCAATGTGTCTAACTTACTAATGAAAGTTCTATAGCCATTCTCTACAATAGAAATTTCATCATAAATGCGTTCGTAATAATTACGAATATTGTTTTGCTCTGCTCTACTTGAGTTCCAATTATTAATTTGGAGAGCTAATAAGATACCAATTACAACGAGTACAATTTCGCCAATAGCATATTTTAGATATTGATTCGTTTTGTTTTTTATAATGAGTTTCTGACGTATTTTTCTAAAGAATTTTATCACGATTTATTACTTTTTATAAGTTCTTAAAAAAGCTTCAATTTCTGGATGTTTGTATTTAAGAGCATAGTCCAAAGCAGTTTTTCCTTCTACAGAAACTTTGTTTATGTCTGCTCCATTGTCTAGTAAATATTTAACCATTTTTAGATGTCCATATTTTACTGCATACATTAAAGGAGTTTTGTCAAAACAAGCAAGTTCAATATTAGCCCCTTTCTCTACAAAGTATTGTAATGAAGCAAAAGAATTATTTTCGATACTTAATGATGTATAACAAATTGGATACGACTCTTCAATTTTAAAACAAGTGTTTATATCAGTAGTTACAATTTTATCTAAAGTAGTAATATCTCCGTTAATAATAGCTGTTAAGGCTCCTTTAGGAAGCTCAGTAGTGAAATCAATTTGCGCTCCTTTTAAATAATCTAGAATTAGTACTTTGAGTCTTTTTGATCGTTCCATTAAGTAATCATTCCCATTGTGATTTACTTTTAATAGTCCTTTCATTAAAGAAACCCGATTTGCAAATTCCTTCACAGCTGGATCTTTTTTATCTTTTAAAAAGAATGAAAGATCTAAAGGGTCTAATTGAGCGCTCCACTTTCCTCTAAAAATAAAGCCTTCAATAAGAGAATTTAAATCTATATTATCTGTAAAGGCTTCATCTTTTAATTGATTAATAATTGTATTGTTCTTTTTTTGTGTATCAGCAAAACTCTCACTATCGTTATAGTATTCTAATAATGCAAACCGAAGAGCGTCTGATTTGATATAATTGATTTTCCCAGATGATTTCATATCCTCAAATACAATACTATTGCCATCAAACTGATGCGTGAATTGTGAACGAGCAATGGTTTTTCCTATAAATGAAGGAGTATATACTTTTATGGAAGCATCCTTAAAAGGCATTAAAATATTTGTGTAGGCATCAAATGTTATGGTATCTCTTCGTAATAAGTTTTTTAACTCAGAGATATCTCTCTCTAAATTAGCAACAATACCATTCAAATAGTCTAGCTCTATTTTTTTATTCTGTTTATCATCCTTCCAAGTATTTAATTGTAGAGCAATTAAAATTCCAATAACTACTAAAACAATCTCACCAATGGCATATAATAGATACTTTGAAAATTTATTTTCTTTAATCATTGTTTGACGGATTTTTCTAAAAAACTTAATCATGCGCTAAAACTTATTTTCTGAAGAGGGTTGTAAAATATCCTCAAAATTCTTAATCCATTTTCCATCTTTCAATCGTTGTCCGAATTCATTAAACTCACCTTTACTGGTTAGCTGAAAGGTAAGTCTATAATTTCCGTTAATTTCGCAAATGAATTTGCGATTATTTATTTTGCATTTAAAAGGTCTTGTGCCACTACTTCTGTAAGCGTTGTAATAGTAAAACCCATCTTCTTTGTTAAAATAAATGAGGGTATGCAAAGCTAAAACTGTTTTGGCACCTCTTTTAGAACGATGACGCAATACTAATAATTCTCCATCTAAATCATATTTTACGCTACTTATTACATCATAGGGCTTGTTTTTTTCTTTCGGATAACTTGTGCCAGAGCCTTTCCAGTTACCAATCATAAAAGAAAGTTTTTTCATAGCTTTTTGTTCTGCACTTTGCGCAAAAGAAAGAGATGAATGAGTTAAAAAACTAAGTAGTAAAATAGTAATGATACGATGTTTTAGTTGCATTGTAATGATATTATATCGACATATTTTTCTGAAGAATTTAATCATGGCAAAGTAAATGTGTTACTTCAAGTGATTTCAACTTGTTGAAATAGTATCGAGAATCTCGACCAGAGAATAGTTTAATCATAAGTCTGATTAGGTTAGTGAAACTATGAGCGCAGCAATTGTTTAAAAATGTTACAAAAGTCTGACTTCGTTAAAGTTACAAATTTTTATTTCATCATGAACTTGTTTCAGGGTCTAATAATTAGTAGATTCGTTTTAATAAATTAAATATATGGGCTGGACATCCTATTTACTCATTCTACTTATTGTTGTTGCTGTGGTAAGTATTCTTATTTACTTTTTTCAAGAACGTGTCCTGTTTCATCCAGAGAAACTGCCTAAAGACTTTCAGTTTCAGTACGAAAATCAACAAGTAGATGAATATAATCTCGAATTAAAAGATGGTGTTGTCATTAATGGACTGCATTTTAAAACCGACAAACCTAAAGGATTGGTGTATTATTTAAAAGGGAATTCAAAGAGCATTAAGGGCTGGGGAAAGTTTGCAGTAGATTTTACATTGCATGGATATGATGTGATTATGATTGACTATCGCGGATTTGGAAAGAGTACAGGAAAGATGAGCCAGGAGAGTATGAAAAAAGATGCACTCTATGTTTATGATAAGCTAAAAGAAAAAGTAAAAGAAGAACATATTATTGTCTATGGACGTTCTTTAGGAACAGGTCTGGCTACTAAAGTAGCTTCTATGAACAAACCTAAAGCATTGGTGTTGGCCTGTCCGTATTTTAGCATGTCTAAAAATGTAAAGCGTTATTTGCCTTTAATTCCTCTTGGCCTAGTAATGCGTTATCAAATGCCTACATACAAATGGATTAAGTATGTAGAATGCCCAATTAATATTATACACGGAACGAATGATAAAGTGATTCGCTTTGGATCTAGCTTACGTTTATCAAAACTAAAGCCAGAAACAACAAAGCTATACCCAATTATTGGAGGCGGCCATAAGGATTTACATAATTTTGAGAGTTATCATTTAGCTTTAGGCGAAATCTTAAACTCAAAAAAGAAAGTAACCTTTGATAGAGATAAAACAAGCATCGATTTTGTGAGAACCAAACGAAAAATAAAATGATTAAAAAAGTTGTAGCTGCATTGATTATTTTTTGCAGTGTTGTACTTATACTATTATATATGTTTCAAGACAGAATTATTTTTCAATCTGAACCCCTAGCAAAGGACTATCAATTCTCTTTTAAACAGGAGTTCGAAGAGGTGAATATGAAAACTGCTGACGGAGAAACAATCAATGCTCTTCATTTTAAAGTCAAAAACCCAACAGGAATCATTTTGTTTTTTCATGGAAATAAAGGAAACTTAAGCCGTTGGGGTAATTTAGTGTCTTATTTAGAAACCTATCAGTACGACGTCTTTGTCATGGATTATCGAAATTATGGAAAGAGTACAGGAAGCTATAAAGAAAAGGAGATGTATAAGGATGCATTAATGGCGTATCAATATGTGAAAAAGATTTTTTCAGAAGATCAAATAGTGGTATATGGTCGTTCTTTAGGATGTACTTTTGCAACACGGGTAGCTACAAAAAACAAGCCTAAACATTTAATCTTAGAAGCCCCATTTTACAATATGAAGAAGGGTGTTCGGTTTTACTCAAAATTGGCTCCAACGTTCATTATTAAATATCAATTTAGAACAGACAAAGACATTCCAAAAGTGACTTCTCCCATTACTTTTTTCCATGGAGATGCTGATAAAACTACTTCTTTTAACCAATCTAAAGAACTCTTTGAGTTAGCTACGGTTACTCAAAAAGATTTTGTTGCTATACCTACTGGAACTCATCATAATTTAAAAGATTTTGAAATGTATCAGTCAAAATTGAAAGAGATTCTATCTGTCTTCACGAGCGAAGCGAAGTGACCTCTTGTTTAAGAGTTTACATTTAAAAGATTGCTTCTCACTAATTTCAACTTGTTAAAATTGTATTGAAAAGTCAACGATACAAATTAGTTCTCGATATATTTTGCTATACAAAATATTCGCACTCACAATACCTTACTTTTTTTCGCGTTCAAACACTATGAAAAAGAAGCTCCTTATCCTCATTGTTTTTATTGGAATTGTTACAGTGGTCTCTCAAGTCAAAGAAGTGCGCCCAGCAGTAACAGTAATCAAAACCGTTTTTGTAAAGCCTAAGCTGATTCATAAAAAAGGCAATTCGGTTTCCAAGCGTGTGAAAACGCCTGTAGGGTATACAAGAGCGAAATATCCAAAAGGGAGCTTCCAAGAGTTTATTCAGAATTACAAACTAAAACCTTACGGAACTAAAGTGATTAATTACGATGGTTCTGAATACTTCTATCAATCTGGTCATATTGGGATATTGGATGTGTCAGTTCCCAAAAATGGATTGCAGCAATGTGCCGATGCCTTGATTCGCTTGCGATCAGAATACCTATGGAAGAAGAACCAGCAATCTAAAATTGGATTCGAATTTACCAGTGGGCATTATTGTTCTTGGCAAAAATATGCAGAAGGGTATCGACCTAAGGTAAAAGGAAACAAAGTGAGCTTTCATAAAATAGCTAGCAAAGATTTTTCGAAGGCTAATTTTTATAAGTATCTTAATTTAATCTACACCTATTCAGGAACACTTTCTTTGTATAATGAATTGCCAAAAATTATCAATGAAAAGAATTTACAAGTAGGAGATATGTTGGTGTATCCCGGAACACCTGGACATATTATTATGATTGTTGATGAAGTAAAGAACAAACAAGGCGAAAAACAATTTGTATTGGCACAAGGAAACACACCCGCTCAAAGTGTTCATATGCTCAAAAATCCAAATAGTGCTGAACAGAATCCCTGGTACGAATTGAAACTGAATTCTTACATCGAAGTGCCAGGATATTATTTTAACAACACAAAGTTTATTCGGTTCAAAGACTAAAGAAACCTCGAAAACAGGACTGATATATTTCGTATCTTTCGGTTACTTTTTACCAACCAGATATGAAAACAATAAAACCACTATTCTTACTTTTTATCACACTCTTTATATTAAGTTGTCATGAGTCAATGGTTAAAGAAACATCGATTGATCCAGTAGCTTATTGGGGAGAAAATCCGTGGCCAGAGATTCGTAAAAAGAGAATCAATCAGTTATTACCAAAGGCATTAGAAGCGGCCAAAGTGGATGCTTGGTTAGTGATTTGTAGAGAGAATAACAACGATCCTCTAGCAGATCATATTGGAGGTGAAAATGCAGGAGGAACCGCAGTTTTTCTTTTTTATAATGATGCCAAAGGATTTCATTCAATGGTCTTTTCTCCTTCAGGAGAATCTACAGCCTTAGACGAGTTGGATATTCATGATACTGTTGTGAGTGTAAAAAGAGGAACATCTTCTGTAAAGATGGCAGTCGATTTTATCAACCAACAAAACTTCAAACAGATTGCAATTAATTCTTCAGGAACCAATTCAACAGCAGATGGTTTGACATATACACAAAGAATGAATTTAGAAAGCTTGATGGGGAAAGATGCCAATAAGTTAGTTTCATCAACGGAAGTAGTCTATGAATGGTTATCGATTAAGCTACCAGAAGAAGTAGAAATCATGCGAAAAGCTGCGCAACTTACTGCCGATTGGCAAATAGAAGCCTACAAACAAGTGATTCCAGGGAAATCTACCGATGCAGAGATTGCCAAGTTCTTAAAAAGGAAAATGGCTGAATATGGAGTAAAAGATGGCTGGGCACCTTCTCAAAACCCGAATGTGAATTCAGGACCAGACCGAGGACATTCGCATGCAACAGATAAAGTCATTATGCCTGGAGATGTGATTCAAATAGATTTTGGGATCAAGTTATACGATCGATGGGTAAGTGATATTCAGCGTTTTGCTTATGTACTCAAAGAAGGAGAAACCAAAGCTCCTGACGATATTCAATACTATTGGGAAAGTGGAAAGGCAGGAAATAGAACAGCTTTGGCAGCCATGAAACCTGGAGTCAAAGGAATTGATGTTGATCGAGCGCAACGTGTATTAATGAAAACAGCAAAGTCTGAATATGTACCATGGAGTACAGGACATCCAGTGGGTTATGTGGCACATGATGTAGGACCAAACTTAGGCGGCTCACAAGCTTCACATGTGCGTCCAGCAGCACAAAAAGAATTGAAAGAGGGCATGACCTTTGCCTTCGATGGTTTTCATGCATGGAAACGAGCAGACGGTACCGAAAAAACTATTTCAGTAGAGGAAATGGCAGTGGTGACTAAAGACGGCGCCAACTATTTAATTGAGCCACAAGAAGAGTTGATTTTGATACCCAATAAAAAATAATTAAAGGTTACTAGAATTTAACTCTTTGAGTAATGATTTTGAATGTTTTAAGCTAAGTTCCATGTTTTGAATCCAAGTTGCTCTTAATTCACATGTCATACTAATTAGAGCTTTTAATGTGCCTCTATTATAGCCACATTTTTTTAGTTGTGCTAATGAAATTTTTTGTCCATTTTTGGTATCTGTTCTAAAATCAAAACCGCAATTAATTGAAAAAGCAGATAAGTGTGCATTCCAATTTTCATCTACATAATAGAGATCTTTTTTAGTATTTTCGAATAAAAATCTTTGAGTTCTTAATTTAGAGATCAAAGTTTTCTTTTTATTAATTAGACTGTTTTGATTGTTAAGAATATTCATTAATACTGGAATATCAAAACTTTTAGGATTGTGTGCAGTAGTTATTAAAATATTCTGTCTTTCAAAATTTGTAAAACCCATATCTATTGAGTCTAATATTTTAAAAGATACTTTATTAATGTATTTATTTGCTCCTATTGTTCTTTTTAAAATTTGATTGTTATTTTTAATTTCTTCAACTAGTGATTTAAGAATGTCTTGTTCTTCAGCTTTTAATTTATTGGTTTCATTCCAATTGTTAATCTGCAATGCAATCAGAATACCAATTACAACAAGAATAATTTCGCCGATGGCGTATTTGAGGTACTTGCCCGTTCTATTTTCACTCATAAGTTTATATCGTATTTTTCTAAAGAATTTTATCATTCGTATTTTTTAAGTTCTTCTTCCAATTGTTTTTCTAATTTATCTAAGATGTTTTTTAATCTTTTAACAAGAATTGTCATTTCTTTGGTATAGATAAATCTGCTATTCATGAGGTTTTCAAATTCTCTATTATTTAAAAGAAAGTTGTAATTAGTGTTATCCATTTTTGAAGACTCTGCTTCTTTATATAAAGAAGCAAAATAACTAGAGTGTATATTTCTGAGATTAGCATTCTTGTATAAAAAGGGTACCAAGAAATTATTATTATCTCTATTAATCATATGCTCCCTTTCTTTCAAATAATCTTTAAAAGAATTTAGATTATATAACCTTCCTCTTAAGGCTTCATTCTTAATGGTAGAAACTTCGCCATTATCCATGCCTTCTTTTAGAGTGTTTAAGTTGATAATTACATTAAAATCCAAAGCAGAATTAAGAAATAAGCTGTCTAGTCTGGTAGTTTTTGTTTTTTCTACATTATTACCAAACAGATTTAAAAACCTAGTATTGTTATCGATAATTGTATTGTATACCTCTAAATCAACCGTCATCGTTTTTTGATTGTTTATGGTTTCTGTGAGTAACCTTACTAGTAAATTTTTTGTTTTTTCATTTTGTTTTCTATTCTCGTTCCAATTGTTAATTTGCAGTGCAATCAAAATACCAATAACTACCAACACAATTTCGCCGATGGCATATTTCAAGTACTTTCCTGTTTGGTTTTTCATAATGAGGTTTTGACGGATTTTTCTAAAAAATTTAATCATGGATTTTCAATAAATAAATGAATATTATCTTGTATTTTTTTCTTTACTTTTTCTCCACGGATTTCAATATAAAAATACAAATCATCAACAGCTTTAAGCCAGAGATTAAGGTGAATGATTGATTGAATTTGTTTCTGTTTGGAATTTCTTGCATTCAATTTTTCATATATGTTGTAGGGCAATCCAGAGAACTCATCTGCCTTATCTTTATTTCTTACTGCCACTTGTAATTGATTGTCTATAATAATTCCTATTTCTTCTTGATCTGATAACAAATCCATTAAGAAATCGCGCTGTTTTTTGGCTAACAATTCTCCTTTTCCAGAGGTTCCCATTTGCTTGTAAGAATTATTTACTGGATAATATTTCATATAAAGAAATGTAACATTAGAAAGGCTATCTGATAGTTTTTTTAAATTAGAACTAGAAGGTTGTAAACTATCTATGTAGCTAAAATAATTAGTGATGTTTTTTTTATAGATTTTAGTTCTTTTAATTAAAGAATTAATGGCTAGTGTGTCTTGCACCAGATCATTCACAATTGTCTTTTTATAATTTTTTGCTTGCAGATTGGTTTTTCTTCCTTCATTCCAATTGTTAATCTGTAGTGCAATTAAGATACCAATCACAACCAATAGTATTTCTCCAATTACGTATTTAAAATATTTACCCATTTTGTTTTGTTCTAAAAGTGATTTGCGAATATGTCTAAAGAATTTGATCATAAAGTGTTCAATTCTTCAATAATAAGTTCTTTCAGTTTTTTTGATTCATCTACAATCCTTTTTAATTTAGTAGACATTAAATTGCTGTGATCCCTAACTCTTATTGCATATTGTCTAAGATGTATGATTTCCTCAGATTTAGTATCAAAAATCCATGGATTCTCATTGATAGCTATCTTAGCATCTAAATGGTACAGTTCTTTAAAATTAATAAAACCATCATAACATTGTCTTCTCAGAAAAATACACTCTTCGCTATATTTTAAATTATAGAAAGACTCTCTTTCACAAAGTTGGTAGTAGGTTTGAATTTTAGTAACCAAACTATCTGTTCCTAGAGAGTACAAACTTCCTGTGTTTTTGAGTTCTTGAAAAACAGTAGAATTTAAATTGAAGGTATTCACAAAAAAAATGACCTTACTTGTTATGTAGTCTAAATTTTTAGGTTGTATGCCTTTCTGTAAAATATTAAGAATGCTATCGGTATAAATTACCCTTGAATGAAAACTATTTTGAACTGTGTCTAACAAATATGCACGATTGATGTTATAATCTAATTCTTTACTTAGTTTTACTAGAAGTTCTTTATTTCTATTACTCTGTAATCTTTTTGTATTCCAATTGTTTATGGTCAATGCAATTAAGATTCCAAACACCACTAATAGGATTTCACCAATGGCGTATTTAAAGTATTTGGATGTTTTGTTTTCCATAACTAGTTTTTGACGGATTTTTCTAAAGAATTTAATCATTGTATTTTTTTACATCTGTATATTTTGTTTCTACCTGTGTCTTTCATAACGAACTCCATAATTTTTCCATTGTCATCTCTTATAACATTGTAATACCAATTTGGATATTGAACACCTTGATATTGATCTTCTCCAGTTTTTTTTAAAAACCCCTGAATAGATTTGTCTTTAAATATTAAATATACACCAGAGGTGTTTAGTGAAAATTCTCTTGTACCTCCAATTACTTTATAAGTTCCCTGTAGAGCTTTGTCACTAGCGTCTAGCGGTTCGCCTAAGATATCTTTAAACAACTTAGGGTTTGTGACCTCAACATCTAAGGAGCTGCTTAATAAGGCCACTAAATTGATAGCACTTTTTTGCAAGTCATCTAAACTCTGACCTACCCCCAATGTATTGTAATTATAAGAATGATAAATCCAATTTTTATAGATAGGATTTTTCAAGTAAAAGGCAATCATATCGTCAGGACTTTCTTTTTTTTCGAGTAGATGGTACCATGAGAAATTCTGAATTAGATAGTTCTGTCGATCTCTGGAAATCTCTTTTGAGATGTTATGAGCAGTGTTAAAATTTTTACCTTCTTTAGTATAATGTTGTGTAATTAGCTTGGTGATTTCGGAGTACTTTTCTGGAACTAATCCTTGAAAACTTTCAAATTTATGAAAACCAGTAGTTTGGTATTCATAAGGGTAATGATAGAGGCCTAAATAAAAAAGACGACGATTTTTTTCGTTTTTATAATCTTTAATAGTCAGCTCACCATCTAATACCTTCCGCATCAAAGAATCAACTTTTTCCCCATCTTTTAATAGTCTTTTAGCGTTTAAAATATCTGTTTCTAAGTCGGTTTTAATTTCTTTTAAAACACTGACAAAACGAGCTTCGTTAGAAACAGTTTCATTGTAATTATTGATTTGTAGCGCAATCAAAATACCAATCACTACAAGAATAATTTCTCCAATGGCGTAGAAGAAGTATTTTTTTGTTTTGCCTTCATTTAATAAAGACTGACGTATTTTTCTAAAAAATTTAATCATGGCGTTTGTAAATATAAAGAACTTAAAGCCCAAGGGAGTATGGCAATTCTAATGAACATAAAAATCAGAACAGCAAAAGAAAATCGTAAAAGCCGCTGAGGTAATTTCATGGAGGTAAAAAATAACAAATACGACCAGAATAGATAGCTAGTAAAAATGATTATAATAGCTTCTTTTGTTACATAAATGTTTAACAGTACCTTAGTTACAAACAAGAATGGCATTACAATAAAAAGGATAGCAGGGATGTAATAAAAACTTGTTGAGAGTAACTCTGTGTAATTATACTTTAAAGGCTTAAACAATAAATACAACAAAAAAGGAAATAACACAATATTGAATAAGTTAGTTAATAGTATATATTCCACAGCCAATTTTACATTCCAAATTTCCATACTACTATTCATCGCTTCCGATAAAAACGAAAAGTAAAAATAATCGTCTTGTTTGATGATTTCCGTCGTTTGAAACCAATAATCTATAAAGGTTTGAAAAGCCAATCCAACCACCATAAATCTTGTAGGATTTGTATAGGCTTTTCTTTGTCCATTAATATAGGCTTGCGCTACTTTTCCAGGTTTTATAAATAGATTCCACAGCGTAAAAAAGAAGCCTTTATGAATGTTAAAGGTATTGTCAAAAAAATCTGCAATCACCTCTTTCATTTTTAGTCTATGATTTCCAATAGTTCGCTGTCCACATTGATTGCAGAAGTTTCCTTCAAAGTTTTGATGACAATTTTTGCAAAGAGATTTTATCATATTAATTCAATAGTTGTGACCTCTCGACTTGCTCTGCAATGCTCGAGATGACAAGATTTGGTTTGTTTAAATGTACTATTTAGTTTTATAAAATTCATTTAATTAAGTAATTGACTTATTAAGGAAACAGAAAAAATAGTGAGCATAAACCAACCAATAAAGCCTTGGATAATGGCTAAATAACGAGGCAATCCTTTTATTGGGATTTCACCAAAACCTAAGGTGGTAAAGGTGTTTATGGAGAGCATTAAGGCATTTAAAACTTTGATAAAAACATCATACATCAAAGCAATCAGAAATGCGGAGACTAATAAAATATACTTCCAAATACGTTTTGATTTTGGAACTTCTTGCCAAGTACCTTTCATAACATCTATACGCTTTAAAACAGAAGCAGAAAGCTTAGTACCAGAAATTGCCCATTTGTAAAGTGGTAGCGCAGTTGCTGTAAATATTTTTGGCACTTTCTTTTCTTTAGAATCTATGATCATTTTAAAATCAGCAAACTCTAATAGTTCTTCTTTTTGGTCTTCTAAATATACTTCATGCATACCTGCATCTTTATCCATGTACTTTAAGAAGAACGTATAACGATCTACAATACGCTTTCTTCCATGTTTATCCCAGCTATTAGGAAAGAACAGATAAATCAAAGCAAAGAAGAAAATCACATACACAGAAACTACAATCGCTTTTGTGGGTTTGGTGCCATAATCTGAAAAAGCTCTTAAAAACACATTGAGCTGATATGTAAGAAAATTGTCGAAGCTTGGTTCTTTGTCTAAGACATATTTAAAATATGAGGTTTCCTTATCTCGCATTTCTACATAGCAAGCATTATAACTTTCCATATCTCCACGATTCTGATAACTCTTCAACAAGAGTTTGTAGGAAGCAATAAGTAAATCATAGCTTTGTTTATCTTTAAAATCCTCAGAGGTACGCGCCTTGTAGTAAGTGGTTTGTATGGAATCGTTCACCATCTTTCTTCCATAGATCCCGACTTTGTGGCTGATCTGATTAAATGGCATATAGGTATTACTTTCGGGTAATAATGCGCCTTCCAAATCGATATTGATAACCTTGCTATTGGTTAAATAGGCAGCTGTAGAAACTTCAGTATTTTCCAAGTATAAGGTTTCTACTTTGCAGCTATCAATATTAAACTGTTTGAGTTTTGTAAAAGCCAAAAACAGGTTTTCCTTTACGGTTGTATTCTTAAATCCTATAATGGGTGAACTGGCAACTTGGAAGGTGTAAAACATTTCATCTAAAACAGAATCTTCAATGAAAATCCATGAGAATTCATTGATATTCATCATTGATAAGTCCTTACGAAACTCACAGTCATTAAAGCGAAACCACGACCTCCGAGAATGACCATTAAAGGTCAGTTCCTCTTCAAAAATCATCTTCTTAAAAGCAAAACCATACATTTTCATCTCTCTTAAATAAACTTCCTTTGTAAATCGAATGTTTTGGATTACTGTGATTTGGTTAGTGCCGAAACCTGTTTCAATAAACCAACGATTTAATCGAACAGGTTTGTTAATCGTATGGACTATTTTTCTTGGTTTTCCTTCATGCTTTTCTCTATCAACATTTCTATAGGCAATTAAAGAGTCTTTCTCCATGTCTATAAGAATTTTAATGTCCTCAGCGACATAAACTGAATCAGGCGAATTATTGATTTCTTTTATCCATTCTGTAAGCGATGGAATCACGCGCCAGTTGATGTCATCTTCTTGGCAGAACGCAGTAAGAGAAAATAGAATAACAAAAAGGAATAGTAGCTTTTTCAACTTGTCATTGCGAGGAATGAGGAACGAATGACGAAGCAATCTGTTTAATTGTAGTTTTATTTTAAGAGATTGCTTCACTTTGTTCGCAATGACGTAATTATTTTGTTTTTTCATTAGTTAAGTAATTGAGAAATCAATGAAACAGAAAAAATCGTGAGCATAAACCAGCCAATAAATCCTTGTATGATGGCCAAATAACGTGGCAATCCTTTTATTGGGATTTCACCAAAACCTAAAGTGGTAAAGGTGTTGATGGAAAGCATTAAGGCGTTCAACACTTTGATAAAAACATCATACAGTATGGCAACAAAAAAAGCGAAGAAAATTAAGATGGATTTCCATTTTTGTTTTGATGCACTTGTTTCTGACCACGTACCTTTTAAAACATCTACTTTAGACAACAACCAAGAAAATGATTTTGTTCCAGCAATCGACCAGCGATACAAAGGTAGCGCTGTTGTTGTGAAGAATTTAGGAGCTGTTTTGCCTTGTTGTAGCAAATAGGTTTTAAAGTCTTCTGCTTCTAACAATTCAGGTTTCTTTTCATCTAAATACACTTCGTGAATTCCGGAGTTTTTATTTACATATTTTAAAAAGAACCGATAACGATCCATAATTCTATTTTTTCCTCGATGATCCCACGTATTTGGAAAGAAAAGATAAATCAAAGCAAAGAAGAAAATCACATACACAGAAACTACAATTGCTTTAGAGGGTTCGGTTCCATAATCGGAAAAGAGTTTTAAAAACTGATTCACTTTCCATTTAAAATAGGATCGAAAACCTGGATTTTGATCGTGTATGATTTCTAGTCTTTTGGTTTCAAAGTCTTTTAAATCGATATAGACCTGGTTAGCAACTTCAGTATTGTAGCGACTTTTATAGTAATTATAAAATTTCCCTTTTAATGACATCTCTCCGCTAAATGCCTTTTGATCATAAAACCGAGCTGAATCTAAATATTTAGAAATCATAGCATTTCTGTCTGTTGTTAGATGAACTGGATACTTATCAGTAGCTCTAAGACTGTAGTCCTTTAAACCACTATATTCGCTGACCCCGTTTTTAAATTGATCCAATCCGATAATGTCATTTGATGAAAATACTTTCTGAGTAATAAAAACAGTACTTGAGTACGTGTTGTCAAACCAATTGAAGATGTTAATGGAATTAATATTGTATTGAATGTAGTCAGATTCAAAGGTGTTATTTATGACTCGACTATAATAATTATCAAACATACCCATAAAAATAAACCTCTCATTAAATATTCTATTTTCAGAGAAATAAAAGCCTCTAATATCAGAGTTAGATAGAAAAAACCTGTCACTCTCAGTTTGAGATTTAAAAATGTTTTCTCTGTATTCCACAGAGAGTTTATTTGATCCTTCAGAACAATAAATTTGTTGTTGAAAGTCTCTGAATTTTGAGTAGGCAATTTCAATTCCTGAATCAAAAATATCGTCAATATAACTAGTTACGTTGCAGTACTTAGTATCTAAGTCAAACGTCTTGTCAAACCTGCAATAACGTATAAATATGGTTGAGGTGTTATTTAAAATGACATTGTTTTTAAAATGAATATCTAACAGCACACCTCCTTTAGTTCTACCTTCTACTGTTCTAAAAGTGTTCGTTAAGAACTGTACATTATCTAGTAGAAGAGATTTTGTAATGACGATGTCATTTTTATACACATAATTACTGTCTTTGGCTTCGTATACATTAGCTCCGCTCATGACAAATCTTTGATCCGTTTTCGAATTGTATTTAATGAGTGCATCTTTTAATTTAAAAACAGAATCTTTTTCTTCTTCTATCATTTTAAAGAATTCAGAATACGAATATTCTTTATAATCTAAACTTAGTTCTTGTGAAAAAGTATAAACCGAAAAAAGAACAGCAAAAAGGAATAGTAGCTTTTTCAACTTGTCATTGCGAGGAATGAAGAACGAATGACGAAGCAATCTGTTTAATTGTAGTTTTATTTTAAGAGATTGCTTCACTTTGTTCGCAATGACGTAATTATTTTGTTTTTTCATTAGTTAAGTAATTGAGAAATCAATGAAACACTAAAAATGGTTAACATAAACCACCCAATAAAGCCTTGTACAATAGCCAAATAACGCGGCAAACCTTTTATTGGGATTTCACCAAAACCTAAAGTAGTAAAGGTGTTGATTGAGAGCATTAAGGCGTTTAACACTTTGATAAAGACATCATAAGTAAGTGCAATGAGAAAAGCACCAATGAGCAAAGTAGATTTCCAAACCCTTTTGTGTTTTGGTAAATTCTGCCAAGTTCCTTTCATAATGTCAATTCGTTTTAAAAAGTTAGCAGACAAATGGGTTCCAGAAATAGACCATTTGTAAATTGGCATTGCGGTAGTTGTAAAAAACTTCGGGACTTTTTTATGCGAAGATTCTATGAGCTCTTTATACTCGTCATAATCCATCAATTCTTCTTTTTGGTCGATTAAATACACTTCATGAATTCCTGCGTCTTTGTTCATGTATTTTAAAAAGAAACGATATCTGTCTAAAATTCTATTTTTTCCATGCCTGTCCCAAGAATTGGGGAAAAAGAGATAAATCAATGCAAATACAAAAATGACATAGACAGAAAACGTAATCGCTTTAGAGGGTTTGGTTCCGTAATTGGAAAAAACCTTTAAAAACTGATTCACTTTCCATTGAAAAAAAGAATCAAAACTTGGGTTGGCTTCAAATTGATATTCTAAATGTTTGGTTTCAAAATCTTTGAGTTGCATGTAAGTTTTGTTGGCACTTACCATATCAAAACTTTCTCTGTAATGTCTATATAAATTACCCATCAATGCGGCTTCCCCTGCATAAATATTAGAGTCTTGATATCTTAATGTATCTCTATATTTTCTAACAAAGGACTCAGTCTCGGTTTTATTATACTCTTCATCAGATAATAAGTTAATATAGTTATTGAATGCATCGCGAGAAATGATATTTTTGTTAAATTGTTGATGATCTATTAGGTCCGAAGGAATCAGTTTATTAATTCCTAAACGTACCCCATTTAAAAATTGATTTTTTTGAAGTAATAAGTTGGTATGTTCACCTTTAATTGATAATGATGCTAAAGGGCTTGAAAATATATTTTCAGATATTGTAAGATCTTTATTTTCATTCAATCGAATAGTTGTATTACCATTTCCCTGAAACTTATTTTCAACTAAAATAATGAAAGGTTTCATCCTTAAGTTAATGTACACTGAAGCATGATTTTTTCTTTTTTTTGCATAGGAAGTTTGAACAGTATTTTTATAAAACTGTAAACCGAACCCCTCCTTGTTTATACAAGTGCTACTAATACTAACATTTTTCTTAAATTGATTTTTTCCTATGTCGGTTCCTCCGTTCAGTTTTTTTTGTTTGTAAAATGCTGCATTTTCTTTGCAGAATTCATAATTTCTCAAGGAAAAAGGTTCATCAAATACATTGAGATACAAATTCAATCCGGTTACTTTTTCAAAGATTACACTTTTTTTAAAATGAATATTTGTTAGGCAACCAGACACGAAATAATCGAATACTCCGTCTTTATCTAAATCTAAACTCTTAAAATTCTTAGAAAATAGAACATTTTCTAAATGAATTTGTTTGTCAATTACAATGGCTTCTCTTAAAGTATCTAGAGGTGTTGGGTCTAAAAAAGGAATACGTACTGTGGTTAATAAAGAATCAGTTTTGCTGTTGTATCTAATAATGGCATCCTTTAATTTAAAAATTGAATCTTTTTCTTCTTCAATCATTTTGAAGAATTCAGTATACGAGTATTCTTTATAATTATTTTTTTTCTCTTGTGAAAAAGCATTTAACGTAAATACAATGGTAAAAAGGAATAGTAGCTTTTTCAACTTGTCATTGCGAGGAATGAAGAACGAATGACGAAGCAATCTGTTTAATTGTAGTTTTATTTTAAGAGATTGCTTCACTTTGTTCGCAATGACGTAATTATTTTGTTTTTTCATTAGTTAAGTAATTGAGAAATCAATGAAACACTAAAAATAGTCAACATAAACCATCCAATAGAACCTTGAATAATAGCTAAGTATCTTGGGATGCCTTTAATAGGAATTTCTCCGAAGCCTAAGGTGGTAAAGGTGTTAATAGACAGCATTAGAGCGTTAAAAAACTTAATGACTACATCAACTATAATTAATCCAATAATCCAGCTAGCAATCACAAGACTCGTAAATATTTTTCTTCGTTTTGGTAGGTCAACCCAACGACCTTTTAAAATGTCGGTATGTTGTAATATTCGCCCTTTCATTTTATAATTGTAAGAAGAGAAATAGTATATGGGTTTGGTAAGCCATAAGAAATAACTAGGAATTTCTTTTTTACTGCTGTGCATGTATTTCTTAAATTCTGTATAAGACATTACAACATCTTGTTGTTCCTCTTCATAAATTTCTTTTATCCCTTCTTTTTGACGGAAGTATTTGGTAAAAAATCGAAGTCGATTCATTAATTTATTTTTTTTGCCTGTTTCCCAACTATTTGGAAATAACATATAAACAAAAGCAAATACGAGTATTACATAAAGAGAGAAAATAATTGATAAAGATGGATTGGTTCCATATCCAGAAAACATTTTTAAAAATTGATTTATTTTCCAGGTAAAAAATGAATTAAAAGAAGGCTCTTTTTTGTGCAAGAAAGCATATCGTTTTGTTTCTAAATCTTTAAACTCTATATATACTTGGTTGGCATAATCAGAGTCGTGTTGCAATTTGTAAAAGTCGTAAAACTGCCCTAATTGTTGCATTTCAAATTTATATGAATCCGTTAACTCAATTTTGTATTTATTTTTATAATTGTTAAAAACAGTGTCACTTTTATAAAGGTCATCGTAATCTAATTGGTTATTCTTTCCTATTAAATATTTTAAATATTGATCATATCCTCCAGCAGACAGTACTTTTCCTTTCCATTGTTTCCATCGATATACATTATGAATACTGAACTCATTTATGTGTAATAAAAAAGGACTATTAAAAATGTTCTTTTCTACTATATATATTTGAGAACTATTAAATGATTCTTTTGATAAATCTACCCGATACGTTCCAAAGTCGTTGCCATAAATACTTGTAAAACTAGAATTGTCAACGCCAATTTTTAGATACCCTGATCCATTAAAAATATTTTCATCTATATGAGTATCTTTAATACTATTGGTGTAAAGCTCTACCATAGATAGTTCTGAGTTAGAGATAAAATTGGAATAAAAAAAATAAAAATGAATAGAAGAATAATATTCTATAGAGCCGATGTCTATATTTGTATTTTTATAAAAAGTACAATTAAAAAAACCAATATCAGAGCCGTAATTAGGATACTTTTTCTCAAATTTATTAATCTGATCATTTCCTAAAACACTAGTATCCATCTCTAGATTCCCTTTAAAAATACAGTTAAAAAAGACTAGGGAAGTTGTATCGTAAATGCGAACATCTTTATTAAAGACAAAATAAGTAAATCCTTGGCCTTTCTCATCTAGCCTTTGATGCTCAAAATGAACGTTAAACAGATCTATTTTTTTATTGATTTCTATGGTGTCATTAGAAGTAAATTTAATGTCACCTTCAACATTTCCATAAGCAAAAATCGAATCTTTTTCAGTAAAAGTGATAAAAGCATCTTTTAATTTAAAAACGGAATCTTTTTCAGAAGCAATCATTTTTAAAAAATCGGTATGCGAATATTCTCTTAATTTTTTTTCTTGCGAAAAGCTTATAAAACAGCTTAACAGCAGAATTGCGGTATAAAAGTTTCTCATGGGTGGTTAACTGTGCTGTTAAGTTACAAAAAAATAATAATCAATTGTAAATCTTTTAGTTACATCAATATTAGAAAACTTACCTTTGTCAAAATTTTTGTGAATGACCACTTTTGAAGATTTAGACTTATCCAATCAACTCAGAAATAGTATTGAAGAGATGGGTTTTACACATCCAACACCCATTCAGGAACAGGCCTTTTCTGTAGTGCGTTCTGGAAAGGATGTAGTAGGAATTGCGCAAACAGGTACTGGTAAGACCTTTGCCTACATGATCCCTATTCTTCGAGATTTAAAGTACTCAAAACAAGACACGCCAAGAGTATTGGTCTTGGTGCCTACACGTGAATTGGTATTACAAGTGGTGGAGGAAATTGAAAAGTTGGCAACTTATATCAATGTACGTGTGTTAGGGGTGTACGGTGGTACCAATATCAATACACAAAAACAAGCTATTGCCCAAGGTCAAGATATTATTGTGGCAACTCCAGGAAGGATGTATGATTTGGCATTGAGTAATGTATTGAAGTTAAAATCGATTCAAAAGTTAGTCATTGATGAGGTAGATGTTATGCTCGATTTAGGATTTCGTTTTCAATTATTAAACATCTTTGATTTACTTCCTCGTAGAAGACAAAATGTAATGTTTTCTGCAACGATGACCCAAGATGTAGATCAATTGATCAACGACTTTTTTAAGAATCCTAAAAAAGTATCGATTGCAGTAAGTGGAACACCTTTAGATAACATTGTCCAACAGGCATATAATGTACCTAATTTTTATACCAAAGTAAATTTATTAAACCATTTACTAAGAGACAAAGAGACCTTTAGTAAAGTATTGGTTTTTGTTGCTTATAAGAGAAGTGCAGATTTATTATTTAAAGAAGTTGAAGAAGCTTTTGGGTCAGAGTCTTGTGTGATTCATTCTAATAAAACGCAAAATTATAGAATTCGTTCTATTCGTCAATTCGATGAAGGAAGCAATAGAATTTTAGTTGCTACCGATGTCATGGCTCGTGGTTTGGATTTCGATGAGGTAAGTCATGTCATTAATTTTGATACCCCAGATTTTCCTGAAAACTATATGCATAGAATAGGTAGAACTGGTCGTGCTGAAAAAGAAGGGCAAACCCTGCTATTTTCAACAGAAAAGGAGCTAGCATATAAAGAGGAGATAGAATCTTTAATGAATTATACCATTCCAATGTTGGAATTACCTGAAGGGGTAGAGATTTCGAAACAGCTTACAGAAGATGAAAGACCTAAAGAAGATCAGGGGATTTCTAAAAATAGGACGCCTTTAGAGTATGTGCCTGGACCTGCTTTTCATGAAAAGAGTGAAAAGAATAAAAAAACCAATCAAGGAGGTTCATATAGAAGAGAAATTGCTAAGAAGTATAAAAAGCCAAAAACCAGAGGCGATAAAAACTACAACAGGCGCAATAAGAAAAAGTAGCGATACTATGTTTTATTTAACGGTATATTCTATAACATCTGTAAGTACTATTGGACTTGTATCTTTACAACGATTACGCTGTTTTAAAGGCAAAAACTTAAAGTAAATTTTCATTTCTTTTGTAGAAAAACGAGAAAATTTCTCTTCTTTAATATTTGTAGGATCATATTTTACATTTTCTGTATCTGAGATAACCCAACTACAATTTCCACTATCCATAGGTACTATGGTGCCAATAGTATATCCTTCCTTTTTATAATCAGTTGCTGTCTTTTTTGTAGTTGATTTGGAGCTGTTACAAGACATAATTATTAAAAGTAAAATAAAAGTTATGGGTTTTAAAATTGTTCGCATCATTGATATGAATTTTAAAGAATAGATATTAATTAAATATAGTGAAAATATACAAATATTAACTTTGGTTTTATTCCGCTTACAAGTGATGCAAGAATAAACCTAAATTAATTTAATCATGGTTATGTTTTTTTAACTCTGCTTCAAGAAGTTTGTTTAATTCAATAGCTCCTTTTTGAGTTTCCTTAATAATGGCTAATTGATCCGAAAGAATAAGAATTTTTAGTTTGATGGCATTTTCAAGGGCCAATCTTTTGGAAGGATTTTTTAACTTCTGTTCAATTAAAGAAGAAATTGTAGGGAGTCGATTTAATAGGTAATCGTCTTTTTCGTCGGTTAAAAAATCTTCTAAATTTACTTGTACAACTGAGCTTAAAACTGGATAAATTTGAGGATAAAAAATATTGTCAATATCATTTCTAAACACCTCCTCATTATCTGCAGAGTATAAATAAAAATCAATGACTTCTAAACTTAGATTATTGTTTTTAATTAAGGATAACTGACCTGAAGAAACTAGTTCCTGGTAGGTGTTATTTGTATTAGGGAAAAACTGAGCATACATTAACTGGTTTAGCTTATCATTTAAACTATCAATAGTATGAAAACCTCCTGTTGTATAATATTCTTTTAAAATTGATTTTGCAATTCGAATAGATTCATTAAACTCTTTTTCAATAATATCTAAGGTTTGTGTTTGATAATGTATATCATCTAAGAAATTATTTAAGTACCACTCTTCTTTCTCAAGTTCTTTTGAGTTGGTGTTCCATGCATTGAATTGAAGTGCTAACAAAATCCCTACAACCACCAAAAGAATCTCTCCGATAGCATACAAAAGGTACTTTGAAAGCTTGTTTTGGGTTACTAAGTTTTGACGGATATGTCTAAAAAATTTAATCATTGGTTAACTTTTTTTGCTCACCCATATCATTATCAGTTGCCGACGGATATCCGTAAAAAAACGAATCACATCATAGGTAGTTAATGCCTGTTAAAGTACAAAAAAGAAATAAGTATCTGATAATGATCTTTTTAAATTAACATAGGTTAATAAGTCTTTCAAAAATAGACAAAGAAAGCTTTTAAGGTCGTATTTTTGTAGGATGTTACAACCTTTAACCGAGCAAGAGTTGCATAACCTTGCCATGAATATTGTTGGAAAAAAATTGGAAGCTATGGGCTATGAGTTTCAGGCAGTCAATAGTCAATTAAAAAGGCATCCTCAATTTGTCTTATATAAAAAAGGGGAGCCAACTATTTTTGTACTAGTAAAGGCGACCAATAATATTCAAAGCCCAGAAGAGTATGATGTACTTTGGATGGAGACTTTTAAAGAACATGCCAAAAAACAAAAAGCTAAAGTATGGTTTGCAGGAGTAGGTATTGCTAATGCAGAGAGTGTAGAGTCTCCCATTTTTAAGAATCAACCCTACTATGTAGCGTTCGAAGATTTTATTGAGATATTATAATAAAAAAACGCCGCTATTAGCGGCGTTTTTTTATCTAAATGAACGGATAGATTAATCTACCTTCTTTTCTAAAAGATCAAAGAATTGACCAATTTTAGGCATAATAATAATCTTAGTTCTTCTGTTTTTTGCTTTATTTTCTGGAGTATCATTCTCTACCAATGGTAAATAACTACTTCTTCCGGCAGCAATTAATCTACTTGGTTTTACACCGTATTTGTATTGTAAAATTCGTGTAATTGCCGTGGCTCTTTTTGCTGATAAATCCCAGTTATCTTGAATAACATCGTTTTTAATAGGCGTAGAATCTGTATGACCTTCAATCATAATGTCCATTTCTGGTTGCCCTTTTACTACAGTTGCTACTTTTTCTAAAACTTTATACGCTTTTTCTGTTACGTTGTAACTTCCACTCTTAAATAATAATTTATCAGAGATTGAAATAAAAACGACTGTTTTTTCTACATTAATTTCTATATCCTCATCATCAATACCTTCTTTTAATTCTTTCTTTAAATGGAAAGCAACCACTAGGTTTAAAGAATCTTTTTTAGAAGCTGCAGCTCTAATTCTATTAATGTACTGATCTTTTTTTCCTAACTGAGTAAACGCTTCTTTAATGTTTTCGTTAGCACCTTTAGTTAATACTGTAAGATTGTCAACATACTCTAAAGTTTTAGCTTTATCTTTTTTCAATTCAGAAATAGTATTATCTAAGCCAGTAATTTGGTTTTCAAATTTTTCTTTTTCGATTAAGCATTTTGTTAAGCTGTTTTTTACTGCAACCAACTCATCTTTTGTTTTCTTGTGCTTCGCTTCTAAATTAGCGTAGTCCTTTTTAGAAACACATGAGGTAGTAATAATTATTGTTGCAACTAATAGTACTAGTTTCTTCATTTTTATAAGTCATTAAATTAAGAGAGCTACAAAGTTAAAAAAAATGTAGGCACAAAAACTTGGATTAACAATAATTTATGAGCAATTTATGAGAACTTTAAATAGTATCTTTGTAAGACAAATTGTTTTGTATGAATTCACTACGTTTTTCAGCGCTCATTTTTGCGTTTCTTCTATTTTGTTCTTGTGAGAAAAAAGAAACGATTAAACTCAAAGGAAGTGTTTTTGGGACCACTTACTCTATTATATATTTTGGAAGTGATAATTATCAAGAAGAGATTAATAATCTTTTTAAGGATGTAAATAAATCGCTATCTACCTACATACCTACTTCTGATATTTCAAAAATCAATAACGGCGAAAAAGGAGTAGAGGTCGATGCGTTATTTAAAGAAGTTTTTAAAAAATCGGAACGTATTTATAAAGAGACAGATGGTTATTTTGACCCTACAGTTGGCGATTTAGTAAACGCATGGGGATTTGGACCCAAAAAAGGCTTAAATGATTTAGACTCTACGACAGTAGCTACGTTGATGCAGTTTGTAGGATTTAATAAGGTGAAAATTGAAGAGAATAAAGTAATCAAAGAATTTTCGGAGACTTACTTTGATTTTAATTCAATTGCCAAAGGATATGGTATAGATGTGATTGGGCGTTTTCTAGAAACTAATGAAGTGCAAAATTATTTGATAGAAATTGGAGGAGAAATTAGAACTAGAGGGATTAAAGCTAACGGTAAACTTTGGACTGTGCAATTAGAGAACCCAGAGACAGACGGTTCTCGGTCTGCATATACGTACTTAAAATTACAAGATAAATCTATGGCAAGTTCTGGAAATTACAGAAAGTTTAGAATTGCTACAGATGGGCAGAAGTATGTGCACACCATTAATCCAAAAACAGGATATGCAACAGAAAGTAATTTGCTAGCGGCTACAGTAATTGCAAATATAGATTGCGCAGATGTAGATGCATATGCAACTGCTTTTATGGCCATGGGTTTAGAAAGAACCAAAACTTTTTTAGCATTAAAACCAAGCTTAGAAGTCATTTTAATTTATGCTGATGAGAATGGAGAATTAAAGGAGTATTCAAATATGGATTAGTATATTTCTTAGCCTACTCTTCTAAATAAGACAAGGTAAGATTATTTAAAATTTAATTTTGTATTGTTAAAACTTCTAAATTTGATAAAACTAAAATTCTTATTGTGGATACAAAAATTCAAATAATTTTTATTGCTGGGGCACTTTTGTCATTAATTCTAATAATGGCTATTACAAAAAAAGTAACCAAAAAAATTACACTTGTAAAAAAACTAGAACCCAATAGAAAGAAAGTAGTATTGAACACTTTCTATTTTCTCTATTATCTCATTTTCTTTATTGCAATTATCGTAATTCTAGGGATAGATTTAGAGCGTTTATCTGTTTTTATATCTTCTATAATAGCAATTCTTGGGATTGCATTTTTCGCACAATGGTCTCTACTGTCTAACTTAACAGCCAGTATTATTATTTTTTTCTATCACCCGTTAAAAATTGGAGATTATGTAAAAATTTTAGATAAGGAGTTTGATTTTAAAGGAACTGTACATAATATTACTGGGTTCTATGTTTTACTATTGACAGATGAAGGAAACGAAATTACCATACCAAATTCTATAGTATTACAAAAAGGCATTAAATTTTTAGATTTGAATTCTAATAAGGAGTTATAGGGAATGCTTAAATCTATAAGTAGCCTTTATCATAAGTTTTTAAAGACTACGGGTAATATTTCTCCTTTCATTAAACGATATTTATTTGTGAATTCAGGAGAAATTGTTTTGGTATAATCAACTTCTTTAACAGTAAACCCAATACTTCTTAGTTTGTCGAAATAGTCTCTTCCATATACTCTTACATGATCATACTGGCCAAATATTTTTGCACGCTCTTTTGGGTCGGTTATAGAATTGTCTTCAAAAGTGAGCTCTCGAGATAAATCTTGAGGGATTTGAAACACTCCAAAACCACCAGGTTTCATAACTCTATATAACTCTTGCATGGCTTTTGTGTCGTTTGGAATGTGCTCCAATACATGATTACAAAAAATCACATCAAAAGAATTATCCTCAAATGGTAATGCGCAAATATCTGCTTTTACATCAGCAATGGGCGAATATAAATCTGCTGTAATATAATCGTGATTTAACTTTTGAAAGCGTTTTAAAAAGCATTGCTCTGGCGCCATATGTAATACTTTCTTTTTCTTTGCAAAGAAGTTAGTCTCATTCTCTAAATACAGCCATAATAACCTGTGTCGTTCTAACGATAGTGTACCTGGAGCCAAAACATTGGGCCTTTGGATGCCATATCCATAAGGCAAGAATTTACGAAAACTTTTTCCGTCTATAGGATCTGTATAAGTAGTTCCTTTTAAATAAAAAGCTACAAATGGACGGACCCAATAACTAATTTTAATTAAGAATGGACGTGGTATGGTATTTAATATGATTTTAAAGAATCCCAATTATACAACCAATGGCTTTTGTCTAAATATGTCTTCTTCATCACTCTTAATGCCAAGCGCATCATAAATATATTTAAATGTAGAAAGTAACTCGGGTTTTCCATCAACAATGGCTACATCGTGTTCAAAATGAGCACTCGGTTTTCCATCTCTAGTTAAAATGGTCCAACCATCACTTAAGTGATTGATTTTATGAGTTCCTAAATTAATCATAGGCTCTATGGCAACTACCATTCCTTCTACAAATTTTTTACCACGACCTCTTTTCCCATAATTAGGCATTTCAGGGTCTTCATGCATCACTCTGCCTAAACCATGTCCTACCAGTTCTCTGACAACACCATATCCGTGTTTTTCACAATGCTGCTGAATAGCAAAACCTACATCACCTACACGGTTCCCCAACTTTAATTCTCGGATACCAGCATAGAGACTTTCCTTTGTCACTTGTAATAATTGTTGAATCTCTTTTGTTACTTCTCCTACAGGAAAGGTATAGGCATGATCGCCATAAAAACCATTTTTTACAGCACCACAGTCTATAGAAATAATATCTCCCTCTTGTAAAGGTTTGTCATTCGGAATACCATGTACTACTTGAGCGTTAGGACTCATACATAACGTATTAGGAAAATCATATAATCCTAAAAAACCAGGAATTGCATCTTGAGAACGGATATATTCTTCGGCAAGCTTATCTAGATGTAAAGTTGTTACACCTGGTTTTACCTCACTGGCTAACATTCCTAATGTTCTAGATACGACCAATGCACTTTCGCGCATTATTTCAATCTCTTCTCTTGTTTTTACTACAATCATTACTATAAATAAAGCGCAAAGATAGTTTAAATTCTAAAATGAAAACAGGAAAGAGCATTACCTCAACCTAGAAAAAAAACCTTTTTTTCTCTTAGGGATTTCAGGCTCTTTGTTATAGATGATTTTGTAAATCTCTGTCCATCCAATAAAGCCCCCAATGTTTCTGTCGTCTATGAATAAGTCGGCATTAATTTTTCTGCTAATTTTATTGTCAAAATCTTCTTCTGGGTAATTTTTATTTACAGCATAAAAATCAATCTCATTCTTGGTGCAAAAATCTACTGCTTCTTGTAGCTTTCGTCCACTTCTATAGGTCCACAAAATCAAACGATGACCATCAGCTTGTAGTCTTTTGATGGTTTCTAATGCAAAGATTTTAGGTTTTCCAATATCTGGGTAAGCATCTTCAACAATAGTTCCATCAAAATCTATAGCAATGATTAAATGGTTTCTCGGAATCATAGTTATTTTTGATACGAGTGTTTATAGCTTTTTGTAGTAAGGATGCTTAAAATATCTTTTTCTAATGTTTCTCTAGAATATTCTACAAAACGGCCAATTTCTTTTCCGTTTTTAAAGAAAATAAATGTAGGAATTCTTACAATATTATAACCTTTTTGTAGATTGTCTGGTGTGCTTTTTCTGCGATCTAAGGAAACCATTTCTAGGTTGTCCATATTAAAATCGACTTGTTCTAAAATTTTGTACAATTTAGGCACTTCTCTACGACTATCTCCACACCATGTTCCTAAGAATCCTTTTATTTTACACTTTTTAATTTTTTTCTTGATCTTTTCAATGGTCGCTTTTTCGGTTTTATATGCATTGTAGTTTTTTGTAAACCATCTGCTGTAGCTTTTATCTAAGAAAGAAGATTTTTTAACATAACCAATTAAGTTACCACTTTGATCTTTTGTTGCAGGTTTTTTTTGTTGAGCAGCAATTGAGAATGAAATACAAATAGCTAAAACAAAGAGAATTCTTTTCATAATATGTATTGTTAAAGTGATTTTTTAATGAAACTACCTGATTTAAATATAGAGAAACAGGATCAATTACGACCAAGATACTATTTTTAATTGATTTTTTTTAGTCATTTACTTCTGATAAGAATGCTTATATTTTTTACCTTTTAAAATCTTTAAAATATCTTTCTCTAAAGTTTGCCTAGCGTGTTCTACAAAACGACCAATTTCTTTTCCATTCTTGTAAAAAATAATTGTAGGTGTATGTTTAATATCATAACCTTCTTGTAAATTATCTGGTGTTTTCTTGCCTCTTGTAATCCCTACCATTTTAGCATTGTTCTTAAAATCAAAACCAGCCATTTCTAAAGTTTTATACAGCCTAGGGATTACCCTTTTGCTATCATGACACCAAGTCCCAACAAAAGATTTTATAGTAATGTTCTTTAAGTTCTTTTTTATTTTCTTGATTATTTTTTCATTTGGCTGATACTTGTCATAGTTAGGCTCAAACCAACTTTTGAACTTTTGATTCTGGAAATCTGACTTTTGAATATATCCTATTAAATTGCCATTTCTATCCTGTTTTTTTTGACTGCTTACAGAAGTCAATGAGATACAAAACAATAGTAAAAGAAGTGTCTTTTTCATATTATAAAAGTGTTTTTTGTGTCATCTCTACAGGTTGTTTCACATTCATTAAATCTAAAATAGTAGGTGCAATATCTCCTAAAACACCATTTTTTATTGATTTTAAATCATGGTCAATTAAAATAATTGGTACCGGGTTCGTTGTATGAGCAGTGTGTGGTGTCCCATCAGGATTAATCATAGTCTCACAATTTCCATGATCTGCGATAAGAATGGTTGTATAACCATTCTCTAAAGCAGTAGTTACAACGTCTCTTGTGCAAGTGTCTACCGTTTCACATGCTTTTACAGCTGCTTCAAAAACTCCTGTATGACCTACCATGTCTCCGTTTGCAAAATTTAAACAAACAAAATCTACTTCTCCTTTTTCTAATTCAGGGACAATAGCATCTCTAATTTCATAAGCGCTCATTTCGGGTTTTAAATCATAAGTAGCCACTTTTGGAGAAGGGCATAGTAATCTTTTTTCACCTATAAATTCTTTTTCTCTACCTCCCGAAAAGAAAAAAGTAACATGTGGGTACTTCTCAGTTTCGGCAATTCTAATTTGAGACTTTCCATTCTTTTCTAAAACTTCACCTAAAGTATTCTCGATATTATCATTATTGTAAATGACACGAATATTATTAAATGTTTCGTCATAATTAGTCAAGGTAACAAAGTACAAAGGAAGCTTATGTAAATTATATTCGTGATTATCTTTCTGACTTAATACTTCAGTTAATTGTCGTCCTCTATCTGTTCTAAAATTAAAGAAAATAACAACATCATCTTTCTGAATAGTAGCTTCTGGCACCCCTTTTTCGTCTACCATAATAATGGGCTTAATAAATTCATCAGTAATGCCATTTTCATAACTCTCTACAATGCTTTTCTCAGCATTTGTAGCATACGAACCCACTCCATGTACCATTGCATCGTAAGCTAATTTTACACGTTCCCATCTTTGATCTCTATCCATAGCATAATACCTACCTGTAATACTCGCTAATTTCCCTGTGCTCTTTTTCATATAATCTTGTAAATCATTTATGAAAAATTTTCCAGACTTTGGGTCGCAATCTCTTCCATCGGTAAAAGCATGTACAAATACATCTTTTAAATGATGTGTGGCAGCAGCATCTAATAATCCTTTTAAATGCTCTATATGAGAATGAATTCCTCCATTGGAAACCAAACCAAGTAAGTGCACCTTTTTATGATTCTTTTTTGCATAGGTAAAAGCAGCGACTAATTCTTTTTCTTTAGCTAATAAGCCTTCTCTAGTTGCAATATTAATTTTAGCTAGATTTTGATATACAATTCTACCCGCACCTAAATTCATATGACCTACTTCAGAATTTCCCATTTGTCCTTCTGGCAATCCTACATGTTCTCCATCAGTTCTTAATTCGGCAGTAGGATATTTATGATATAAAGAGTTAATAAAAGGTGTTTTTGCATTGTATATGGCAGATACTTTTGGATCTTGAGTGATGCCCCAGCCATCTAAAATTAATAAAATTACTTTTTTTGACATTGTAAAAAATTAAGTGATAAATATACAAAGCTTTCATGGGAGAAGTAAGTATGTTAAAAATAATTCTACGAAAACGATTTTCTTAACAGTTTTTAAGATAAGATTCCCAAAATATATTAAGGAACTGTTAAACGCTTGTTAATTAATGGTAGGGAGTGAAACATTATCTTTTTTTGTCAGTCTACTAGAATATAACAAATAACTTAAATCCTACAATCATGAAAAAATTAATTTTACCAATCATCGCATGTCTTTTTGCAGTTAGCTCAATCAATGCAACCTCTGTTGTTGAATTTCCAAATTCAAAAAATTTAGAGATTACTTCTTATTCTTATAAGGTGAACAATTTCTGTAAATTGATTCAAATGGGAAATTACGAAGCAGTTAAATCTTTAATTGAAGCAGGTGAAAATGTAAACACAAAATCTAATGGCTTAACACCGTTAATGTTTGCTGCTAGACACAACAAAGCTAAAATTGCAAAGCTTTTAATTAAAAATGGTGCAAAATTGAAAACAAGATCTGATAAAAGCAGATTAACAGCATTAGATTTAGCTAAAAGATCTAAAGCAGTGGATGCAATGAAAGTAATAAAAGAAGCGCTAAAGAAATAAGAATTTATCTTGTCTAAAAAGCTCTGAGAAATCAGAGCTTTTTTTATGCTTAAAATTTAACAAAGCTAATCACAAGAATAAAAATTACTAAAACTAGACTAAACAGGATTACTTTTTTTCTAAAAGCAACCTGCTGTTCTTTTTTAATTTTCTCCTTAATTCTGCGTAACTTTTCTGGACTCGATTTTTTGTCAAAATGCAATTCTGTCCTAATAGTATATTCTACACCACTTTCTTTTAATTTTTTAAAGGCACTTGGTCTAGTTCTCTTATTATTTTTGATACTAGATATCATCGCCCCTACAGATCCACCAAAACTCATAGCAATACAATTTAAAGATTATACATTATATGTAGCTTATATGATAAAAATGTTACACACAAGATTTTAAGCCCTCATTAAAAATATGTAGTTTTACAGCCCCATAAAATTTTATAAATACAAATTAAAGAATAAATTTACATGAGCTTATTTGGGATGTTTAATCAAAAAGATAATTCACAAGAGATAAAAGAGTATTTGAAAAAAGGAGCGATTGTACTTGATGTTCGTACTCAAATGGAGTGGGATGAAGGTCATATAGACGGTTCTAAACATATCGTTTTAAATACAATTCCCGAAAACTTAGATAAGATTAAATCGTTTAATAAACCGATTATAGCAGTTTGTAAAAGTGGAGGAAGAAGTGGTGCTGCTCAAGAATTTCTTGTAAAAAATGGATTAGATGTTATAAATGGAGGACCATGGCAAAATGTTGCCCAACAGCTCTAACTATAATTGTTAAACCCAGATTTCTTAAGTTTTTCTAAACGTTTATATACTTTAATAGAATAGGTGATTTTTCTTATAATAGCAAAAGCGCCTCCAATTAAAGCTCCAGTAAAGGCTCCCATCGTTAGAGGGTCAAAATTGTGTCCTGTAATCAAATACTTCAAAAAGAAAACAGCCATTCCAATCATAATTGAAATTAAGAAAACTTGTAGCTTAGATTTAGAATAAAAAGCATAAATTCCACAAAAGAGACCGGTGACCATCGAAGTAGCTGTAATTTTAGTTAAGAAAATTTCGACGATAGGAGTATTCACGGGTAGAAAGAATGAAGTCATAAAAATTCCTATGACTGCTCCAGTAACGATACCAATTGTGACTTTTTGTAACATATAACTAATTGAGGAGTTTAAATGTACAAAATATTTTTAAATAAGATTGTTTTTTTGAGCTTTTAGAACAGCCTCTAATTTATTATGAACATGTAGTTTTTTATATATATTTTCTATATGTTTTCTAACTGTTGAAGGCGATATGATTAAATTTTCTGCAATTTCTTGATAATTTAGTCCCTTGCTTAATTGTATGAGAATCTCGGTTTCTCTTTTTGAAAGTTTGATTTTTTCAACATCTTGTTTTTCATTACTAATAAGAGGATTGCGTAATAAGTTTAAAGTTTTTAACGCAATACTTGGCGTCATAGGTGCACCTCCGTTTATGACTTCTTGAATACTCTTGTACAAGTTTTCTGCGTTTACTTCTTTAAGTAAATATCCATTGGCGCCAGCTTTAATCGCTTCAAAAACATAATTATCATCATCTAAAACAGTGAGCATAATTACTTTTATCTGTGGATATTTATTCTTTATAATTTCTGTGGCTCTAATTCCATCCATTTCTGGCATTTGAATATCCATAAGAACCACATCTACATTGCTGTTTTCTTCCAGTTTACCAACCAATTCGGCACCATTATTGGCATGAAATTTAATAACAATATCATCAAAAAAAGAAAGTTTTTCTTTAATAGTTTTTACTAAGAAGTAATTGTCTTCGGCAATACAAACTTTAAGTTTCATATACAGGTTTATCTGTTAAAGATACTTTTTTATAAAAGATAATTTATACGTCATTTGTCGTATTTTTCATAGGTAGCATAAGAACAATCTTTGTTCCTTTACCTGACTCCGATTCAATAGACACTGTTCCATTTATTTCTTTCATTCGTTTTTTTATATTTCTTAAACCATTACCTAATGCTACTTCTTTGATATTAAAGCCAACCCCATTGTCGTTTATTTCTATATTTAAAAAGTGCTCTTTTTCGTTTGTGTTTATACGAACCATACTAGCATTAGAATGCTTCATTGAGTTGTTAATAATTTCTTGAACTACTCTAAATAAATTGATGCTAATTATGGATTCAAATGAAAAAGCTGATTGTACCGAGTTTTCAATTTTAAAATCAATAGTACTCGTAGCTACTTTTGCTTTTTCTATAAAAGCGATTATTCTAGAATGAAAATCTTTATAAGAAACTTCTCCTTTATTCATCGCCCAAATAGTATCTCTTAATTGAAATATGGTATCAGAAGTAAATGTGCTTATGGTAGAAAGTTTTTCTTTAAATGTTGTGTTAAAATCTTTAGAAGCATATTTTAAATTATCGATGGAGGAGATAATAAAGGTAAGTTGTGAGCCAATATTATCATGTAAATCTCTAGATATTTTTAAACGTTGTTCTTGTAGTCTGTTTTGTGTTTTAATGGTAGCTAGCGCATCTTTTAATGCCAATTCTTTGACCAATTGTTTTCTCTTATACTGATTTCTTCTATATACTCCTAGAGATACTATTCCTAAAATGATGAAGGCAGCACTTAGTAAAAGAGTATATAAGTTTCTGGTTTTTAAAGTCAATTCATTTTCTAATAACTTTTCTTTCTGTTTTGCAATTTCTTTTTCCTTTTCTAAGGTTTGAAATTGTATTTCTAATTCTGCAATTCTAGTATTAGTGTTTTTGTTTAAGATGCTGTCTTTTAGCTTATTAAATGTCTTATAATAAAAGAAAGCCTTTTTTAGATCCGAAATGCTATCATAACTTTTATAAAGAAATTCTAAGGCATATTTTCTTAATGGGAAATAATGATGTTTAGTGGCAAACTCTTCTCCTTTAGTATAATATTGAATTGCTTTTTTAAAATTTCCTTGCACAAAATATAAATCTCCTAAGTAAAGTTGACTATCAGCGATTCCATAAGTGTCATTTCTTTTTTGCCGAATAGTTAATGCATCATTAAAATATTGATTTGCCAAAGCAAACTTTTTTTTCTTCATATACACTTCGGCAATATGTGTCTGTGCAAAAGGGATTCCAATGCTATCATTATGAGTAATAGCTAAATCTAATGACTTCTTATGGTAATAATAAGCGCTGTCTAATTTGGCAGACATTTGTTGTAAAACGCCAAAGTTATTATAAGCACCAATAAGATGCCATGAACTAATTTTTTCTTTCTCAAGAATTTTTATCCCCTTTTGCATATAAAAAAGCCCTTTTTGCAAATCTCTATTCTTAATTTTCCAGCCAAGATCTGTATAGGAACTGGCATAGTTTACCATATCGTTTAATTCTTGATAAATTTTTGCTGACTTTAATGTATAATCAAAGGAAACGTCAAATTTTGAGGAGAAGTGATAAGCTAATGACAAAGCTTTATACGAATCAGCAATTAATTTTTGATCTCCTAAATTAAGTGCGATCCTTTCGGCTTTTTTTGAGAGCTCTAAGTATTTTTTGGAATTGATTAGTGCTTTATCATATTCAATCTCTAACACGATCTTAAGGAAGGAATCGCTAGAGACTTTAGTTTCTAAACTAAGAATACTATCTAGATAATTTGGAGTTTGCGAAAAGCAAACTATAGGAAACCATAAAAGAATATAAAAAAGGATCCTTTTCATCAAAAAAAGTTAAGTCAGTCGCTACAATTTACAAATAATTTGAATAGTAGTTCCTTGCTTCGGTTCAGAATTGATTTTTAGAGTACCTCCAATTTCACTCATTCTTTTTTCCATGTTAGTCAAGCCGTTTCCTAAAGTAATCTTTTCCATATTAAAACCAACTCCATTATCTATGATAGAAATAACCACTTGATTATTCTCTTTTGAAATTATAATATTAATATTAGTAGCCTCTGCGTATTTTATTGCATTATTGATGCCTTCTTGGATTACCCTAAACAAATTAATTCCTTTTAAGGACGAAAAATCTAGAGGTTCTTTGATCTTTTGGTTAAATGAGAATTCAATATTCTCTGTTGCATTTTTAGCCTTTTCTATAAAAGACAAGATTCTTGTATGTAAATCTTCTAGTGTAATCGTATTTTTATTCATTGCCCAAATAGTATCTCTTAGTTGAAAGATAGTATCAGAAGTAAAAGTGCTTATGCTATTTAGTTTTTCTTTTAAAGTAAGAGAAGCATCTTTTGTTGCAAACTTTAAATTATCTATTGATGAAATGATAAAAGTAAGTTGAGAGCCAATATTATCATGTAAGTCTCTAGAAATACGAAGACGCTGTTCTTGAAGCCTGTTTTGAGTTTTTATCGTAGTTAAAGCATCTTTTAAGTCTAACTCTTTTTGAAGCTGTTTTCTCTTAAATTGATTTTTTCTATAAACCCCAAAAGAAAAAAGAGCTACTAAAATAAGGGCAGAGCTTAATAGAACAGCATACATATTTCTATTCTTAATGACTAATTCATTGGCTAAAATTTGCTCTCTTTGAAGTAAGATTTCCTTTTCCTTCTTTTCTGTTTCATATTTTGTTTCAAATTGAGAAACCTGAGAAGTTATTTTTTCATTAAGTAATGAGTCTTGTAAGATGATATACTGCTCTTGATAATACACTACACTATCCGGTTGATTAAGATATGCTTTCACTTGCTCAAATGTTCTATAAGTGTTTTGAATTAATTCTTTAGCATTAATTTTTGTAGCCACACCAAGTGCTTCATAGAGCTTTACATCAGCTTGTTTAAATTTTCTTTCTCTAAGGTATATATCACCTAAATTCAAGGCAACACTAGCCAAACCGTAGTTGTCATTTAACTGTTTTCTAATAATAAATGCTTTATCATAGTACTTAATTGCAGTTTTAAAATCGTTTTCATTTTTGTAAATATTTCCTAAGTTATTATAGCATGTAGAAAGTTCTCTTCTTAGATTCAGCTGTTCTCCAAGATCAATTCCTTTTTTATAATATATTTTGGCGCTATCAATATTCTTTAAAAAGAGATTGATATTACCAATGCCAACATAAGACTGTACTTTACCAGCATTATCGTTTAGAGTATTTCTTAAAGACAATGCTTCTCGATGTTTTTCTAAGGCTTTATTATACTGTTTAGTATCTCTGTATAAGTTTGCAATATTATTTAGGTTTACAGCAACGTATTTTGTGAGCTTTAATCCTTCGTAAATTTTAAGAGACTCTAGGGTATAATATATAGCTGAGTCTAATTTAAAAAGCTGATTTTGAGCAATACCAATTTTATTGTAAATACTAGCAATCCCTATGCTATCTTTTTGCTGTATCCTTAACTCTAAAGATTTTTTGTAGTAAACAATAGAAGAATCAAAAGCTGAAATTCTGTAATGAATGATTCCAATATCATTATATGATTGCGCGATGCCTTTTTGATGGTTGATTTTCTGAGATAGGCGAAGTGCTATTTTGCTATATTTAAAAGCAGAGTCTATAGAAATATTACTATAGTACCACCCTAAATCTCCATACATTTTAATCTTCAGAGAATCGTTAGGGTTTGTATTTGTTAATTGTGCTTTAATTTTATCTATTTGCTGTTGTTGAGAAAAGGTTTTATGTAAAGAAAAGAATACAATAAAAATCAATAATAATTTTATAGCTTTCATGATGTGTTGTTTTTTAGGATTTGGTAAGACTATTTTAAAATCTCACCAATAGTAAAGTCAATATTTATAATATCCACTCGAATGCCCATGAATTTTTTATGGGTTTCTTTCTTCATTTTTTCAAGCTCGGAGGGAACAATCTTTAGTTTGTTAGAAATTCCTCTTTCCAATTCTAATTCAGCATAAATGGCATTTATTTTTAAGGATTCTCTTTTTTTAAGTTTCTCAAAAGAGTTATAAAAAAGAAGTACCAATACACTTGAAAAAATGAATAGGGATAGTAATAAGTAAGGTGGGTAGTTTATTAAAATAGTTAGAATCATTTACATTAGATAGAATGTGATTTGTTTTTCTCCACTACCCATTAACAATAAGCCATCAATACTCATGCCTTTTACACGCTTCTTTTCTTTAAAAATGTACAGGGTAGAGTTCACATTTTTAGTTACAGATTTGATGGTCCACTTATGTTGGTCAGATTGAGAAATGTAATCGATAACTTTGTATGAACCTGAGGTTTCATTATTCCCATCAATTTTAATTCTTAACTTAATATTAGATCCAATTGACATTTGAGAATTGTCTGTCACATCTAGTTTTACAGTACCAGATAGGCTAGATACTTTTTTATTCATATTAATAAATGAATATGTCCATTCTTTGTATCTAAAAGAAGGCATATAGTTATTAGTTTTCTTTTTAGTAGTTGGGGTGTATTCTTTCTTTTTTAAAGGAACAACAGCTACATTATCGTAGTTTGCATGTTTGTTAATAAAGTTTCTGTCAAAAGATGTACTACCAGTAATCTTATCATTCTTATAAATGATTTCTCTAAAATAGAAAGAGTCATATGACTTAGACTTATAATGTTTTTTTACCCAGTTACCTTTTCCATCATAATCATAGTTGTATAGATAAGTGTAGGTTTTTTTTCCTTTGCTGATGCTTTCAATTAAATTGTCGTTTTTGTCATATTTATAGCTACTCCTAGAATTACTCCATTTACTTTCAGATACATAATCAATCTTTATATCGTTTTTAAAAACAGAGGTATAGGTTCCATTAATGCTACCATCTTTCGTGCTATAAGTTGTGTTCACTTCGGTTCTTTTAGATCCTCTATAAGTGATCTGGGTTTCAGAAGATAGAACTTGTTTTTTATTGTAATTTTCTATTTTTACAATCCTTCCTTTATTATCGTTTTGATAGTTTACAAAAGATTTATCGCCATTCTCATAAATGCTTTCTTTTTTAGTCAAATGACCTTTTCTATTGTACGTAAATTTAACATCAGTAGTGTATTCTGTTTTTTTTGCACTAATATTTTCTATCCATGTAATTTGGTTATCACTATTATAATGATATACTTTTTTAGTAGGAGAGCCACTTGAATAAGAGCTGTTATATAAATAATAGGTTTCAGTTAAAAACCCATCGTTATTATACGTATCTATAGAGACAGATTTTTTTACAAATCCACCACTTTTTTTATCATAAGTATAATAGTGTTGGATCGTTTTTCTAACTTTTTTATTTAGATTTTTATAAGATAAATTGTATTTGTTTATTTGGCTATGACTAAATGATGAAAATAGAAAAGCGGTAATAAAAATGTAAATTATTTTTTTCATGGTTGTTGTTTTTTAAGGTATAATTTTTTTGATGCTTTAAAGGAGATGGTTGGCTTATGTTCTAGAAAACACCAACCATCTGTAACCCTAAAAAACAATCGTTAAACGTTATTTAAATTGGCCGAACCAATTATTAGATAATGATTGAACATTAATCTCATTCAATCCTCCAGATTGATTAGATGATACTGCATAAGCTAGATTGTCTCTGCAATCATCTTTAAATGTATATTCACTAGGACTTGTTTGAACAGGATTCTTTAATACAATACAGTCCATTCCTGAAACTTCAACTGTTAATTCGTTATTTGCTAAAGTAAAAGTAGCTGTAGTTCCATTTGTAAATGGCGAACCAGATTGTGCATAGTCAAATGCTAAACTATGAGTTCCTTCTAGAGAGGTTGGAGCAGTTCCAGCAGTTTCTCCTGAAGCTAATGTATAGGAGCATTCAGTTGCGCAGCCAGATGTTGTTTGATTGTTAGTTGTACATGCATGCATTATTAATCCGGCAAATATCAGGAGACTAAATTTATTTAAAAGCTTCATTTTTTTAATTTTAGATTACTCTACAAATGTCATTAACAATGAAGTAAAAAAAAATACGTCATTTGACGTATTTTTCTGAGGGAATCATAAATTAAGACAACTTTTGTATGAGGTTTTCTACCTCCTCAAGCTCGCTTTTGGGAATTAAAATTCGGAATTCATCATTGGTTGGACCCTTAGCGGTCATCCATTGCACATCGAATTCTAATAGTTTTAAATCATTTTTTGCTGATATAACTTTTAATGATTTTATTCTTTTTCTATCGCCTCTTAACTCAATTTTCTTTTGGTTAATCCAAAGGGTATCATAAAATATTTTTACTTCTGGATTTTTGCTTCCTTTTTTTAAGTATGTATAACTAAATTTCATTCGAAGCCAAGGAATTACAATTGCAAAGGGGATTGCAAAAACTAATCCGCCCCAAAAACTCGTGTTTCTGAAAAACATGAGCCCTAAACTTGCAATAATTAGAATACCAATACCAAAATAAATGTTATCCTCTTTCTTATTTCCTTTTTCAATGGTTACAAATTCATCCCACATTTTGGTACTGTATTGCCAGTGTGCTAATAATTCACCTTGCTGTTTCATCATTAAAAGGAATTATTTTTAAGGTTTTAAAAGTATTATTGCAGACATGAAAATCTACAGGAGCCTTATTAAAAACAGAATCTGAAATTTGTTTGCTAAAAATTTTAAATAAAGTTTCATAGGTTTTATTTTCTGAAGCCTCTTTTGTGGTAACCATTCTAAAAACATAATTTCCATTGTCGCCTTTGGTTAGTTGAACCGACTTATTATTTCCATCAGCAAATTCTGAAGAGACTAAATAGTTTCCTAGCTTTTGAGCCTCTTCTTTAGATACCTTACTTGTATAATATACTTCGGTTTTCTTGTATTCTAATTTTTCTCCATAAGTATTGCAAGCAATTATTAGCGTAAAGCAAACAAGCAGTAACATTAATTTTTTCATAATTATAATTTAAAAAGTAATACTTCAAAAGTCTATAATTTAGAAAGAGATATCAATACGCCAAATGACGTATTTTTTAAAAAGTAATGAAAGGATATTTTTCCTGAAGTTTTTGAATATCCATTTCTAAGTTTCTTAAAAATCCTTTGTGTGCTTCAGATTTCGAGTTAAAAGGTTTATGCGCCAATCCATTTTGAATCTTTTCAATAGCAAGCATAGTATTCCTTGAAGTTTCAGAAATCCAAGTATTTGAATACTTTTCCCATATATATTGAATGGCAATTCTGTTAGGATGAATCATATCATCAGCATAAAAACGGTAGTCACGTAATTCGTCCATCATAATTTCATACGAAGGAAAATATGAAGAAGTTCGTCCTCCATCAACTACTTGATGAATTGCAGCAACTAAATGTGATTTACTTTGTTGGTTTTCTATAAATCCATCTTTTAAATGACGTATAGGTGATACTGTAAAAGTAATAGTAGCTTCTCTATTCACACTTTTAATTAATGAGACTATTGCTTCTAAACTCATGACAATGTTCTCTATAGAAAGTAGTTCTTTTAAGAATTTTTTTTGAGGAACTTTATGACAATTTGCTACAATAGAATCGCTTTCAATATGTCTATATACCCATGCTGTGCCTAAAGTAATAACAATATGTGTGGCAGAGTGTAAATTACGATTGGCTACTTTTATGCCATTATTTAACTCGATAAGTGTGCCTTCTTTAGAAGAATCGCTTAAATTAGAGTGCGCATCAAAACTATGCCAACGCTCATTTAAGAAAAAAAGGTGCTCTTCAGAATAGACCGTTTCATTTATTGCTTGAATGATCAAGTTTTCAATGGCCTTTGGATGAAACAAAATACCAAAAGGGTTTTGGGCTACTTGGAATTTATAATAAGATAGAAGATCGCCAATATTCTCAGAAAAACAGGAACCTAATAATAATATCTTTGAATCATAAGAAATAGGATTCCTAGATTCTTTTTGAATAGGTATTTGAGTTTGGAGATTCATTTTCTAAACAATATACTCTTTCACTCTCTCTAATACTTTAGGAATTCCACCAGGGTTTTTACCTCCTGCAGTTGCAAAAAAGTTTTGACCTCCTCCGCCACCATGAATCAGTTTACCCAATTCTCTAACTACTTTTCCAGCATCGTAACCACGTTCTTCAGCTAATTCAGGAGATATATAGCAAGTCAACATTGCTTTGTCTTTTTTTACAGAAGTCGCAAAAAACAGAAATAGGTTTTTATACTCTTTACCTAATGCAAAAGCAATATTTTTAATACCATTTTGATCTAAATCAATTTTAGTTGCTAAGAATTGTACACCATTTACTTCTTGTAATTGATTTCTTAATTCACCCGTTGCACTCTGTGCTTTTTGCTTTAATAATAACTCTATTTGTTTCTTTAAAGCAGTATTTTCTTCTTGTAAATTTTGTAATGCTTTTACGGGTTCTTTGCTATTGTTTAATAAATCTTTCATTTCATAGAATGAACGATTGTTTTCAAAATAAAAATCTTTTACAGCATCTGATGTAATCGCTTCTATACGTCTTATGCCAGCTGCAACAGCTCCCTCAGAAGTAATTTTAAAATGCCATATATCACCAGTGTTTTTAACATGTGTTCCTCCACATAACTCGATAGATTGTCCAAATCGAATAGAGCGAACAGTATCTCCATATTTTTCTCCAAATAAACTCATAGCACCATCGGCTATAGCGTCTTCTTTTGGAGTGTTTCTTTTTTCAATTAACGGTAATTTTCCGTCTATACGAGCATTAACAAAATTTTCAACATCACGCAATTGCTCTACTGTCATTTTTGAAAAATGAGAGAAATCAAAACGTAAATATTTAGAGTGCACTGCAGAACCTTTTTGTTCTACATGTGTTCCTAAGATTTCACGTAATGCTTGATGTAGTAAATGAGTAGCGGTATGATTAGCAGCAGTTCTATTACGTTGTTTTTCATCAACAACTGCTTTAAATGTTTGATCTAATTTCTTTGGAAGATTCTTAGTGAAATGAATAATAACATTGTTCTCTTTTTTAGTATCTAATACATATAACACATCACCATTAAGAGATTCGATATATCCTTTATCACCAACTTGTCCACCTCCTTCTGGATAGAATGGAGTCATGTTAAATACTAGCTGGAACAATTCACCATCTTTCTTAGAAACTACTTTTCTATAACGTGTGATTTTTACATCCGCTTCTAATAAATCATAACCAATAAATTCTTCTTCTACATCGTTTGTTAAAACTGTCCAATCTTCGGTAGAAGATTCACTTGCAGCACGAGAACGTTGTTTTTGTTTTTGTAATTCTTCATGAAACCCTTTTTCGTCTAAAGACAGCCCTTTTTCTCCTAAAATAAGAGCTGTAAGATCTATAGGAAACCCATAAGTATCATATAACTCAAAAGCTTTCTCTCCAGAAATAGTTTTAGAATCTGATGTTTCTATAATCCTATTTAATAAAACTAATCCTTGTTCTAAGGTGTTTAAGAAAGAATGCTCTTCTTCTCTAATTACATTTTCTATAAGTTGTTTCTGTGCTTTTAATTCTGGAAAAGCTTGCCCCATTTTTTTTGAAAGCACATCTACTAACCTGTAAATGAAAGGCTCTTTTTTGTCTAAGAATGTAAAGCCATATCGAATTGCTCTACGTAAAATTCTACGAATCACATAACCAGCTCCAGTATTACTTGGTAACTGTCCATCAGCAATAGAAAAAGCAACTGCTCTAACATGATCTGCAATCACACGAATGGCAATATCACTTTGTTCATTTTTTCCATAATCATTAGAAGTAATAGTTTCAATCTCTCTAATAATTGGAGTGAATACATCTGTATCATAATTAGATTGAACTCCTTGAAGCACCATACATAGACGTTCAAATCCCATTCCGGTATCAATATGTTTAGCTGGTAAATCCTCTAGAGTTCCATTAGCTTTACGATTGTATTGCATAAAAACTAGGTTCCAGATTTCTACTACTTGAGGATGATCCATATTTACAAGTGTCTTCCCATCTACTTTGCTTTTTTCTTCTTCAGACCTTATATCTACATGAATTTCAGAACATGGTCCGCAAGGCCCTTGCTCTCCCATTTCCCAGAAATTATCTTTTTTATTTCCCATTAGAATACGATCTTCAGGTATAATAGCTTTCCAAAAATCATATGCTTCACGGTCCATAGGAAGATTATCATTGTCTGAACTTCCCTCAAAAACAGTAATGTATAAAGAGTTTTTATCAATTTTAAAAACATCTGTTAATAATTCCCAAGCCCATGTAATTGCTTCTTTTTTAAAATAGTCGCCAAAACTCCAGTTACCAAGCATCTCAAACATGGTATGATGATAGGTGTCATAACCAACTTCTTCTAAATCGTTGTGCTTTCCAGAAACACGTAAACATTTTTGTGTATCTGAAATACGGCTGTTTTTAGGGACTGCATTTCCTAAGAAAAACTCTTTAAAAGGCGCCATCCCTGAGTTGGTAAACATAAGGGTTGGATCATCTTTTAAAACCATCGGAGAAGAGGGTGCAATATCATGCGATTTCCCTTCAAAAAAAGATAAAAATTGCGAACGAATTTCTTGAGATTTCATGTGCTATATTGTCTTTATACTAAAAACTTTGATGTTAAATTCTATTTAAAAAAAATCACTAAATACAAGAGTTATAAAACATTTTGTAGATTTGTGAGTTGCTAGTTGAAACTATACATAATTTTAGCTAGCTTAAAAGCACAAAAGTAGCATATTTAGTGGTATGGCAAAAGTAAAATATTATTACGATTCTGATACGTTATCTTACAGGAAGATTGAAACGAAGAAAGGTGATATTTATAAAAACTCTATTATTCTAGTTTTAGCAGGTGCTCTTTTAATGTTTATAGGCTTCATCTTACTAAGTCAATTTTTGAAAACTCCCAATGAATTAGCAAAAGAAAGAGAGTTAGAATTTGCGAAATTCAATTTACAATTAACGAAAAAGAGAGTTAATGAAATGTCTCAGATTCTTGAACAGATGCAAGAAAGAGATAATAATATTTACAGAGCTTATTTTGAAGCTAACCCTATACCTGATGAACAAAGAAAAGCAGGTTTTGGAGGCGTAAATAGGTATGATTATTTAGAAGGATTTGACAATACACAGTTAGTGGCTAGTATTACCAAGAAGATTGATGTGCTTTCAAAACAGATGGCAGTCCAATCAAAATCTTTAGATGAGATTGTCGCTTTAGCAAAAGAAAAAGAAACGATGTTGGCCTCTATTCCTGCAATTCTACCTATTAAAAAGAATGATAAAATGTGGATGGCGTCTGGGTATAAATACAGAATGCATCCAATCTTAAAAATTAGAAAATTCCATAAAGGAATGGACTTTACTGCACCCAAAGGAACGCCTATCTATGCATCTGGAAATGGAACAGTTAGCTTAGCACGTAGAAGCCCTACTTTTGGTAAAGTAGTATATATAGATCATGGGTATGGATATAGAACCATTTATGCACACATGAGTAAAATTGCTACAAGAAAAGGGAGAAAAGTAAAAAGAGGTGATTTAATTGGATATGTTGGGAATACTGGAAGGTCTGTAGCATCACATTTACATTACGAAGTACATAAAAACGGTAGGGCAGTAAATCCAATCTATTACTATTATGGAGATTTAACCCCAGAAGAGTTTTTAGCAATGCAAATTGCGGCAGAACAAGAAGGGCAATCCTACGATTAAAGCTTAAACATGCACGTAGATTTACCAGAAAAAAGATATTATAAAATAGGTGAGGTGGCAAAAGCCTTTTCCGTAAATACTTCATTAATTCGTTTTTGGGAAAAAGAATTTACTATTATTAAACCCAAAAAAAACGCTAAAGGGAATAGATTATTTACTCCAGAAGATATTTCCAACTTCAAAATCATATACAATTTAGTTAAGGAAAGAGGCTTTACCCTTGAAGGAGCCAAACAAAAGTTAAAGAAAAACCCAGAAGGCATAGTCAATAATAACGAAATTATTAGTAGATTAGAAGCAGTAAAAGCCGAATTAATCAAAATTAAGAATCAACTGTAAAAATTCTCAAAAATGCCAGATAAGTATGTAGATGTAGATACATTAAAATACATGCTTTATGACGTGCATAATCTAGAGGAATTACTTTCCAGAGAACGTTTTCAAGACCACGATAAAGAATCGCTTGACATGTTTTTAGATTCAGTAAAAAACTTTGCTGATAGAGAGCTGTTCCCCTATTTTAAAGAAATGGATGAACATCCAGCATATCATAAAGATGGAAAAGTATTTGTTCACGATCAAGTAAAAACCATGATGCATGAAGGAGGTGAGTTAGGACTTATCTCTGCGCCTTTTGATTATGAAGTAGGAGGACTTCAAATTCCTTTTTCTACTCATACAGCTGCCATATATATATTAGATGCAGCCAACAATCACCTGCCAGGGTATGCTGCGTTAACGCAAGGATCAGCAGAACTTATTATTCATTTCGGAGATGAAAAACTGAACGAAACGTATGTGCCTAATATGCTTTCAGGTCAATGGGGAGGAACCATGTGCTTAACAGAACCACAAGCTGGAAGTTCTCTTTCCGATATTGTGACCAAAGCCACTCCTACTGATGACGATTTTTATAAAATAACGGGACAAAAAATATTTATCTCTGGAGGAGATAATAATTTTACAGAGAATATAGTGCATTTGGTTTTGGCAAGAATTGAAGGAGCGCCAAAAGGAACCAAAGGGATTTCCTTATTTGTAGTTCCTAAGAATCGCCCAACTCAAAATGGTGAGTTAGAACCGAATGATGTCACTACAGTGGCTGATTTTCAAAAACTAGGACAACGAGGCTATTGTACAACACACTTAGGATTTGGGGATGCAGATGATTGTAGAGGTTGGCTTGTAGGCGAACCACACAAAGGATTACACTATATGTTTTTAATGATGAACGGTGCCAGAATTGCTGTAGGTAGAGGAGCTTCGGCAATCGCTTGTGCCGCCTATTATGCTTCATTGCAATATGCGAACGAGCGTCCACAAGGAAGAAAATTATCAAGTGACGGAAAGAAAAACCCAGAAGAAAATCAAACACTCATTATTAATCACCCCGATGTTCGTAGAATGTTATTACTACAAAAATCGATTGTCGAAGGTAGTATGAGTTTGGTACTATTAGCAGCGAGGTATTACGATTTAATTGCAACTGCAACATCACCAGAAGAAAAAGAAAAGTACCATTTACTGTTAGAAATGATTATTCCTATTGTAAAAACCTACCCATCTGAAGCGGGAGCCCATGCGGTAAACAATGGATTGCAAGTACTAGGAGGCTATGGATTTTGTACAGATTTTATTCTGCAACAATATTATAGAGATATTCGAATCTCTTCTTTGTATGAAGGAACTACAGGAATTCAATCTCAAGACTTATTAGGACGAAAAGTTCCTATGAACAATGGAAAAGCATTGGAGTTGCTTTCTGGAGAAATTATGAAGACTATTCAAGAAGCTTCATCAGTTGAAAGTTTACAAGCTTACGCACAAATCTTAGGAGGGAAATTACAACTCACTCAAAAAGTATTAGCACATTTAATGCCGCATGCAATGAAAGGAGATTATGAACGATACTTGGCAGATGCTTCTATTTTTATGGAGTTCTTAAGCTTAATTCTGATTAGTTGGACGTGGTTAGATATAGCGCTAAATGCAGAAAAGGCATTGAATAAAGGAGGAAAATATTCAAAGGAGTTTTATGAAAGTAAAATTCATACCATGAAATATTTCTATACGTATGAGTTACCAAAAACATCAGGGTTATCAGAAATTCTGTTAAATACAGAATCAATCACCATTAAAAAAGACTCAGAACCTATCATCTAATGAACTCAAATCAACAATATAGCCTAGAAGGTAAAGTAGCTATCATTACGGGTTCCAGTAAGGGAATTGGAAAAGCCATTGCCAAGGGATTGGCCGAAAAAGGAGCGCAAGTTGTTATTAGTAGCCGCAGTCAAGAAGCTTGTGATACTGTTGTCAATGAATTGACAAAAGAGGGGTTAAAAGCCATTGGAATTGCTTGTCATATTGGGAAAGAAGTACAGCGTAAAAACTTGGTCGATGAAACAATCAAACAATTAGGACGCATTGATATTTTAGTGAACAATGCAGCGATCAATCCTGTTTTCGGACCCATTGAAGATGTTGACCCTGCTATTTTTGATAAGATTATGGATGTGAACGTCAAAGCACCTTGGGCATTGTCTAATTTGGTCTTACCACACATGCAGAAAAACAAGAATGGAAGTGTAATCAACATTGCTTCCGTAGAAGCGCTAACACCAGGGTTTGGATTGGGATTGTATAGTACCAGCAAAGCTGCGTTGTTAATGATGACAAAAAATCAGGCCAAAGAATGGGGACAACACGGAATTAGAGCTAATGCCATTTGTCCAGGACTCATTCAAACAAAATTTAGTGCTGCGCTGTGGACGAATGAAAAACTGTTGAGCAAGATAGAAAAGACCATTCCAAGCGGACGCATGGGACAGCCTGAAGAAATGCTTGGATTAGCATGCTTATTAGCTTCCGATGCAGGATCTTATATGACAGGTGGGGTATATACAGCAGATGGCGGATATATGATTGCGGGATGATGAATTATAAATACTGAATTAAAAATGTCACCTCGAGCGCAGTTGAGAGGTCTTTTTCATATCAGAAAATAAAGAATAGGTTTCGATTGCGCTCGACCAGACAAGTTAAATTATGAACTTCGAATACTCACAAAAATCAAAAGACTTACAAGCAAAACTCAATGCGTTTATTGAAGAACATATTGTTCCTGTAGAAGCCGAGTTTCATGCCTTTCAGCAAAACCCAAAAAATCTTTGGAAACGTTGGACTAAAACTGAAGGACTCAAACAAAAAGCTAACGAAGCAGGTTTATGGAACCTTTTCTTACCAAAAGACTATGGCAATTTAAGTCCAGGTTTAACAAACCTAGAATATGCACCATTAGCAGAAATCATGGGAAAGAAAATCTGGGTTTCTGAGATTTTTAACTGTTCTGCGCCAGATACAGGAAACATGGAAGTGCTTGCCAAATATGGAAGCGATGCTCAAAAAGAACAATGGCTAACACCATTAATGAATGGCGAGATTCGTTCTGCATTTTTAATGACAGAACCCGAAGTTGCTTCTTCCGATGCTACCAATATTGAAACCTCCATTGTTTTAGATGGAGACGATTATGTCATCAACGGAAGAAAATGGTGGTCTAGCGGAGCGATGGACCCACATTGTAAAGTCGCTATCGTGATGGGGAAAACGAATCCATCAGCCCATCGTCATCAACAACAAAGCATGGTGTTGGTTCCTATGGACGCAGAAGGATTAGAAATTATTCGACCCCTATCTGTTTTAGGGTTTTATGATTCTCCAGAAGGACATGCAGAAATTGTACTAAACAATGTTAGAGTACCTAAAGAGAACTTGATTCTCGGAGAAGGAAAAGGTTTTGAAATTGCACAAGGGCGCTTAGGGCCAGGGCGAATTCACCATTGTATGCGCTTAGTAGGAATGGCGCAATATGCCTTGGAACTAATGTCAAAGCGTACCTTAGAACGCGAAGCATTCGGAAAGAAATTTTATGATTTTAGTAGCATGCGTCATGACATTGCCAAATCGCAATGTGAAATAGAACAAGCACGATTGCTCACACTTTCGGCTGCTGATAAAATGGATAAAGAAGGAAATAAAGAAGCCAAGGATTTGATAGCGATGATTAAAATTGTAGCACCCAACATGGCATTGAATGTGATTGATAGAGCCATTCAAATCTTGGGAGGAAAAGGAGTTGGACCCGATACTCAATTAGCCCATTATTATGCCATTGCAAGAATGTTGCGTTTAGCCGACGGTCCCGACGAAGTACATATGTATCAACTCGGAAAAAGTATTATTCGTAAATATGAAAAATCGTAATTATGAGTAATCAAGAAGTACGAAAAGGAGAAGAGTTACCAGAGTTAACACTCAAGCAGTTTTTGCAAAAAAACGAATTAATTAATAATGTAGAAAGTGAATTGTTTATCAAGCAATTTACGCATGGATATTCCAATCTGACGTATTTGTTGTCGATAGAAGATAAAGAATATGTGCTGCGAAAACCTCCTGTTGGAGCTGTCAAGAGAGGACATGATATGAGTCGTGAATTCAAGGTGCAATCTGGAGTCCAAAAAGGGTTTTCTAAAGTTCCTAAGATGTTCGGGTATACCGATGATGAAACTATTCTGGGAAGTGAATTCTACATCATGGAAAAAGTGGAGGGAATTATTCTTAATTATAAAGAAGCACACAAAAGAAACATTCAACCAGATCAATACAAAGTAATAGCCAATTCTTGGTTAGATACATTTACTGAACTCCATCAACTCGATTATCAAGCAGTTGGATTGTCAGATTTGGGAAGACCAGAAGGGTATGTAGAACGTCAAGTCACTAATTGGGGAAAGCAGTACTTAAAAGCAGCTACTGAAGATGTTCCTGAAGCGAAAAAGGTGATGCAATGGATACAAGAACATCAGCCAAAACAATACGACCACTGTTTGATTCACAATGATTATAAATATGATAATGTGGTTTTCGGAGACAGTTCTTGGAAAGACATTACTGCAGTCTTAGACTGGGAAATGGCAACACTAGGAGATCCGTTAATGGATTTAGGAACTTCTCTGGGGTATTGGACCGTAGCGACGGATCATGATTTTGTCAAACAAGGCATTCCATCACCTACAATCTTTGAAGGGAACCCAATTCGAAGTGAAGTGGTAGAAATGTATGCTCAGAAATCTGGTAGAGACATCCAAAATATGGTGTTCTATTATGCGTTTGGATTGTTTAAAATAGCAGTGATTGCACAACAAATTTATTATCGATATAGTAAAGGATTGACCACCGATCCCAGATTTGCTAATTTGAATAAAGCAGCCGAATTATGTTGTAAATTGGCTTTAAAATCGATAAAAACGAACAAAATTGATTAAAAATGAGTAAAAACAGATAAAATAGAATGTCTGTTCGAGCGCAGTCGAGAACTCTATAATGAATATAAAAAATGACCTCTCGACTGCGCTCGAGGTAACAAGATAAAGTAAATATATTTACGATGAATGTAAACCAAGACACTATAGAAAAATTAAAGGATTTTCCTGAAGGTGAACCAGTTTTTATGTTGAATTATTTGAACTATAAAGAATTGGTAGAAGGAACGGGTAAAACTGGAGAAGAGGTGTATGCTGATTATCTAAAAGCAGCAGCTCCCTTTTTTGAACATATTGATGCTGAAATTGTTTTTAAAGGGAAGCCAATTGGAACTGTTTTAGGGCCTACAAATGAATCGTTATGGGATGAGGTATTAATAGTGAAATATGCAACCAAGTATGAGTTTTTTAAATTGACACAGAATAAAGAATATCCCTTACATATAAGGGCGTCAGCTTTGTCAGACTCACGTTTAATTTTTTGTAAATCATGAAAGTAAAAGATAAAATAGTTATTGTTACAGGAGCAGGATCTGGAATAGGTAGAGCCACCGCTTTACACTTTGCAAAATTTGGCGCTAAAGTGGTCGTTTCTGATATCAATTTAGAAAACGCAAAAAAAGTTTCTGAAGAAATTGTAACAAACTTTGGAGAATCGCTACCTATAAAGGCAAACGTTGCGAAATATGATGAAGTAGAAAATTTAATTCAGCACACTGTGTCGGCTTATGGTCAGTTAGATGTGATGGTCAACAATGCTGGAATTGGACCGAAAAAATTGTTGAAAACAGCAGAATATACTTTAGAAGACTGGGATTCGGTGATAGCAGTAAATCAAACAGGTGTTTTTTACTGCATGAAATTGGCACTCCAACAAATGATGAAACAAGGATTTGGAAATATTGTTAATATTGCTTCGTTGGCTGGGTTAAAAGCATCCTTAAATAACCTGTCTTATTCTGCAAGTAAATTTGCAGTAGTTGGGATGACAAAATCGGCAGCATTAGAATATGCAAAAACTGGTATTAGAATTAATGCAGTGTGTCCGGGATACACAGAATCTAATTTATTAAATCAATTACTGTCAGCCAGGCCCGATATGGATGCGATGTTAAAAGCAGTCATTCCAATGAAACGTTATGGAGAAGCATCAGAGATTGCAGAAGCAGTGGTTTGGTTGGCTTCTGACAGCACAAAATTTATGACAGGACAAACATTAACATTAGATGGAGGAACGTCATTGTAATACATAGAACAATTAACTAATATAAAAACAGAGAACAAATGAAAAAGTGGTTACCAATAATCATTATTGCTGTCATCATAATTGGATGCTACAGCTGGGCAAAAGGATTTAATAATAATGCAGTAGAGCATCAAGAGAATGCAAAGACAGCATGGTCTAATGTAGAAAGTGCGTATCAACGTAGAAATGACTTGATCGGAAATCTGGTAAAAACGGTACAAGGAGCAGCAGATTTTGAAAAATCAACTTTAACAGCAGTAATCAATGCAAGAGCGAAAGCAACATCTACTACAATTGATGCTAGTAATTTAACAGCGGCAAATATGGCACAGTTTCAACAGGCACAAGCTGGGTTAACAGGAGCTTTGTCAAAGCTTTTAGTTTCTGTAGAGCGTTATCCTGATTTAAAAGCCAATCAGAACTTTTTGGAATTGCAAAGTCAATTAGAAGGAACAGAAAATAGAATCAATATTGAAAGGAATCGTTTTAATGGGGGCGTAAACACATATAACAAACACATCAAGAAGTTTCCAAATTCTATGTTGGCAGGAATGTTTGGTTTTGAAGAAATGGACAGATATAAGGCAAATGCTGGTTCCGAAAATGCACCAGACGTTAACTTTGACTTTAATAAGAAAGATTAATGGCAGAAATTAAAAAATTTCTATCAAAAGAAGATGAGAAAGCTATTGTAGCTGCAATTAAAGAAGCAGAGACAAATACCTCAGGTGAAATTCGTGTACATATAGAAGCACACACAGATGAAGATCATTTTGAGCATGCGTTAAAAGTGTTTCAGCAATTAGAAATGCACAAAACAGAATTGCGAAATGGTGTGTTAATCTACATTGCTGTGGAAGATCATCAATTTGTGATTTTAGGTGATGAAGGAATTAATAGCTTAGTAGCTGATGATTTTTGGGATCAAACTAAAGACGTGATGCAAGCGCAATTTAGAAAGGGAGATTTTAAAGCCGGTTTGGTAGAAGGAATTTTAAAAGCAGGTAGCGAACTGAAAGCACATTTTCCATATCAGGACGATGATGAAAATGAATTGTCTAATGAAATCTCTAAAAGCTCATGAAAAAGATATTGTTAACGGGACTTTTAGCTCTGTTCTTTGTTGGGTTTTCACAAGCTCAATATGATATTCCTAAAAAGCCTAAAGATTCAAAACAAACTTTTGTTTATGGATACACAAAATTACTCTCAAAGAGAGATAGTTTAGATTTAACTGTTAAACTGAAAAAATATTCTGACTCTACATCAACGCAGATTGTGGTAGTTATAATATCATCTACAAAGGGAGAAGATATTGCATACTTAGGAGCTAGATGGTTAACAAAATGGGGTATAGGACAGAAAGGGAAAGATAACGGTGTTTTAATTACTCTAGCTAAAGATGATAGAAAAGTAAACATAAATACGGGTTATGGTGTTGAACATAAATTAACGGATTTAATGTCGAAACGCATTATTGAACAACGGATTATTCCTGAGTTTAAACGTAATAAATATTACAAAGGCTTAGATAGAGGAACTGATGGGATCTTTGAAGTGTTAACAGGGGAGTTCAAGGAAACTAGGAAGCGCAGAAAAAATAAAAACAACGGAAAAGGGTTTGCAATACTCTTTCCAGTAATTTTAGCCATTATCATATTCGTCTTTTTCATAGGTCGTGGAGGCGGAAGAGGTGGTCGAAGATCGGGAGCAGGCACCTTATTAGATATTCTTATTTTAAGCAGTATGGGTAGTAGTGGTCGTTCTTCAGGTAGTTTTGGAAGTGGTGGAAGTTTTGGCGGTGGCTTCGGTGGAGGTTTCGGAGGTGGAATGGGTGGTGGCGGTGGTGCCTCAGGTAGCTGGTAAAATTCTAATGTTAAAAAATAATTAGGAATCTAGTATATAGGTAAAGGTATAGATTAGATTCCTATTTTTGTTCTCATGAAACAACTACTCAGTATTTGCATATTCTTCATTATATGGGGGTGCACACCAGATTATGGAAAATTAAGCTTTCAAGTAAAACTACCAAAAGTGATGGAAGAAGTCTCAGGGGTTAAATATGACGCCAAAGAAGATGCTTTCTGGATGTTGAATGATAGTGGAAATGCAGCATCGGTATATTTAATTTCTAAGAAAGGAAAAATTCTAAGAGAGTTAACAATCGATGCAAAAAACAACGACTGGGAAGATATTACTATGGACGCTGAAGGGAATTTATATATTGGCGATTTTGGAAATAATTATAATGAACGAAAGAATCTTCGCATTTTAAAAATACATAAGGATGATTTACAAAGTACCAAAAAGATCAACGTAGAAAAAGTGTCTTTTTTCTTTCCAGAACAAGAAAACTTTCCACCGAAAAAAAAGAAGAAATATTACGACGTAGAGAGTCTTTTTGAATGGAAGGGTCACTTTTATGTGTTTACCAAAAGTCGAGTAAAAAATGAAATAGGAAGAACATTTTTGTATCGAATTCCGAACCAAGTTGGAAATCATGCTGCTGAGCGTATTTCTGATTTTACTACCTGCCCCGGCAAGGGTTGTTGGATAACGGGAGCTGATATTTCTAAAGATGGTAAAAACGTGATTTTATTAAACCATACTTCTGCTTGGTTATTTGAAAATTTTAAAGGAGATGATTTCTTTTCTGGCGCTGCCAAAGAATATCCTTTTGAGCATGATTCTCAGAAAGAATCCATTACATTTAAGAATGATACAACTATTTACTTAGCCGATGAAGATGAATCTGGATTAAATAGCGGTAGAAATTTATATATGTTTAGGCTGAATTGACATTCTGTACAAGAAACGTGTTTTAGTTATAAAGATATGGTTCACTATTGTAAGCCATAATTTTAATGTTGTTTAAGACTCTCTTCATATACATCTTCCAGAACAGTTTGGCAAATAGCCAATTTAACAAGTAGAATTGAGGTTTGCTTGCGTATAATGAATAGTCATATTCAACTAATACCTTTCCTTTTTCGATTTCAGTTGTTTTCCAATCACCTATAAATTTATAAAATCCAGCCATCCACGATTGAAATTCATTTACTTGAATTTTCCAATATTCATTATCTCTTCTTTCAATAATTTTATCTATAGAAGCAAAGCCTCCTTTTTGCGTTATAGACTTTGCCACGAATATTTTTTTACTAGAACCAGCTTTTCCCCAATTCTCATCTTCTGTAGTATGCGTTACCTTAGGTGAAAATCCATATCCAGTATGGATTTTAGTTATATCACATAACATTGGAGTCTTAAATGCTCTTTCTAAAGAACATTTGTAAATAGTAGATACCTTAACTTTAAAAACCATTGGAGTTTTTATTTTTGCTAAAAGTAATGTAGTCCAATATAGAATTAGTGTCAATATAGCACCAATTCCAATTCCATAACTTAATCCCCAAAAACATTGCATAGCAACTTGTCCTCCCTGAAATGTCTCTTTTTCTGAAAACGTAAATGTAAGATTACCTGCAAGTAAAAAAGATAGGGGTATCCAAAGAATCCCTAAAAGAATTATTATTTTAAGGAATCCAGCAAGAATTGTATTTATTTTTGTTGTTGGGCTTCTCAGTTCCTTAATTCCCCAGTAAATTGTTAGAGGAAGTGAAATCATTCCAGTCCCAGTGATTAACGTTCCAAAAGGAATTATTTTTTTTTCACCCAAAGCCATCGTTAATAAAGAAGAACCTGTAACGATAAGTATAATGGTACTTATCGTAAGAGTGAAAACACAGTAAAAATATATTTTTCTTCTATTCACTTTATTAATGATACACGTTGTTTGCTGTTCGTTTATTAATCCCTAAATACTTTGTCCAAATGTCAATAGGTTATTATCTGGGTCAAGCAAGGCAAACTCTCTTTGTCCCCAAGGTTTATTTTCCAAAGGTCCATTTGGATGAATTTCTATTTTATTTTCAAGCATAGATTTATATAAACCGTCAATATTATCAGTTCGGATATAAATCATTCCATAATTTTCTTTTGGATTAAGTTTTTTAAATTCAAAGAAGTGAATTTCTATGTCATCCTTCTTAATCATTAAATACCCTTCGTAATCACCTAATTCTTGAAAACCTAGTTGATTTACATAATAACTTCTTGTATTTGATTTATTGCGCATTGGTAATTTAGGATTAATATCTGTTAACATAAATTTACTATTTAAAGTTAGTTATCTTCTTTTTGTATTCATAGGAATGAATTATAGCCATTGTTGGTATTTCGTTTTTTATTCAGTCAAATATACTTTAGTAATAATTGTCAAAGTGTCAATTTTCGGCTTGCTTTTATCAAGTTCCAATACTAAAGATTTGATTTTAACAGGGTAAGTATTAGGTTCGGGATTATCAACAAGTTTTATTGTATATCCAAACTCATACTGATTATGATCACAGTAGTTGTCTGGATTTCCTAATAACTTAATTATTTGTCTAACATTTTTTCCTTTTAGATTATAATTGCTGATTAAGTCATTCAGCATTTTGTTTCTGTAAGGATATTCATTGTCAATTTTTGTCTTCCATTTTTCTTTTTCAAATTTAGTATTGCAACTAAATATAAAAGTCAAAACTAAAAATAGTATTATTTTTCTCAACATAGAGTTTATTTCCAATGAATGCCAACAATAGCTAAACGTCTCTGATGTATCTATTTTATTTAGCAACCCGCATAATTTTTTCCATTTTACGACCTCTAGCCAATTCATCAATTAATTTGTCTAAATACCTTGCTTTTTTTGTAATCTGGTTGGTGATTTCTTCTATACGATACCCACAAATAACACCTTTAATTAATGAAGCATTTGGGTGTAGCGTTGCTTGCTCAAAGAAATCTCTAAAGTTTACCTTATCTGCAATGATTTGATTCAATTTGTTTTCATCATATCCAGTAAGCCATTCAATGACTTGATGTAACTCTTCTTTGGTTCTTCCTTTTTTCTCCACTTTAGTTACATAATGTGGATATACCGAAGCAAAACTCATGTTTGCAACGCGTTCATCATGGTGGCTAGTGATACTCATAACTTCTTTGGTTTTCAATAAAGATACAGAAATATTAAATATTTCTAAAACCCAAACCCAACACCAAAGGCTATTCGGAGTCCATCATCACCATTAAAAGCAGAAAATCTAGCAGTAATCATATCTGCAGCATCAAAGAAAACACCGCCCCCTACAGAAGTGTTCCAGTCTCCTGTAGCATATCCATCTAACCATACTTTTCCGTAATCGAAGCCTCCATAAACTCCTAAAGTTAAGGGAACCAATCCAGTTTTTATTTTCTTAAGGTTTACACGAATATCTGAACTTTGGTAAAAAGAACTTTTCCCTATAAATCGATCAAAACGATAGCCGCGTAAGCCATTTCTAGCACCTAAACGAGCTGCTTGATAAAACTCAAAGTTATCTCCAAAATTTAGTTGTCCACCAAGCTTAGTGGCAAAGACAATACGACCATTATTGGTTAACTTATAATCAAAAGAAAGAGATGGTTTTACATAGCTATATCCAGAAGATTCAGAAAGGTTAGAGGTATAACCTAAAGCTAAATCAGTTTCCATACCTAAGGTTGGAAAGGCTTCGTTATCGGAATTTTTAAAATGATAACGTAGTTCGCCGTTTAAAAAGTTTTGATTGTTAAATATTCTGGCAGGTAATTCTGGACTAATATTTACAAACCTTCCGAGTGTGTTGTCAACTTCAATTGCTTGGTAGTTCACAGAAATTTTTACCAGAGAACCTAGCTCGCCTTTAAAAATTAAAGAAGTACCTATCTGGAGTTGCTTCATTTTTACACGATTGTAATCTCTCTCGATAGCATCATTATTAGGTTCAAGATTTACAGATTGATTACCGTAACCAAAAAAGTTCATGGCAAAATTTGGACTTGTAAAACCGGCAGTAATGCCTAGATTGGCTTTGCCAATTACATTCGCAAATTCTCCGCTATAATTCATTTCAAAACCATTGGTCGCTAGATAATAAGCAGCATTAATAGCATGACTATAGGTAAAAGGATTTCGCTCAAAACCATTGGTTAGATAGGTGTTTGTAATTCCTATTTTTAGGCCATCGTCTGGATTGCTTCCAAGAGAAGGAAGGTATTGATGTACATTGTTTTTTAACTTTTTATAATCGTACACATTAGTTTCGTAATCATCTGTTAGACGTCTTTTACCTTTGTTGGTAATAAACTCACTCTTCTTCGATTTGTAATCATAAACAATCACTTTTGTTCCATTTTGAATGTTGTACTTGTCTTTGTTTTGACCTCCAATAATCCTCACTTTAATGAATTGATTTCCTTGACCAGTAACGACAAACGTATCGTGGTCATCTAAACCATAAACCCATAGCTCTTTCGTGTATTTTTTTTGATACGTTTTCTGATGAAAAATAGTTCCCTTTTTGCCTTTTTTAATACGATATCCAGTCACTTTGGTTTTTCCGTTAGGTAACCTTTCAATATCAAACCAGTCGTCTTTATCAGTCCCTTTTATCACTTGAAATCTATTGAGGTGCTTAAAATAAGCATCAGAAATTTTCTGTAAATTTTTTCTTCGCCCTTTTAATTTTCTTTTTATTTCAGTGATGGTTTCATTTCGCACTTCTTCAGGAAAATACGCAAATGCTTTTTCGATTACATCATCTGTTAGATGTGTCATGATATGTTGTGCCTGAGTATCCCAATCTTTTTTAGACGACTCACTAATAATTGCCATGTCTATGGGATAGGGTTCTAGGTTAAATCCAGCCACGTTTTTTAGCTCCTCATCATAAGATTGCATTAAAGAGAGGGTGGTAATTACCTTAGTCGCAAAATTCAATAAAAACCCATCTGCCATAATAGAGAATGCTTGATCTCTATCTCTAGGAACTGGCCTGTAAATGGTTTGCTTTTTTTCTTTAAAAACAGCCCATCTCCATTGATCTTCATGTCTGTCCCAATCGCCAATTAGCATATCAAATAAACGCGCTCTGATGTAGGCTTTCTCATCTACAAAATGATCTTCATCAGATAGAATTTTCTTAAGAACATCATCGGTACTTATCAATTTATTAGAGAAACCAAAACTTTTTGCATTTCCATGCCCAGAAGCAGCACGCTCTTCTATCATATATAATTCATCTCCAAATTCATTATTATAAACACCTAATTGCTCTTGCTTAGGAACATAATATAAAACAGGGTTTGTGTGATATACTCCTACAGCATCGGATAAAGTTCCGATAGTAAAAGGGGCATAGGGGTGTGATCCTGTAAATACATCTAAGAGCAAGCCTTCAGTATAAGTGTCATCAAACTGACCTTCTATATATTGATCTTTAAAAGCCACTGCTTGTAAGTATTGGAGTGCGTTTTTGCGTAACGCTCTCATTACATATTCTCTACCTTCTGCATCTTCTAATCGTAATGATTTTGATTGATGGCCTCCACCTTTTCTAACCGGTTTTAAGCCTCCAAAGAGCGTGTCTAGCCTGACTGTTGGGGCATTTACTTTTGTGTTATAATCTTTCCTGTAACGATCTCCCCAAAAGAATTTATACATGTTACCTTTGGTTACTTCTTTTTTACTATAAATAGAAGCCGATTTGGTTTTTGGAAAATCTTTAGGATATTCAATTAAGGTTTGCGCTTTATTTGCTTGTAACACATAACTTTCGAAAACAGGATTTTGATCTTCTAAAGTGAAAAATTTAACTTTTGAAGAACCATCTTTATATACAATGAGTTTTGCAAAACCTTGTTTCCCATAAGCGAATTGTCCTCCGTTTGATAACTTTGTTGCACTTTCTTTAGAGCCCGATCCACTAACAATTTGAGGGATATTGTCTTTTACCAGATATTGCAAACTATGTTCGTGTCCAGAAACAAAAATGGTTTTATCATTATGTTGTGATAACGTTACAATTCTCTTCTTTAACTCATTATATCTTTTGTGCTGCTGATCTGCATTAGACACCCCAGTTGTTTTGCGCAAAATATTTTTGAGCGTCCCTAGAATGGGAGCAGGAGTCATATGACTTTTAAAAGAATAATTTCCAGCATGTGGTCCCTGAGTAAACATGGGGTGATGCATGGCAATAATAGTTGTCTTTCCTCTTGCTTTTTTAATCAAACCTTCTAATTCATTAAAGAATTTTGTTCTTGTTTTAATCTCGCAGTTATCGTTCATTTTAGGATGTCTATCCCAGTTGGTTAAGTACCATTGTGTGTCAATGATAATTAAATCGATATCCTTCGAGATTTTAACACGTTCTAACGGACATCCGTTTTCTGGTAGAAAAGTGTTTTTCCCCAATGCTTTTTCAACCAATTTTTCTTCTCTTTTCAATCCATCTAGCCCATGATACCAATCATGATTCCCTGGAATAAAATAAGTGTTTCCTTTAAAATCTTTAGCAATATTGGTTTGCGTTTTAATTCTGTGTTTTGCCAATGCGTACTCTTTGGAATTCTTTTTGGGAATTCCTACAGGATATACATTATCGCCAAGAAAAATGAGAGTTGAGTTTTTAGGAGCTTGCTTTATTTCTTGAGCTAAAATATCCAACGCTTTAGTGCTTTCCTTTAACTTGGCATTTCCAGCATCGCCAATCAAATAAAAAGTATGAGAGATTTTTTTAGCATCCTCAGTTGCAGTAGTTGAATTTTTTAAAAATTGAGCCTGATAGGTAGCACATGCAGATAATAGTAGCATGCATGCAATAAAGGATATATTTTTTAAGTATTTCATTGAGTCAGTTGCTTGTTATGTTACGCCATTGCATCTAAGGTACCAAATTTAATTTTTTCTTTTTGGACATGATTCGAAAATCGTTTTAATAAAACCTGCAATTTAGGATCTATAAAGCGTTGGCAAAAAGGTTTTTTTGGGTTATTGTAATAATAGTTTTGAATACTTTCTCTAGATGCTTTAAATTGATAGAAAGGGATTGCTAATGTGATTAATTGATGAGAAAACTCTTCTTGATAATAAGTAATCCATTCTTTTGAAAGTTGATGTTGTTTTTCAGAAAATGTATATACAGCCGATCTGTATTTTTCTCGCATTGAATGATTACTAGCGCTTTTATGTGTCCGTAAATGAATTTCAATTAACGTCTTTAAATCAATAAGGGTTTCATGATAATGTACAATCACAGCTTCAGAAAAAGTGTCATAAATTCCAGTAGAAGATATGTACCCTTGTTCGACTTTGTGTACTCCGATTAACGATTGAAAGATTGCTTCTGTACACCAATGGCAACCTCCGCCCAATCCTATTTTCTCCATATTATTTTAAGAACTACAAGACAACATAGAACAACCTACTTTGGTTCTTGCCCATTCTGGCCGTTTTGCAAACCATTTCTCATATTTGGGTTGTTCATCGTATGGTTTCTTTAACAATTGATAAAACTCTTCAATCAATGTGTATGTTCCCTTGTCTGCTTCGTCAATAGCTAATTGTGCCATGTAATTTCGTAAGACATATTTTGGGTTTACTGCATCCATTTTTTGCTGACGTTCTTCGTCTGTTAAAGTTTCTATGCGTAATCTATTTTGATATGCTATGAACCACTTTTCCCATTTTTGACTTACATCCTCTGAAATATCACCTTCATAGAAAGCATCTTTAATCAAATCAATTAAAATAGTTCCCTCTTTTTTGCTTTTTGATAAATTTCTAAAAAAAATAGTCATATCTATTTCTGTAAGCTGCAAAGTATCTTCTAAGTTCTGAATAAGAGTAAGATCGTTTTCTTCTTTAACAAACAATCCTAATTTCGATCGCATCATTTCTAAAGATTGCTTTTCAAAATTTACTTTGTACAATTCTAAAACCTCTTCGAGAGGTGTGGCTTCTTCAATCAGAGGATATAAAGCATTGGCTAATTGATATAAATTCCATAAGCCGATATTGGGTTGATTGCCATAGCGATATCTTTTATGTTGTTTATCTGTAGTGTTTGGTGTCCAGCCAAAGTCAAAACCTTCTAACCAGCCATACGGACCATAGTCTATGGTAAGTCCTAAAATAGACATATTATCGGTATTCATGACTCCGTGAACAAATCCCACTCGTTGCCAATGTATAATCATATCTAGGGTACGTTTTGCAACTTCTTTAAAGAAAGAAATATATACTTCTTTGGAAGGTTTTCCTAGTCCAGGAAAATGATGATCAATAGTATAATCAACTAAGATCTTTAAATTGTTCACGTCATTTCTAGCGGCAAAAATCTCATAATTCCCAAAGCGTAAAAAAGAAGGTGCCACTCTAGAGACAATGGCTCCTTTTTCGTAGGCTGAATTACCATCATAAAGCATGTCTCGCATTACTTGGTCGCCAGATACACTTAAAGATAAAGCCCTGGTAGTAGGAACTCCTAAATGGCACATGGCTTCACTACAGAGGTATTCTCTAATAGAAGATCGCAAAACAGCTAGACCATCAGCAGTTCTAGAATACGGCGTTTCTCCCGCTCCTTTTAATTGAAGCATCCATGTTTTGTGCTCATGTTCTATCTCTGTTAAATTAATAGCTCTTCCATCGCCTAATTGCCCAGCCCAATGACCAAACTGATGACCACCATAGCACATGGCAAATGGTTGGGTGTTGGCTAAAATAGTATTTCCGGTCATTACTTCTAAAAACTGATTACTCGAGGCCTCTTTTTCTGTAATACCTAATGCATCCATCATTTCTTTAGAGACATGCAATAACGTTGGATTAGATGTTTTTTTTGGTGTCACATACGAAAAACAAGCTTCAAGAACCTGACGCCTTGTGTTGTCAAGTATGGGGTCAGAGGGAAGCTTAGAGGTAAATGTGTTTTTAGTATTTAATTTCATTTTAGTTTGTGAACCCAATTTAATAACTCTTTATCTGAAGGATTTCTCAGTTTTTTAGTATCGATGGTAATAGTAGGGAAGTTCAATTTTCCATTTGTATATAAACTTCGTAATGCATTTGCATGTTCTTCATTTGTCTCCACGTCTAAAAATACGAAATCTAAATGATGCTCCTTAAAGAAACCAATATAATGCTGTGTTTTATGGCATCTTTTTGCTCCGTATAATACAATCTTCATTATTTTAATTTATCAGCATGAAGTTTTCTTAACTTTTGTAGTTTAGGGGTAATTACAAAACTACAATAACCTTGATTTTGATTATTTCTATAGTAATCTTGATGTGCTTGCTCTGCTTCATAAAAAGTTGGAGCTGGGCTAATTTCAGTTACAATTGCTGCATCGAAATAGGAGGCTAATTGCTCTATAACCGTTTTTGCAATTATTTCTTGTGTTGTATTATGATAGTAAATAACAGAACGATATTGGGTTCCTACATCAGCTCCTTGTCTGTTTAATTGAGTAGGATCATGTGTAGTCATAAAAATGACTAAGATATCTTCATAAGAAATGATATCTGCATCAAATGTGATTTGTATGACTTCTGCATGTCCTGTTAAACCTGAACAAACTTCTCTATAGGTGGGTCTTCCAGGAACATTTCCGCCAGCATAGCCAGAGACCACTTTTTCAACCCCTTTTACTTCTAGAAATACAGCTTCTGTGCACCAAAAGCATCCGCCGCCTATGGTAGCTATTTGCATATTCTTACTCATTTGTCACCTCAGTCTTTAGAATCATAGATTCTGAATTGATACAATATCGTAAACCACTTGGCTCTGGTCCATCTGGAAAGATGTGTCCGAGGTGCGCATCACAAGTATTACATAAAACTTCTACACGTACCATTCCATAAGATACATCTTTGATATATTGAATAGCGCTCTCTTCTATAGGTTGGGTAAAACTTGGCCAGCCTGAACTTGAATCGAATTTAATAGTAGAATCAAATAAATCTGTTTGGCAACAAACACATTGGTAGGTTCCTTCGTCAAAAATGGAACATAATTGTCCCGAGTGTGGTCTTTCTGTTCCTTTTAAACGGGTAATTCTAAATTGTTCGGGTGTTAATAATGCTTTCCATTCGCTGTCAGATTTCTCAACACGACGCTTAGGAATTGGGTTTCCATTAATCGTATAATTAATGATGTTTTTCCATGTAATCATATAGATTATTTTTAGACTAAGTTACTAATTTAATGTGGCAATATAAACCTAAGATTAGACGTTAAAGACACGGATTCCTTACAAATTAGAATTGTCAAATAATTTATTTTTACTTTAGCATAAATACTTTTTTATGGAGCAACTACTTATAGAAGCAGAAAAATTTGTTTCGTCACTTTTAAATGATGCACTTCCAAGAGAATTTGTATATCATAATCTGAGTCATACACAACGAGTGGTTGCTGCTACAAAAGAAATTATTGAAGCTGAAAAGATTGCTGAGGATGCTGCAAATGCATTAATAGTAGCGGCATGGTTTCACGATACAGGTTACACTAAAGAAAAAGAACATCATGAAGAAGCTGGAGTTGTTATTGCAAAAGAATTTTTAAAAAAACACGATGTTTCTGATGACTTTATTAATGAAGTTTCTCATTTAATTATAGCTACCAAGATGGGCTATGAGCCTTTAAATTTATCTGAAAAAGTAATCAGGGATGCAGATTGTTCTCATTTTCCAGACAAGAATTACTCTCAGATAAGTGAATTACTGCGTCACGAGTGGGAGAGTACTCAAAATACATCATATACAGATATTGCATGGATAGAAGAGAATATTTCTTTCTTTACCAAGCATCATCGTTTTTATACAGATTTTGCTTTAGAGAATTGGCAATCAGGAAAAGATAGAAACTTAGCTTCTCTCTTTAAATCTTTGGCAAAACAGGAGAAAGAAGATAAAAAAGCAAAGAAGAATGCAGAGGCCTTAGCTTTAAAAAAGAATAAAGCAAAATTACCTGAACGAGGTATTGAAACCATGTTTAGAGTAACATTAAGAAATCATATTACGTTAAGTGATATTGCAGATACAAAAGCCAATATTTTATTATCTGTAAATGCCATTATTGTTTCTTTAGTAATTTCAAATTTAGTTTCTAAACTAGACAATGTATCTAATCAATATATGATTATTCCTACAGTAATTTTTGTCTTGTTTACAGTTACCTCTATGATTTTATCGGTATTAGCAACTCGCCCCAATGTAACCAGTGGAAAATTTACCAAAGAAGATGTAAAGAATAAAAAAGTGAATTTATTATTCTTCGGAAATTTTCACAAGATGAGTTTGGAAGATTTTGAATGGGCAATGGGAGAAATGATGGAAGATAGAGACTATTTGTACTCTTCTATGAAAAAGGATTTATATTTTTTAGGAAAGGTATTAGACAAGAAATATAAAATATTAAGGACAACCTATACTGTCTTTATTATTGGTATTGTTGTTTCAGTACTTGCTTTTGCTGTTTCCTTTAGAATGCAAGAAGTGGCAGCAAACGGAATTGAAGTTCTTACGACTCAATTTCTTTAATTAAATCTTGTAAAGTAATGGTGTCTGATTCATCAAAGTTTTCATGATAAATAACTTCTACACGTAAAGCTTTCAGTCCAGACACGCCTTGTAAATCTTCTAACTCTAATTTTTCAATAGCGCCTAAAAGTTTTTTAGACTGTAAAAACTTTATGTATTTTAAGTATTCTTGAGCGTCTTTATCTTGAGAATATACGATAGCAATTTTACCAGGAACCGTTAAGCGTTCATCAGTGTCTTTAATATGTGCTTTGTCTATCCGTTTTTTAATAATTTCATACCTGATGTTGTAGGCACCATCTACATCAAATTGTTTCTCATCCATTCTAAATTTAATAGCTAATGGATTGCTATGTACAAGTATTAATGATGCCACTCGTAAATCGTGATTCATTTCTTTTCTAGCAGCGTAAGCTACATTCTCCATTTGGCACATCATCTGTAATTGCCATAATCGTAGATTGTATAAATACAGAGAGTCAAAAGATTTATTTTTTACTAAAGATTGACCGATATACATATTATACTCAACTCCATCAGTTTTATAGCGCTCAAAATAATGTGGGAACATTTCTTGCGCTTCTACTTGATGACGATCTATATATTTGGCCAATTTATCATTTAAGAGCGTAACACTGTTCTCATAATCTTTTCGTTTTTCATAAACAACATGCAAATTGCTGTCTAAACGATTCATATATATGTCAATCTCTTTTTCTAATCCTTTATTGTTGTTTTTAGCATGTTTAAATGCAGGATAGATATCTTGTTTTAAGAAATCTAAAATGTTAATTTCATCACCCGCTCTTAATCCAGACTTTACCTCGTGTAGATATTCACTTACCCTAAAAATAAGTTCCTCGTAAATAGGTAGTTTCTCTTTTTTGTAAGCATGATTTAGTACCTCAATAGCCAGAGTGAGTTGCGTAGTTAAATCTTCTTTAATAGCTGTATTTCTCGCTAATGACGATCCCTTAATATCAGATTGTCCATATAAAGGATACACATCATTAAAAACGATTTGGTCTGGTTTGCTATCTTGAAGATTTTCTTGTAGCTCACGCTGATATTTTTCTGCTGCTTCAATAAAGCGCCATTTTACAGAACTATGTAAAGTGGTATAATGCTCCTGTATGGTAGCTTCTATAATATTTTGTTGTTCTTCAGTGGCTCTTTCTACTGCCGCTTCAAAAGCTGGTAAAACATCTTTTAATTTATTTTGATTGATAGAATTCAATTCAAAAGGTCTCGGAGATGCAATCTCTATAATTGCTAAATCTTTTCCGTTAGAAGCTTTAATCGGAATCAATATGATACTTCTTATTGCAGCTTTCTCTAATTTCTTATAGAAATCATTTTGTTGTGTATTCTTACCATATTTTTCTACATCAGAAATGGCTACGCTTTCATATTTGGTAAATACTTTCCCTAATATATGATGACAGAAAAAACCTGAACAAGATATTTGGTTTTCAGTACTAAATAATAAACTTTCCGACATTTTAATTCGTGTCTCATTCATATCATCACCAATATTAAAAATAGAAAAGCCAAGCATTAAGTCTTTAATGCCAAAGAACTCACGCAAATTATGTTGTAGCTCTTCATTTAAGTTATCGCTACTTCTTAATAAATTTGTTCGTATAGATGAGATGGTTTCATCAGCAGTTACATCAAATAGATTGGTGATGCCAAATCCTTTAAAAATATAACTGTTTGGAGGGAATTTCTTTTTCCAAATGGCTACATTTTCAAAATTGTCTAATAATTCTTTGTAATCTTCTTCGGTTATTTTAGGAGCACTTTCTGTAGGTGTTATTTCAGAAAAATCTCCATTAAAAGCAGCTCTATAATGTCTTGTGATGCCTGTATTTTTATCGGGGATATCAAAAAAGAAAGGTCTTTTTATATCTATAGAAAACCCATAGTGGAAAGCTAAAATAAATGTACATGACATAATGTACATAGAATCTTCTTCATAATTACGAATATTTAGTTCGTAATTTTCGCCAGCATTTTTCAAAATATTTTCAAAGCGTGTTGTAAACTTGAATGATGTAAAAGAAAAAGGAATACTGGCTGCTTTAATTTCATTTTCAAGTAAAGCTTCAGGAAACAAAGGGTCTAATAATAAATCTATTTGCTCTTTGTATGTTTCTAATAAAGAAAAATCTGAAAAACCATTAATCAATTCAGGATACTTTTTATATTCTTCTACCATTACTTTGGCAGATTTATAATAAGGATGATTGCTATAGGCTTCGGTAGCATATTTCTCAAACATAGCATAAATCTTACGAAAAGAGATATTTAGTTGCAAAGGCAACTCCATGTTTTCATTTAAGTTTGATTTTACTATTTTCATATCCATACTAGTTAAACGATTAGGTATCGAACAATTAGACGCTCAATTTACAAAATTGTAACCGATTGGTCGTTTTTTATAATCCTTGCTTGCAACATAAAAGGAAAAATAAATAAGAAAGTGCTATTATTTCTGTCTAAAGTAGATGATAATAGGAACTCCAGTAAAATCATAGTGCATTCTTAATTGATTTTCTACAAATCGCTTATAGGGATCTTTTACATATTGAGGGAGGTTGCAAAAAAATACAAACTGAGGAGTCTGAGTTGGCAATTGCATACAGTATTTAATCTTCACAAACTTTCCTTTTGTAGCTGGAGGTGGATTGTTCTTTACAATCTCTAACATGGTTTCGTTAAATTTACTGGTGGCAATCCTTCTTTTTCTATTCTCATATACCTCTACAGCAGTTTCTATAGCTTTAAAAATTCGTTGTTTGTTTAATACAGAAATAAAGATAATTGGCACATCTGTAAATGGTGCGATTTGACGTTTGATTTCAGCTTCAAAATCACGTAAGGTATTGGTTTCTTTTTCTACCAAATCCCATTTATTAATCAATACAATAACGCCTTTTTTGTTTTTCTCAGCTAGCCAAAAGATATTTTGGTCTTGATTTTCAAAACCTCTAGTAGCGTCAACCATTAGAATCACAACATCTGAATATTCAATGGTACGAACTGCCCGCATTACAGAATAGAATTCTAAATCTTCTTTTACTTTAGATTTTTTTCTAATTCCTGCGGTATCTACTAAATTAAAATCAAATCCAAAACGATTATATTTTGTGTCAATTGAATCTCTTGTAGTTCCTGCAATATCGGTTACAATATTCCTGTCTTCTCCAATTAAGGCATTGATAAAAGAAGATTTCCCCGCATTAGGTCTTCCAACTACTGCAAATCTTGGCAATGCTTCTTTTTCTAAATCTACTTCTTCTGGCTCAGGCATGATAGCTGTAATGGCATCTAAAATTTCTCCAGTCCCACTTCCATTAATAGATGATATGGTGTGATAATCACCTAATCCAAGATTATAAAACTCTACAGCATCGGCATCTCTCATGGCATTATCAACCTTGTTTACAGCTGTAAAAACAGGTTTTTTTACTTTTCTAAGTAACTTGGCAACTTCAGAGTCCATAGGCGTTATACCCTCTTCAACATCTACCACAAAAATGATAATATCTGCTTCGTCTATAGCAAGCTGAACTTGCTTTCTAATTTCACCTTCAAAAATATCATCAGAACCTACAACATAACCACCCGTATCTATGACAGAAAACTCTTTTCCGTTCCAGTCAGATTTCCCATAATGTCTATCTCTAGTAACACCACTCACAGAGTCTACAATCGCTTCTCTACGTTGTACAAGTCTATTAAAAAAAGTAGATTTTCCAACATTAGGTCTTCCTACAATCGCTACGATACTATTCATTTTGTGAAATTTTGCGCAAAGATACAATTTAAGAGACGATTTTATTGTAATTTGCTGTGTATAAGTTGTTAGATTTTGTTTAAGGAAGAAAAAAATAGCGCTATTTTTTTAAGACCACGATTCTCTTTGGATGTAGATGAGAATGAAGAAACGATACTTAAAAATATAAAAGACACTTTCCTGAATGCTAAGAAAAAGTATAAAACGAAAATTGTAGATGGTCATATTTTTATTGATGTTCCAGATAAAGCGGCACATTTTTGGTCACCACAATTACATCTAGAAGTTGTAGAAAAATCTGAACATAGCTGTGTTGTAAAAGGCTTGTTTGGTCCTAAACCTCAAGTTTGGACGCTATTTATGTTTTTACACTTTATTATTGGCACTGCTTTTCTCATTTTTGCCATTATGCTATATGTAAGGTATTCTTTACATGAGCGATTTGCTTTTCCTTTGATAATGGTAATTGCCTTGCCGATTGTTTGGGTTCTCATGTATTTTTTAGGAAGAATAGGAAGAGATACTGGTCAAAAGCAAATGAAAGAGATGCAAGTTTTATTAAAACAATCCTTGCCTTAGTCTTTGTAACCAAATCGTTTTAACTGATTGTCATTAGATCTCCAGTTTTTATTCACTTTTACATAAAGCTCTATAAATACTTTTTTCCCGAAGAAAAACTCCAAATCTTTTCTAGCCTCTGCACCAACTCTTTTGATAGCTGAACCTTTATGCCCAATAATAATTCCTTTCTGAGTATCTCGCTCTACCATAATTATTGAGCGAATTCTAATAATATGTTCTTCCTCAACAAAACTTTCAGTTTCTACCTCTACAGAATATGGAATTTCTTTTTTATAATGAACCAAAATACGTTCTCTTATTTTTTCATTTACAAAAAATCGCTCTGGCTTATCTGTTAATTGATCCTTAGGGTAAAAAGGAGGTCCCTCAGGTAGCAGTTCAATAATTTTATAGAAGACAGTTTCTACATTAAACTTTTCTAAAGCAGAAATCACATAAGCAAAAGAATTAGGAACTTTGTTTCTCCAATACGCGACTTTTTCTTCTACTTCTTCTTGAGTAGATTTATCAATCTTATTTATTAATAAAATTACAGGTGTTTTACTATGGATAATCTTATTAAAAAAAGCTTCGTTTTTTAATTCTTTTTCTCCAACTTCTACCATGTAGATAAGTACATCTGCATCTTCAAAAGCCGACTTTACAAAGCTCATCATAGATTCTTGTAACTCATAAGCAGGTTGTAAAATACCTGGAGTATCTGAAAAAACGATTTGGTAGTCATCGTCATTTACAATTCCTAAAATACGGTGTCTTGTAGTTTGTGCTTTCGAGGTAATGATAGATAATTTCTCACCTACCAAGGCATTCATCAATGTGGATTTTCCTACGTTAGGATTTCCAATAATATTTACAAATCCGGCTTTGTGTGTCATAGGCACAAAGATACTTTCTTTTTTAAAGTACTTACTGTAAACACACTAAAGTTGTCAATCAAATTTGTTAAAATATTTTAAAGATTATTTGGTTAGAAGTTATAAAAAGGCGTATATTTGCAGTCCAAATCGCGGGATAGAGCAGTAGGTAGCTCGTCGGGCTCATAACCCGAAGGTCACAGGTTCGAGTCCTGTTCCCGCTACTAGCAAAGACAAGGGCTTCAAGAAATTGAAGCCCTTTTTTAATGTTTCATGTAAAACATATGTAAAACATTTTGATAAATTTACGAGCGAATATTTTTAATAAAGTCTAAAATTTCTGATTTAAGTGGATATGTTTTTAACTCTCTGTAAATCTTTCTTTTTCTTAAATTATATTTTTCCTGAAATTCTCTTACTTCGTTAACAATTTCACTTTCACTTTTTGAATTTTTTATTTTTAAAAATAAATAGTTATAAAATGGATGATGAAAAAAGTCTATGTTGGATAGTTTCATTGCTTTTTTAGCACTCTCTATAGCTAAATCTTCTTTATCTATTAGCTTACTTTTTATTATTAATGAACATATATTGTTGTAAAATCGTTCCTTTTTGCCATCTTTTTTTTCATAGTTTATTGCTTTTTTATAATATTCAATAGCGAGTTCTGGTTCAGTATGCCTATAGCAGTTACCTAATATATTGTATGTTTTAGGATTTTTGTTTTCCAATTCAAGAATTAAACTTATTGCTAATTTTGAAGTTGAAGGGTTGTGATATGCTTCTAAAATAACGGCAAACTTTTCAACAATACTTTGATTTTTTAAGATAGTAGTTTTATGCCTCAAAATAAATTCAATTACTTCTTCTGAAGTAATAAATTCTTTTAGTCTAGAAATTAGAATATGCCTATAAAACTTTTCTTTTTCATGAAGCATAAATTGCAAAATATATTTCATTCCCTCTTTACTTTTATGTAAATCCAAAAAAGTTAAATAAATGAAAGGTGTTTTTTCAATTCCTTTTTTTTCTATTTTTTCCCATAATACTCTTGCTTCTTCGACATCAAGATTCTTTAAATAAGTATTATAAGTGGAGATATTTTTTTTTCTTCTTCCAAACCCACTCCATGCTTTTTTAGCATCTTCTTTATCAAGTTTTTTTAAATAAGTATTAAAAATGTAAGTATTCTTCAGCGCTCCGTCCATTTCTTCCCATAATTCTTTTGCCTCGTTAGTGCCAAGGAACTTTAGATATCTATGATATGTCATGCTATTTTTCCTTATCTTTTTATTTCCTATTTCAACCCATATTTTTTTTGCTTGTTTTACTGAATTAGATTTACTAAGTAGTATATTATAAGTAGTAATATTTTTATTTACTTCCTCAAACTGCATTCTGTCAAAAATTACATCAATTTCCTTTTGATTTTTTGCTTCATGTAATAAAGAGTTTAATCTACTTTGCCCTAAATAAAAACCAAGTTCTGTTTTTTCTTCTTGGCTTGAAAAAAAATGATTTATCTCTAAAAAATAATCTTTGATATTATTACTATAAATTATTTCATCAAAATATACCGAATCAATGACTAAGTTTTTTATTCTCTTTCTAGAAATAAAACCAACGTCTTCTAATATTGAAAGAGCTTGTTTAAAAACAACTTTTTTTGCATTTGGATTTCTTGCTTTAAAATAACGGAATACTTTCTCTTCATTATATTGATTAGAGCTTTCAAAATTGAGGAGTAAAAAAAATACTTTTAATATTTCTAAAAGCTCAAAGGCGTAATAATAATTTTTTTGCTTTTTCCCTTTCTCTTTTAAAAATCGATATCTCTTATGCATTTCTTTCAATGGGACTAATAATGAACCTACAGTTCCATTAAAAGAATCTTTATTTATCTTTTGGAGATTGTTTTTAATTGATTCAATATCAAATCTTCCAATAGAAAACTCTTTAAAATATTCTTGATTTGAATTACTAATTTTTATCTCATACTGAGAATACTGTATTCCTGACATTATAGTTCCTATAATGATTTGCCTCTCTTTAGTTAAACAATCTAATATTTCATTAATATCACTTTTGCTATTAGATATATACTCATTTAAATCATCATAAAAAAATAGGCATTTAGAGTTTTTATTTTCTTTCAAGTAATCAATTATATCTTCTTTTGTCGTTTCAAAACTTGGTTTGATAATAACATAATTAGTAAAAATAGAATGCTTTAATAGTTCAAATACAGCTCTAGTTTTTCCAGCCAATGGATTAGCATGAACTATAAAAGATTGATTCTTAGATAAACTTTGAAATATTTCCTTATCTATTTCTCTTTTTATGTAATCTATTTTGGAAGCATCTACCCTTGTAGAGTTTAAAAAATCTTTTAGTTTTAAATTTTTAGCTTCTTTTAATAGACTAAAATTCGATGTTTTCCCTCCAAAATCTTTTTCGTAACTGATTTTACTTAAAGTTTTAGGGTTTAAAGTTTTCTTTTCGATGTTAAAACTGTAATTTTTCCCATCCCTAAACCCTTTAAAGCCAATCGAAATCGACATAAAATCAAGAATTTCGGTAGTTCGATAATCTTTATTTTCTGTGAAATCTTTTGCTAAAAAATTATCAATAGTTCTTCCGTTTTCTATAAATAAACATCTGTCTTGTACATCTAGGCTAATTTCATTTTCTGTAATATATAAGTAATAATCTTCAGAGTAATATTTTCTTTTAATGTTTGCAATCTGATTATTCCTCTTAGTTATATCTTGTGAATTTTCAGCAAGAGGAAAGCAATCATTAAAATCTTCTCTGAACAATTCAAGATTGGCTTTTACTCTATCCCTTAAATATTCAGCATTGTTTGTTATTCTCTTTCGATTGTCTAAAATTTTCTTTATCTCTTTTTGTAAATAATACTGTGAAGCGTATTCTTGATTCATGAATTTTATTAAAAATAATAGTTGACAAAATACAATTTTTGTATTAAAATAAATTTATATAAATAACCCTAAATTTTTATAAAAAACAGACTAGAACGATTCCCGAATGTAGAAAGAGGTGAAGCTATCTTTAATGGAGAGGCTTTACCTACTGATGAAGTGGTAGAACTTATTGGAAAGGTCGGAATTGACTTTATTATTAAAGAGCTAGAAAAAACTCTCAAAAAACATAAAGAAATATTTGGGTATTCATCACCAAGAACATACGGTATGAGTCCACATCAGCGATTCTTTGATATTCAAGAACGAGTAGTTTTGGATGTGAAAGCACTAACAGAACGTCCAGAAGGAACGCATATTGATGATTATGTCCAAGACTACAGTATTGATATAGGAGAGGATGAAATTTTACTTTCAAAAAGATACGTTCCATCTGACCATAAAACAAGAAGATTGGTAAAAACAGGGTGGTATTTTAACCCTAAAGACTAAGGTTTCTCTTATTTACTTCAAATTCAGCTTATTTACACCTTATATACTGCTTAAGTGTAAATAATCATCCTTTTATCTCTTTTCCTTTGCCATAGCAATATAGGCACAAATAAGCTTATATGATTTTACAAATAAAAATTAGAATTCTGATTTAACACAAATCCGCTCTTGGTTCGAAACAAGACACAATCAGAAAAGCGTATGACAGAGTAATTAGAAAATACCTTTCGGGATGGCATAAAAAGAAGTCATCAAAAAACAAAGTTTAACAAAGCTCACCGAGAAAAAACCTCGGAGGGTTTTAAAAACAAAAAAAATGAAAAAATTAACACAAATATTTTTTTTAATAAATATCGTAAAAAAGAGGTTTTTCAAAAAGAAAGAAGAATCTATCAAATTACTTTTAAGGACATGGCTTCAAATTGTATTAGGAGAGACTTATGCTTGTGCAAAAGATTTTCGTAAGGAAACGGGGCTTAGGTCTATTAAACGATTTGGTACTATAAACCTAGAAAACGAACCCGCAGAGATGGCAAAAGCATGCCATGATATGAAAAAAGATTTGGCTTTAGATAGGGTTGAGCATCGACAAGCGTTAGTCAATCGTCATAAAGATACTTACAAGTTATCTCAACTTTTGAAGTTAAGAACAAAAGAAGATGTAGAAAATGTTCCTAAGCAAGAAGCATTTATTCCTGAACTAGAATTTGAAAAGGTAGATGATAATGACGTTAAACTATCAACAGATAGAGAAAGTATTATCTATGAATACCATTACCCTAAAAGAGATTGTCCTAAGCAAATTAAATTAGTTTCTAAACTTGGTACTGATTTACATGATTTAGCAATACAAAAAGCTAGTATTATGTCAGGACAACTTAAAAGAGGAATCATTAAACCTTTGCAAAAGGTAAAAGAAAGAAATGAAGGTAAAGAAACTCTAGACCATAATATACTTGGTTATGCTAATAGTGGTTCAGCACTTTTTATAAAGTTCTGGTTATACTTTAATTATATCTGTGAGTTTATTTTGCTTCAAAATATTTTCCACCATAACCTTGGTTTAGGAGAAATAAAAGCATGGATAGTATCGGGAACGATAGTTGGCGCAACGTATGTTATAAGTCGTAGGATTTTTAATCATAGTGAAAGACTTGTAAGAACTATAAAACAGCAATGGTGGCTTATTAGCGTTTTTTGTTGCGTGTTCTTTGCTCAAATTACCGCATCAGGTATGTTGGCGAACTATAATATTCAGCATAAGAAACAGATTGAATCCTTAAAATCTGACAGAACCGATTTAGCTATAAAACAAGGCGAATTGGATGATGAAGAAGACAAAGTAGAAAGAGCCGATTTGGAAGAAAAAATAGCTGTAATAAAAGCAGATATTAAAAGGCGTTCAGATAGTTTAAAAGTAGCGCCTTTTTGGACTACTTATATGGGTTATATCATTGTCGCTTTTACATCGGTACTTACCTTGTTTTTTACTACCGTATTGAAGGCTTTAAGCGAATTGTACAGCTATGCCTCTAAACTTAAAAAGAGCATAAAGAAAAGTGAACGGATAATAGCTGAAAAAGAAGAGCTATATCCTGAAAAGGTAAAGAAGCTTCTTTCAGCTTATGATAAGCGTCATTTGCTCTGCTATTATGTGTCGAAAAAGCACATCTTAGAACAACTCCTAGCGCAAGAAGATGATTTAGATACGGATAGTTTCTTCAACGCATATAACATCAATAATAATTTTTAAAACATATAGAAATGAAAAATATCATAATTATAATATTAATGTTCGTGTTACCGCTAAAAGCGGTAGCACAAAACCCAACAAAAGTTTTTATCAACGTAGACAAGAGCTTATCTATGCCATCTAATTCGGCAAAGCAAGATAAGCACCTCACTAAAGTTGTAAAGATGCATACGAAGAATAGCAGGACTGTTACTTTCGAGATTCGATTTATCAACGGAATAACATCATCTAGCAACGTCAAAACGTTCATTTTTAAAGAGCCTGAATACAAAGGTTCTCGTGATGATAAGTTGCAAAGAATCTTGCATCAGAACAAGGTTAAAAGAAAGCGTAAATCTTTGGCAAAACATATTGTAAAATTCGTAAATGAATATAACTCAGAAGCGAAATTTACAAACATTGTAAGTTCAATCGTGCCGATTTCTAAAGCACAATCCAGTGATGTCTATGTGTATTATTACACTGACGGAGTGGAAAGTAGTCGAGAGCTTCGTATGCTTGACCTTAGACCTTTTAAAACAGCTAAAATCGCTGTCGAATCTGCTAGAAAGGATATTAAGGTTTTGCATACGCTATACAATCTGCCAAAAGAACTGAAAGGTGTTAAAAACGTTCAGTTTATACTTCCAATCCAAATGGACAGAGAAGTAAAGGGGGGAGCTTTTATTGAAGAGTATTTCACAGAAATCTTCCGATTATTCAATGTGAATCAAGTTCAATTTAAAACTCTGTAGTTATGAAAGAATTAGGAGAATTAAAACAAACGCTCATTCTGGGAGATGAAGAGACGTTTTTTAAATTACTGGATGTGTTTTACAAACGAATAAAAGAAGAAAACACAATAGATGGAGAAGTGTTTTTGTCAGAATCGGAAGCGATGAAAATGTTGAAAATCACGTCAAAAAGCACCATGTTTTCGTACAGAGCTAATGGACTGCCTTTTCATCAAATAGGACGTAAAGTGTTGATTTATAAGAAATCTGATTTAGAAGAGTTTATTAATCGTCATCGAGTAGAAGGTTTTTAGTTATGGGAGCAAAACAAGAAATAGAAATTGTAAAGAATTATTACAGAAAGGGTTATAATCTTGGTAAGATTATTCCTCCTACTGATTTTGAATCTTTACAAAAACAGTTCGAGAAGAAATCTCGTAATCGTAAATCGAAGAACTACAATCGTTTTAGGGCTTTGTCACTTGGTTTTGATACTGCTTTAAAAGATAGAGGCTTGCAAGCGAAAAAGCGACCATCATTACTCAAAATGATTGCAGGATTATCAAAATTCGATAGAGATGACCAGTATTTGGATATAGATTTTTAATCTATCCAAAATGATTAAGAAAGGGCCTTTTTTCTTATGCCCTTTCTTTAAAAGAACATTCAAAAAAAATTTCATTAAACAATAAAACACATGATAGGGTACGCCCTCTCATAACCATATTCTTATGTCAAAATTTATAGATTTTCAAGATTATTTAAGACAGCATGGGTGCTTAAATAGTACCCAAGAGGAAAAGGATAAACTTTTCAAAATGTATCGTAAAGAATACATGCGTGAGCATCATCAGATGCGCAAAAAACAGCAGAAATTGGTGCAAATCTGGTTCGAGAAAACCGAGTATGCCGTCATTTTAGAGGAAGCTAAAAAACTGAATCTAAAAGTTACCGATTTTATCAAACAAGTTATTAAAGCACAGCGAAATCAAAGCTATGTTTTACCCGATGAAAAAGTACTTTGTAAGCTCATTATTTCATACAAGAAAATAGGTGTTTTAATCAATCAGGTAGCATATAAGGTAAACTCGAAACGTTTTGCTGATTCCAATGATATAAAGGCTGTTCAGGAACTTTTTGTAAAACTAGAGAACGCAACTATTGCTCATTATCGTCCGCTTCATTTGGAGAATTATATTCGAGGTGAGATGAAGAAAAACGATAGGTTTTTAGACCATCTTCAACGTATCATAGATGATTTTAAACACCTTGGATATGCCAATAATTAAGCAGATACCATTCAAGGGAAGGTATGAAACATTGGTGGATTACATATTGAAAGGTGCTTCACATGATGAAGATTTTACCATCTTCAAGAACATTTCTGGCGGTGTAGATAGAGACACGGTTGTAAACTCATTTATCGAGAATGATAAATACCGAGGAAAGCGTATTACAACTCGTTGTCAGCATGTGATTCTTTCATGGCATTTTAAATCAAACCCAAGTCCAGAAGCTCTTTGGAAATTAACCAACGAGTTCCTGAGGCTTCGAGGAATGGATAAGTGTGTAGTTTTTGGCAAATATCATTCTGATTCTAAATCAAAATGCGGGCATATTCACCTAATTACGAGTCAAAATTTATACCTGCAAGACCGTAGCGTGATTACTGGTGTCAAAAAGAAAAATCTGATAAAGCAGAATGTCGCTCTGGAAAAGATGCAACAGCGAGAGTTTCCAGAACTGAATGACAGCCTTGTTTTTATAAAGCCTAGAGCAAAAGAACAAGAGCCATATAAGAAAACCAATAAGAAGTATCGAGTAAACAAACTCATTGATGTTTTGAATGGTTTAGCTGACACTGCAAAGTCTCTAAAACAACTACACGAGCTAATCGACCAACACCCTGACCTAGAGGCTTACTCTAGGGGTAATACTCGGTATTACGGGGTTTGGTTTGGAAAAGAAAAATACCGTATCAAAAAGTACATCACTCCTGAACGCTATTCAGCATTAGAACGTCTAGAACTGATGCGAGAAGTAATGGAGCGAAGCGAACGAGAGTACGGGCAAGAAAATTCATTAACACGTTAAAAAACAAACAAAAATGATATACGATTATATATTTAAAAATAACAGAAACAAAAACACCCAATTCGGGGATGCCAAACCGATGGATTGGTGGAGAAAGCAATACTATTTTGCTCGCAATACTAAAAATGGCTACTGCATTGATGGTAAACAGTTTTTAAAAGAAAAACATTTATTTACTCATTGTGTATATGTTGCACCAACTGAAAGTGGTAAGAGTACAACTATTGTAAATCATGTCGTAAACATTAAAAAAACTGATGAATATAGCCTCTTTTTTTTGGACGTTTCGGGCGAGCTTGAAACAATGACAAGTAAGCATCTCAAGGAAGTTGGATATACTGTATCTCGCCTTGATTTCTCAAACCCAAATGAGAGCGATACATACAATCCATTAAAGCGAGCAATGCAATCAGATAATGGAATACAGGAACTGGCAGAACTGCTTGTTTGTCCTGAGTCTAAAGGAGCAAAAAGCTTCTGGGAACAATCGGCAATCTCATTAATTGAAACATTGCTTATGGGATTACTTTCAAGCAAGCAAAAGGATGAAAATAAGAAGAGTCTTTTGGGGTTGTATAACCTGATAAATCTCATAGCAGTAAAGCCAAATGAAGCTATAGAATTTTTGGAGCAAAATTTAGATGAAGAACATTATATGGATTTTGCCTCTTTTATGGGGTTAGAACCTAAATTAAAATCCAATATTCTAGCTAGTGCAAAAGCTCCACTTAGTAAGCTTAAAAGTAAAGCAATTCAAAAGCTGACATCTACCGATACTATAGATTTATCATCGCTTAGAACTCAAAAGAAGGCGTTGTTTCTAAGATTAGAGGAAGGCAAAGAACAGTACTATCGCTTCTTGCTTTCAATCTTCGTTACACAGCTCTCAGAAATGGCTTTAAAAATGCCAATAGAGGGGCAAAAGTATAATCCTATTATGATGTTCTGGGATGAATTTCCAAGTTTCGTAGTGCCCCAATTTCCACAGTGGGTTTCGGTGCTAAGAAAGCGAAAAGTAGCCCTTTTTATCTACGTCCAATCGCTATCACAGATAGAAGAAAACTATAACAAAAATGGACTAAAAACCATCCTTGGGAATATGTTAAATCAGGTCTATTTCGGAAAATTAAGTAGGGAGGAATGCGAACGCATAGAAAAGCGTTTAGGCACGAAAACCGAAGAAATAAATGGTGTTCTACGTCCTATGCCAATTATGCGTGCAGACGAGATTATGGGGCTTAAAAAGCACCACTGTTTATATGTGAATGGAACGGATTTTACCGTGCTGAAAATTTTGCCTTGGTATAACTCTAGGAGAATGCGTAAGAAAGTTGTTGAATTAAAAAAATAAGAAATTATGGAATTAGAATTATTAAAACACAGTATTATAAATTTAGTTGGGAATATCGTTGTCTACTTTTTAGTAGCCATTATGATAAGTTGGATTATATCCGCTTGCTTTAACATCAAAAACGATGTAATGCCTTTTGGTTGGATAACAAAGCTTTTTAAAGCTCTAACAAAGGTTTTAACTCCACTTTTTAAGTGGTTGTTTGAAAAGCTACTGTTGCTTTTGAAAGTCCTCTTAAAACTGTTCTTATTTGCTTTAGAAAGACTAGCAGTTTTTATAGCAGATGTTTTTAGGAAACTCTTTGATTTGATTAAAGACCCTGAAGATTAAGTTCTCATCTAAATTAGTTAAAGCACCTATACTCCATAGGTGCTTTTTTTAAAGTTGTATGAATCTTTTATTCACTTATGATTGCAAAAAATGATATAAATACAGGTATTACTTCAATTAATACTTTTCTTCATTTTTTAGTTTAAATATTTAATCCAAAGAATTGCAGAAAATTAGCCACTTCATCGTTCTTTTTTAAAATAGGAACAAATTGAGGGTTCAATTCCAGAAAATCTAAAATGATATTTGTTATTTTTTCTTTCATTTCTCTTTTGTCCTTTTCTTTTTCAAGGGTTTTAATAGGGAGCATTAATGAGCTAAATGAACTTCCATTATTAATAAGATTGGCAATAAGGATTTCAAGTAATATATCATCTTCATTTTCGGAATTTAATGTTGAAAATTTAACATCTTCTGGTAACCCTTTAAACTTCTTTTCGATATTCCTATTCACTTATTTGCTGCTTTCATTATTCCACTTAAACTTTGGCGTATATCCGATTTTGAGGAGTTCAGATTCTATCAATTCATGGAACTTTTTATTATTTCCAAAAGGATGTGAATAGACTACTGATACATTACTTCTCTCTTGCATTAATGGGTGTAGATTAAAATAATTCACTAACTCATTATTTTCAAAACTAGGTTCGACTTTTTCAAGCCTCCTTTTTAGTTTCACTAATGCTTCTTCGTAGTAATATTTTATGTAAGAAATTAATTCACTAAGCGTTCCATGATAAAGTTCACAAGGTTCATCCCATATACCTTGATTTCGTATTAACCAAAAATCAAAAGGCAAGATTTTATCACTCCTCAATCCTAAGCTAAGTCTTAACTCTAAAACATGAGAATAAAAAACCCTAGTTTTCATATTGTAGTCTTCTCCCGCATCACACCAAGGGTCTCCCCAGTCAATTAGAGGTTCTAATTCCTTGGAAAACATATTGTGAAAGAAAGGAATTTCTCTTAAAATATTCTGCTTTGGAAATGCATCTAACCAAGTATCAATAATTGATTTAAATTCACTAAAGCTAGAGTTTAAACAATGCTTCTTATAAAATCTTAATGATATACTGTCAGCATTTTTTTTGGGTTCATAAGCTAAAGGAAGAGTCCAATAAATTTCTTTATCATCAATGGTGCAAAGTAAAGCAATAACTGGGATGTTTAGAGTTTTCCAATTATTCCAAGTTGATGTGCTAACTTGGACAGTCGTAAAGTCATTTACAAAATCACTTGATTGTGTTCCCTTTATTTGACATTTAAATATTTTTCCTGTTACTTTATTTATATCTGTAATCTCAACTTCTGAATCTATTCCATAATCTGTTGAGCCATCAGCTCTTCTAAAAATCCAGCCTTTTTCCTCAAAGATAGTTTGAATGTATGTTACTGCTAAGGCACCAATTTTTTCAGTATCTAATATAATAGGTTTTTTGTCATTCATTCGATTTACATTTCGCAATTATTTTTGATACTAAAGTATACATTTTATTTTCGATTCTTTGAGAGTTGATATAAATTTTAGCCGAAAAAATACGCTTTGTGTATATAAACAATGTGTGTTTTTTCGGATCCCTTTTTTAAAGGGTGTCAAGAGGGATTTTTCCCTTTTGCAAGATGTCTGCTACAGGATTGATCTGTAGCTCTGCTACTGATTAATACAGCAGGCTATCTTGCATAACCTATACATTACATATTATATAATATATGTAGGTTATCGTTTAAGAAATTTTTAAAGAAAATGCTTTATCCTATTTCACACATTTCAGGGCCAAAAAGGAATTGTAAATCTTCAGGTAGATTAAGGGCCATTTTAGTTTTGTTGATGCCAAACTTTTTCATATCAACAGTGCGCAAAATCACCGTTGTTTTATCATCTATAACTTTAAGAGTATATTCTTTTTGATTGTCTTTGTGTAGATTTCCATGAAGATACATTCTGCTATCAGGTAGATCTTTATGATTATGACAATTGCTTAATAAAACTCCTCCTAAAGCTGTACTCAAACTTTTAGAGACTTTATCCATTGTGCCAAAATCAGTTAAGTAAGTCGGAACGATTAAAAAGTCTATTGATTCATTTCTTCTAACAATTGTACAAGAACTAGAGAAGTCAGCTATTTCTAAGCAAATTAGGAAAGAGATACCTATGCCAAAAGCCTTCGTGTAATATATGATTCTTTCGGATGGGGTAAATAGCTTTTCTCCAACTCCAACTGCACTAATATTTTTATAAAATTTCCTGTAATCATTTCCTAATAAATCTACGCCAGGGAAAAAGATATACCCAATATTTAGATAGGTTTTACTACTATGATTTGAACCTGCAATAATTAAACAATTATTCTCATTAGCCATTTTTCGAGCATATAAGATAGCATCTTCTCTAACCTCTCCTTTCTTATTTATAGGCATTCCTAATTCATTAATACAAATAATGTTTGCTTTGAAATCATTAATAGCACAATCCAAAGATTTTTTAAACTGATCTAGTAGCATATCAGAAAAATCTCGATCATACATGCAAATAATTTTCTCATGAGGGTATTCTTCCTCATTTTTTTGAAAAGTCATGGGGTGTATCTTAGGTAAAGATATACTAACAAAGTTAAGTTTATCTAAATATAATCCTTCTAATGAAGGAATTACAATCCTTTTTAATTTGGATACTTTTGAAGAGCTATATACAAAAGGATTTTTACCTCCTTTGAATGGTTTCTCTAGCTTTTTTTTAATTTCCTTATTCTTGTTGGCAATATATTTTTCTTTCAATTTTATATTTCTTTAGCATAAAACTTGGCTAACTTTAACGAGGACAAGTTAGCTAAAGATCCTTCGGGACTATCATCTGCTCCTAAACCGAAAGCAAAAATTCCATTATCTTTTACGTTTATATTATACAAAACATTACTATTAACTAAATAATCTTCTTCGTTTAAAATATTAGAAGAAGATTTAATCCAATAATTGTTATCATCATTGGTGTAGAAATCTTTTGTTTTTATTTTAAATAAATTTTTGTAATAACTTTCTATTAATTTTTTAGCTTCTTTTTTATCTGTAAACAGTTCAGTTAATTTAAGGTCAACATCGTCAAATAGTTCAAGATATTTACCTAACATTTCATCTCTTACCCCAAAAGTCATAATTGTAAAATCTCCTACAGATTCAGCAGCCTTATTAAATTTTTCTGCTAAAATTTTAGTAAAGACGTCGTTATTAATCCCACAACATAAATCAGCTATTTCATCATATTTCTTTTTTAAATCTTCAAGTTTAGGGTCGTTTAAAGAAATTCCGTCCTTAATAGAAACCCTTGTCCAATTCTTTGTTGATGATTCTTGATAACATACAGCAATCGTAGTTCTTATCTTAAATGTAAATGATTCCCATTCTGCAAGTATAGTTGGGTTGTCAACAACATAAGCTGTATCTCCATCTTCTGCTAATCTAGTTTCTTCTGTATCTAATACAGATGTATTTGTAACTCCAGCAACGTTATTGATTTTTTGGACGAACAAATCAAGCATTGAAGACCATTCTGTCTGAACTTCATTTGCTATCTTTCTTGCCTCATTTTTTCTTAAAGAATCTTCTGGAAGGAGAAAATCAGCTTTTCGATATACGGGATACGCTACAGTCATTTTTATATTAATTATACCAATAAAAAGACTACTATACTTTGAGTATAGCTGTCAAGATTTGGATTCATTCTAAAATACGAAATTAGAAAATACATTTACATAAAATGAAAAAAACTCCTAAGTATTAATTTAGAAGCTTTTAATTGTTATATTTTTGCATAAATATTACCTAAACGTAAAATACTTTCCTTTTTCTTTAATTTTTTCTTACTATCAAAGATATATTGAGTGTAAGCTTTTGTAAATAACTATTAATCACTATTTTTACAAAAAAAATAACTAGTTATTAATAACTATTAAAATTAAAAATTGATGAATATTTTGATTGTTGATGACCACAGGATTGTTTTAGATGGAATAAAATCTATTCTTAATGAAGAAAAAGATATAAATATTGTAGGCGAGGCTTTGAATGGGAAGGAATGCATTAAGCTACTTGAAAATATTAAAGTTGATATAGTATTGTTAGATGTAAATATGCCTATTATGGATGGAGTTGTAGCTTCAAAGATTATTAAAAACAAGTTTCCTTCTGTTAAAATTATTATATTTTCTATGTCTTCCAATATTCATTCTATAAAGAAATTATTACAAGTAGAAATTTCTGGATACATACTTAAGAATAAAGGGAAATTCGAATTGTTATTTGCATTGAGAAAAGTTTATGAAGGAGGAAAATATTTTTCTGAAGAAATTGTTAATCTTGTTTTTTCCAACTTCAAAGACCATCAACCTGAAATAAAACTAACAGAAAGAGAAGTTGAAGTTTTAAGATTAATATCTAAAGGTCTTACAAGTAAAGAAATTGGCGAAAAATTATTTATTTCTACTAATACCGTAAGTATTCATAGAAAGAATATGATGGAGAAAACAGGAGCTTCTAATAGTCAATCATTAGTGAAATATGGAACGGAAAACGATTTAATATAGTATTTGATATAATCGAGTGCTTACGAGCATTCACTTTTTCTTTTTCATAGCAATTTTTCCCACTTCAATCTTTGGAGTGGTTTTTTTTATTGCTACTCTTTGATGATTTTTTTCATGCCGATTCCTTTATCGGTTTTTATCTTCAAAAGATATATTCCTGATGTCAGAGCCGAAATATCAAGGCTGCGGTTTTGTGAAACCTTGATATTTAGCTCTTTTCCATTCAAGGAATAGACTTTGGTTTCTTGGATGGAAAAAGGAGATTGAATAAAAACAATATTTTTTGATGGATTTGGACTGATAGTGATTTGTGAGGAAATCTGATAATCTGTAACACTCGCAGTTGCACAGTCTATAGAATAAATAGCCATATCATCTTTTTCCCAACTTGGGTGAATGTTGTTTACAACATCATCATCTACCTGTATACAAGTAAGATTGGGATTTCCAGTTGCATCTATAGGATTGGTAATTAATCCAGATATTGGAAGCATATTACTATTATTACCATTTCTAATATTCAATTCTGTAAGATTGTTGTTAGCACAACTTAATGCCCTTAATGCTGATAGGTGAGAAATATCTAATGAGGTAAATTGATTGTCTCTACAAATAAACTGTTCCAAATTGAGATTATTTGAGGTATCTAATGAAGAAATATTATTGAAGCCAAAAAACAATTTTATTAGGGATGGGTTTTGAGAAGTATCAAGGCTAGATACATTGTTATTGGTTAAAATTAAATCTTCGAGGTTTGGGGCTTGGGTTACATCAATAGTAGAAATGCTGTTATTAGAAAAGTTTAAATCAATTAATAAAGTGTTTTTAGTAACATCAAGCGAGGTTAAATTGTTATTTTGAATATATAACCTTTCTAAACCTGTGCTTTGAGTAACGTCTATAGATGTAAGACTATTATTATATCCTGATAAGGTTCTTAGAATTGTTGTTCCTTCTAAATTTAAGTTTGAGATTTGGTTGTTGTAACACCTCAATATTTCAAGCTTTGAATTTTGACTCACATCTAAAGAAGTAATTTGATTATCCTCACAGTAAAGAAATTCGATGTTTTTTCCTACTTCTAATGTTTGAATATCATTTTTAAAACAAAACAGATTTCTTAAGAGTGTATTAGTTCTTGTATCAAGTGCAGTAATATTATTTTCGGTACAATCTAAAGTTCTAAGGTTCGTATTTTGACTCGTATTTAAACTTGTGAGATTGTTTAGATAACAGTTCAAAAAGTTTAAAGAGGTATTGTTACTTAAATCTAAAGAGGAAATCTGATTGTTATTACAATCGAAGTCGATTAAGGCTGTATTGTTTGAAGTGTCTAAAGAAGTAAAATCATTGTTGCCACACCAAAATGTTTCTAGTTTTGTATTGTTAGATATATTTATGGTTGTAAGATTATTTCCTCTAATGTAAAGCTGTTCCAACTCGGTAAGTTGAGTAATATCTAATGAGTTAAGGCTATTAGTGTCTAAAGTCAAAATTCTAAGATTTGTATTTTGAGAAATATCAATACTGCTTAGTTGATTATTTCTACAATTAAGATTTTGTAACGCAATAAAATCCTCAATTCCAGTAAGGTTAGTTATGTTTTTTTGTTTTACATCTAAGTTTGTTATAGAACTTATGTTAGTTGTTGGAATTGAACCGTCAGGTGTTCCTGTATCGTAGCCTAAATCAATGAGGGCTTGTTCAAAGTTAGGATCTGGGATAGAAGTTGTTTGTGCGTTGGTGTTAAAATTCATAGCAAACAAAGCAATACATAATGAGAGTAATCGTATTTTCATAATAAAAATGTTTTGTTGCTTTTGGGTCTCTAAAAAGCAGGATTTTGACAAAATGAATGATGAGAAGCAGTAATAAAAAGGTGTGAAACCTCAAACTATTGTACATCAGCTAGTTCGAGGTCTCGCCAGAAACCTATGAGGGCTGAAAATAGTATAAAGAGGAGACACACCCAAGCTGGCTGTATGTCCTACTATTGTCTTCCTCATGTATATTGAAACTCTGGCGAAGTTTTGAACTAAAGAATAAATAATAGTAACACTTAATTGTTACGCTTATATGTAATGATTATTTCTTTCCTATGTAATGTGGTTTTATGTTTTAATAACTGTAAAGATATAATATTTCATAATGACATAAGAATAAAAAAGCGAAACCCCACTCTGGTGAGCTACCGTGTGGACACAAATATTTTTATCTTTAAGGTAAAAAGTGCAGACACGATATTTTGAGGATTTAAAAGACAAGCGATTGTTGAATAGAGGGAATTCTATTCTCAATCGCTTGTTTACAAATAGTGTACATTCGATACGTCAATTAGCGAGAAGTGATTCTGAGGCTAAAGCAATGTACCGTTTTTTGCAAAACGATAATGTTAGTGAAGATGATATTATAAAAAACATGTCTTCTAATTGCAAGAATTGTGTAGGTACTAAATCCGTTTTATGTATTCAAGATACTAGTGAGATTAACCTATACCATCACAGAAACAGGATAAAAAAAGATGCTAGTATCGGTACAACTCAAGCTTCTATAGGAGGACTAGGCTTTTTTATCCACCCAAGCTTTATTGTTGACTCACAAACATTGATGCCTTATGGTTTTTCAGATGTTAAGGTTTACAATAGGTCACTTACTTCTAGTAAAAAGCCTCGTACCCATAAGCACAAGCTTACTCCTATTGAAGAAAAAGAGTCTTATAAATGGATTGAATCTTCGCAAAACACTAAAAAAGTTTTAGAAAACGCCAAAGAAATTATTATCGTTCAAGATAGAGAAGGTGATATTTACGAACAATTCTGTCTTGTTCCTGATACTAGAACACATTTGTTGGTACGGGCTAAGTCTAATCGAATTCTTCAAGGGAAACAAAAACTTTTTGAACACCTCTCTAATCAGCCATTACAAGGAAGTTATCAAATAGAGATTGAAGCAGATAAAAGAAGAAATGTCAAAAAAAGAACTGCAACAATACAAGTGCGCTTTTGTGAAATAAGCATTGGAGGCAATCAATATACGAATAAGAGTTTACCGAAAAAGATTACCCTTTACGCTATTGAAGCAAAAGAAATAGGACAAAATATCGAAAACCCAATACATTGGAGATTATTAACAACCAAAACAGTAGACAATTTACAGGTAGCATTACTTTGTATTGAATGGTACACTTGTAGATGGATTATTGAAGAAGTGTTTAGAATTTTAAAAAAGGGAGGCTTTAACATTGAATCTAGTCAGCTCTCACAAGGAAAAGCTATTCGTAAATTGTCTTTAATGATGCTTGAAACCATTGTGAAACTATTTATTATGCAAATTGCCTATGCAACAAAGGAAGAAACCAATCCAAGAAGTTGTTTTTCTGAACAAGAAATAGAATGTCTTGAATATCAAATAGAACAGTTGCAAGGAAAAACCGAAAAACTAAAAAACCCATATAAATCGTCTGATTTAAAACGATATATATGGGCTATTTCCAGATTAGGTGGATGGAAAGGATATCATTCTCAAAGAAAACCAGGTATCACTACATTTTGGCTGGGACTTCAAAAATTCTCAGCAATTATGCAAGGATGGATACTCTTTAGAGATGTGTCCACACGGTAGCTCTGGTGAGTGAGGTTTCTAGATTGAGAAACTGGCGAAGTTCTCGAACTATAACTCAAAGGTTACTAATTGTTTCTCAATTTCTGTTTTACGCGTATCTAGCGTATTCTTAAGATGATTCGTAACCAACTGAATCAAATTTGTATTGGTCGTTTTAAACTCTAAACCATCACTGTCTTTAATGTAGAAAGTACAAGAATCACTCTGATTGTACTTGAATTTTGTAAGACTTGTAAGTGTTTTAGATAATCTTTCACGTTGACGAGCTAAACCTTGTAATTGTTCAAATTTCTGCATTCTATCGTCAAGATTTACAGGAGTGATAGAAGGTTTTTCAACAACTTTTTCCTGATTGGTTACAGGAGTTACTGTTTTGCCTGTTGCTTGTTCGGCTAATTTCTTTTGAACAGCTTTTTTAGGCGTTATCGTTTCTTTCTTTGCTGTTCCGTTTTGTTTTACTGTTGCAGTTTTCATACTACTAAAATTTTAAATTATACATTGATTTTTTTGTGTGTAGAGAGCCTTGTTTGTAAGCGAGGATCTAACACAATGCGAAAACCAGTTGCAAGCGATGGAAAAGGCAAGGCTTGGGCGGTTATTTTTCTTTAGAAAAATGTTCGACAACAACGCTTGGTCTTGCAAAGGGAGGGATAAAGCAACTATCTTGCATGTGTTAGTCCTCGCAAATAATGGCTCTTTAAAAAATATGTAGAATTGGATTTTGTATTGTGAAAAAGTAGTGCCTCTGAAAAGCCAAAGAAATAAATTCTATGACTTTTCAAAGGTTTAGAAATTTAAAAGTAAAACAGGTTGACAGTTATGAAAAAACGAATTAGAATCTGCCCGCTCTTTGTATTTGAGGTTTTTCAGATAAAGTAAAAATCTTGTAAACAAAAAGCTTGAATAATCGCTTACATAAGCGAAAAAACAAGCGGAGAGGTGGCAGAGTGGTCGAATGCACCGGTCTTGAAAATACCCGAATTTCAAAAATGCCAATCTAAACATTGCTTTAAGCCTCTTATAGAAAGACTTTACAGGATTTATAACTATGCAGAAATAGCACTCAAATACAGAGATTATCTACTTCCGTATTTGAATAATAATGAATCCTATCATACGATTACACAAAGAATACTGCAACTATAAGCAGGCTATTAAAGGTTGCTCAAAAGCAACTATTTCTAAAGAATATCATACGGTTAATCCGTTTATTCGGTTTTTTAAACTGAATAGTGTTGAAGACCTACAAAAGCTAGAAAAAAAAGATGTTCTCAATTACATAATAGAGAAGAAACAAAGAAAGCATTGGTCAGCTAGAACTATCAGAAACACACTACAAGGTTTAAAGAATTTTTTTGAGTTTTGTGTAGAGAATAAAATTTTAAAAGAAAACCCAGCAAAAGGTATTGAAAAACCTAAAATGCCGAATGATTTACCACGGCTTATTAAAAAGGATGATGCGTTGAAGATTCTAGAATGGTTATACTTTACCCCTTTTCGATATAAATGGGAGCGAGAAAGAGCGAAAGCTATTACTGCTATTTTTATTTTTACTGGTATTCGTCGTTCAGAATTATTAAACATTAAAAACTCTGACATGAATTTTAAGGAGAAGATATTGCGAATTAACAGTGGAAAAGGGAATAAAGACCGATTAATCCCGATGAATGATAAACTAATAGAAATTCTTCAGGAATATCTAGAAAGCGACTTAAAACTAGAAGCTACTTCTGAATATTTTTTTGTGAAGTTAGATGGAGAGCGACAAATGGGAGATGGTACTATACGAACATTGTTTAAAAGGTTTAAGACAGAACTAGGAATAGCTGTAACGCCTCATAAGTTAAGGCATACTTTTGCTACACTTTTAATAAAAAATGGTTGTCCTGTTCCCGCTCTTTCTAAAATGATGGGGCATTCTAAGATTGAAGTAACTATGAAGTATACTTGGCTCGATGTAGATGATTTACGACACGAAATGGGAAAGCATCCTTTTGGATACGCTAATGATTTACCTCATAATCATTACTTATCAAACCAAAGACAAAATTATTTCTAGTAATTATGGTTTTCCATAATAATAGCTACTGTTAATATCACTAAATTTGAGTGATATTATAAATATAAAACCACCTTAAAATGAGTAATTTTTCACAAGATATAATTGATAGTGTTTGGGAAAAGGCTAAAATTCAGAATAATAATGATAAAGATATATGGCGAAAGGATTATGCTGGTGCTTGGATTAATAAATCTGCATATGGAAATGCCGATTCCGATTATGGATGGGAAATAGACCATAAGAAACCTAGTTCTAAAGGAGGGTCTAATAACCTATCAAATCTAGTACCATTACATTGGCAAAATAATAGAACCAAAGGAGATGATTATCCTAGTTTTAAAACTTCAATATCATCAGAGGGAAATAAGAATATTGAAAAAGAACAGAGTTGGAATTATTAAAAAAACAATAGCTTTTTATCCTATTATAGAAGTATTACAAAAACTCTCTCTTAGAGATTGTTTAGCCACTGATTGGTAAATCTGAGTAGTAGATATATTGGTGTGTCCTAATATCTCTTTGATTTTATAAACATTTACTTCTGCGTTGGTTAAGCTACGACCCAGAGTATGTCGAAGCCAATGCGGAGTAAATTTTACACCAGACTTTTTACTGAGTTTTTCGCATAGCATTTGAACGCTTCTACCACTCATTTGTTTGTTAAAATACCGTAAGTTATAGAAGAACCAGATAGACCTTTCTTGACGTTTCGATAGATAGCTAAAATAATATTCTAAAATAGGTAGTAATTGAGGGTGTATAGGAATGATACGCTGTTTTTTTCCTTTTCCTTTCCGTATTAAAATTTCTTTTTCTTCCATATCAATATCTGTAATTTTAAGATTTATAAGTTCGTTAAGCCTCATGCCTGTAAAAATTAATGTGTATATGATAGTCTTATTTCTGTGACGTTCAGATTTATAACGCCAGATACATAATTCTAGGTTTATAAGAATAGAACTGATTTGTTTAGAAGTTAAAAAACGAGGAAGTGTTTGAGGAACTTTCGGGCGTTTAATTTTATCTATTGGGTTTTGATTTATAAATCCATGAGAAACACAATAATTAAAAAATATTTTAATGTATTGTCTATGGTTAATAAACGTTCTAGGAGACCAATGTAATTGCTCTCTTTGAGTATATAAATAATTTCTAATAGCTTCTGATGAAAAATCTTTAATAGTTTTAGCTTTAATAAAAGCATTCATTCTCATCAATGAATTTGTAATATCTTTAATGGTATTGGGACTGTATTCTCTTTCATACAAAGCGTATCTTTTGAAACCAATTAACAAATTTTGCAAAAACATTGAGTTTTAACTAAGAAATAGAAATCACTTATAACTCAAGAACACTAAATTAACCAAAAGAAAATTGTAACAAAAAATTGATTCTTTCAGAACTCTTTGATGTGTTATAGATGAAATATTATTTTTTAATTCATTTTAAATATGAAAAAGTATTGTGGAGGGGCTGATTTCAAAACCTTGTATTATAATTTTACTACAAGAGATATTTCAGGGAAATTATTTACGATGGAAGAATACGAAACAGAATCATTACAAATAGGAGCAGGAGTAACCATTTTTATAGGAAAAGCAGAAAGCTTTTTACTAAACATTCTAAAAGATTGGTATGATGAAAAGCCTCATGCACTTATTGGCGATATTCCTATGTTTTTTAATACTGTATTTGAAAGAGAAAAGAATTTTATAAAAGACAAGATTCAAAGAGGAAAAGAACGGTTTGAAAGAATCCCTAAAGTATCTCTACAACTCCACAATATTTTAAGAGAACATCAAGGGTTGAATAAAACTGGAATGAATGAATTAAAAGAAAACATAGCGTAGATTTTGTTAAAAAGAACCAAGAGGGCTTTCCTCCTGGTTCTTTTTTATAGTTCACCATTATCAGCAAAGCTATAATAGCTGTCTTCTGTGATAATGATATGGTCTAAAAGTTTGAGGTCTATAGTTTCACAAGCTTTAGATATTTTTTCAGTCAATGCAATATCAGCTTTAGAAGGATTCGTTTTGCCTGATGGATGGTTGTGGAAAATTAGAATCATCCCCACTGAATTACAAAGCAAAGCACCTTGTAATAAGATTCTAATATCAACCATTGTGGCAGTGATTCCACCAATACTTATAAGATGATAACCAATAACCTCATTCTTGTTATTCAGATAGAGAGCGTAAAAATGTTCTCTGTAGTTTATCTGTGATATTGGTAAAATCTGACGAATGACTTTGGAGGCATCATTAGAAGATTTAATGGAACGAAATTGAATTTGTAATTTCTTTTTATAGCTTAGTTGAACTTCGCCAAAAGTATTTGATGTAGCGTTTTGTTTTTCCATCAGAAGTGATTTTAAGATTATTTGGCGTTTCACAAATCGGAAGGAAAAGCTTTGATAAGAGGAATTGGAATAAAGCTTATGCCGAGAAATATCTAAGACAAAGCTTTGATTGAAGATTAACTTTGACAAATAATATCTTGAAATGATGTGTTAAAAAAACTAAGTAAGAGTCGGAAATAAAGCCATATTAAAATAAAAGAATCTTAGAGTGGATGTTCAAAGGAATCTATTTGGAAAATAAAAACTTATTTTATATATTTATACCGCTAATGAAAAAAATGCTATGACTTCATTAAAATTTTATTAGTAAACCATACAAAGTATTATTAAGTAATTTAATACACGTATGTAACTTGTCAGTTATATTATACTTTGCAGTGAGGTGTGAGAAACTGATAGTTTAAATATTTTAATTGTAATTGTTGAAAAAAATACCTATGAAAAAAAGATTGGTAAGCATAATGTTTATGCTATTGACAGGAGTCTTTTTCGCGCAGGAAAACGAAGGAATTCCTCCTTCGCCATCTGTAGCATCCTTAGTAACAGTAGAAAAAGATTCTGTAAATAATTCAGGAATAATCGCTCAAAGTGTTCCTTTATGGGAAATAAAACTAGGTAAATACACCTTCCCTATAACATTGTTTTATAGCTCCACAGGTATAAGAGTTGAAGAAATTTCATCATATGTTGGAGCAGGCTGGAATCTTTCTGCTGGAGGAGTGATAACAAGATCTGTTATTGACCTTCCTGATGATATGAATAATACGATTCATGGTAAGGGAATACTCCACAATAACATAGGCAATGAGACGAAAAGTTTGGAGAATGATTTTGGAGTCAACGGGTATAATGAAACTACAGCTAAAAACTTTTTCAAAGAAAAAGTAAATGAGTCTTTAAGAGATGCTACTAGAAATGATACACAGCCAGATATTTTCTATTTTAATTTTTTTGGAAGACAGGGGAAATTTATTTTTAATGAAAACAAGGAAATAGTTAGTTTAACAAATGATAATTATAAGTATTCGTATCAACTAGCAGGTGATAATAGTTTATTATCTTTTACTATAATTGATACTCAAGGAATCGTTTATGTATTTTCGGAGAGAGAATTTTCGGAGACATTATACAAAGGGGGTACAGCTTGGGATTATTTATCAAGTAGATCTCTAAGAAAGAAGGAGCTTGATTATTTTTCGTCTTGGCATTTAAAATCAGTTACTGCACCAAATAATCGATCAATATCTTTTGAGTACGAATCAGAAACACTTAAATATGAGATTAGGGGAGCTTCGATGGGTAAAATTTGCGGAACTGAGCAATGCGAAGATGCTAACATAAATGATGTAACATATCGAGATATTCTAAATGATTTAAATGGAGCCGTAACAGAATACATTGTTGATTCTAAAAAGATAAAAGAGATAAAATCTGATATTCCAGATTTTAAGGTGAGTTTCAGTAATACAGCTAGAGAAGATTTAGACGGCGGTAAAAAGCTATCGAGCATATTGATAACAAATTTGAATAACCTTTGGGTGAATAGGTATAATTTTGAATATTCATATTTTATTTCCCCCAATGCACCAGTATCAAATAATTATGAGTATAAGAGATTGCGGTTAGATAGAATTAGAAGAAATTCGAAATTCTTTCAAGAGTTCGAGTACTATGAGAACCATCAATTGCCCAATAGAAAATCGACAGAACAGGATTACTGGGGGTATTATAATAAAAATGGAGCCACTTCACTAATTCCAAAAGTATACCTTACAAGTAACGGTAATCAACCTCCATATAAATACCATATATTTCAACCATTAGCTGGTCCATATGAAACATATGGGCAAATATCACGAAATGTTAATAGTGATTATATTCATATGGGAATGTTAAAAAAAATAACGTATCAAACTGGAGGAGGAAAAACATTCTTTTATGAACCAAACGATTTTACCCATCCAGATTATACTTCAATGGGGTCTTCAATCCAAGGAAATGGTGTGAGGTTGCAAAAGATTGAATATTTTGATGGAGTAAATATCGAAACTCTTAGTTATGATTACAATTCTCCTGTTTCTGGAACTACCAGTGGGAAGTTATCATATTTGCCGCAATTTGCTGTGCATATTCCATGGAATTTTTTTTACGATAATTATTTAACTGATTACACCATATACTCACCGAAAGGTATCACCCGTGGAAGATATGAACGGTCTTTTGATAATAACACACCTGACTGTTATAGAGGTAATGGAGGAACTTCTCTTAATTATACACCTACAAGTAATCCTTATAATTATTTTGCGATGACCACTAGACGTTATTCGGTAACACAAATTCCGTTAGCATCTAATATTGAAAATCAATTGGTTTATGAAACTATAACTATAAAAGAAGGAAATAATGGTGAAAAAGAATATAAGTTTAATACTCTGGGCGCATTGGGAGAAGTAATTCCTTCAAGCTTCGACCAAAGTAGCTTCGACAAACCTGTTTCATACAAAACGTATAACTGGTATTTAGATGATACAACGCCATTTCAAACAGGGCATTGTTTTGGAAATAGCGTTGTTCCTTTAGGAGCCCCAATGTTAACTATTTTAATGCAATATGTGCAATATTTAGATTTAAGCGGAGCTTCTCACCCATTTTCACCCTCTCCAAATTGGAATCGATACTTCGGAGTTTTAAATCAATATACTTATTTTAATGAAAGTGGAGAAAAAGTGTTTAAAGAACAGTATGAATATGACACAAAGGGAAATATAGCCAACGCTAGTAATGTGAAAAAGGTTACAAGTTTGAAGCACCGTTTATTTATGAGGCCTTGGGGCTATGGTTGGTCTTATACTGGAGCATATAATAATGGCGCTGTTCAGCAAAATACGCTTTGGGTATGGTCATTCAATCATACATATTATGGAATTGGGTTAGTACCTACCAAGTCAACAAAGACTTATTTTTATGATAATGAAACAAAAAGCATTTCTACTGTTATCGATAAAACCTATACTTTAGGTAATTTACTTGATGGGACAAGTAGTTTTGATTCGAAAGGAGACAAGTATCAAACTTTATATAAGTACCCTTTACATTATAATTTAGGGAATAATACGTATCAAAAAATGGTTGATAAAAATATGATTTATCCCATTCATAAGATCATTGTTAAAAATGATAGTCAAACTATCGAAGCAAATATAAGTGAGTATTCTGATGAGAACGGAGGTATTAATCTAAAGAGACAGTATTTACTTGAGCGCAAAGATCATTCTTTTGATTATGATCTATCGTTATCTCCAAATTCGCATCCTTCAATAATCAATAAAGACTCAAATATGAAGTTGCAAATAGAGTTTTTAAAGTACGATAATGTTGGGAATATAACGGAGTACAAGAAAAAAGGAGATACAAATACAGTTTTATTGTGGGGGTATAATAATAATTACCCTATTGCTAAAATTGAAAATATGACATATGCAAATATTCAGGCAATTTTAGCAGCGAGTCCTGATGATATCTCTATTACAAGATTGCAGGAATTATCAAATGGAAATGATGAAACTTTACTTAAGGTTAAGCTTCAAAAAGTAAGGGATCTTTTAGACAATTCCTTGGTTACTACATTTACATATAAGCATTTGGTTGGCGTAACTAGTATAACAGATCCCAAAGGAGAAACAATAAATTATACTTACGATGATTTTGGCAGATTAGTAGATGTAAAAGACAGAAATAATAAATTGATCTCTAAGAATAAATATCATTATAAAAACGAATAAATAATTTTTTTTAACCTAAAAAAGTATTAACTTTGAAAGAACACAAGGAGAAGTAGTTCATCTAGAGCAATCCTCATTTTTGAGGGCGGCAATCAGGTTTGAATCCTGACTTCTCCTTTTCTTTCTTCCAATTTATATTTGCTATGACACAATATAATCGAAGAAATTTTGTAAGACTCTCGTCTTTAAGTATATTGGCAGGATTACTCTCTTTTCACGAAGTAAAAGCTCTAAGTTTTATAACACAATTACCCTCTTCTGGTGATGCCGATTTCCAAACAGCCAAAGAGTTAGCAAAGAAAGCAAAAAAACACTTCCATAAAAATGAATTTCAGGCGGCAGAAAATTTACTTCTGCAATGTATTGGGTTAGCTCCAAGTGATATTCGTTTTTATGATAACTTAAAAGCAGTTTATGGCGCACAGGGTAAATTGATAAAGTCGGCATTACTCTTTAAAAATGGCCTTCAAATTAATAGTCAAAATGTTGCTTTTTATGATAGAATGGCTCGTTCTCTTATGCAATTGGAAGTCGGAAACTCAAAGTTGAGTAATCAATATAAAGTAACCTCAAATAGCAATTCTCTTTTAAAGGACGCTAAAAAATTATACAAAGATGCTATACAAATTGCTCCAGATAAAAAGTATTTAAAAATTGGATTGAAAAAAGTTAAAAGAAAAATAAATGAATTTGATTTACAAATAGATTATAGAACAAACACGGATTATAAAGAGAAAAAGAAACGACGAGTATCTAAACATAAAAAACGATATCGTACGTATACAATTGAAGAATTAAAAGCTCAAATAGAAAAGTTAAATACAAAAAAAAGAAATACATTATATATTGACAGCGAGTTTAAAAATAGAGAAATTAATTGCGTCAGAGAGTTAAAGTTAATCTTTAAAATAATTGTCAAAAAGTTAAAACAAGAAAATAATTATCAAGAAGCAATTAGCTATGCTTATAAATGGTATGATATTATACCTAAGGACTCTGAAGTTATTAAAAGTATTGAACGATTAAATGTGAAAAGTCAAGACTTTCAAGGCTTGATAGATTTTAGAAGATATCAAATATCTAAACATCCTAATTTATGGGCTTATATAGGGCTTATTAAAGCAATTGAGAGAGGCCATAGAAAAGGTTTAAATGTATCTTTAAGTGAATCTGTTAGTATTTGTGATGATTTATTACAAGATTGGAAATTAGTTGGAAATTTAAAAATCTCTGTTCTTGAACTAAAGGCCAAAGCTCTTTTAAGAAATGGTCAGAAAACGTTAGCAGAAGGAATATATTATAATATTCTTAACGGTAATTTACGATCACATCAGATAATTAATAGAATTGTAAATGGCTATGCTTTTAGCCTGTTGAAGAATGATAAGATCGAAGAAAGTAAGGTGATTTTAGAAGCAATTCTCTATAAAAAAGTTGATGGATCTTTGCCTTTAATTATAAAAAAACATCTGAATACAGCCTACAAAACGCCATCGAAACAGTTAATGCCTTTAAGGTATACGCTTTATAGAGTATACAAAAAACAAAATCGTAATGGAGCAAAACAAACGGTTTTGAATGAGATATTAGCTATTAACCCCAATGATAAATTTGCTTTAAAAAGAATATAGTTATGAAAAAAGAATTTTTGTTGATATTTCTCTTTATAATATCCTTTTTGGGTTATGGACAGAGAAAGTATGGAAAAGTGGTTATTTCTGAGGTTTATTTTGATACTCATTATATAGAGGATCAAAGTTATTTGAATCATCATGCAGGAGAATTTATAGAATTATATAATAGTTCTGATCAGGATATTGATATATCTGATTGGAGAATTATAGATAATGTCTCTGGATTTGAAATACCTAGTGGTACGATCATAAAATCTGGAGGGTTTAAAGTGATTACCTTCACTAGCTCAAAAGATAAGTTCATTGAGCTTTTTCCTGAAGCTGCTGGACATGAGGATGATATTATTTTACAAGATGAATTTATTCTCAATAATAATGTCGAAAAAATTTATCTTATGAGTCATGCAGGATTGGAGTCAAATTTTTCCTATTATCCAGTGGGGTGGACGGTTATTAATACCTTAAATGCTAAAATTCAAAATGCTGTTTCTAACTATGACATCAATTTGGTATATGGTTTCAGGGAATTAGATAATGGAGAAAACCTCTCTTTATCAGGAGCAATTCCAGACAATGCCAAGGCTGGCATTAGATTGGCCTCGGTAGATGCTTTTTATAAAAATGGAGGTAATCCTTATCACATAGAAAAAGGAATAGTAAAACCTTTTGATCTTCACCTTACTGTACCTTTATTGCCTCTATTTATAGATATTCCCCCGAATCTTTCTAGTTCCGAAAACTATATTTATCAAATCACATATACTTATCCTTTTGAGACATCTGAATTAGGTGAAGTAGGCTCAAATGATAAAATTGAGACCGTTTCATATTTTGATGGGTTAGGAAGATCTAAGCAAGAAATTGCTATTAGAAGTTCACCTAATTATAGAGATATAGTTACCCATTTCGAGTATGATAATATGGGTAGGCAAGTTAAAGAGTTTTTATCATTTGAAAATGATGTACATACTATAGGAAATATAAAAACAGGAGATGTAGCATTAAAGACAAAGAGCTTTTATAAGAATGCATATGAAAATGACTTTACTGGTATTCCAATAAATAATGTTAATGCATATTCTGAGAGAAAATTTGATAATTCACCTTTCAGTAGAGTTATGAAAGAAGCCTCACCCGGAGCAGTATGGGAAATGGATAGTGGACATGAAATTAAGTATGGATATGACACAAATATAGTTGGAGAAGTAAAAGTATTTTCTGTTAATTTAGATTCAGAATATAGACCAACATTAATGGGAGGGGCGTTATTTTATAATCATGGAGAGTTATACAAATCCATTATAAAAGATGAAAACTGGACTCCTTCGGACGGGAAGAATAATACTACTGAAGATTTTACGGACAAAATGGGTAGGGTGCTCTTGAAAAGAACGTATGCAGATATCGACTTTAATAATGATGGAGATACGAATGATTCAGGAGAACAAGAAATAGCACATGACACTTATTATGTATACGATACATTTGGTAATTTAACCTTTGTTATTCCACCCAAGGCGACGGATATGACTATAAACCCAACAGTTTTAGACAATTTGTGTTTTCAATATAAATATGATCATTTAAAACGGGTAACAGAAAAAAAACTTCCAGGAAAAGGAAGAGAATATATAGTGTACGATGCGCTAAATCGACCAGTTTTAACACAAGATGCAAAACAACGATTAAATAATCAATGGCTGTTTACTAAATACGATGTGCACAGAAGAGGTATTTATTCAGGGATTTATACTCACACTATATCTCTTAGCCAAAAGCAGATGCAGGATTATTTTAATTCTCAAAACCCTTCTTATGAATCAAAAGTTACTTCTGGTACGGGATATGCAAATACGTATTATACCAATAATAGTTTTCCTAATACAAATATAGAAATGCTTACCATTAACTATTATGACAATTATTCTTTTGACTTAGCTGGTAGTACTGACCCAAAGAATACGTACATGAATGTATATGGAAGACAAATTTCTAAAGATGTTAAATCATTGCAGACAGGGACCAGAATAAAAGTGCTAGGTAGTAATCCGGAAAAATGGATAACAAGCATTACATATTATGATGAGAAGGCAAAAATTATATATACCTATAATAATAATGCTTTTCATGAAAGTACTGATATTGTAGAACATAAAGTCGACTTTATAGGAAATGTTTTAGAAAAAAAAGAAACTCATAAAAAAGTAGGCAAAGAAGACATTATAATCGTTGATAGATTTGAATTTGATCACCAGCATAGGTTAATTTCTCAAAAGCAATCGGTAAATAATTCTGTAGAAGAAATCATAGTTGAGAATACTCTAGATGGTCTGGGGAAAATCCAATCTAAAAAAGTAGGAGGTAAAATTAATCAACCTAGATTGCAAACTATAAATTATAAATCAAATGTTAGAGGGTGGTTAACAGATATAAATAATGATACTTATACTGATAATGATTTGTTTAACTTCAGTATAAAATATCATGATCCATCATCCGGGAATCCCCTATACAATGGAAACATAAGTCAGACGAGTTGGAATAGTTTAAGTCCTAATCCGGGTGGAAATTTGATAAGTACACAATATACGTATGAGTATGATGCGCTTTATAGAATTAGAAGTGCCATGGACAATACAGGAAGATATGATGTATTTGCGATAGCCTATGATAAGAACGGAAATATCTCTCGTTTAAAAAGAAGAGGAAATCAAATACGGGGAACCAACAATTTTGGCTTGATGGATAACCTTACCTATTGGTACCATGACGATACTAATAAGCTTAGAAAGGTGGAAGACCCAACTGGCTACGATGAAGGGTTTAAAAATGGCACTGATCAATATGTAGAATACACGTATGATGTCAATGGGAATATGATTAGAGATGATAATAAAGGGATTACCGATATTAGCTATAACCATTTAAACTTACCGACACAAGTAGTAATAGGGCAAAATAAAATTGAATATACCTATGATGCTTCAGGAATTAAAATAGAGAAAAAAGTTATTGAAATTTCTGGTTTCGGAACTAATATTATAACAAATACAACCACGACTGCTTATGCGGGGAATTATGTGTATAAGAAAAGTAAAACATTGGATGGTTCTACGGGATACGGTAATACCATAGACCATGGGCTGCAATTCTTTAATCAAGCTGAGGGTTATGTCAAGGTTGATGAATACGGAAGCCCTGGGTATGTATACCAATATAAAGATCACTTAGGGAATATAAGGCTTTCTTACACTGATACTGATGGAGATGGAGCGATTGATCCGTTAACCGAGATTATTGAGGAAAATAACTATTACCCTTTTGGTCTCAAACATCGAGGATATAATTACGTAACTTCACCTAATGGAAATTCTACTGCACAAAAATTTGGATATTTAGGACAAGAATTAAATGAAGAACTTGGTCTTAATTGGCATTCGTATAAATGGAGAAATGCTGATCCTGCTTTAGGTAGATTTTTTAGTGTTGACCCTATAAGCGAAGATTATATGTCAATATCAACTTATCAGTTTGCTCATAATAATCCTATTTGGAAAATTGAAGTAGAAGGGCTAGAAGGGTTAGAAACTTTTGGTGAAGATATTCCTAATGCAGAACCTGTTAGAGGGTATACAAATGCGGCTAGAATGGCCATGCCTATACCAAGAAGAACTTATGGAGTTAATGTTAATAAAAATTACTTATCACCGATTAATAATTATAATTCGAAGTCATATATAGTTTATACATGGAAGAGTAAAAATTTAAAAGGTAATAATGTCTTTGGTAAACCAAGAAATGCAAATTGTGCTAATTTAGCTTGTGCACAAGCCAATGAAATGGGAACTAAGTTAGAGGGGCAAGGGAAAACAGGAGAGGTTACTTATACTAATAGAATAGGAGTATATAATGGAAAAAAAGATAAAAAACTTAATGGTAAAGAAGCGATCAAATATATAAATGACCAATTAGAAAAAGGACTAGTTGTAGTTGTTGGGATTGATTATACAAAAGACAAAAAAGGAACAGACGATTTAGGAACCGATCATTATGTGACAATAGTAGGTCGAGATTCGGATGAAAAAGGAAATGGGTTTTTTATTTTTATTGAAAATGCAACAGGGAATAAGAAAAAAGCTACTAACTTCAAAAAAAATAGATTATATGTTAATACAGGAAAATCTGGTTTATCTGGAACTTCGGCTCAAATTACTAGGGGTTTAGAAACCACAAGAGTTCAAAAGAATGAAAAAAATTAAAAAAGGATATTGAAATGAAGATTATTAAAATATTTATGATGTTCTGTCTACTTACTATATTTAACTGCACAACTAAATATAAGGCAGATAAACAAGATTCAAAAAAAGAACAAAACGTTACGCATATCTATGCAGAAAGTAAGGATGAAAAGATTTTAATAATTGGAAATTACACTGGAGGAAATTCTTACTTCAAAATAAAGGGTAGTAATTACTCTGAGCATTTTTATGGTTCTTTAAAAAAAGAAGGTGAGAGAATAATTTTTTACCCTAAAAGAAAAATAGGCTTTGATATTGGTAAGAACTTAAATTATGGAGAAAATACTTTACTTATTAATTTTAATGATAAAAAGGCCTTCGAAGCAAGACAAGGTTATTCTTTTAGTTATAAGACTTCATCGAATAGTACCTTTAGTAAAATGAAAGTAGAAAATATTGAAAACGGTTTCAAATTGTTAAATAATGGAGAGGTTACCATTAAAATTGAATCAAAGAATAATGAATTGTTTGAAGAAGATACTTTTTCTCTGAACCCTGTCTATTCAATGTTGTTCATTGATTCTGAAATACTGGATCAAGAATATTTGTTTGAAATAGCAGATAAAAATAGTTTAATTTTAAAAAATTATTTTGATAAATCAGTGAAGTTCAACATTAAAAAATATAATACAGCTATCGATTAAGATAAGATCAATTGAATTCACGCGATGTTTCACAGTTTTGTGATATATGTTTTCATATTACCCACATTATGTTGATTTGGGATAAGAAGAGGTTATTTAAAATCGCCTCCTCCTAAATAATAACATATCTCTGTCAATATGAATTTTTTAATAGTATTAAAAAAGCCAAAAAGCTTAATTAAAAAGTACATCATGCTAAGAGAACTTATAGAAGATACTTTTGAAATCAATACAGTTGAAGCTTATAATAGGGATTTATTTATTTTTAAAAATCATATTATAATCCCTTATATTAATAATGAAGTTTTTATTGATGTTAAATCTTTTGAAACTCATGATAAGTTTGATTACTCATATGTTATCTTTAAAGATGTATCAGTTTTGTTTTGGAATTATGGGCTAAATAATATTACCAAATACGGTAAGTTAAAGTTTTCACAAGAAGACAATAGAAAATATAATATAGGTTATGTTGGAGGCGCTGATGCATTTACAGGATTTAATGGATGTGAATTTAAAGTAAAATTTCAAAAGCAATATTTATACCTCTCTGCGGATGTCAAAATTAAGAGTGGGTCAGTTAACATGTGGATACCCGAAAATCCTCCTAATTTTGAAAGAAATATAGAAGAAAAAGACGCAAGAAGCTTCTTTGCTAAAGATAACATCCCAACAGAAATACTAGATTTAGTTGAAACAAAGAATCACTCTGAGATAGAAGTTTTAAATATTTTTGCTCCAATATCTCCAAAAGAAGAAAAAGAAATCGCGAACGATTGGGTTGAATAGTTTTCATAAATAAGAATGATTTGTTTTTTTACGAATTGAGAACCATATCTAAAGCATCGTCTGCTTCATCGTGTATGAAGTTTGCTTGATACCCAATAGTAGTCTTTAAGTTGCTATGACGATATAGTTTTTGAAGTACTTCTGGGCTGATACGATTTTTTGCTATGTTACCGAATGAATGTCGACTGATATGGTTTGAGAGAGGCTTTTTAATATCGCATGATATGGCAATCCTTTTTAGATATTTGTTAAAAAGGCTCGTGGCATTTCGGGTCTTAACAAATATATCTTCCTTACTATTCTGATTCGCTTTTTTGAGAAAAGGAAAAACATAATCACTTTCGGATTGTTTATCTTCTATATATAAATCTAAAATGTCTTGTGCTTTTTCAGGTATTTTAAGACTTACAGGTTTTTCGTTCTTGTTCATTTCATAATAAAGCCTACCGTCCATAAAATTATACCATTTCAACTCTAGAACATCAGAAATGCGGACACCTGCAAAGTAGTACGAAAAAAGATAGATGTTTTTTGTATGCCAAATAGAGGTTTGTGGTTCTAATTCCAAACCTTCTATTGACTTAATTTCATCAATATTTAATCCTATCTTATTTCCTGATTGGATTCGTATTTTCTCTTTTTCTCCTGCAAATGGATAAAACTTTTCTTCCACAATTCCTTCTTTAATGGCAAGGTTATATACTGTACGGATTAAAATAAGTTGATTTGTTATAGTTCTTGTTTTTTGTTGCCCTAGATGCGATTTACAGAATGTTTTAAAGTTTTCTAAGAAAGACGTTGTAATATCTTCAAAAGGCAAAGAGGTGTCCTTAGAGAAAGCTTTAACATTATCCATAGTGTTATGCTCATATTTACGAGCTTTAGACATTCGTTCTTTTCTGCGTTGTTTTATATTCGCTATTGCCTGTAGCTGTGGCTCAGAGGGTTTGTGATTTATAAACTCTTTGAGGTTATGAAGTATTGCTAATTCAGACTTAACTACGGAAAAAGTGCCTTTTAGGTATTTGCTTTTAATACGCTCGGATGCTAACTCAAAAAATGTAGTGTTTTTTCCTCTCCTTTTTATCTGGGTTTTAATCTGCTTGGCAGAGAGATTTTTATTCTGTATCTCATCTTCCAAAATAACATTTTGAGTTTCGTTTAGTTTTTTTAAAAGTAAGCTATTAAGGCGTGTAGAGCTTGGATGTGATTTTTTTACTTTGGAATTTGAAGCATCCCAATCTTTTTCAAAGATGTATTTTCCAGTAAAAATGTATTTAGATTTTCTGTTTTTTATAATTCTGATTACCAATGGATAAGTGCCATCTTTCTTTTGGTATTCTTTTCGTAATATTATCTTTGCAGTTGCTATAGCTTCTTGATTTTTTCTACTGTAAAGATACGAATTTATTATCGATTTATGTAAAACATATGTAAAACATTTTTCAGTTTTATATGGTTTTATTTGACTTTATATGAAAGGATTATTTTTGTAAATAACTGATAATCACGCATATTATTGTTTTTTAAAATATTCCAGTTGAGGCTCATAACCCGAAGGTCACTGGTTCGAGTCCAGTTCCCGCTACAAAGAAAACCTCTTGAGAAATCAAGAGGTTTTTTGTGCTTTAGGCTTTCATTGGGCTGTTATTTTTCAGGCCTATTCCGAAATGAAATGAAGGAATAACTCCAGTTTTTAGTGACAATAGTAATTTATTACTCCTAGTTTTTTTAAGCTTTTTAGAGCTAGCTTTTAGTCCAAGGTATTATTAGTTTTGACAGGGTGTTTTTTATAAGTCCTATAGAAACCCCCTTCTATATACGTATTGAAAAATAGGTATAAAAAAATGTGCTATAAAAAAAAACAATTGCAAATCACTAAAACAAATTTTTATGAAAAAAGTGCTATTAAGTGCCTTTACGGCTCTGTTGACGCTATGCGTCTATGGACAAGAATTACCTGAGATTGTACCTCCTTCACCTGAAGCATCCTCATTGGGTAAGTTTACCGAAGTTCCCATTTCCCATTATACTGGAGTGCCAAACATTAGTATTCCTATATACACCATTAATGCAAGTGGGGTAAGTATCCCAATCCAATTAAGTTATCATGCTAGAGGTGTGCAAGTCTCAGAGGTCGCCTCTAGAGTAGGCTTAGGTTGGGCGCTAAGTTATGGGGGCTCTTTATCTAGGCAAACAAGAGGAGGCTTTGATGAGTCTGCTTATGGGTATTTTGCAAATTCGATTAGAATTGATAACTCATTTGAGAGTCAGGCAGCAAGAGCACAGATATACAATTTACTTTTATCAAATGATGTCATAGGTTTATCAAGTGACGATCATAATATTTACCAAAGCGGCTATGGTTTTGATATGGACCCTGATAAGTTTATGCTTAATGCTAATGGTAGTAGCGGAAGTTTTATTTTCGATTATAAAGATTTAAAACCCATACTTCAAAGTTATGGAGATATTAAGGTTACTCATTTTATGTTAAATGGAGAAATAGACCGTTTTGAGGTGATAGATGTCAATGGTATTACATACTATTTTGGTAAATCAAAGGATGGTACTAGAGCGGCAAAAAATAAAGAACGTGTAGCAGCTTCTTATGCATATCATGCATACAAACATATACCAGGTGTAAATTCTGGTCCTTATAATGAGCAACTTCAACCACCAGCAGAAGGTCCTTTCCCTAATTCATGGCAATTGATGGATATAGAAGCTTTGGACGGATCACTGATAGAGTTTCATTATGAAAAAGAAGAGATGACCTATTATAGACGTTCTGGAGATGCAATCAATAGTTCAGGTTTACCAATAATGCATTATTCTAAAATTATTAGTGATCAATATCAGATTAGTGAAATCGTTTTTGATAAAGATACGATTGCCAATAAATCTAATAAAGTAAGGTTTATAAAAACGACATCCAATAGAGAAGATCTTACTTTAATTGGAGCGGAGTCAGGACATACTCTAGATCGTATAGAAGTACTTGATAAAAATGATAAGATTATTAAGAAAGTACAATTAGGCTATGAGTATAAAACAGCCACCACCAACGGGAATGAACATCCACATTTATTAGCTGTAGATTCAACAGCAGTAAAGCGTTTATATTTAAAGACTATTAAAGAACGTGATTCCGTTGGGAATGAGTTGCCAGGGCATAGCTTTACCTACAGTAGTGAAGAATTACCGAGTCGTTTTTCTAACTCACAAGATGCATGGGGGCACTATAACGGTGCTGATAATGGGCACTATTTAACTTTTGTAAATTATAATACGACATATATTAACAGAACGGTAGATACGGTAAAGGCTGAAGCAGGAATGTTACAAAAGATTACTTACCCAACAGGAGGGAGTACGAGTTTTATCTATGAACATAACAGAGCAATTCCTACTACAGACTTTAGAGAAATAGTTACAGCTGGAGTTAATCCTATACATGATAGAGATGAAACAATGTCTCAGTTAGACTATGGTAATGATTACAATCACTCTACTAATCAATATGAAAGACTCATTGAAATAAAGGAAGTATATCAAGGAGGAATTGACTTTAATATCTCGTTTCAAAACACTATAGGGTGTATCCGAGACGAACCCGACTGTAAGTTCGACATCTTCTTGGAAGGACCTAATAATTATGATGAGCGTTTATTTTTAGGAGCAAATAATCTGAATCCTCCTTCTGGAATCTATACATTAATAGTAAAACCAAAGTTTAACCCTTATGTTTTTAATGACTTCGACCAATTTTTTATGGTAGAGATGAATTGGTTTGAACAAGAATCTGATGAATCTATTGAAGTGTTTACTGCAGGAAAACGTATCAAGAGAATCGAATTTAAAGATTCTGATGATAGTTTGGTGAGTTTTAAAGAATATGAATACCTACAATCTGATGGGGTAACCTCTTCAGGAAAACTTTATGGTCTCCCAAATTTTAGATCTGTTAATAGAAACTTGAGCTTAGGGAGCGCGATTATTCTAGAAGCTGCCAACACTTCCCCTGGAGGAGCATTATCCGCCCCTCAAGGAAATGCAACAGGTTATGAATATGTGACTGAATATTATGGAGAGAAAAACAATAATATAGGAAAGACCGAGTATAAGTTCACTTCCTTTTATGATGATGGAGAGTGGTTTAAGTTCCCCTTTCATCTGCCAGTAGATCAAGAATGGCTTAGAGGAAGACCATTAGAAACAAAGATGTATAGAGCCAATAAAGATAATCTACATAATATCATTGATTATACCTTACAAAAGGAGATAGACAATACCTACTTGTATGCAAATGTGGTTGGGACTCATGTAGACCTTGCAGTACTTACGATTCCAGATATTCCTATAAACACAAATTTATCTACTATAAGTTCATTAGATCATACTAAAGATGAATTTAGATATCGTTTTCCATTTATTAAACTTTTTCATCCATATGATATTACGGGTATGAATGTTGATGTAAACACTGTAGACTACAAGGTCTATCATATAACTGGAGGCACTCAAAATTTACACAAAACAACCACCAAGAATTATTATGAAGGTGGGATTGTACATACCACAACCACCACCAATAGTTATGATTACACCAAGCATTATCAACAAAAAGGCAGTAAAATGACCGATAGTAATGGTGATGTGATTGAGACCACTAATTACTTTCCAGTTGAAGTCAAATATGATACAGACTTAGGGTATGATAATTTGACTGTCAATGAGTTAAATGCTATTAAAAAGCTTCAAGCCTCAACTGTGAGTAATCCAACAGGAACACATCAGGTAGCGACTCCTGTTCAGGTAGAAACCAAAAAAAATAATGTTCTCATTTCTGCGTTGCGGACAAACTTTAATATAGATACTAATTCCGGACAGGTGCTCCCTAAAAATGTAGAGACCTTAAAAGGGGTTTACAATGCCACGAGCAACCTATTAGAAGAGCGGATTGTCTATGATTCTTATTATGCCAATGGAAAGGTACAACAGGTACGTAAAAAAGATGGCACTCCGATTGTGTATATATGGGGATATAATCAAACGGTACCGATAGCGAAAATAGAAAATGCTACCTATAGTCAAATACAATCTTATGTATTTACAATTGAAGCAGCTTCTAATGCAGATAATGACCGTACAGAAGGAATTGCAGGAAAAGAAGGAGATTTAAGAGCAACCATACAAACATTAAGAGCAGCGTTAACGGACGCTCAAGTAACTTCGTTTACCTATGACCCCTTAATTGGTGTGACCAGCATTACCGATCCTCGAGGGAGGACAATCTATTACCACTATGATAGTTTTAATCGACTTCAGTTTATTAAAGACCATGATGGAAATATTGTTAATGAGAATCAGTACCACTATAAAAACTAAATTGCTATGAAAAAGATATATAAACACATCATTGGTTTGGTATTACTATCCATACCCATGATATTAAATGCCCAAACTACCACAGAGAATCATGTGGTTTCAAAAGTGTATAGAAAAGCTACGCAAACCCCTGTTGTTACTAATCATAAAGATTCGGTTGCAATGAGTATACAGTATGTAGATGGATTAGGCAGACCTAAACAAAGCGTGGCTGTGCAAGCAGGAGGAAATCTTACGCATAGAAACAGTTTATTGTATGATTGGACATTGGGTAATTCTGGATCTACTCCTTTTTACAATCAACAAGGGACAGACTTAGAGAATAATATTATCAGTGGCACCACTCCTTTTGGAGATACCGATCTATTATGGGAATGTAAAGATGATAACAATGGAGGTGGATCCGGCTGGATTACGGACAATATTACTGTTGATCCTACGAAAGCTTATCGATATACTACTTGGGTAAAGATCAATGACAAGGACGATGGAAGAGTCTATCATGGTCCTTGGGGGGTAAATAACTTGGATGGAACAGCGAATAGCAATCCTTATTTTTATGCAGACGATCTTCCAGCGTCAGATACCTGGTATTTGTTAGTGGGTATTGTACATCCACATAATCACACTGGGGGAGATACTGGTGTTAGTGGAGTGTATGACCACCAAGGTAATAAAGTGATTGATGCAACGGAGTTTAAATGGGATGCGAACAGCACAACGGCACGTTTTAGAAATTATGTATTCCTAATGAACAATGCCAATACTAGATTGCATTTTTGGAGTCCATTAGTACAACAAATTAATGGATCAGAGTTTCCTTTAAGCGAAGTTGTAACCACTACCTCAGTAGTCATAGATGAAATCGTAGCATCAGATATTGTAATTCCTATTGATTATGATCAGTATGGAAGGCAAATGAAAGAGTATCTTCCGTATGCATCGGTTCACTCCGATGGAAGAATCAATACCAATGCAATTGCTAAAAATCAGCAATATTATCTAGAGAACCATGCAGGAGATTTCCCGGGGATTACAGACCCTACACTAGTCAATGCCTATTCAGAGAAAGTCTTAGAATCTTCGCCATTAGGTAGAATCTATGAACAAACCGCACCAGGAAATGATTGGAAGAAAACAACAAGTTTGGTGACTGGGAAAGGCTATTCAGATGGACATACCATTAAGTTCGAATATCTAGCCAATGCAGCCAATGAGGTAAGAAAGTATGGAGTAACCACTAGTTTTGCAAACAACACTTACACGCCTAGTCTTACCGGAGGCACTACTGACTATCCAGTAGGAGAGCTGACTAAAACCATAACCAAAGACGAAAACTGGGTCGCCTCAGATGTATTAAACAAAACCACCGAGGAGTTTAAAAACAAGAACGGACAGGTAATTTTAAAGAGAACCTATAATGGGGGTCAAGCACATGATACTTACTATGTATATGATGATTATGGGAATCTGACTTATGTGCTACCTCCAAAGGCTGAGGGAGATACCACTGTGCCTACTAGTACAGTGTTAAGTGAGTTGTGTTATCAATACAAATACGATTCTAGAAACCGCTTGGTAGCAAAGAAGATTCCAGGCAAGGGATGGGAATCTATTATATATGACAAACTAGACAGACCTGTGATGACCCAAGATGCTATCCAAGCGACCAATAATGAGTGGCTGGTTACCAAATATGACCAACTAGGAAGAGTTGCTTATACAGGAATCTATGATCATGGATCTAGTAGCACAAGAATCGCGATGCAAAGTAGTTTTGATACTCAGAATGATCTTTCTTCAGAACTGTATGAACAAAAAGTAAATAATAGCACAGGTAAAGATGGAAGCTATTATACAGATAATCATTTTCCTAGTGGTGTAAACCTAGAGGTACTTACAGCAAATTATTACGATGATTATAATTTTAATCTAGCAGGAGGGTCAGCCCCTACAAGTGTATATACGGTAACGCCAACCACTAATGTAAAAGGATTGGCTACAGGGAGTAGAGTAAGAATCTTAGGAACAACAAATTGGACCACTACAGTAACTTATTACGATGAGAGAGCAAGGCCTATTTATATATATAGCAAGAACGATTATTTAGGGACTACCGATATTGTAGAGAGCAAACTAGACGATTTTACGGGTAGGCTTATAGAAACGAGAACCACACATCAAAAGACAGGACAAGATGATGTAGTTACCATAGACAATTTTGAATATGATCATAGAGATCGTTTGATTGCACAAACACAAAAGATAAACAATCAACTTCCAGAAAGATTGGTAAAAAATCATTATGACGAGTTAGGACAATTAGAGAGTAAACTGGTAGGGAATGGCACTCAAAAAGGGTATACAGATGTTACTAGTGATATTAGTATTATAAATGATCAAATCTCTAGAACTACAGGTTCTGGATGGGATGTTGGTTTAGTAACCATTTCTAGTTTTGCAGCAGATGGATACTTAGAGTATGAGATACCTTCAACTTCAGGACATATAAAAGTAGGTCTCACTGAGGTCAATACAGATGCAGGATTTACCATACCGTATGCTATATATCATGCCCATAACAGCCTTGTAATCTATGCAGATGGACAAAACGAAGGAATCTTTGGTACGTTTGTAGCTGGAGATATTTTTAGAATTGAACGTATAAAAGACCAATTATTTTTTAAAAAGAACGGAATAGTACTCTATAGTACTTTAGGTGTTACAGGAACTTTTATGGGAGATTTATCTATTCATTCTACTGCTAAAAGTATTAAAGATTTTAGAATAGTAGATAACAGTAAGGGTTTGCAAAAGGTAGATTATGCCTATAATGTTAGAGGGTGGTTAAAAAATATTAATCAAGACTCGGATAATGACAACGATTTGTTTAACTTTAGCTTGCGTTATAATAATCCTACCTCTGGAACGGCATTATATAACGGAAACATCAGTCAGACCAGTTGGAATACTTTAAGTGCAGATGCTAGCACTAAGACTTATACCTATAGCTATGATGCACTCAATAGAATTATAAGCGGTATAGATAACACAGGGAATTACAACCTGACCAGTGTGAGTTATGATAAGAATGGTAATATTTTGAATCTAGAAAGACAAGGACATACTAATTTTCAAGCAACTTCGTTTGGAGTGATGGATGATTTGACCTATACCTATGATGCTGGAAATAAACTTACAAAGGTAGATGATGCTGGTCATTGGCGATACGGTTTTAAAGATAATACCGCATATACTGGACCTGTAGATTACACCTATGATGCTAATGGTAATATGCTAACAGATTTAAATAAAAATATAGCAAGTACTATTCAGTATAATCATTTAAACTTGCCTACAAATGTAAGCATAGATGGTTGGCCTATTAGTTATGTATATGACGCTACTGGGGTAAAGCTTAGAAAGGTTGTGAATGATCATGGAGCTATTACCACAACAGACTATGCTGGAAATTTTATCTATGAAGACAATAAGTTACAATTCTTTAACCATGCAGAAGGCTATGTAAAGCATGATGGTACAAATGGGTATGAGTATGTATATCAATACAAAGACCATTTAGGAAATGTAAGACTCTCTTATACAGATGCAGATAATGATGGAAGTATCAGTTCAGGAGTTGTGAGTACTTATTATGAAGAAGATTTTGACAACACCAGCTCGGTATCACCATGGGGAGGAAGTTATGGAGAAGAAACACTTTCAATAGAAAACAATACGCTAAAGTGTACTATTGAGAAGAACTATCGAGGAGCTTTTAGAAATATGAACCTAGAAGCAGGTAAAACGTATCGTATTAGCTATACAGTAGACCTTAATAATACCAATCTAGAATTCCAAACAAAAGTATATGGTGTAGGAGGTATTGGTGTATTATATGACAGTGGACTATTTACTACTAGTGGCACTTATACATTTGATATTTCAGTTACTCAAACGCACCACGAATATAAGCTTCGTTTTTATGGGTTAGACCCTTCTATATCAGATAGTACAACACCGTTTGTGAGTCCAGTATCATTTTACATAGACAATGTAAGTGTCTATGAGATAGATGCTAACACATCAGAAATCATAGAAGAATCTAATTACTATCCTTTTGGCTTGAAACATAAAGGGTATAATAACGTGGTTTCATCGAATGGGAATAGTGTGGCGCAGAAGTTTAAGTATAATGGAATGGAGCTAGAGAATGCTCTTGGTATAGACTGGTACGAAATGGATATGCGTCAGTACGACCCAGCCATTGCAAGATGGACTGCTATAGACCCAGTTACGCATCATTCTATGAGTACCTATACAGCATTTGATAATAATCCTATATTTTGGGCTGACCCTAGTGGGGCGGATAGCATAACTATTCAAGATTTTGACGGTAATGACTGGACTGTCGATTCTGAAACTGGTGGAAATGAAAAAAGAGTAGACCCAAAAGAGGGAGATACAAGAGAATCGAAAAAAGTAGTGGGTTATGGTGCTGGTGCTGTTGCTATTCCTACAACACAATATTATCATGCAGGGAATTGGGGTGAAGCTGGTTGGTATAGTGGTAAAGAATATCTTAAAATATTAGAATCTCTAGCTGTAAGCGTAGCACGATTTTATGGTGGTTGGAATCAAACTTGGGATGGCAAGGTTACAGCTTTAGAAAATTCAGATATATATTACCTATTTATGAAAGATAGGGAAGTGGCTGATGGCTTCACAGCTTTCCTTTTAAATTATGCTGAAACTTTAAAGAATAGGCATAATATAAAATTAAGAGCTAGCGCAAGCGGTCGTGTTAATGCAATGGGTTTTTCATCTCCTTTTTTCATGGGAGCTGGATTATTGAAGAATTTGGCAAGTGCCAGTATCACTTCTTCTGATGGTTTTCTTTTTGGAGGATTATCAATAAAAGCACCTTTCAATATCCCAGTTCAAAGATTCGGTCAAATGAGTATAAGTAGACCAGATTTTTGGGGATTACGAATAGGAAGTAATAAGTTTGTTAATAGATTTTTTGCAGCAATAAAACCTGAATGGAATTCATTGACTCAATATACAACAGGAATAATCCCTCGGGGAACAAGAATAAGAGTTGGATTTATAGGCCCACAAGGATTGAAATACCCAGGAGGATCAATTCAATTCATAAATAATTCAAGTAGCGTAATTAATCAATCTAGTAAAATTATTAAGTGATGATAAAATTTGAAGACCCTTGGCAATTAGTTACTAAAAAAAAGATCAATAACAATATAATTGAATATTTTGATTTAATGGAATTGTCTCAAGGCGGTCCAGAAATAGGTCTATTATGTATAAATGGAAAAATTATAAATAAGCATAGATTTGGAGGGCCTTTTTTGAGTGACAATAATTATATATATATACCTATTTATATTAAGAATTTTTTTTCTTCTGGATTTAAAATATGTAAACTTGGAATAAATGATTTTGAAGTAAAAGTGATAAGTAAAAAAGAAGATTTGATTTTTTTAGATAAGTTAGATAATAGCATACTTTATTATTTTACAGATAGAAATAAAGTTAATTTAAAAAGTATTAAGATATAGGTAATACCCTGCTTCTTACGAGATGTTTTTATGAATAGTTGTCCCTTATAAGGGAATTAACTGAAAGTAAACGAGTTATGAAAGAAGGTGTAGAAATGAAAATTTGAAATAGATTAAAAAAAGTAAGAGGGGAATTTCTCCTCTTACTTTCTAATAGAAATGTTCCTGAAAAGGTTTCAGGATTAGGTAATGTCCCAAAATGGTGCTTTACCAAAATAATTGAAAATAAATATTGATTTTCAGTAAGTTACATAATATATACCGCTCTTTTTGAGCGGTATATTCTGTTCTTTGAAATATAAAAAGTTTGTTAGAGGCCTTAAAATAAGGGATTCGTTTTGCTTCATGGGTCAAAATGGTGCTTACTCAACATCATTAACACTCAATAATTAAGAACAACAGTAATTAACTGTTTTTTTAACTCTTTAAAAATGTATTTTTGCAGCGAATCAATCTTTAGTAACCTCAACCAACTGTTTATCTTGGTTAATTTCCCAAACATTTTTAATGCCATCTCCATCCCAATCTTCTACGGCAGTTGCTCTAGCAGTAAAAGAAGTTTTATTGGCCTTTAGAATTTCATACGTAAAATAGGCGTTACCCCCTTGGTCAGGTGTTTTAGGAGCAATAAAGTCAATTTTATCAAGGTCTTTAGTATAGGTGCTATGCATAAAGCGATAACTACTTTGAAAGCTTTCAATTGTAGTTAAATTCTGTTTGGCCTCTAAGCTTTTAGCATTGTTTATAACGCCCTCAAAGTTGGGCATGGCAATTAAAATAAGAATTCCAATAATTACAAGTACAACTAATAATTCTTGTAAGTTGTATGCAGGTATTTTTCTGTATATTTTTTTCATAGCAGTACGAAGTTTATTCTTTCTCTATTGTGTTTATACCTAAAGAGTTAGTGTTTATAAGAACACGGTTCAATTTTTTTGTTTAACACAAATTTTTATACGAAAATAAGAATTTTTTCGCTATTTTTACTAGATATTAGGTTGTTATGAAAAAACTTATTTTACTAGGAGCATTCCTGTGGCTATGTATGGGATGCGAAGCAATTTTTGTAGAAGATATTTCCAATAAGCAAGTGGTGGTGTTGGCCCCCACTGAGGATGCTCAGCTTACTGCTGGAACAATTAGCTTTAGTTGGCAACTCTTAGAAGAGGCAAGCTCTTATAGGATACAGGTAGCTACACCAGATTTTAACAATGCTACGCAAGTTGTATTAGATACTAGTGTTACAGATAATACAACATCTGTAGTGCTTACGCCTGGTACCTACCAATGGCGTATTAGCGCATCTAATACAGAGTACACCACAAACAATACTACGATTAACTTTACCGTAAACTAGAAAAAGATGAAGCTATTGAAAAAATATATTTGCATAGGAGCGTGCTCTTTATTAATGACTATTCAGCTCCAAGCACAACAAACAAATCCAAGGATTCAAAAGTTAAGCGCTCAACTAGACAGTTTAAAAGTTAGTGTTCCAGGGTTATTAAAGACAGTCGATTTTTCTATCACTACTACAGAATTAACGACTTTTTTAAAAGCCATAGCAAGTACAAATAATATTAACATTAGTATAGATGCTAGCCTAAAACAAGTAATGCTGTCGCAAAGCTTTTCAGATGCTACCGTAAAAGATGTACTCTTATACATTTGTAAAGAACATCAGCTTACTATAGAAATATTAGGGAATATCTTGGTTATAAAAAAGCACAAAGAACGCTATGTATCTAGAGTAATTCCAATAGAATTTAATGCACAAACGTCTTTATTTTCTATCGATTTACAAAACGATTCTTTACCAAAAGTATTAAAAAAGATAACCAATACCACCGGCAAAAACCTCGTCTATACCGTTGGGTTAGAAGGGAAAAAATTATCTGGATTTATAAAAGAGAAGTCTTTTGATAAGGCTATAGATATGTTAGCGCTAACTAATAATTTAAAAGTAAGTAAAACAAAAGATGGGTTTTATGTATTCGAAAATAACGATGGAGCTTTCGACCGTAACAATAGACCCATACGTAATAAAACTGCCAATTTTTATTTTAAAGTAAAAGACACTGCAAATCAAATTTTAGAAGTCGATTTTATAGAGACTCCAATTGAGGCGATTATTAACGATATCGGTTACGATTTAAATATTAATATGGCCACAAGTAAGCAGCTAAAAAACATGGGAAAAACCTCTGTGAAGTCAGATAGTATTTCTTTTAATACGCTACTCACTAAAATTCTAGCAGATACCAAGTTTGCATTTAAAAAAGAAAACGGAATGTATTTCTTTGGAGAGAAAGAAAGGTCTTCTGTTCGTAATACGGTAAGTATTCCTTTAATGCATCGCTCTATACAAATGATGATGCAACCCATGCAAAGCAATGGAAATAATGCTTTAGGTGCTACTGCAAATCAGAACAATAATTTTGGTACACGTAATAATAGTATTGGCGGAAATAATTTTGGGCAAAACAATTCGAGAAGAAATATAGGTGCCACAAGGCAGCAGCCATTTGCAGATTATAACAACGAAGCAGAAGCTTTGCTAAGTCTTTTTCCTAAGGTTTTTAGAGACAGCTTAAAAATTAGTACCGATATAGAACACAATAGCTTTATTGTTAGTGGAGATGCATTAAAAATAAATCAATTCAAAGAATTTTTATCTAAAATAGATAAACCAGTTCCCGTTATTTTAATTGAAGTAATGATCATAGAAGTAAATAAATCACTGTCTTTTTCTGCAGGCTTAGATTTAGGAATAGGCGAAAACCCTGTTTCTGATGGAGGAACTATTTTGGATGGTACAGATGGCACAAATCTTACATTGGGAGCTAGGTCTATTAATAATATTATTGGAGGATTAAGTTTTGGAAGCGGCAACTTAGGTAAGGTAGTGCCAAATTTTTATGCAAGAATACAAGCCTTAGAAACCAATGGAGATATTAATATAAAATCTACTCCAAAGTTATCTACCTTAAACGGACATGAAGCATTACTAACAAATGGAACGAGATCGTATTATAAAATAACACAAACCAATACGATTGGTACTCAAAACCCACAGGTTGTAGAAGCGGTAGATTATATTCCTACAGACGCAAATCTTTCTATTAAAATTCGTCCTATTATTTCTGGTGATGGAAATATTACCATGAGTATTAATGTACTACAATCTAGTTTTAATGCAGATAGAATAGCAGCAGACGCACCTCCAGGAATAGACTCTAGAGAATTTACTTCTACGATTCGCGTAAAAAATAAAGACGTCATTATTTTAGGAGGCTTAGAAGTAGATACCAATAGTAAAACAGGCTCCGGAGTTCCATTTTTAGCTAGAATTCCACTGATTAAATACCTGTTTAGTAAAAGAACTCGAACAAAATCTAATAGAAAACTTTCGGTACTGATTAAACCGACAATTATTGGGCAATGATTCTAAACCTAATTAAATACGGGACAAAATTCTGTGCGGTAGAACACTCAGACAACTCTCGGTTTTTCTTTTTACAACTAAAGAGAAAGCGTAAAGAATTAGTGCTTTCCAAAAAAGGGACTGCATCTAATTTTGAATCTTTAGCACAAAAAATAGAGGGACAAAAACACCTGTATCTCATCATTAATAATGAGCAAGTACTTACCAAAAAAGTAGCCAATACAAACACAACAGAAGAAAGAGTCGCCAAAGCAGCATTTCCAAATATTGCGTTGTCAGATTTTTATTATGATGTGTACACCAACGAGAATGAATCCTTTATCTCGATTAGCAGAAAGGAATATGTAGATGGGCTGATTGCGCAGTATTTAGAACATAAAATATCGGTCATCGATTTTTCTTTAGGAAGTCTCGTTATAGAAACTCTTGTAGATTTTGTTACAGTGCCTACAATAACTACCTCAAATGCGATACTAAGCTTAGAAAAGAATCAGGTTACAGAAATAGAGAAGCAAGAAATTACCACAGTAAACTATACCATTAACGACCTTGAAGTTTCTAATGAACACACATTGTCTCTTGCTGGTATTATTCGTTATTATGCAGGAATAGATACAGCTCATAACATTCAAAAAGAACTCCAAAAAGAATATAAGCAAAAGCGCTTTTTTGATGTAGGGTTTAAGCTCGTGCTAGGAATCTTATTTGTGAGTTTACTAATTAATTATTTGATTTTTAGCACCTATCAAAGCAAAGAAACTCAATATAAGTCGGCGCTTTACATTAATGAAGCAAAGAAAAAAGAACTGACAAACATCAAAGAATTGGTTTCTAAAAAGAAAAAACTTGTAGAAAGCGTTACCTCTTCTGCCAACTCAAAAGTAAGTTGGTATTTTGATAGAATATCGGCATCTGTGCCAGGAACAGTTTCTTTAAAAGAGATGTTATATCAACCAGTTATTGGTGGGGTAAAAGAGGATAAGAAAATTCGATTTGACGAAAAGACCATACAAATTAGTGGTGTAAGTAGCCATGATAAAAATTTTACTCAGTGGATTACTCAATTAGAACAAAACGAATGGATAATAAAGGTTTTTAATATTAATTATGGATTAGGCAAAAAGACAAAAGCCTCTTTTGATTTTACAATAGCATTAAATGAATAACAAACAAAAAAATAGGGCTTTAGTGATTGGGTTTATCATCATGCTTTTGGTGGCCTATCGTTTTTCATTTAGTAAAACTATTGAAATAAAAACTCGCGTAGCAAAGCTTGAAAAAGATAAAGCAGTTTTAAACAATGCCGAAGCCAAAATTAAAGCGCTAAAACTTGAAGAACGTTATTTAGATTCTATTTTACAATCTAATGATTTGTCTATAGAAAATACTTTTCAGCAAACATTATTGATAAAAGTAACAGCGCTAACAAAAAAGCATCATTTGAAACTCATTTCAGAAAATAAACCACACATCTATCGAGCTGCAAATACAAATTTGCAAACCTATGAGATTAAGGTGCAAGGCACGTTTAGAAATTTAATGTTATTCTCTAATGCTTTAGAGCAACAGCGATTAGCAAAATTATCGTCCCTAACATTTAGAAAAAAAAGAAATTATAGAAACGGGAAAAATTATCTAGAAAGTACACTCGTATTACAAAGATTTAGTAAATGATTATAAGCCTAAACATAACGATTATTTTATTGCTCTTTTTGACTTTTTATCAAGATATGAAGGAGCGTAAAGTTATGCTAATTGTATTAGTGGCCCTTTTTATTTTATCTGGATTTTTACACAGTCAGTTTTATATACTCGAAATCTTTTTATTGAATGTATTACTCAATATTACGATTGTCAGTCTGGTTCTATTCATTTTATTTTTATACACACGGTTTGTATTGCATAAAAAGCTGTTCGAAGCCTTTGGTTTAGGAGATGCAATCTTTTTTTTAATCCTATCAATTAGTTTTCCAATACCTACCTTTTTAGTAATTTTTAGTAGCTCACTACTCTTTGCTTTTATACTTTCTATAGGGCTTAAAAAATCCATGAAAGACAAAACGATTCCTTTAGCAGGATTTCAAGCGCTTTTTGTTTTATTAATACTCTTGAGCAATTTGCTTTTTAATTTTACAAACCTATATCAGATATAATGGATGCGTATATGACACAGATAGAAACACATATATTACAATTAATAAGCTCAGAGCAGGCATATCATTACAGGGTGGTTCCGTTTAAAGAAAGTGAAGGAAAAGTATATTTAAAAACGGATCAAGATAATTTAGAGCAACTCACCATAGAGTTGCAAATCATGTTGGGTAAAACGGTAGTATTAGAATCGGAGATCACCAAAAACATTGAAAATTATTTACAAAATAATTACAGAAAAAGAAGTAGGGAGGCAGCCAGTACATCACTTAACTATTCAGAAGATTTTTTGTTGAATATGATTTATGAAGCTAAAGAAATTGGAAGTAGTGATATTCATTTCGAAGCTTTTGAGAAACAACATAGAGTCCGTTTCCGTATTGATGGAAAACTTTTAGAAAAGTATGTAATTTCTTCAAACGAGTACCCTAAGATTGTCAATCGAATTAAAATTATGGCAGGCTTAGATATTTCTGAAAAGCGATTGCCTCAAGATGGCCGTATTAATCTAACAACTGAGGTAGAAGATTTTGATATTCGTGTCTCTTCATTACCCACATTGCACGGAGAAAAATTAGTGTTACGAATCTTATCAAAAAACACACTTACAGTTCAGTTAGAGAATTTAGGATTTACAAAACAAGAGCTCAAGGTATATACAGAATCCGTTAAAAAACCAAACGGAGTAATACTTATATCGGGACCCACGGGATCTGGAAAAACAACAACACTATATGCTACCTTAAAGTTGCTAAATAAAAAAGATACAAACATCTTAACCATAGAAGACCCAATTGAATATACACTTGAAGGAGTAAATCAAGTACAGTTAAGAGAAAATATAGGGTTAGATTTTGCGAGTACATTGCGTACGTTTTTACGTCAAGACCCTGATATTATTATGGTGGGTGAAATTAGAGATGTCGAAACTGCAAATATGGCTATAAGAGCTGCATTGACAGGGCATTTAGTATTATCTACCATACATACTAACTCTGCTTGGGCAACGATTTCTAGATTAATAGACATGGGCATACCTCCTTTTTTAATTGCAAGCACTTTAAACGTAAGTGTGGCACAACGCTTAGTACGTAAGTTATGCAATGTTTGCAAACAAGAAGAGACACTAACAAATGAATCGTTGCCTAAAGGATATGTGCTTCCAAAAGAAGTTACAAAACATTATATACCAGTAGGCTGTGCAACTTGTTATCAAACTGGATATAGAGGAAGAAAAGCCATTTACGAAATCATTCCAATTACCAAAGAGCTGGTTCAGAAAATACAAGATAAAGAGTTAGAAGTGTTGAGTTATATGAAAGAGAACAAAATAGCAACATTACAATCTAATGCAATTGAATTGGTAGCAGATGGAGTTACCTCAATCGAAGAAATATATCCATTATTATTATCCTGATGAACAAGAAAAACAAAACATATATATTAATAATTGCTGTAGCTGCAGTATGGGGTACCATTGGATATAAAATATATTCGAATCTGAATCCCGAGATTCCTAAAAAAGAAATTGTTGGCGAAGTTGAATTTAATCGTATTCAAACAAAAGCAGTAAATAAAATTGAAATTAAGCCAGATTATAGAGATCCTTTTTTAGGAAAATTGTATAAGAGGCCAGTAAAAAAGAATACTAAAAAAGTGAAGGTTAAAAAAGAGCCTGTACAATTTCCTCCAATTGATTTTATTGGAATTATAAAAGGAGCAACAACCTCTTATATTATTCAAATAAATGGGCAACAAGAAATTTTTAAGCCCGGACAAACGTACCAAGGAGTAATGTTGAAAAGAGCAAAAGCAAAAAATATTACGGTTATATATAAAGGAGTCTTAAAAACAATTCAATTAACAGAATGAAATGGATACACAGAAAAATAGCAGCAGCATCCATACAGTATGTATTAGTGGTTTCAATCATTATTCTTATTGTTGTGTCGGCATTTATTTCTCTTATCTATCTTCAAAAAAGAATCGCTCAAAAAAACACCTTATTTAAAGAAGCAGTTCATCATACCAATTTAGCATTTGACTATTTAAATACAACAGACATTCCTTATAATACAGAAATGGCACTTTCCTTTTCTGACTATGAATTTGAAAATACAAACATACAGAGGCGCCATTGGGGTATTTTTGATATTGTCATGGCAAAAGCCATGTTAAGAAATGAGGTTTTTTATAAAATTGGTATTGTAGGCAGTCGTAATAAAAAAAGAAGTGCTTTGTATTTACAAGAGACAAACAAACCTCTAGTATTAGTTGGGGATACAAAAATTAAAGGCAACGCTTTTTTACCCAAGAAAGGTGTAAAAACAGGAAACATTGCTGGAACTTCTTATTACGGAACATCATTAATCTACGGGAACTCTTTTGAGAGTTCAACATTTTTACCAACTATTCATAATAGTTCACATTTGGCAGATTTTATAGAGACCAAAAACTTTGAAAATACTGAGGAGTTTTATTTAGAAGAAGGTCTTACAAAAGAACAATCGTTCAAGAATACTACATTAGTTTACCAAAGTAATGAAGGTGTTTTTTTGCAAAACATTTCTTTAAAGGGAAACTTAATTATTTCATCCGATGTATCTATTACTGTAAGCCCATCTGCAGTTTTAGAAGATGTCATTTTGATGGCGCCTAATATTATAATCCTGTCTAATGTAAAAGGCAGCTTTCAAGCATTAGCAACAGAAAGCATACAAGTAAAAAAGAATTGTAAGTTACGTTACCCTTCAGCTTTGGTAGTCATCAAAAAAGAGGTTAAGAATCTTAATTCAGAAAAAAAACCAGAGATAGAAGTTTTAAAAGATTGTCAGATAGACGGAGTACTGGTATATAAAACGGCTAAAAAAGGGTTCGATTATAATGTTCAAGTATTTATTGACAAACAGACGACCATTCGTGGAGATGTTTATTGTCAAAAGAATATAGAACTTAAAGGAACGATAAAGGGTTCAGTCTATGCAGGAGTTTTTATAGCGAAAGAATTTGGGAGCGTTTATATCAATCATATTTATAATGGAAAAATAGACTCAGGAGCCCTTCCAAATCAGTTTAGTGGGTTGTTTATAAATTCAGATAAAGGCACTATAGCAAAATGGGTATATTAAAAACAGCATATAAAATAAAAGCTTCTTCTCTTGTTGAGACTATTATCGCGACAATTATTATTACAATTATTTTTACGATAGCCACCGTGAGTGTAACGCGAATTTTAAAGCAGTCAATAGACAACAATACTCATGAAATAGATACGCATTTAGAAAAGCTAAGCTACCAATACATACATGGTTTTATAAAGACGCCTGATACCTTTGAAAAAGGAGCTTGGGATATTGAAGTAAAAGAAGTGTTAGAACAAGACATCACTTTTATTCTTTTTAAAGCAAAGCATCGGAATTCAAACAGGCAAAGAGTTAAAAGAATTGTGCCATGAAAAATAAAAAAGTAAAAGCTTTTACATTAAGTGAGTTGATGGTAGTACTCGTTGTTTCTAGCATTATTGTAACCATCGCTTTTATGGCATTAAAAACGGTACAAAAGCAAATTAGAAATATTCAAATAACATATCAAAAACAGCAAGATGTTCAATACTTAGAAAGAGTTTTAGTTGGAGACTTAAACAAGTATGAAAGTTTATACATAGCGAAAACTAACAAACTATTATTGTTAAATCATAGAGATTCTTTAGCGTATTCTTTTTTAAAGAATGGAGTCGTACGAGGCAAAGACACGATTTATTTAAACCTTAAAACAAAAACAATTTATTTGGATGGAGAAAAGGTTAAAGAAGGAGCTCTAGACGCGATTGAATTACAATTTTCAGATACATATTCTACAAATTCAATATTTGTATACAAAAGAAATGATGCATTACATTATTTAGAAAATTAATGGCTTTTAAATTAAAGAACATACAAAAAACGAAAAATAAGGAAGGGATTACTGCTTCTATAGATCGTATGCTAAAGAAAGAGATTACCTTGTTTGGTACTTCTTTTTCAAATAAGAAAAAAGAAAATTTCTATGTAGAGTTAAGTGTTTTATTAAAAGCTGGATTAACTTTAAAGGCAGCCTTAGAACTTATTGCTGAAGAACAAAAAAAGGCAGCGGATAAAAACTTAATTACTTCTGTGTTAAATGAGCTGGTTATCGGAAAGAACTTGTCTGAAGCTGTCAAAGCCAAAAAAGAATTTTCAGAATATGAAACCTACTCATTACAAATTGGAGAAAATACAGGGACATTAGAAAGAGTCTCAGACGAATTGGGAATGTTTTATAAACGAAAGAACGAACAAAGAAGAATCATTATCGGTGCGTTATCTTACCCAATTATTGTATTGTTAACAGCCTTTGGAGCCATCGTTTTTATGTTACAGTTTGTCGTACCCATGTTTGAAGGAATCTTTAAGCAAAATAAGATGGAGCTCCCTTGGTTGACACAAATAATTATTAAAATGTCTAATGCTTTTGGGCGTTACTTTTGGGTCGGAATTATTGTTTTAATTTCAATAGTTATCTTTTTACAACTCTCAAAGAAAAAAGAATGGTATCGTAAAATTACATCAATATTTTGGCTACGTTTTCCTTTTGTTGGCGAGTTTATCCGTAAGGTAAAAATCGCCCAGTTTACGCAAGCAATTAATTTGCTGACAAGTGCTAAAATACCATTATTAAACGCTATTCAGTTAACCAGAAAAATGATTGATTATTACCCACTTCAACAAGCTTTGATAAAAGTAGAAGATGATATTTTAAAAGGCAAAACCTTTTATGAAAGTGTGAAAGACATTTCGGTTTTTGATAATAAAATGAGCGCGCTCATTAAAGTAGCAGAAGAGACAAATCAAAACGAAACAATTTTTAAACGCCTTACAGATCAATACAACGAAGAGATCGCATATAAATCAAAAATGATTAGTGCTACTATAGAGCCTTTCGTAGTTTTAATCCTTGGATTGATAGTCGCAGTTGTTTTAATAGCTATGTATCTACCAATGTTTAAAATGAGCTCGGTGATTGGGTAAACGTTTAGATTCACGATTTTACCATTAAAAATAAAGTTTTTTATTAGGTTATTTTGAACCCTAAATTTATTGTTTATATAGAAAGATCTCATACTTTAAAAGTAAAAAAATGAGTATTCTCAAAAAAAACAATATATTTGGTAAACCAATTTGGTTAACCAATTTTAAAATTACCTTCATGAACTTAAAAAATAGTCAACGTTTTTCATTTATATGTCTATTGTTTCTTATGATTTCTTGTCAACAAGAAACTGTATCTGTTTTGGTAAAAAATGCCGAAGAACTACAAAAAGCAATTAAAGAAGCAAAACCAGGAAGTGTCATTGAAATGCAGGATGGAGTATGGAAAGATGTGCAAATTCGTTTTACTGGTGAAGGAACAGAATCATGTCCTATTACTATCAAAGCCCAAACAAAAGGAAACGTTTTTATTGAAGGAATTTCCGATCTAAAATTTGGAGGAAAGCACTTGGCAGTTGACGGATTATACTTTAGAAACGGATACACACCTAGTAGAGCCGTAATTGAATTTAGAATCGATAGTAAAAATATTGCAACTCATTGTAGAGTAACCAATACTGTGATTGAAGATTTTAATCAATTGAAAAGAGATCGTCAAGATCTTTGGGTAGAATTCTGGGGAAGATACAACGAGTTAGATCATTGTTATATTGCTGGAAAAACAAATAGAGGCCCAACCGTTCGAGTAAACATCAGAGGGAATGAAAGCATTAAAAATTATCATCAAATTGTTAATAACCATTTTGGGCCAAGAGCTCCAAAAGGAGGTCCAAGTGGAGAAACTATTCAATTAGGAGATAGTTATACCTCTATGTCGCCAAGCCATACTTTAGTAGCAAATAATCTCTTTGAAAAATGTAATGGAGAGGTTGAAGTAATCTCAAGCAAAACTAATTTTAACGAATTTAGGAACAATGTTTTTTATCAATGTGAAGGTTCTCTAGTAACTCGCCATGGAAATTACGTAACTATTGATGGAAACTATTTTATAGGTTCGGAAGACAACGAAAATATTGGCGGAATTAGAATTATTAATACAGGGCATTGGGTTACCAACAATTACTTTTTTAACCTAAAAGGGAAAAGTTTTAGAAGCCCTTTAGCTGTAATGAACGGGATTCCAAAATCACCATTAAACAGATATAACCAAGTTACAGATGTTGTGGTTGCTTATAATACTTATGTAAACTGTGATTCGCCATGGCAATTTGGAGTTGGGACAAACATCAGTCAGAAAGATGTATTGCCTCTATCAGAGATTCGTTCTGCAAGACCAATTAGAATGTTGGTGGCAAATAATATAATCTATAATGATGAAGGCGATAAGAACCCTATTATAGAGCACGATAAAGCAGACGGAGTTAGCTTTAAAAATAATGTGATTCAGAATCAAGGAGTTAATTTTAAGCAGTTTAAAGGCCTAACACAGACTGAACTTCAATTAAATGAAGTTGGAGAATATGTATTAATTCCAACAGAAATTAATAATGTAACCGAACCTTTTCAAGGATTCGATTTTGAGACTATTGAAAAAGATCTTTTTGGAAACCCAAGAGTAAAAAATAATACCATCGGTGCAGTTACTGAATTAATGGTATCTGATCCAAACCTATTAGATAAAAAGAAATACGGGACAGATTGGTTTTCAAATGAAGGGTTAGTCAAAGAATCGAAAACAATAGAAGTTTCAAACTCAGAAGAATTAAAAACCGCTATTAAAAAAGCTAAAAATGGAGATGTAGTTTCATTAATTGAAGGAAGATATGTAGTTAATGAGGTGTTAAAAATCAACAAAAGCATCACTATAAAATCTAAAAAAAATAAAACTGAGATTGTTTACTCAGGGAAAGAAAACACACCGCTATTTGAGTTACACCCTTATGGGAAACTAACAATTAAAGATGTTCTTTTAAAAGGAGAAAAAAGTCAGTATGCCTTTGCTAGTTTGAAAGAAAATATGTCTAATCATTTTGGACTTACGGTTTCTGGAGTAGAAATTAGCAACTTTAACTACGTCTTAAAAGCATACAAAGAATCTTTTGCAGAGCGAATCACTTTTGAAAAAACAAGCATAAAAGATTGTGAAAATGGAATCGAATTATCAGAAGAAACTAATGATAAAGGCGATTACAATACAGAATACTTAACCATTTCTAATTGTCAGTTCGAGAATGTAAAAAGAAATGTAATAGATTACTATAGAGGAGGTTATGATGAATCAACTATTGGAGGAAATTTATTAGTAAGCAATAGTACATTTACAAATTGTGGTGGCAAAGAATCCAATGGAATTTTATTAAATACAAGAGGAATTATCAATGTAAATATTGAGAACAACACCTTTAAGAATAATCGTGTAAAATTAGTCGCACTGCTTTGGGGGGCTAAGAATAATGAGCATTCTGGTAATAAAATTTCAAACTCAGGAAAAATCTTGGTTGAAGAAAATATCAAATTGAAATTGATGTATTAAAAAGATGGCTAAAAAAGTGATAACATTTGGTGAAGTAATGATGCGTTTATCTCCACCAGGATATGAGAAATTTTCGCAAGCGTCTTCGTTTGAACTTGTTTATGGCGGCGGAGAAGCAAATGTTGCTATTTCATGTGCTTATTTAGGTATGAAAGCTGCCCATGTAACTCGTTTTCCTGATAATGCCTTAGGAAAATCAGCAACACAGTTTCTACGTAAACATTGGTTAAGCACAGAGCATGTTATTTATGGTGATAATATGATAGGTAAGTACTTCCTAGAAAAAGGGGCTGTACATAGACCTAGCGAAGTAATTTATGAAAGAGAAGGGTCTTCTTTTTCATTGATAGAACCTTCAATGATAGATTGGGAAGATGTACTTAAAGGTGCCGATTGGTTTCATTGGACTGGTATAACTCCTGCCATTTCAGAAGGAGCTGCAAAATGTTGTCAAGATGCCATCAGAACAGCAAACAAAATGGGAATAACAGTTTCGGGAGACATTAATTCACGGAACAATATGTGGAAATATGGAAAATCCATGCAAGAAATAATCCCCGATTTGGTACAAAATTGTGATGTTGTCATTACAAGTAGCCGTGGTATACGTGAAATGTTTGGATTGGGTCAAGAGGATGATAAATTTCAAGACTTAGCCAAACAATTAATAGACGTTTTTCCTAATATCAAGAAAGTGGTCAAGAAAACAAGAAGAACCCTAAGTGCTTCCCATCACCAAATTCAAGGAAAACTTTGGAATGGAGAAGATTATATTAAAACCGACATGCTAAACATTACACATATCATAGATCGTGTTGGGACCGGAGATGCCTTTGCAGCGGGGTTAATTTATGGTTTACTGCATTACGACGATGAAAAAGCTCTGGATTTTGCTTCTGCAGCATGCGCCTTAAAACATACCATTCCTGGTGATGTAAATACAGTATCTCTGAAAAATATAGAAAGCCTAATGGAAGGAGATACCTCCGGAGCAATAAGAAGGTAATTTTTAAAAGCAAATAATTATGGATACTAAAAATATTAAATCTGCATTCCAACTTCTGTTAATGATTTGCTTCATTTTAGTTGCAAACAGTTGTTCTAATAAGGCAAAGAAATCCAATAAAGAAAATTCAAAAATTGTAACTTATCCAAGTGATGTGATTCCATTTATGAATGAATGGAAAATTCTTTTAGGTGATGGCACATACAATGATTCATTGGTGGGTTATGAGAAAAAAGGTTTCTTTTATGTTTCAACTGATGGGAAAAAAGATTGGGTCGTTTACAAAACACCTAATTCTGGAATTACTTCAAGAACCTCAAGCAATACAAGAACAGAATTAGGGCAGAAAGCACATTGGATTCCAGAAACAGGAGGAAAATTAACAGGGACGCTAAAAGTGCAGCATGTATCAACTACAGGGGATGCTACAGCAGCTTCATCTTATTCAGTAGTCATTGGGCAAATTCATAGTGATGAAGGTCATGAAAATGAACCGCTAAAAATCTACTATAAAAAATTCCCTGGTCACACAAAAGGGTCCGTTTTTTGGAATTACGAAATCAATACAAAAGGTGATAATATTGGAAGATTTGATTATTCTACTGCAGTTTGGGGATATGATTTTTCTGTGATTGGTACTAGTCCAACGGAATATCCAAAAGAACCAGAAGATGGTATTGCTTTAGGTGAAGAATTTAGTTACGAAGTTAACGTATATAAAGGGATCATGTATCTCACCTTTAAAAGCGAAGGACATGAAACAATAAGATTCACAAAAAGCTTGATTAAGTCAGATTTTGCTTCAAAATCTGACATTCCAGAACAAGTAATAAGAGTGTATGCAAATAGAGAAAAAGGGGGTGGGGTTGAACGTAAAATTGCTTATGCTGGAGAAATAAATTACTTTAAACAAGGCGCTTACAATCAAGCAAACGCAAAATCTACTAAGTCAGAAATTTATGGTGGCGACATCCTTAAGCAATATGAAAATGGAAGCTATGCAGAAGTGTGGTTTAGAAAAGCAACAGTAGGTGAAGGCACAGAGCCAAAAAAATAAAATTTAAAATATTGAAAAAAGTAATCTTCATAATAGGCGTTTCTGGTTGTGGGAAAAGTACTGTTGGAGAATTACTAGCTAAAGATTTACAGATTCCTTTTTTTGATGGAGATGACTTTCATCCAGATAGCAACATTAAAAAAATGTCTAACGGACAACCTCTCAATGATGAAGATAGACAAGAGTGGTTAGAAACTTTAAACGATGTAGCAAAAAAGCAATTAACTAAAAGTAGTTGTGTAATTGTATGTTCAGTATTAAAACAAACCTATCGTGATATTATAAGTAGTGACATTGAAAGTAAGACAAAATGGGTGCACTTATATGGTTCTTTTGAACTGATTTCACAAAGAATACAAAATAGATCTCATCATTTTATGCCTCTCGAATTATTAAAAACACAATTCGATATTTTAGAAAATCCAGAAAACGCATTACAAATTGAAGTGAGTGAATCACCAGAAAACATAGTAAGCAAGATAAAGAACAAATTAACTACTAAATCTGAATTTGGATTATTTGGTTTGGGGGTTATGGGAAAAAGTTTATGCCGAAACTTAGCCAACAAAGGAGTTAAAATCTCAATATTTAATAGACATGTTGAAGGTGTAGAAGTTGAAGTTGCCAAAAATTTTAAAGCTGAGTTTCCTGAATTATCCAATGTGGCTGCTTTTGATGATGTAAAATATTTTGTTGATTCTTTGCAGCAACCAAGAAAAATAATGCTCATGGTAAATGCAGGAAAAACAATAGACCTTGTTATTGAAAACTTGCTACCATATTTATCAGAAAATGACATTTTAATCGATGGTGGAAATTCTAACTATATAAAAACTAAAGAACGTTTTGAGTATTTAAAAGCTAAAAATATTCATTTTATTGGGGCTGGAGTTTCAGGCGGAGAAGAAGGAGCTTTAAAAGGCCCCTCAATAATGCCAAGCGGGAGCGCAGAAGCGTATTCAAGTGTCCAATCATTTCTAGAAAATATTTCTGCGAAAGATCAAAATAACCTGCCTTGTTGTACTTACATCGGACCAGAAGGAAGTGGGCATTTTGTGAAAATGGTACACAATGGAATTGAATATGTAGAAATGCAATTATTGGCAGAAGTATATACACTTTTAAAAGCATTGGGAAATAATCCAGATGAAATCGCCAATATTTTTGAATCATGGAAAGCAACAACAAATAGTTATTTATTAGAAATTACCATTGATGTTTTAAGAAAAAAAGAAGGAGTAGATTGGTTAGTTGATAAGATAATAGACAAAGCAGGAAATAAAGGAACAGGAAATTGGGCAACTATTGCAACTGCTCAATTGGGAGTGCCAAGTACTATGATCACTTCTGCTCTATTTGCGCGTTATAGTTCTTTCTATAAAGAGGAAAGAACTACTGCTAGTAAAAATTTTGAATCAAAAGATTCCCAGAAAATCAACATAACCAATGATCAGATATTAAAGGCATATCAATTTGCTAGAACTATTAATCATTATCAAGGATTTAAATTAATTGATGAAGCTTCCAAAAGCTATCAATGGAATATAAATTTAAGTGAACTATCAAGAATTTGGACAAATGGATGCATCATAAAATCCGACCACATGACAGAATTAGTTACTTTTTTTAAAACGACCAATAATTTATTGACCAACAATACAATAATCAAACGAATACATGAATTGAAACCAGCCATTAAAAAAGTGGTTTCAGAATGTGTTTTAAATGAATTACCAATTCCAAGTTTAAGTACATCAATTAATTTTTTAAACAGCTTTGCAATAGAAAAATCATCAGCAAATTTAATTCAAGCTCAGCGTGATTATTTTGGTTCACACACCTATCAAAGAATAGATGACGTTACAGGAAAATTTTATCACACTAACTGGAAAAACTAACTAAACTAAAACCAACTCAAATGTCAGCAACCGAAAAAAGAAATCCGTTTTTTAAAAGAATTCTTGCCATTGTCTTAGCATTTGGCCCTGGAATTTTCGCCATTGGTTATACCATTGGGACAGGTAGCGTGACATCTATGATTGTTGCTGGAAGTAAATTTGGAATGCAATTACTATGGGTGCTGTTATTAAGCTGTTTATTCTCTGGAATTTTAATGTTTGCTTATGGTAATTATGCATTAATTACAGGAAGTACTGGACTTTACGGTTTTAAAAAGCATTTGAAATATGGGAAGGTTTTAGCAATTTTAGTAATCGTTGGGATCACATTTGGTCAATGGAATTCTCTCATGGGAATTTTAGGGATTTCGTCTAATATTATTTTTGAAATATTAGCTATAAACTTCGAATCATTAAGCGCATATCAGTATGAAACGGTTTTGATAGTAGCCATTATAATTATTGTCACTTTTTATCTGTTGATGCTTGTTGGTAAATATACTTTCTTCGAAAAAATACTAATCATTTTTGTAACCCTCATGGGCTTTTCATTTTTGATTTCATTATTCTTCGTTCAACCACTTCCTTTAGATGTTGCCAAAGGATTAATACCAACCATTCCAAAAGTTCCTGGAGGGAAAATGCTAGTAGCAGCTTTTGTTGGTACTACGATGGCAGCGGCAACCTTTTTGTCTCGCCCTTTATTCGTAACAGGAAAAGGATGGACTATTAAAAATTTAAAACAACAAAAGAGAGATTCAATCACGGCAGCGATTTTAATTTTCATTATTAGTGGTACTATAATGGCAGTAGCATCAGGAGCTTTATTTCATCAAGGAAAAGAGGTTACTCATGTGTTAGATATGGCAAGTACATTAGAACCAGTTGCTGGTAAATGGGCGGTGAATATTTTCTTTTTTGGAGCATTAAGTGCTGGTTTATCCTCTATTTTTCCCTGTTTGTTAATAGCACCATTATTGGTTGCAGATTATCAATCAGGTAAATTAGACACGAATTCTCGTCAATTTAGAATTATTACCGGTATCGCTTGTTTAGTAGCTTTAATAGGACCTGTCTTTGGCGCCAATCCTATTGAGATTCAAATATTATCTCAAGTGTTTAATGTATTTGTATTGCCCATTGTAATCTTGGGGATTATACTCTTGCTTAGAAGTAAAAAAGTGATGAAAGATTATAAGACAAGTCTCAGTGTTTATATAGGAATGTATGCAGCGCTTTTCTTCTCTTTGGTAATTTCATACAATGGAATTATGGCACTTTTGAATTATTTCTAATCATTAATTGAAATTAAAGAAAATGAATAAAAAAATTATCATATCTATTTCAGGACTATTAATCTTCGGTAGTTTGCTAATAATTACTAGCTGTAAAAACTCCACGAAAGAAGAACCAAAAAAAACTATTTACGCAAGTGAGGTTATTCCATTTTTTGATCATTGGAAATTGATTTTAGGTGACGGTTCAAATGTAGGTATCGCAAATAATTTTGAAGACAAGGATTTTTTTTATACTGTAAATGATGATGATACAGATTGGGTTGTTTTTAAGGCCCCAAATGGTGGAGACACACATGGAACCTCAAACAATACAAGAACTGAATTAGCGCAAGTAAAAAAATGGTATCCAAAAACTGCTAATGATAAATTGACAGCCACACTTAAAGTAATGAATGTTTCCTCTACAGGTGATGCTCGAGTAGCAGCAACGCATTCAGTAGTAGTAGGTCAAATTCATAGTGCAGATTATCATGAAAATGAACCGCTGAAAATATTTTATAAGAAATTTCCTAGTCATACCAAAGGCTCAGTTTTTTGGCATTATGAAATAAATACGAAAGGGGATGACAACTCTGGAAGATGGGATTATTCCTCAGCTGTTTGGGGTCATGACTTTTCTGTTGTTGGCACTGGAGCAGATACATATCCAGAAGAACCTAAAGACGGTATCGCTTTAGGGGAAGAGTTTAGTTATGAAATTGAAGTGAAAGAAGGTGTTATGACTTTGAAATTTAGTAGTGAAGGTCATGAAACCAAAACATTTACAAAAAACCTAATCGAATCAGAATACATAACATCTGCAGATATACCAGAGCAAACACAAAAATTATTTGTACCAATTGGTCAAGACGGAGTAGAACGTGAAAAAGCGTATGCAGGAGAAGGTTTGTTTTTTAAATTAGGAGCTTACAACCAAACCAATGGGAAATCTTCAGAAGTCAATAAGAATTGGTGTTCTGGTGCTGAAACTCATGGAGGTGATATTAAAAAACAATATAAAGACGGAAATTATGCTGAAGTATGGTTTAAAACTGGAAGCATAACTGTAAGTAACGATGCGGTGTCTAATAAAGGCTATTTTACTAAAAACGATTAATTAAGAAAACATGAATGAGAATAAATTAGTTGGTAAGAATGTATTAATAACTGCTGGTGCTCAAGGAATAGGAGAATCAATTACAAAACATTTTATTGATAGTGGTGCGAATGTTGCCATTCACTATTTTTCTAGTGCTGATAAAGCAAATCAATTGGTTGATTACGCAACTAACAAAGGACAAAATGCCCTTGCCATATCTGGTGATTTAACAAAAGAAGCAGATGCAAACGCAATGGTAGAAAAAACGATAGAAGTATTAGGAAGTTTAGACATTCTAATTAATAATGCAGGTTCACTTGTTGCCCGTAAGATGTTGAATGAAATAGAGACTGATTTCTGGCACAAAGTAATGGATATCAACCTTACGTCTATGATGTTTGTAACGCGAGCAGCATCTCCTTATTTAGCAAAGAACGAGAATAGTAGTATTGTGAATTTGGCTTCACTCGCAGGACGTAAAGGAGGCCATCCAGGATCACTAGTGTACTCAACAAGCAAAGGGGCTATTTTAACTTTTACAAGAGCACTCTCTGCTGAATTGGGACCTGATGGTATTCGAGTGAATGCAGTTTCTCCAGGGCTTATCCTTGGCACTTCATTTCACAATACTCATACTACAAAAGAATCAGCTGATGCAACAACAGCTAGTATTCCAATACAACGAGCAGGCAACGCCGCTGACGTAGCCAGAGCAGTTTTATATCTGGCATCCGAATATGATGGCTTTATTACTGGAGCTACACTAGACATTAATGGAGGTGTGTATAATATGTAAAGAATTATCTAACTGAATGTCGTTGTTGGTTTTTAGAAGAATATTTACATGTATAATAGACTTTCAAAATAATGTACTTATATTTTTTTTTCTTTAAAACACATTAACAGGCTTAATTCGTTATAAGTAATTGATTATCAAATTTGAAAAAACAAATAAATTTCGTTAAAATGTTTTGATATGAAATTATTAATTGTATTTTTGGTAAACCAGATTGGTAAACCAATTTTAAAATTAAATATATGAAAACAAAATTACTTTTAATCTTTGCTCTAATAACACAAGTAGCTTTCGCTCAAAATCTTGTTATTAGTGAAATTTTAGTGAATCCTTCAGGAACTGATTCACCTAACGAATATATTGAATTACGAGGTGATGCTGGAGCTACTATTGCAGCGGACACTTATCTTATTCAAGTAGAAGGAGACAGCGGTAGTAATCCAGGAGATATAGAGTCTAATGGTAACGCAACTAACGGATGTACAGTAAACAATGATGGTTCAACAGTTTGTCCTCAAGGAGGAATTATTGATTTATCAGGAGTTGTTATTGGCTCAAATGGTTATGTAGTGATATTAACTACAGGAAATGATTATACGATAAACCCCAACGCAACTGTTCTTTATGATGTTACGGATGGTGACTTAGAAGGACAATCGCATAGCTTTCTTTTAGTAAATACAAATGGAAATGGCGCTCCTTCTTCTAGTGATGACATTGATGCAGATAATGATGGGGAAATTGATGTGGCATATACTTCTATCTGGACATTTATAGATGGAGTAGCTTTTATCGATGATGATTCATCAACTGGAGAAATTGCTTATGCAGATGTTATCTTTGCTGAATCTGCAGCTGTAGCTGACTTAAAAAAGCCTTCAACAGCAACTGTAATCTCAACAGGCACACAATATGATTATGCGGCTCGAATTGGAAATTCAACAGGGAATGTAATAAACAATGACGCTTCTGTAGAAGCAGTAGATTGGGTTGGAGGAGATGTTCCTTCAAATACATCTTCGCCATTAGTTTGGACAATGGGATCAAATTCTTCTGCTGTTAGAACGCATCCAGAAAGTTGGGAGGGATCAGAATTAAATCATATTGGAGGGCCTAATCCAACAATGAATACATTATCTACAAATACATTTTCTAGTTTAACAGTAGGATTATATCCAAACCCATCAAGCAACTTTATTAATATCTCAACAGATGTAGAAATAAGTAAAGTAGAAGTATATAACTTAATTGGTAATAGAGTATCAGTTAAAGTTAATTTAGCCAATAACTCAGTTGATGTTTCTTCACTTTCAAGAGGTGTTTATATCGTTAAGCTTTTTAGTGGAGCTTCAACAATGACAAAAAAAATTATTAAAGAATAATTCTTAATAATAAGTACTTTAAATAAAACTAAAAAAATAAATATTGCCATTAACTCTGTGTTAGTTGGCAATATTTATAATATATGTAGATGTTCTCATGATTCAAAAAAATAGAAACGTATTCTTACTATTAATAATTACACTTTTTTATATGTCTTCTTGTTCAAAGAAAGAGATAGCAGCTTCAAAAGAAAAGTCTAATAATCTAGAACATCCTAATCTTATTTTAACCAAAGAGAGCGTTAAAAAAATAAAAGCTTCTTTAGGTAGCATTCCAATATTTGATGCAACTTTAGCAAAAGTAAAAAAGCAAGTAGATGCTCAAATTGCCAAAGGAATTGATGTGCCTATTCCTAAAGATATGGCAGGAGGATATACGCATACTCAACATAAATTGAACTATGCGACTATGCAAAAAGCAGGTGTATTGTTTCAATTGCTGGGAGATGAAAAGTATGCCATTTATGTCCGCGACATGTTGTTGGAATATGCTGAGATGTTTCCAAAATTACCTTTGCATCCACAAGAAAGATCCTACGCAAGAGGAAAAATATTTTGGCAATGTTTAAATGATTCCAATTGGTTGGTTTTTACAAGCCAGGCATATGATTGTATTTATTCATGGTTACCAAAAGAACAAACAGACTATTTAAATAAAACATTGTTTAGACCTTATGCCGATTTCCTTTCAATAGAAACCCCACAGTATTTTAATAGAGTTCACAATCATTCTACTTGGGGTAATGTAGCTGTCGGTATGATTGGTTTGGTGATGGATGACGAAGAATTAATAAACAGAGCTTTATATGGTTTAAAAAAAGAAGATGTAGACTTCACTGCTAAAGATAATGACGGTGGTTTTATCTTTGATAAAGATGGAAAAGCTGGTTTTTTAGCAAACGTAGACTCGCCTTTTTCTCCTGATGGATTTTATACAGAGGGGCCATATTATCAACGGTATGCAATGTATCCCTTTTTAATTTTTGCAGAAGCACTTCAAAATAAAAAACCAGAGTTAAAGATTTTCGAATACAAAAACGGAGTTTTAATAAAAGCAGTTGATGCTTTATTAAACTTAACAGATGCAGATGGTGAATTTTTCCCATTAAATGACGGACAAAAAGGAATGTCTTATTATACCTCTTCTCTTGTTTCGGCTGTTGATATTGCATATTACTATGGAAATCAAGATCTAAGATTATTATCTGTTGCCAGAAAACAGGGGACTGTTCAATTAGATGCTACAGGTTTAAAAGTAGCGACTGCTTTAAAAGAAGGTAAAGAAAAACCTTTTGTGAAAGAATCTATGGAATTGTCTGATGGTTCAAAAGGCGATGAAGGTGGAATCGGAATTTTACGTTATAATAATCAAGATGAAACAATGGCTTTGGTATACAAATATGCCGCACAAGGTTTAAGTCATGGTCATTATGATAAATTATCTTTTTCTCTATATGAAAATGGTGATGAAGTGCTGCAAGATTATGGCTTATCTCGTTTTGTAAATGTGGAGCAAAAAAACGGTGGTGGCTATTTAAAAGAAAATAAAACTTTTGCAAAACACACAATAGCACATAATACTTTAGTTCAAGATGGGGTTTCTCATTTTGAATACAAATATAGTAAAGGAAGTAAAAATCATCCTGATAAATATATATTTGATGCTTCTAACCCAGATTTTCAAATAGTAAGCGCAAAAGAGACAAATGCATATCCAGGAACAGAAATGCACAGAACTATGATCATGATTAAAGAGGAAAATTTAAAAAATCCATTTATTCTAGATGTTGTTAAAGTTCAATCAAACAAACAGCATCAATACGATTTACCTTTCTATTATTTCGGACAAATTATTTCAACTAATTTTAATTATAACACGCCAAAGACATTATCTACTTTAGGTGCAAAATACGGATATAACCATATTTGGAAAGAAGGAAGTGGAAACGCAAATTCTGAAAGCATTCAGTTTACTTGGTTAGATAATAGAAGGTTTTATTCTATTACATCAGCAACCAATAAAAACGACGAAATCATTTTGGCAAGAATTGGTGCTAATGACCCTGAGTTTAATTTGAGAAGAGACCCTTCAATAATCATTAGAAAAAAAGGTGCAAAAAATACAGTTTATGCATCCATAATAGAATCTCACGGAACGTATGACCCTATAAAAGAAGTTGCCAAGAATGCATATAGTAATTTTTCTAAAGTTGAAGTTTTAAATGATGATACAAATTATACAGCAATTAAAATTCAATTTAAAAAAGGAAAAGAAAAAATAGTAATTCTATCAAATATTGATAGTGATAAAAATAAAGAACATTCATTAAACATAAATAATAAAACTTACAAATGGGTAGGTTCTTATTATTATAAATAGATTAAATAAACATGAAACGATTTAGTGAAAAGTACATCATCACAAAAGAAATGAAATGGGAAGAACTTGGTGGAGGCGTATCAAGAAAATTCTTAGGTTACGACAACCAAATTATGATGGTGAGGGTGAAATTTAACAAAGGAGCATTAGGTTCTCCACATCAACATTTCCATACACAAGCTACTTTTTGTGTATCTGGTAAATTTGAATTTGAAATAGATGGAGAAAAGAAAATTGTAGAAGCTGGAGATGGAGTATATATAGAGCCTAATTTAATGCATAGTGCAATTTGTTTAGAAGAAGGAGAACTCATTGACACATTTAGTCCTGTAAGAGAAGATTTCTTAAGTGGTGATGGTGTCTCTTATTTTGGAGATAAAGAGTCTTAAGTAGCCTATTGTATAATATGTAGATTTATTTTACATGCTACCACATGCACTTTAAGGAGTAATCTGTAAAAATCCAGGAGTGTTGATGTATGTTTTTAGGCTTCTTCGAGAAGACTTTATAAAATATTCCTAAATAGGGCGCTCTTATTTTGTTAAATCAAAAATAAAAAAGATAATTTTTTTCGATTTTCTTGTTTTTAACAAAAATTTATATATATTTGGTAAACCAATCTGGTAAACCAGTTTGGGTAACCAAATTAAATTTGATACATTATTTGCATTAATTAAACAAAAAAGGATAGGTGCACGCCTATCCTTTAAACTATACTTCTTCTGAGGGAATGAAGTATAAACTGTACACATAATCTTACATTAAGTATAAGTAACGCAAAAATACAAAACTTTATCTCAATTGACTGTTTCGTTTTTTTGAAATTAAGATTTATGTGAAAGTATTGAGAAATTATTAGCACAAGCTAATAATTAAATTATGGACTTTTAAACATAAAATGATTATTATGAAATTAAAATTCAAACTAACTTTACTGTTAGTCATGTTGCTAAACATTTCGATGTTAGCACAGCAAGAGTTTACTATTAAAGGGGTAGTTACCTCTAAAGCTGACAACTCTACATTACCAGGAGTAACCATTCTTATTAAGAACACTACGAAAGGGTTTTCAACTCAATTAGATGGAACTTACGAATTCAAAGTGAAAAAAGGAGATATTCTAGTTTTCTCTTATTTAGGTTTTGTCTCCCAAACAATTACTATTACAAACCAAACAACCTTAAATGTCGCTTTAGTAGAAGACGATAATTTATTAGATGAAATTGTAGTCGTTGGGTATGGAACTCAAAAGAAATCTCATTTGACAGGAGCAATTTCTAAGTTAGAAAATAAAACTTTAGGTCAGATTGGTGTTTCAAGAGTTGATGATGCTCTGGTAGGGCAAGTTTCTGGTGTTAATATTCAGGCAACTGAGGGGGAAGCAGGTTCTTCGCCTACCATTAGAATTAGAGGTACAGGTTCTCTTGTAGGTAATTCTGGTCCATTAGTAGTTGTTGATGGAGTACAAGTTGAAGAAGATTTTCTTGGTTCTCTAGATATGAATGATATTGCTTCATTTGAAATTTTAAAAGATGCAGCATCAAGTGCTATTTATGGTTCTCGTGGAGGAAATGGAGTTATTATCATTACCACTAAAAGTGGTAAAGAAGGAAAAACGAAGTATAGCTATAACATGTTTACAGGTTATAAAACAGCTAGACAAAGTGATGCTTATTATTCTACGGTATCAGAAACGGTTGCAGCCGAGTTAGCTGCTAACGGATCGCTTTCAGACAGAACTGCATACAAACAGTTAATAGGGGTAGATAATAATTGGCAAAACATTGTTTTCGATGGAGGAATTATTACTAATCATTCTCTGAGTGCTAGAGGTGGAACTGAAAAATTCAAGTTTAGCACCTCTTTAAATTATGTATTGGATGAAGGGGTATTATTAACTGATAATTTTGACAGAACAAGTATTAGAGTTAAGCTAGACTATAAAATTAATAGCAGATTAACAATAGGAGCAAATATTGCACCTTCATTTACAAATAGAAGAAGGTTTGATGGATCTGCACACGATATTTTAAGACAACCTTCATGGTTGCCATTATATCTAGATGCTCGTACCATACAATTTGTAAATAGATTTAGAGATGGAGGAAGATATGCAAATGCTCAAATTGGAGACTATGCAATTCAACGTATGTTTGATGATTATGATTTAGTTGCTGGTGCTCCAAGTACTGGAAGTGGTACAGATATTAGTAATACATCTAATACAAACCCAGGAGCTAAAGTGATAGAGCGTAATAGGCTAGAGCGTAGAAATAAAATTATTGCTAGTTTTTATGCTAAATATAAAATTAATGACGATTTGACTTTTAGAACTAAAGTTTCTGGAAACTATCAATATACTAGACAAACTAGGTATCAAGGAGTAGAGTCTAGTAGAAACGGAGCGGCAGCGGCAAGATTAGACAGTTCAAATCAAATTACAAAGAGATTTGTTTTAGATAATTTCCTTACCTATAGCAAGGAATTTAAAGGACACGAAATAAATGCAGTATTAGGTACCTCAACCGAAACTAGAACTAGAACTTTTGAAAGTATTCAAGCAACGGGTTATGATAATGATAATTTACCGATCATAGGTGCTGCACAAGCAATTACCAATACAAATGAGTTTAAATGGAAAAGAACATTATTGTCTTTTTTCTTTAGAGTTAATTATGCATTTAAGAACAAGTACTTGGCTTCTGTTAGTGTAAGAAGAGATGGAAGTTCTGTGTTTGGACCTAATGTTAAATATGGAAATTTCTCTGCAGTATCCTTAGGATGGAATATTGCTAAAGAAGACTTCTTAAAAGATAGTAAAGTTGTAAATAACTTAAAATTCCGTGTAAGTTACGGGGTTACTGGAAATGATGATTTTAGAACAGGAAATGAATTAGTAGATAACTATCCTTACCTAGCTATTTTAGATAATTCTAATACATCTGCAGTTACAGGAGGGCAATCTACTATCGCAGTAAATCCTTTAAATATTGCAAACCCAGATATTACTTGGGAGAGACAAATAGAATTTAATCCAGCCATAGACTTTGGATTATTTAACAATGCAATTTCTGGTTCGGTAGATTATTACAAAAGAACAAGTGACCAATTATTATTAAACAACCCAGTACCGAGTACTACAGGTTTTACAAGAGCCTTAGTAAACTTAGGAGAGGTAGTAAATAGTGGTGTAGAAGTAGAATTAAGAACACGAAATATGTCTAAAGAAAATTTCAGATGGAATTCTACATTGATTGCCTCTAAAAATAAAAACGAGTTAACAGACTTTGCTGATTCTAATGGATTAATTCAAAATGTTGATAGTAAAAGAGCTGCAGAATGGATTAATTTAGAAGGAAATCCAATTTCATCTTTTTACGGTTGGGTAGTTGATAAGGACATCCCATTAGAGTATATCGTGAATCCTTTTCATCCAATTGGAGCAGAAGCTCAGGATGTATATGTAAGAGATTTAAATGGAGATGGATTAATTGATGATGATGATAAAACCATTCTTGGAAGTCCATATCCAGATTTAGTATGGAGTTTTACAAATAACTTTCAAATAGGAAACGTAGATATTAGTTTTATGTTCCAAGGAAGTCATGGAGCTGAAGTTAGAAATATGGGAGACCAATATATCTTCAATCATTTTAACAGTTCTCAAGATTTTAATGTTGCAACAACACCAAATCAAGGATTTATTAAAGAAAAAATCTTTACAAACGACATCATACAAGATGCATCTTATATAGCATTGCGTAATGTAAATGTTGGATATAACCTTAACGATGCATTATTGTCTAAATTAAAGATATCTAATGCTAGAGTGTATTTATCTGCTCAGAATTTATTGTATATCACCGCAAGTGATTATACAGGATTTAACCCAGAATCAATTAACAATACAAGTGCAACAACATACGGATATCAAAGAGCAGGATCTCCAGTGTTTAGTACTGTATCTTTAGGTGTTAACGTTCAGTTTTAGGACACTATTAATTTTAAAATAGAAAATATTATGAAACAAATAAAATTTTTGACATTACTACTAATAGCAGTGTTAATTACTTCATGTGAAGAAACATTTTTATCACCTGAATTAGAAACCGGAATTAATGCAGATAATTATTATAATTCTGATGCAGAAATTCAAACAGGGGTATTAAATATTTATGATGGTATTCAAGGCGTGAACGCATTGAAATTGACTAATAATAATTTAAATCATGCTGTACAAGTAGAGTTTTATGTTACCGAAATGCGTAGCGATAATACAAGAACTAAAAGCCAAGAAGGTGAAGCAGCTCAGTTTGAGTTTTATACGATACAATCTACAAATGGTATTGTAGCAGATTACTACAGAAGTTATTATAATGTAATTTATAGAGCAAATTTAGTGCTTGATAATCTTGGAGCTGCAACTCCAGACAACAGCCCTGCTTTTGAAGGAGAAGCTAAATTTTTAAGAGCATATGCATATTTTAATTTAGTAAGATTGTTTGGAGATATTCCTTTAATAGATCGAGTAATTAGTCCTACCGAATCAGAAGTTGCTTTTACTAGAGTTGCAACATCTACCGTTTATGATTTGATTTTATCGGATCTTCAAACTGCAGTAACTAATTTAAGTGATGGAGGGCCAAAAGACAGAGCAAGTAAAGCAGCTGCACAAGGATTACTTGCCAAAGTATATTTAACCTTAGGTAGATATGGAGAAGCACAAGCATTATGTGAAGATATTATGACTCCAGGAAGAGGTTTTTCTTTAGAAAGTGATTTTAGAAACATCTTTTATAACGAAGGTAATGATGAAGTAATCTTTGCCATAGGTTTTGAATCTGGAAACAATTTAGATAGTCAGAATTTTTCTGCTGAATGGTTAAATGCAGTGGGAAGAACCAGTGGTGTAAATTATGTAACTGCAGATGCTAGAGCTTCATTAGATGCTAATGGAGGAGATAGAGCATTCTTATCTTACAGAGAAGATAGTGGACAAGCTGGTCAATTCCAAGTGACTAAATATTTACCAAGCGGTGATACGAATTTAGGAATTCCAGTAACTTCACCAGATCCAACTTCTGCAGGAAACGACTGGATTGTACTACGTTATGCAGATGTAGTCTTGATGCATGTTGAATCTATTTTAGCAGGAGGAGCATCAACAACAAGTTCTAATGCATTAGCATCATTTCAAATGATTAGAGATAGAGCTGGGTTAACAACGCCAGTAACTAGTATTACAAAAGAGGAATTATTAGAAGAAAGAAGAGTAGAACTCGCTTTTGAAAATCAACGCTTTTTTGATTTGGTTCGTTTTGGATTGGCTCAAGATATATTATCTGCTTTTTCAACGGCTAATAATCTAGGCTTCTCAGCAACAGACCTTTTATTACCAATCCCGCAAGTAGAGATTGGGTTAAGTAATGGATTGTTATCGCAAAATCCAGGGTATTAATTAACAGACAATTAAATTATAATTATTATGAAACAAATAGTTAGACAAATACATAGTAGATACACTAGAAGAATACCTTTTCTATTGGTTCTAGTAGCAGTAATCACATTCGTGTCTTGTGAAGACAATATACTGCCTGAAGCAGGTTCGATTCCAGATTTAACACCACCTGAGGCAAGTTTTGCCGGAACACAGGGAGTTGGTCCAAATGACGAATGGAAAACGTACAGTTTTGCAAACTTATCTAATGGGGCAACTGGATATTCTTGGAACTTTGGTGATGGAAATACTTCTACTGACTTTGAGCCTTTCAATACATTTCCAGGCGAAGGAATGTACACGGTAACCTTAACTGCATCAGATAATCTTGGTGTAGAGAGTGTATATACAGAAGTAATAGACGTTATAGAGCCTATAGCAGTGGTTATTCCTGATCCTGTTTTAGTGAATGCCGAATTTGTAAAGCTTCCTAAATCTTCAGGTTCTGATTGTGCTTGTTCTGGTTGGATTAATAAGAGTTTAGGAGATCAAGGAGAGTCTAGTTCTGGTAATGGTTCTGACGTTGTTAAATTTGATAACAACGAACCAGATCATATCTATCAAGAATTTGAAGTAACGCCGAACGCAGATTATACAATAACAGTAATTTCACAGTTTAAAGATCCAGCTGGCGGTTCTTTTCCTGCAGAACTTGAATTAAGAATTTTAGCGGGCTCAGGATATATAAGCGGATACTCACCTACGTATTACACAAATACTGTAGATTTTCCGCAAAACGGTTATGGATACACATCAGTTGCACAGGTTGAAGATGCTGCGAATAATCTTTTAACTCCAGTAACACCATTGCAAAATCCAAATGATACAGGCTATCTTACAAATACATTCACATTTAATGCAGGTAACAATACAAGTGTTGCTTTGTTTATGAGAGGTATTGGAGGAGATGGTTCAGTAGGAAGTTTTGGATACACTAGTGGAGACGAAGAAATAAGAGTCGATTCTATAACAATTACAGCTAATTAAGAGTGAGTAAAAGGGTAATGAAAATAGTGTATGCATCAATTATTGGATACTTTATTTTGGCACTAAGTTGTCAAACAAAAGATGAGTTAGAAACAACCGAACAGAATACTGTGGAGGTTCCTTCTTATAAACTTCCTGAAATTGATTTAAATCACTGGAAAGTTACCCTGCCTATTGGAAACCCTACGGAGGTAAATCCTCCTGAGATTTTGGACTATGGGAATAATGAAACTTTAAAACCTTTTATGTATAACGATTCTATAAAAGGGGCTTTAGTGTTCTATACCTATCCAGCAGCATCAACTGCTAATTCTACGTATTCAAGAACAGAATTAAGAGAGCAAATGGTGTCTGGAAGTAATCATACAAATTGGACCTTTGCTCAAGGGGGTAATTTAAAAGGAGAGTTAGCTATGGGAGAAATTACCAAAGATGCTAACAATAATTACCATAGAACAATCATTATGCAAATTCATGGTCGATTGACTAATGCTCAAAGAGATTTAATAGGTCAGAATGATAATAATGCGCCACCTGTGTTAAAAATATATTGGGTAAATGGTAAAGTAAGAGTAAAAACCAAAGTGTTAAATAACCTAAGCGCTACAGAAACAGAAATGTTATACACTTCTGCCTGGGGAGATGATGCAGGATATACTTTTCCAGAATATGTAGGTTTTGATAAGTTTACATTAGAGGTAAAAGTTACAGAAGGTAGAATGGAAGTTATTATGAATGGTGACTCTAAAGTATATGATGATATTCACATGGAAAAATGGGGTGTTTTTGAAAATTATTTCAAGGCAGGAAACTATTTAGTAACTAGAGATAGTTGGGCAAAAGCAAAAGTTGAATATTATAAATTAGAAGTATCACATTAATAACTAGCAAACAAATTAGTTTTTATATATTTAGCATACCCATTTGGTTAACCAGTTTATTTGAAAATTGAACAGTATGAAGATAGAAGTTATTACTAAAACAGAAAATCAAAGTATTCAAAACGATATTATCGTTAAAATAAGAGACTTGATTAATCTTAAAAACCTAGAACCTGGTGATAAATTACCTTCGGAAAGGATGCTGTCTGAAAAATTTGAAGTCTCTAGAAGTAATGTTAGAGAAGCTATTCAAAAACTAGAGTTTTACGGGCTATTAAATTCGATTCCACAAAGTGGAACTTTCGTTGCTAATATTGGCGTTATTGCGATGAATGGAATGATAGAAGATATTTTAAGATTAGAAGATCCAGATTTCAAATCTCTAGTAGAAACTAGAATCCTTTTAGAACTTAAAACGGCAAGGTTAGCTGCTCTTAGAAGAACAGATGAAGATTTAAAGCAAATGGAAACAGCTTTAGACGCTTATAATAGAAAAGTCCTTTCAGGAGAAGACGCTGTTCAAGAAGATTTATTGTTTCATTTAGCAATAGCTAAAGCGAGCGGTAATAGTACAATGAATACGTTTATGTTAATTATAACACCAGAAATCATTACAAACTTTGAAAAATACCATGTTTGTGATGACGACTTATCTCATAAAGGGATAAAAGAACATACAGATATTTTTAATGCTATTGTAGATCAAGATCCGCAAAGAGCAAAAGAAAATATGAAAATACATTTTAAAACATTATACCAATATTGTTATAATATATAAATTAATGAAGGTGAAAATGCACGTTTTCTTTGTTAAAATATATGAGGGAATAATATATAAACTAACACTAATTAACTAAAGTAATATTTACATCTACTACATTACTGAAATTTAAATAGGTTAGCTATAAGCTAGTAATATTGCTAGTTTAAATAAGATACTTGTATCTATAATTTATTGAGTTATATGAAAATAAAAGGATTAAGATGGTGGATTATAGGACTTGTTTGTCTTGCAACCATTATCAATTATATAGATAGAGCTGCCCTTGGAATTATGTGGCCAGCAATGAAAGACGATCTTGGGATGACAGAACAAGATTATGCCTGGGTAATTAACATTTTTACAGTTTTTTATGCAGCGGGAAAATTTATTTCAGGAAAAGTCTATGACAAAGTAGGAACAAGAATAGGATTTGTAATATCAATTTTTCTTTGGTCTTTAGCCTCAGCACTTCACTTTTTTGCAAGAGGAGCGGCATCATTAGGAGTGTTTAGAGGTTTGTTGGGAGTTGCTGAAGCAGGAAACTGGCCAGGTGCAGTAAAAAATAATGCCGAATGGTTCCCTATAAATGAACGAGCCGTAGCACAAGGTATCTTTAACGCAGGAGCTGCTGTTGGATCGATTATCGCAGCGCCAACTATTGCAGAATTGTTTGGAGCTTATGGTTGGAAAGTAACTTTTATAATTATTGGAGTGTTAGGGTTTTTATGGATCATTCCTTGGATGATTATGAATAAGAACCTTCCAAAGAAACACCCTTGGATTACTGATGAGGAAAAAAATCATATTGTTTCTGGACGCTTGAAAGGGAGAGAAGACCTTGACAAAGGAAGTAGCTTAAGTGTTTTAAAAATACTTTCTTTAAAAGAATCATGGGGCGTAATAGCCGCACGATTTTTTATAGAACCTATTTGGTGGCTATTTGTTTTTTGGATGCCAATATACCTATATAAAGAATTTGGATTTAATGTCAAGGAAATAGGTTATTATGCTTGGTTCCCTTATGTTGGAGCAGCTATTGGTAGTATTGTTGGAGGTTGGTATGCAAAAAAATTAATGAAATCTAAGAGCATTGATTCATCAAGAAAGAAAGTGATTACAGTAGGGGCAGTTATCATATTTATTGCTATTATTTGTGCAATTTTCTTTGCAGACACACCGGAAAAATTTGTGTCTTTTGTATTCATAGTACTCTTTGGATTCCAGTTTTCAATCAGTAATATACAAACTATTCCAAGTGATTTGTTAGGAGGTAAATCTTCAGGGACATTAGCGGGATTAGGTGGAAGTATAGGAGCCGTTTCAGTAATTATAATGAACTGGTTAATTCCTATTATCACGGTAGACTCCTACACACCAGCATTTATTATTTTGGCAGTATTAGCACCCTTATCGGTAATGTCAATTAATCTATTGATTAAAGAAATTAAACCTATAGAAAATTTATAATAATTAATAAAAAGAAAATAAGACAACTAATTAATAAAATATAAATAATATTAGAATGATTATATCAAATGAAAAAGTAGCAATAATTACAGGTGCCACTGGCGGTATTGGTTTTGAAGTAGCAAAAAGACTAGGTAAAGACGGATATACTGTAATCTTAAATGGAATTGATGATGAAGCAGGAGCTAAAAGAATTGAAGAACTTACAGCAGAAGGCATCTCTGCAGAATATTATGGATTCGATGTTACAAACGAAGAGGCTGTAACTTCAAATATTACAAAAATTGGAGAAAAGTATGGCAAAATTGATACACTTGTAAATAACGCTGGAGGATTAGGCGGAAGATCTAGATTTGAAGAAATGACCACTGAGTTTTATAGATCAGTAATGGCATTAAACCTTGACTCTACTTTTTTTGCTTCAAGAGCAGCGATTCCTTTTCTTAAAAAAGGTAAAAATGCTTCTATAATTAACTATACATCTATTGCTGGTTGGAATGCTGGTGGACCTGGAGCAGGAATCTATGGAACATCTAAGGCTGGAGTGCATGCAATAACAAGAGCTTTAGCTAAAGATCTTGCCGAATACGGAATTAGAGTGAACGCTGTATCTCCAGGAACAATCGATACTGCATTTCATGCGCAAATCAAATCAACCAAACCAGAAGTATTTGCTTCATGGAAAAACAATATTATGTTAGGTAAGTTAGGACAACCTGAAGAAGTAGCTTCGGTAGTTTCATTCTTAGCAGGGGATGATGCCGCTTTTATTACAGCAGAAACCATACAAGTAGGTGGAGGGCAAGGATTAGGAATATAAATTAAAGAAATATATATAGTAAAATGAAGAAGGTAGTTACTTTTGGCGAAATCATGTTGCGTTTAGCGCCGCAAGGTTTTTTAAGATTTTCTCAAGCAAACAGTTTTGATGTAGTGTATGGAGGAGGAGAATCTAACGTAGCTGTATCATTAGCAAATTATGGAGTCCCAGTAGATTTTGTAACTCGCTTACCTAATAATGATATTGGTCAATGTGCCATGATGGAAATGCGTAAAAGAGGTGTGGGAGTAAATAAAATAGTATATGGAGGAGATCGCCTTGGAATTTACTTTTTAGAAACCGGCGCAGTCAGTAGAGGTAGTAAAGTAGTATATGACAGAGCACATTCAGCCATTGCTGAAATCAAATCTGGAATGATAGATTGGGAAGCTGTTTTTAAAGACGTAGAATGGTTTCATTGGACAGGAATTACACCTGCCATATCGCAAGGTGCTGCAGATGTTTGTTTGGAAGCTGTAAAAGCAGCAAGTAACTTAGGAATTACAATTTCTACAGATTTAAATTATAGAGCTAAACTATGGACCTATGGAGGGGATAGAGAGGCAATAATGACTGAACTAACTTCATATTGTGATATTGTTCTTGGTAACGAAGAAGATGCAGAAAAACATTTCGGAATCAAACCAGAAGGCCTAGATATTACAATGCAAGGTCATGATGTAAAAGCAGAAGCTTTTTTATCGGTATGTACTCAAATGATGAAAAAATTCCCAAAGGCTAAAAAAGTAATTACGACTTTAAGAGGATCTATATCCGCTTCTCATAATACATGGGCAGGAGTTTTATATGATGGAAAAACCATGTACGAATCTCCACAATATCAGATTACAGATATTGTAGATCGAGTAGGAGGAGGAGACTCTTTTATGGGAGGATTAATTTATGGACTACTAAAGTACCCTGAAGATGATCAAAATGCATTAAACTTTGCTGTAGCTGCTTCTTGCTTAAAGCATACAATTAAAGGGGATGCAAATTTAGCGACCGTAGCTGAAGTTGAAAAATTAATGAGTGGAGATGCATCTGGTAGAGTTGCTAGATAAAAGATAATACTATGGCACAGTTTTCAAGAATTGAAGTGGCAATGACAATGCAAAATACAGGATTGGTTCCTTTATTCTATCATGACGATATTGAAGTAAGTAAAAAAGTACTCAAAGCTTGTTATGATGGAGGTGCACGATTGTTGGAGTTTACAAGTAGAGGAGATTTTGCTCATGAAATTTTTTCAGAGCTAACAAAATATGCTATTTCTGAATTACCAGGAATGATTATGGGTGTAGGTTCAGTTACCGATGCAGCAGCAGCATCTCTATACATGCAATTAGGAGCAAACTTTATTGTTACTCCTGTTCTTAGAGAAGATATCGCATTAGTGTGTAATAGAAGGAAAGTTTTATGGTCTCCAGGTTGTGGTTCTCTAACAGAAATTGCCAAAGCAGAAGAGTTAGGTTGCGAAATTGTAAAGTTATTTCCAGGAGGAATCTATGGCCCCGATTTTGTAAAAGCAATTAAGGGACCTTGTAAGTGGACAAGCATCATGCCAACTGGAGGCGTTTCGCCAACAGAAGAAAATTTAAAAGCTTGGTTTAATGCAGGAGTTACTTGTGTAGGTATGGGGTCTAAATTGATTAAAAAAGATAGTGAAGGTAATTTTGACTATGCAAAAATTGAGTCGCAAGTAAACATGTCATTAGCAATTATAAGTAACTTAAAAGGATAATCTTCATGTTTTCAGGAGTTACTTTGAAAGAAATCTCAAGCCTATCTGGGTATTCAATTTCTACAGTTTCTAAAGCTTTAAACGATAGAGATGACATCAAAGAGTCTACAAAATCTAAGATTCAAAAAATAGCGAAGCACAATAATTATGTTCCTAATAGTTCAGCCAGAGCATTACGAAATAGGAGAACAAAAGTAATTGCGGTAATTATTCCAAAAATTACAGATACCTATTTCAATATATTTGTTTGTGAGATTCAAAAAAAAGCATTTGCTATTGGCTATAGAATACTTGTGTTACAATCTTTCAATAATTTAAAAAAAGAAAAAGCCTGCATAAATTTTGTGAATGATGGAAGTGTAGATGGTATCTTAATGTTATCTAATACTGAGTTTGAAAACATTGGATTTAAAACAATTTCACCTAAAAACTTTAAAGTAATTCCCTATCCAGAAGTCAATTCTTGTCACAATATAGAAAGCATAAAAGAAACAGCAATTTCTAAATTTCAAGAATTACTAAGTATATAATTTTATTTTTTTATTAGACCAATCGTAGCAACCTTATTATTCTCTTTTAATAATATAGATTTTTTGCTAGGAATAAAGTTTTTATTATCCGCCCATTTTGGGTTCTTATAGTAAATATTTTTTTTGATTGCTCCTGATGAAATTTTAATATAACCATTGTCTTTTATCAAACAATTTTCAATAATATTCATTGATCCGAATAACCTCACAGGATTTTTTACTTTATAACTGCCTTCAAAAACAGAGTTTTTAATTTCTACTTCAAAAATCCCTTTAGTTTTAACAACAACACCTTTTTCATAGTTAGCAACTTTACTAAAAATTGAGTTTGTAATTATAAGTTTACCTCCACCAGTAGGTATAACACCAGTTTTATGATAATTAATGGCAAACTGAGTTATGTTCTTAAAAACACTATTATGAATGGTAATTACTTCTGCATTGTATTTACCAAAATTATTTTTTTCATAAGATAAATTCAAACCTCTATAACTGTTTAAAAATTTTGAATTTTCTATACGAATAGTATCTGCCATTGTTCCTATATAAGCTTTAAAAATACTGCCGCCTTTTTCGTTTGTGAAGTTTTTAAAAGTTGAATTTAATATGGTTAAACTATACTTCTCGGCGTTTCCTTTATCTGGAGAAACTACGGCATACTTTACACGAGTATCATTTTCTCCATCAATAATTAAATTGTTTAAAGTCAGCTTGCTTTTTTCATTAACTCTAAAGAAGTAATTCAATGCTTTTGGTAAATCATCACTCCCCTTAATAATACTTTCTCCATTTCCTTTGATAAGGATATTCCCATTTATTTTTTGAGTCTTATTGACAAAATATACCCCGCTTTTCAAAATTAAGATGTCTCCTGAGTTTGCTTTTTTAAGAGCTTTACTTAATGTACCAATACCAGGTTCAACAGTTATTGTTTCTTTTACAGGAATAATTTTTGGAGGAACAATACGAGGCTTCCAATTTGGTCCTCTTTTTACTCTTAATGCTTCTGGGTATTGACTATTATTTAAATTGAAAGCCCCCACTATTATAGGTTCTCTTTTTAAATTTACAATGTCATTTTTTGGACTGTTATCATTTTTAAAATTAGAGATTAAAGTAGTGTTTTCTTTTGCAGGCATAGGGAAAGAACGAAGTAACTTCCAGTTTATAGCTGCTTTTTTAAAAAGTTTTAGATCAAACGAGGCATCAGAATTTACAATATTGTTTGTAAAAGAGATTCCTTTTATATTATCATATGTATTTAATATTTTTCCACTATTAGTGTTAGAAATTAAGTTATTTGCAAAGAGAGTGTTTATTGGAGGTAAAGATCTTTCAGCATCCTTCCCAGCTCCAAATTCCATTGGGCCACAATTAATAATTGTATTATGTTGAATATCTACATTTTTTACCTGGTTGTATCTGTTTAAAGGAGAATTTGGAACTCCATTCATAATAACAATAGGTCCCCTAAAGCCATTGCCTTGTAAACCTACTAAATAGTTGTTTCTAATAATATGTCCTTCATTAATGACTCTAATACCTCCAGTTTTTGGAACATTATTGCCTAAAAAAACATTACCCTCTACCAAAGCATTATTTCCATGACGGAGCGTAAGAGTTCCTTTACTTGCTAAAAACAAATTATTTCTATAAATATTATCTCCAGATTTGTTTGAAATAATCTCTATCTCGCCATCACAGTTTCTAAAAATATTATTTTCTACAATGGTTTTTGAAGATTTCATAGAATTTGCACTTGTTCCTATTCTAATTGTTTCACCTCCATTTTTACCTAATTCTGGTCGTTTACCAAAATAATTGTGATCTATTTGATGATTGTTTTCTGTATGTATATCTCCTTTTAACCAAACAACAAGAGTAGTTCCGTCATTAGTTTTTCCTGTAAAATTATTATGATCTACTCTATTGTTTTTACCCCATAGATCTACCCAATGCGTATTTAAACTTCTGCTTGATGGGTTATAATATGAAATAGTCGTATTTGTTAAACGACAATTAAAAGCAAATTCTTTAGAGTTTTTTCTAAATGAAACGACCGACTTAGAAGTTGGTGAACCATCTTTAAACCACAATCCATCTACTGTTAAGTATTTTCCATAGATATCCATTTTTGAATCACCTGTAACAATTACTTTGCCGTTTGTTTCTGCTTTAACAATAATTCGATTGTCTTTTTTACCAATACCATGAACTTTAAAATGAACATCTTTCCATTCCCCATTTTTTAAAGTAATTACAGATCCTGGTGTAGCCATTTTCATAGCCTGATTAAATTCAGCAATATTAGAAACTAATTTTTCCTGCCCAAAGCAAGCCATTGTCATTATTATAAGAAGTAATGTGATGTGATGTCTCATTAGTTATCAAATTTTAAAGTGGTTAACCAATCTGGTTAACCAAAAATATAAATAATATATGTAGAATCCAACTATTCATAAGTTAAATTAAAAACTACCCCCTACAGGGTTTTTCGAAATGAATTGCCTTTTAATGCAATATTATTTCATTTTTAAAGTTTTGTATTTTGTTGTTAAAAGTCAGCAAAACATTAACCTATTTGATTGAAAAATAATATATTTGAAATCACATAAAAAAATATATAACTTTTATGAAGTTATTACTACGATTAAAGATAACCCTAATTGCTCTGATTTCTGCTCTAACAATGAGCGCTCAAGAGACACTCCCTATTTATTCAGATTATTTATCCGACAATGTATTCTTGGTACACCCCTCAGCCGCGGGTATAGGAAATACTGGAAAATTAAGATTTACAGCCAGACAACAATGGGCTGGTATTAAAGATGCTCCTAGTTTACAAACTGTAAGTTTTCATAATAAATTTGGTAGAAAGGCTGCATTGGGTGTTGTAATATTTAATGACAAAAACGGTTTTCACTCTCAAAAGGGGGTGCAAGGTACTTATGCATATCACTTAGAATTAAATAGAGGTAATTTGTTTAATCAATTATCTTTTGGAGTTGCATTTACTGCAGTTCAGAATCAAACGGATCAATCTACTTTTGTAGGAGACCCTACTGTGGCTCAATTGATAGAAAGTACTAGCTATTTTAATGCTGATTTTAGTGTTGCGTATCATTACGGTGGTTTTTCCTCTTATCTAACAGTAAAGAACTTATTATTATCTGCTAAAAACAATTTAAATAATAGTTTAGAGCCTTTAGACCTTAGAAACTATATAGTAAGCCTTGGTTATTATTTTAATAATAGAGATGCTTTTGTGCAATTAGAGCCTTCTATAATGGTACAACTTAGAGAAAGTACTGGAGAAAGAATTGCAGATTTTAATATCAAAGCATACAAAACATATAATGATACCCAGTTTTGGGCTGCACTATCTTACAGACGTAGTTTCGATTCTGGGCCTATAGAAAACTTAAAGTATATTACTCCTATCATTGGAATTAATTATAAAAAGTTTATGTTTTCTTATACATACACAAAACAATTAAATGATATTGTTTTAACTGATTCAGGATTTCATCAGGTATCTGTAGGTATTAACTTATTTACTAGAAGACCAAGAGCTTCTGCATGTCCAAATATAAACGCAACATTTTAATTAAAAAGATTCTTCTTTTATAATGTATTGTGAAGTATTTCCCAGAATACCTTTTAAAGCATTACTGTTTGAATTAATGAAAATTTGATAGACACCTTTATAAGCTGATTGGTTTACTAATTTTTGCGCTGTAAGTATATTTTTTGCCTGCCTTGCTACGGCTTCTCCTGAGTCTATAATATTTATATTATCTCCAGCAATCTTTTTTATTTGAGGAGTCAAATATGGATAATGAGTACAGCCTAATACAATGCAATCTGCATTCTTTTTGAGGATAGATTGTATATAGTTTTCCAATAAGTTTGTCATCTTTTTAGAATAGATTTCTCCATTCTCTATTAATTCAACTAAACCTTCACCAATCTGCTCTACAATAGTTATCTCTTTATTAATCTTACTAGAAGTTTTCTCAAATAAATCACTATTAAGAGTCCCTTTAGTCGCTAAAATACCTATTGTGTTTGTAAACGTTTTAAGGGCTGCGGGTTTTATTGCTGGCTCTATACCTATAAAGGGAACGTTATATTCGCTTCTTAACGCTTCTATGGCATTTGTGGTAGCTGTATTACAAGCAACAACAATAATCTTACATCCTTTATTTAAAAGATACTCAGTGTTCTTTCTACTAAGTTCAATAATACGTTGTAATGTTTTTTGCCCATAAGGTGCATTGGCACTATCAGAAAGATATATAGTATTTTCATTAGGTAACAGCATATTAATCTCCTTTAATATCGAAGTTCCTCCAATGCCTGAATCAAAAATCCCAATAGGTCTAATAGTTGTGTTACTCATAGTTAGGTAAAAATAAAAAAAACCTACTTAGAAGTAAGTAGGTTTTTAAAATAACAATGAAATTTGTTATTATTTTTTAACAGCAGTAGGCTTAGGTAATTCAATTAATTTAAGCTTAGTTTTTACTAAAGCAAATAAATCTTCTCCCTTTTCAAAAGTAAGTAAAACACCTTTTGAAGAATCGATTACATAAATAATACCTTTAGAGTCTGCAATTTCTTGAATAGCTTTACGAGCTTTCTCTACGATTGGAGTTAGGCCTTCATTCATTTTTTGTTGCATATCATTCTGAGCCATTTGCTTAGTTTGAGCTAATCTTTTTTGATCATCTTGAATCTCAAGACCTCTTTTTTCATTTATTGCTTTAGAAAGTCCTTTAGCTTCAGCACTATACTTTTTGTATTTAGCATCTAATTTCTTTTCCATTCCTTGGATTTCATCTTTCCAAGTTTTTTCCATTTTTTCTAAATCCAGATTCAAAGCTTGCATCTCTGGCATACTAGCTACTACCTTACTAAAATCTATATGAGCTATTTTTTGTGCATTTGCTACACCACTCATACCCAATGCAAATACTGCAATAAATAGTAAACTCTTTAAATTTTTCATTCTTTCTTGATTTGTTATTAATTATTTATTTTAATTTTTACTCTTAATAGAATCGTTCTTCTTTTTTATAGCGGCTTTTTTATCTCGTAATAATTTTCTTTTACGCTCTCTGTCTGCCAATTTCTTTTTTCTAGCGTCTTCAATTTTCTTCTTTTTAGCATTTTTATCGGCTAATTTTTTAGCTGCAATTGCCTCTCTTTTAGCCAGTGCTTTTTTCTGCGATTCTGTTAATTCTTTTCCAGAATTTGCAGCTTTCTTTTTCTTTATATTATCTACCTTTCGGTTTCGATTTATCCTATTTAAAATTAGGTCGCTAATATCGTATTTTTTATTTGAATATAGCATCACTAATTCACTAGATTTGTCAAAAACAAAATCATATTTTCTAGCCGCTGCGATAGTCTGTATCGCATTATACACTTGATCCTGTATTGGTCTTACTAACTGTTTTCTTAATAAAAACATATCTCCATTTGGGCCAAAGTATAAAGACTCTAATCTTCTTAACTCTTGTTGCTTTAACGTAATCTCTTCCTCTTTCTCTTCTATAAGATCTTTAGTCAAAATTGCTTTCTCATTAGCCAAATCTGTTTTTAGGACTTCTATGTGTCTAGATAGCTTATCTAATTTAGCTCTCCATTTTACAACTTTTGCATCTAATGTATTCTGTGCATCTAAATATTCTGGAACATTTTCTAAAATATATTCCATATCAATATAGGCGATTCTTTGTGGCTTTTGACTATGCATTTGCATTGTACAAAAACTTAGAAAGATTAATAAAAATGTTTTTTTCATTTTACATGTATTTAGAAAAAACCGTGCCAAATAAATTTAGAGCAATATAATGTTTTTTTAAAATTGTCTTCCAATAATAAAATGCGTTTGCCATCCTGATTTAATTGTTCCTCCTGGTAAAGGGTCAAAACCATGAGCAAAATCAATACCTAATAAACCGAAAGCTGGCATAAAAACTCTAATACCTAGTCCTGCAGATCTTTTAACATTAAACGGATTAAAATCAGTAAAATTGTCATAAGAATTTCCTGCTTCTATAAAGCCTAAAGTATAGATTGAAGCTGATGGTTTATCAGTAATTGAATATCGTAATTCTAATTGATATTTATTATAAACTGTACCTCCTTCTAGAGAAGATAACTGGTTGTTTTCGTATCCTCTAATTCCTATTGTCTCTCTTCCATCTAATTGAAACTGAGCAATTCCATCACCCCCTACAAAGTATCTCTCAAAAGGTGTCTGTCCTAATTTTTTGTTATAAAAACTTAAGAAACCTATCTCAGTATTAGTCATTAAAACTAAGTTTTTTGCAAGTTGCGTATACCATTTTCCTTTATAAGAAATCTTATAATATTCTAGCCATTTATATTTTTCAGCAACACTAATATTATCGTAATCTTTATTGTTTACTAAAGAATAAGGAAATGTAAGCTTGGCAGCTAAGCTAAAAGTAGATCCTCTCGTTGGGAATATTAAACTTGGACCAGCACTATTTCTGGTTAAAGAAACATTGTACGCTAAGTTGTTAAGACTTCCTTGGTCTAAGAAATCTGTACCAACTCTAAATCCATAGTCATTTAAAGTAAAGTTTTGATAGCTAATAGATTGTGATAATGTAAAGAAGTCATCTGGCCATTTCAGCCTTTTTGCTATTCCAATTGAAGCTCCAAGAATTCCTAAACTTCTACTTCTATCTACATCAAATGTTTGAGTATTTAACTGAAATTGTTTAGAACTATATACTGAAAAACTTAAAGATTGAGGTTTCTTACCTCCTAGCCAAGGCTCAGTAAAAGAAAAACTATAAGTGTTAAAGGTTCTACTGGATTGTAGTCTAATAGCTAAACTTTGACCATCTCCCATAGGTAATGGTTTATAAGCATCTTTTTTAAAGATGTTTCTTATAGAGAAGTTATTAAAAGAAAGTCCTAAGGTACCAATGAAAGATCCTCCTCCATATCCCCCTTGTAATTCAATTTGACTACCTCCTTTTTCTACAACAGAAAACTCAATATCAGCAGTTTTGTTTTGGTAATCAGGTTTTACGTCTGGGGTAACATTAGTATCAAAAAAACCTAACTGACCTAACTCACGAATAGAACGAATAATCGCAGTTCTACTAAATAAATCTCCTGGTTTAACTCTTAATTCTCTAAAAATTACATGGTCATTGGTCTTGTCGTTTCCAACTACAGTTACCTTTTTTATGGTAGCTTTTTCGTCTTCTCTAATTCTAATCTCTACTGTAATAGAGTCATTAACAACTTTGGTTTCAACAGCATTTACATTAGAAAAGAGAAATCCATTATCTTGATAAAGTGTTTGAATATCTTCGGAGGTTGGGGAGCCATCACCTGTAATTCTTTCTTTTAAGACAGCACCATTATATACATCTCCTTTTCTAATTTTAAGAATTTGATTTAATTGTTCATCTGTATATTCTTTATTTCCTACATAGATAATTTCTCCAAATCGATACTGTCTTCCTTCTTCTAATTCAATCTCTAAATTGATAGTATTATCATCATTCCAGGTAAGCTTATCACTTAAAATTCTCGCATCACGAAACCCTAATCTGCTATAAGCATCTAGAATGCTCTCTAAATCTTCTTGATAATCTTCTTCTATATATTTTGATGTTTTCCAAAATCTACCAGGAAATCGACGACGAGTGTTTTTCATGGTTCCCCTTAACTTAGAGTTCGATAATGCCTTATTTCCTTTGAAATTTATATTCTTAATCTTAATTTTCTTGCCTTTGTCAATGGAAACGGACATATTTACTGTATTAGTATCAGTAGAATCGGGAGAAGTAACAATGTTTACGTTTGCTTTTAAAAATCCTTTATCAGTATATTTTTTTCGAATAAAGTTTTTAGACGTTACAACTAAATTGTCTGTTACCATTGCACCTAACTTAAGTTCGGTTTCTTTAGCAAGGTTTTTAGTTTTTGATTTACTTAATCCAATAAATGTAACTTTATTAAGCTGAGGTAACTCTTTAACATCAAATTGAAGGTAAACAGAATTACCATCAATTTTTGCAAGGTAAACATCTACATCACTAAATTGTTTACTCTCGTATAATTTTTTGATTGCACTGGTAAGTTTATCTCCAGGTAACTTTATAGGTTGCCCTACTTTTAAACCAGTAAAAACGATTACAGTAGGTTCACTAAATTTTTTAAGCCCAGTTACAGAGATACCTCCAAGAATATACTCTTTACCTTTTTCATAAGAAACAGTAGTTTGTTTTTTAGGAATGGAGTCATTAACTGTCTGAGCTTTGATGCTTAGATTAGAAAATAAAAGAATAAATAATATCGCAGTTAATAAACTACTCTTTAGGTACTGTAATCTGTTCACTTGTTTTTCCAAATCGTCTTTCTCTGTTCTGATATTCTATAATTGCATTGTAAAAATGCTCCTTTCTAAAATCTGGCCAAAGTATATCTGTAAAATATAATTCAGCATAAGCCATTTGCCATAAAAGGTAATTGCTTATTCGTTTTTCACCACTAGTACGTATCATTAAATCAACGTCGGGCAAATTAAACGTATATAAATGATTATTAATAACTTTTTCATCAATTTCTTCTAAATCAATTTGGTTATTAACAACTTTTTTAGATATGTTTTTGATAGCGTTAACAATTTCCTCTCTAGAGCCGTAGCTTAAGGCAAAAATTAACTTGATTTTTTTGTGATCTTTAGTTTCTGAAATTACATTTCGTAAAACATTTTTAGCCTTTCTTGGTAAGGAATCTATATTTCCTATGGCATTAACTTGAATGTTTTTTTTATGAAACTCCGGTAATTCTTTCTTTAAGGTAGAGACTAATAGATTCATTAATGCATCTACCTCAATTTTTGGTCTATTCCAGTTTTCAGTTGAAAATGCATACATGGTTATGACCTCTACTCCAATCTCAGAAGCAGCATCTACAGTATCTCTAATGGCAGTCATCGCATTTTTATGTCCAAAAATGCGATTCATTCCTTTACCTTTAGCCCAGCGTCCATTACCGTCCATAATAACGGCAATATGCTTTGGAACTTTATGTAAATTAATGAGTAGTTTTTTGTCCATAAATTATCTTCGACTTGAATAACACGCAGGTCTACCAAAAGTATACACTAAAGAAACACCAGTAAACATATACCAATCGTTGCCAGTCCCACCAAAATCTAATGACGGAAAATCTGGCGTAGAGTAATCTAAATCGTCTTTAAAAGTATACCTAACCCTAGTTTCAATTGCGAACGCTAATTTACCATAAATTTTGGATTTAAACCCAACTCCAATAGGTAAAGCAAGAGAGGTATTTCTAGTAAATGTAAAACTTCCAACAACAGTAGGAGAAGGTCTTACTGTTTGATAATCAAAAGCAGCTATTTCAAAGAGTATATAAGGGGTATATGTTTTATCTGTTGATGATAAATCGTATTCAAAAAAGTTGAATTCCATTCCAACAGCTACTTCATTAATAGTATTCTCAAAACTCAATCCTCTATTTTGTCTTACTAAATTTTCTGAATCTGCATCATTTGCTTTAATAGGAATATATGTATAGGTCCCCCTAAAAGCAATCCTAGGGTTTAAGTTCCATTTATAAATAAGACCTACACCAGCATCTTTTGGTCTTAAATAATTTGTACTTCCAATATCTCCAACATAATTAGAAACCCCTAAAAAAACACCTACTTCGTTTATTTGAGAGAAACAATTTGCTGAAAAACAAATACATAGTATAATTATCGAATATCTTTTCATTCTAAAAAATAGCCTGCAAATATAGTTATTTCAATTTGCTTTATTAAGTTATTAAGGAGTCTTTTTTGAATAACTAATAATTAGATAAATTATTGTAGTAAACGACTATTGATTAGACTGATTTCTGGTGTCTTCTCCCCACAATAATTTTGTCCTTAATGTTTTTAAGAAGGTTTGACTTTTAGGAATAATAGTTTTAATTGTAAAAGGAGCTTTGTTAAGAAAAATCTTCGTTTTTTTTGGTAAAGTAACAATTCTGGAATCTAAAGAAATTAAGTAATCTTTTTCTCTAGAGTCAATTTCTAGTTCTATAGAAATATCATCTGGAATTACCATTGGCCTAGCATTTAAATTGTGTGGAGCTATAGGGGTAATTACTAGATTTTTTGAATCAGGAGAGATTACAGGTCCTTGGCAGCTTAAAGAATAACCAGTTGAGCCAGTCGGTGTGGCAATAATAAGTCCATCGGCCCAATAATTAGTTAAGTATTCTTTATCTAAAAAGGTTTTTACACCAATCATAGAAGTAGTGTTTTTCCTAGCAATAGTAATTTCGTTTAGAGCAAAGTTAAGGTCAGATATTTCTTTTGCTTTTGGAGATGTAGATACTTGCAATAAGGTTCTTTCTTGGATGTCATATTCTTTGTTTATTAAAACGTCAATAGCATCTTCAATTTCATCTTTTTTTACTGTGGCTAAAAAACCAAGCCTTCCAGTATTAATTCCTAAAATGGGAATATCTAAGTTTCTTACATACGTAACTGCTCGTAAAATAGTGCCATCACCGCCTACACTAAATAACAAATCAAAAGAGTTGTTAAGATCTGAAAACCCTTTAAAAAAAGGATATTTTTTATCAATAATTTGATGCTTTTTTAAAAGGTCATATAAGTTTTTTTCTAAGAAAAAAACAATATTTTTTTTCTCTAAGTAAGAAATTAAAATTTTAATTTCTTTCTCAGCATTTACAGTATAAGATTGTCCATAAATAGCTACTTTCTTCATGCTACATGTTTAAGTATTTCTGTAAATAATCGGACCTATTTTTTAAATCTTTTAAATAGAAATCATCCTTGTGTTCAGAAATTATAAAATAATTATAACGCCTAAAAGTTTGAATGATGGTATTAATGTCTTCTGTAATGATTTTAATAACTAGCTCAAAGGTATCTGTCTTTTCTGCAGAAATATATACCCCTAAAAGCTTAGCATTATTGGTCTCTACAATCTGTGCAGCTTCACTAATTGAAAAATCTTTTTTCAACTTTTCTACAGTAAGTACCATACCATGCTTATATAAAAAAGGACTAGAGTTCAATACATCTAAGATGTCATTTAATTCATAATACCCTAAATATTCTCTATCTTTATTTAAGACTGGAAGAATATTTGTGTCGTTTTCCGAAAAAAGTGAAATTAAATCTAATAAGCTGTCATTTTCATTAGCGTAAAAAGCAATAAGTGAATCTTTGTAATTTCTAATAATATCTTCTTTCTTTTCGATAGTCCTTACATCACTTTCAGAAAAACACCCTATAAGTAAGTTATTTTCTATAATTGGAATATGTGTAATAGGAATCTCATTACAAATGTCTTCGGCACTTTTTATAGTACTATCTAGTGTAAATTCTTTTAATTCTTTTAATATGTATTCATTCATATTCATCTATCACGAATATAGGCTAAAATGATTAAATGCGTTATTTTTGCACTTTAAATAAACTCAATGACAAAGTTAAGTGTTAATATTAATAAAATAGCAACATTAAGGAATTCAAGAGGCGGAAATACTCCTAATGTTGTAGAAGCAGCAATCAATATTCAAGATTTTGGAGCTGATGGAATCACAATACATCCTAGGCCAGATGAGAGACATATAAGATACCAAGATGCATATGACTTAAAGCCGGTTGTTACAACAGAATATAATATTGAAGGAAACCCAATACCTAATTTTATAGATATGGTGTTGGCTATAAAGCCCACGCAGGTAACATTAGTGCCAGATAGCGAAGATGTATTAACTTCTAATGCAGGTTGGGATACAGTTCATCACCAGTCTTTTTTACAAGAAGTAATTTCTGAATTTAAAAGTAATGGAATTAGAACTTCTATTTTTATTGATACTGATTTAAAGCTAATAGAAGGGGCTGCTAAAACTGGAGCCGATAGGATAGAATTGTATACAGAACAGTTTGCAAGTCAATTTGAAAAAGGAAATAAGGCTGCTGTTAAACCCTATTCAAATGCGGCAATAAGAGCGAATGAATTAGGTTTAGGAATTAATGCTGGGCATGATTTGAATTTAGAGAACATTCAGTTTTTTAAAGAAAACATACCTTATTTAGATGAAGTATCTATAGGGCATGCACTTATTTCGGAGAGTTTATATTTAGGGTTACAAAATGTTGTGAATATGTATTTACATCGACTTAAATAAGTATGGAGTTATTGCATTCTAGAATTTTAGGTAAAGGCCAACCATTTTTAATACTTCATGGGTATTTTGGAATGGGTGATAATTGGAAATCTTTAGGGAACAAATTTGCAGAGAATTATGAAGTGCATCTAATAGATCAACGTAATCATGGACGTAGTTTTCATGCTGATGATTTTGATTATGAACTGATGGTGGAAGACTTATATAATTATATAGTACATCATAATCTAGAGAAGAGTATTTTGTTAGGGCATTCAATGGGAGGTAAAACGGCAATGTTATTCGCTGTAGAGTATCCAGAATTGATTGATAGATTGTTAATAGCTGACATTTCACCTAGAGCTTATAAACCTCATCATAACGAAATCTTAGCGGGTTTAAATTCGATTGATTTTACAGTACAGACTTCTAGGCAGCTTGTAGATGAAAAATTAGCGAAAGTAATTTCAGAAGCAGGAGTAAGGCAGTTTTTACTTAAAAATGTTTATTGGAAAGAAAAAGGCACATTAGATTTTAGATTCAATTTATCATCTTTAACAGAACATAACGCTGAGGTAGGAGTAGCCTTGCCATCTTTTACGTCTTATAATGGTGAGACCTTGTTTTTAGCAGGAGGAAATTCAGGCTATATAACAGTATCTGAAGAGCCCATTATCAAAGCTCATTTTCCTAATTCACAAATTGTTAGTATTCCGAATACAGGACATTGGTTACATGCTGAAAAGCCACAGGAATTTTATAGACTAGTTACTGAGTTTCTTGAGTAATATAATATTCGTAAAAGGTTTTTTGAAAATGTAATTCCTTATCCTTTTTTAATCATTTCCATTCCTTCTAAAATCAGTGTTTTTAATTTAGGATTCTTTGATGCGAGATCATTTAAATACATCGAAACTTCAGAATCAAGATTTTGGCTCTTTGTGATTTCTAAAATTTCTAGTGGCAGTAGCCATTCATTATCATAACTTGAGCGAACCTTATAAAAAATCTTTTCTAATTGTGACTCATTTCGAGAGTTATGCTCTCTAATATGTCTAATAGTTTGGTAATAAGATTCAAGTATTAGGATTCTTTCTGATTTCTTTGGTTTTACGGTTAATGTTTTGGATACATTATATAAGTTGGGGAACGAATTATAATCTGCAGCTCCAGCAAAAGCGGAAACAATTTTTTTACCAACAACCATATCAAATAAACCATATTCTGGCTTAAATAGCTCTTCTCCTTTATAGGTAACAGTACAGTTTTGTAATTGAATCAGCATCAATTTACCTTTTAAGTTCCTAATACCAGTAACGTTGAGTCCTTTTACTTTAATACCACTTTCAAACTCAAACGACAAAAATTTCCCATCGTAGAAGTTATAGGCTTTTAAATCTACAGGTCCCATGTCTTCAATTGCTAAGTTGATGTTTTTTAATTTCCCTAAAGGAGAACTAAATCCATGAGAATGATAGTCAATTCCATGTCCAATTAATTCTCTTTCTCGATATGCCAAAGCAGTTGGGCCTTCGGTTTTAAAAAAGATGACTTCTCTATCTTCATTTAAAATTACGCGAGAAAATTTTCCAGAAACTTGTAATCCGGTACTTAGTTCAATAGTTCCAATCATTTGGGAGTCAATCAATCGTTGTATTCCTTTACTACCTCCTTTACGAAGACTCAATTTGTTTGCGAATTCTTCTAAAACTTGCATTAAAAATGAAAAATCAGGACTTACATATAATTGTGGTTGCGGCTGTGTAATATCAAAAGATTGTTCTATAGCATCAATAGAATATGGGATTTTCTTTACTTGATTACTCATACACCATTTACTTTCGCCAATAGAAGAAAGTAATCCAGCGCCGTAAATTTTTGGGTTCTGTATTTCTCCAATTAAACCATATTCAACAGTCCACCATTGCAAGTTTCTTATTTGAGCCATTTCTGATAACTCAACATCCATTTGTTGTAATCGATTTACTTCTTTTTTAGACTCTTTTAACTCATTCTCATCAACAGTTTCTGCTTCTTTTAGGATTGATAATTTCCTAACAGCTTCATATAAATCAATATCATATTTAGATAAAATTGCTTTCGCCCCAACTTCTCCTAGACGTCTTAAATATTCAGCATAATCTGGATTGGCAATAATAGGAGCATGGCCAGCAGCTTCGTGAATAATATCTGGAGCTGGTGTATATTGAATGTTTTCTAGTTGACGAATATCAGAAGCTATGACTAAAACTTTATAGGCTTGGAATTCCATAAAAGCATTAGGAGGGATAAAGCCATCTACAGAAACTGCAGCCCAACCTATTTCCTTTAGAATTCGATTCATTCCATACATACTTGGAATTTCATCAATTTTAATTCCAGTTTTTTCTAAGCCTTTAATATAGGATTCATGAGCATGCTTAGAAAGGTATGCCACATTTTTACGCATCACATAACGCCAAACTGCTTGGTTAATAGGGGTATATTCCTCATAGTTTTGAGGCTTGATAAACTGCTTTAAATGTGGAGGTAACCTATCGATTAACTCATTGCTTTCAAATTTATGTGTGCGTATCATTTATGATTTCTCGATAAAAAATCAAAGGTAGGTAATGTATCTAATATTATGTTAGATAATTCTGTTAAGAAGAGGGAAGGTTTTGAAGATTTAGTTATTCTTTCAAACCGGTGTTTCTACCTAGTTTTTAATGATGTATATATATCTTTTAAGAAAAAGCCATTACCAATCGGACTAAAGCGACTAATGCAATAATAACACTTAGGACAATTTGCCAAACAGGCATTTTTATAGCTTCAGCTGCTTCATTTGTCAAAATTTCTCTAGCTACCATCTTTTGAACTTCTACGGAATCGACTGTAAAATCTTTGCAAGAATCTCCAAAATTAGGTTTAGCATTGGTAAGAGAACATATCACTCCAACTTTTAAATCTAGAGTTTTATTTTCACACTTTTTGCAAAATTCTAATTGTTCCTTGGTTGTCAACATGGTAATTGTTTTTAGTTAGTTAAATGTAGGATATTTATATGGTATAAAAAAAACCCAAGTTTTTTGACTTGGGATTCTATGTTTACTAAGATTGAATTACTTTTTAGACAGTAAATCTCTGATTTCAGTGAGTAATTCTTCTTGTGTTGGTCCAGCTGGAGCAGGTGGCGGAGCTGGCTCTTCTTTTTTCTTGGTAGCATTGATACCTTTGATGATCATAAACATCACAAATGCAACGATAATAAAATCAATTACATTAGTTAAGAATTCACCATAAAGTACAGCGACTTCGCCAGTTACTTTTCCAGTTGCATCTGCAACGCCTTCTCTGGCAATCCATTTTAAATCTTTGAAATCTACATTAATTAGTAATCCAATTAATGGTGAAACGATTCCCCCAGTAAATGAAGTAACTACTTGCTTAAATGCTGCACCCATTACGAAACCGACAGCAATATCTACAAGATTACCTTTCATAGCGAATTCTTTGAATTCTTTAACCATTCCCATATTTATAGTTTTTTAGTTAGTTAATAGTGAGCTAAAAATAGTGTTTTTTTTTAAGGCTTAAAAACTCTTTGCACTCTTTGAGAGATAGCAGTTAATATTTCGTAAGAAATAGTTTCGGAAACATTCGCAAAATGCTCAATAGTCTTTTGACTATTAAAAACAATTACTTCATCACCTTCCTTACAATCAATCTTTGTAATATCTACCATAATCATATCCATACAAACATTTCCAATAATAGGTGCTTTTTCACCCCGAATAGTCACATAGCCTTTACCATTTCCTAATTTTCTAGAGATACCGTCTGCATGACCAATAGGAATTGTGGCTGTTTTAGAAAAGTTTTTTGACACAAAAGCACGGTTATAACCTACAGTTTCTCCAGGCTCTATCATATGAATTTGAGAAATGATAGAAGTTAATTTATGGGTGTTTTTTAATTGAGAGGTTTCTTTATCATCATTTCCAAAACCATACAAGCCAATACCAATTCTTACCATATCAAATTGAGCTTGAGGATAATTAACAACACCAGAAGTATTTAATATATGAATTGCAGGTTCATAATCTATATGGTTGTAAATCTGCTTTACAATAGCAGCAAAATTATTAATTTGACCCATTGTAAAATCTTTTTCATTCGCATCTTCACTAGCTGCTAGATGAGAGAAAATGGATTTTATTTTTACATGATTGGAGCCCTTTATTTTGGATAGTATTAAAGGAATGTCTTGATGCCACAAGCCTAATCTATTTAAACCTGTGTTGAATTTTAGATGAACAGGGTAACTCATTAAAGGATGTTCATCTGCAAACTTTAGAAAAGCCGTAAGTATTTTAAAACTATAAATGCTTGGCTCTAAGTGATACTTAACAATGGATTCAAAATTAGATATTTGCGGATGTAAAACTAAGATTGGAGTTTTAATACCAGCTTTTCTGAGAGCAACCCCTTCATTAGTATAGGCAACTCCAAAATAATCTATTTTATCTTGTAAGAAAGTAGCCACTTTTACACCATCACTGCCATAACCAAAAGCTTTTACGACTGCTAAAATTTTTGTCTCTGGGTTCAGCTTATTTTTAAAATAGTTAAGATTGTGCTCTAAAGCATTTCCATCAATCTCTAAAACCGTTACGTGGTTATTCATTTCAGTGATGTCTTTATTCTGTAGTTGTTTCAGAATCTTTTTTTTGTTCACTTAGTTGCTTAGTTTCCTGCATAGCTTTATAGTAGGCGGCTCTACTTAAAGGTTCGTATTCTTGGGTTTCTCCTAAAAAAACAATATCATTATTTTGCGCTTTTCTAAAACTATAGTTTGCTAAATTTCCTGTTCTGGTACAAACAGCATGTACTTTTGTAACATACTCTGCAGTAGCCATTAATGCGGGCATTGGACCAAAAGGGTTTCCTTTAAAATCCATATCTAATCCAGCCACAATTACTCGAATACCTCTGTTTGCTAAATCATTACAAACTGCAACAATTTCATCGTCAAAAAACTGAGCTTCATCAATTCCTACAACTTCTACATCATTTGCAAGTAATCGAATATTTGATGATGCTGGAACTGGAGTGGATCTAATTTCGTTAGCATCATGAGAAACTACTTTTTCATCATCATATCGGGTATCTACTGAAGGTTTAAAAATCTCTACACGCTGCTTTGCAAATTGTGCTCTTTTTAGCCTTCTAATCAATTCTTCTGTTTTTCCAGAAAACATAGAACCACAAATAACTTCTATCCAACCAAATTGTTCTGTATGATTTACCGTATTTTCAAGAAACATTTTGTAGTTTTAAGGCTTGTAAAAGATTTGTTTTATTTATCATATGAATGAAGCAAATTTATTAAAAAAAGACTTCAAATAGGAATTAAAGGAAACAACTTATGCACAAAAAATTGGAGGCAGATCTCACGAGTTTAGCACACAGTATTTTACAAATGAAAAATAGAGATGATATTTTTGCTCTTAAGAGTAAAGCATATGAGGTATATGAAAAATTAGCGTTGTTGGCTTATGTAGAAGAATACATTAATAATACTCCCAATCCTAGTCATACAAAAGAAGAAATTTTAGAAAAGATAGAAGCTGTAGCAAAAGAAGAAATTGTTATTGAAGAAAAAATGGATGAGAATAAGGAAGAAACGATTTTAGAGCCTGAACCTGTTTTAGAAGAGGTAGAAGATAAGACAACTACGCCTATCGAAACAGTTGTAGAGGATGTAAAAGAGGAATCTATAGAAGAAGAACCAGTGGTTCACTTTTTAGAAACAGATTTGTTTACAGAAGAAGAGCCAAAAGAAGACACTAAAGAAGTTGAAGAAAAGAAAGTATTATCTTTAGAAGAAGAGTTGCAAGACACTATACCAGTTGATGTAGTGGCTGATTTGTTTGAAAATGCTCCTAAAAAATCATTAAATGATAAATTGCAAAATGACATCCAAATTGGGCTAAATGATAGAATTGCTTTTGTGAAGAATTTATTTGGAGGAAGTCAAGAAGATTTTAACAGGGTGGTTTCGCAATTGAATACACTTAAAACCGAAAAGGAAGCTAAGAAATTCATTCAAAAAATGGTAAAACCAGACTATGATTGGACTGAAAAAGAAGAACTAGAAGAGCGCTTTATGAGTATTATAGAACGTAAATTTATTTAAAATAAAAATCATGAAAATAGAAGTTTCCAACGGAGAAATCATAGATAAATATACCATTCTAGAAATTAAACTTTCAGAAATAAAGGATGCTAAAAAATTGATAAATATTCGAAATGAGCACAATGTGTTAACACCAGTTGTTGAAAGTATTTATAATGCTGTAAAAGATGAATCTCATTTAAAAAAACTACAAAACGACTTGTTAGAAGTCAATAAAAAATTATGGAAAATAGAAGATGATATTAGAGAATGTGAGCGCGCTAATGATTTTGGACAAACTTTTATTGACTTAGCTCGCGCTGTATATTATACCAATGATGATCGTTCAGACGTTAAAAAAGAAATTAATACCTATACTGGTTCCGATTTAGTAGAAGAAAAGTCTTACGAAGATTATAAATCTGAGTAAATCATTATAAAAAAGAACATAAAAACGTATTCAAAAGTACGTGACGCAATTATTAAAAAACTAGGTGATGCTGCGCAAAATTATGTGGCAGATCTTGATATTGGATTTTAATAAACAAGTTAAAAATAAAAAGGCAACCATTAGGGTTGCCTTTTTTATTTAATCTAATTGAATTAAATCAATCTGACTTTCTTTTACCTTTTTATTCAGTTCTTTTACTCGTATGGTAAACATTGCCTTAAGCTTTGCTAACTCTTTATCAATTTCTTTGGTAATTTCATTTTTAAAATCAACAGCTTGCTTTGTAGGGGCATAGCTTCCAATTCTCGTCAAAGAATTTAGATGCGCTAATTTATTATTCAAACGAATAGGAAAATTCAACGGATCCTGTCCGCTTTTACTTTTTGTCTGGTATAAAGTTTCTTCAATTGTAGTCAAATCTTTTACCAAAGCATCAGCATAATCTAACATTTCTTTATGCTTTTTCTTATCTTTAATAGATTTCTTTAGCGCTTTGACCTGCGTTCTAACTTTCTTTACATTTTCTAAAGCCGTATGTATTTCTGTCATCTTTTTATTAATATCGTTAATAAAATTAAACTGTGCTTTCGCATCGGCTAAAGTAGTTTCAGAAACAGGGTTTTTTAGAATAGTAAAATTTTGTGATTTAGAATGCTTACCTACTTTTAAAGTAACGGTATAATTACCAGGTAATGCCATAGGACCATTTAGAGAAGCCCACCAAAGAATCATCCCTCGAACACGTTTTGCTCCTGGGTACATCATATTCCAATAAAAGATGTTATTTCCATCTTTAACGGTTAATTTTTCTTCTTTTTTCTTTTTGTTAGGTTTCGTACTGTAGGTTTTAATAAGTTCATTATTACTATCATATATAGTTAATGAAACTACATCTTTATCATCTTTTTCTTTAATGAAGTAATTAATAGCAACACCTCCAGGATGATTCGTTCCAGCTGTCTTAGATGTTCTCCCACGACCACCTCCCATTCGGTAACTTTCTTGCGGCTTAAACAAAATAATATCTTCTTTTACAACATCGTTTGTTAGTTGATGAATTGGTGTTAGGTCATCAATAATCCAAAAAGAACGACCTTGAGTAGCAGCGATTAGATTATTGTTTTTAATTGCTAAATCTGTGATAGGTACAATTGGAAGATTTAACTGAAAAGGTTTCCAGTTTTTACCATCATCAAAAGAAATATACATTCCACGTTCTGTTCCTGCGTAGAGCAATCCTTTTCGTTTAGGATCTGCTCTCATAGCACGTGTAAAATCTTCGTTGCCAATTCCATTAGTTATTTGTTTCCAAGATTTACCATAATTTTCAGATTTATAAATATAAGGTTGGTAATCCCCAGTCTTATACTTCGTGCCTACAATATATACTCCACCTTTATTAAAAGGATCAATTTCTATACAGTTGATCATCATCCATTCAGGCATTTTTTTTGGAGTGATATTTACCCAGTTTTTACCTCCATCTTTTGTAACATGTACCAAGCCATCATCTGAGCCAGTATAAATCAATCCGTTTTCATATTTAGATTCTGCAACAGCGAAAATTGTTCCGTAGTATTCTACTCCAGTATTATCCTTTGTAATCGGACCTCCAGAAGGACCTAATGTTTTAGGGTCATTTCTTGTCAAGTCGGGACTAATAACTTCCCATGATTGACCTTCGTTAGTAGTCATGTGTAAGTGATTAGAGGCCGCGTATAATTTATTCTTATGATTCGGTGAAAATAAGACAGGAAAGTTCCATTGGAAGCGATATTTAAAATCTTCTGCGCCATGCCCCATCGGATCATCTGGCCATACATTAATGGCTCTAGTCTCACCAGTCTTATGATTTCTGCGAGTAAGAAAACCTCCATAACTTCCGCCATATACAATGTCATTATTATTTGGATCTACAGCAATATGTGCACTCTCTCCTCCAGCGGTAGATTCCCAATCACTTTGAGTAATAAAACGACCGTTGGTTCTATGTGGAATTCGTATGGTAGAATTATCTTGCTGGGCTCCATAAATTCGATACGGAAAATGATTGTCTGTAGTTACTCTATAAAACTGAGAAGTAGGTTGATTCATATATGTCGACCAATTTTCGCCAGCGTCAAAAGAAATTTGAGCACCACCATCATCACCAATAATCATCCTTTGATTATCTTCTGGTGCTATCCATAAATCATGATGATCTCCATGTGGCGCGTTATAGGTTTTATATGTTTTTCCACCATCTGTAGATTTATGATAACGAACATTTAATACATATAAAATATCTTCATCTTGCGTGTCAGCATATAAACGGGTGTAGTACCATGCGCGCTGACGTAATTTACGTTCGCTATTAATTAAACGCCAAGTTTTACCTGCATCCATAGATTTGTAAACACCTCCTTTTTTGTTTTCTATAAGAGCCCAAACGATATCAGAGTTTACTGGAGAAACGGTTACACCGCTAATACCCCAAATGCCAGATGGAAGCCCTTTGTTTGTAGAAATATTAGTCCAGGTTTCTCCTTCGTCAGTACTTTTCCATAATGCAGAACCATCACCTCCACTAGATAAACTATATGGTGTTCTTCTAACGTTCCAGGTAGTGGCATATAATACTCTTGGATTGTTAGGGTCAATTATCAAATCAACAACCCCAGCATCTTTATTTGCAAACAATTTTTTATTCCATGTTTTTCCACCATCAACAGATTTATAGACACCTCTATCGTTAGAGGATTTATATAAATCTCCCATAACTCCCGCATAAACAATATCAGGATTTTTAGGGTGAATTTTCACTCTTGGAATATGTCTTGCATTTTTTAACCCCATATGAGTCCATGTTTTTCCAGCATTTACGGACTTCCAAATCCCATCTCCAGAAGATACATTTCCACGTACTGTTTTTTCGCCATTTCCAACATAGATTACATTGTTATCCCATTCGCTAACAGCTACGGCCCCTACCGAGCCTCCAAAAAAACCGTCAGAAATATTCTGCCAAGTGTTTCCTGCATCTGTAGTTCTCCATACACCACCACCTGTAGCACCCATGTAAAACAGATTTGCCTTTCCCGAAACTCCGGTTACAGCAGCACTTCTACCTCCTCTAAAAGGTCCAATCATTCGCCATTTTGTAGCGCTATAATATTGTTCAGAAAATTTGTCAGGATTTTTTTGTGCGTTAACTTTGTAATTCTCAAAAAATAAGAGACCTATTAAAAGAAGAAGTATTTTTTTCATGTTTAGTTAGTTTTTTTAAAGGAGCCTAAATTTAAGAATTTAAAACTAGAGTTAGTCATTTTATGAATTTACATATAGAAGGTGTTGAAAATAAGTTACTTAATGCTAAGGTGTGTATTTCTGGATCTAAAAGTGAATCGAATCGCTTATTGATTCTGCAACAACTTTTCCCACAGGTTGTAATTGAAAACATATCAGACTCTGATGATTCTAATCATTTACAACATGCGCTGAATACTACTGATTCAGAAATAAACATAGGGCATGCAGGAACCGCAATGCGGTTTCTAACCGCATTTTTTGCAGTGCAAAATGACAAAACTGTGATTTTGTCCGGTTCCCATAGAATGCACAACAGACCTATAAAAATTTTAGTAGAAGCATTATCAGACTTGGGTGCAGAGATCTCTTATATAGAAAAAGAAGGTTATCCGCCTATTAAAATAACAGGGAAGAAAATTGTAAAAGATACGGTTGCGATTAATGGAAATGTTAGCAGTCAGTATATTTCAGCTTTGTTATTAATAGCGTCAAGTTTACCAAATGGGTTAAAAATTCACTTGTTAGGAGAAATCACGTCTGTTCCTTACATTAATATGACTCTGAGTTTGTTAAATCAATTAGGAATAGCTACTCGTTTTGAAGAAGCGATGATTGAAGTGAAACAAAAGCAATTGCCTGAAATAAAAACAATTACTGTAGAGTCAGATTGGAGTTCCGCTTCCTATTTTTATAGCATTATTGCTTTAAGTAATATAGGGTCAAAAATAGAACTATCTTCTTATCATAAAGAAAGCTTGCAAGGAGACTCTTGTTTAGCAAAAATATATGAATACTTTGGAGTACAAACGGTATTTCATAAGCACTCAATTATTTTAATGAAGGTAAAAGATACAATTAAAGAACCTTTAGAGCTTAATTTAAGTGATGCTCCAGATATTGCTCAAACTATTGCGGTTACATGTTTTGGTTTGGGAGTATCGTGTAGGCTATCTGGACTTCATACGTTAAAAATTAAAGAAACAGATAGGCTAGAAGCATTGAAAGAAGAACTAACAAAATTAGGAGCCGAAATATCTGTGACTAATGATAGTTTATCCCTAGAGGGTCATTTAGAAATCAATTCAAATGTCTCTATAGAAACTTATAATGATCATAGAATGGCAATGGCTTTTGCACCTTTAGGAATGCTAGTGCCTTTAAACATTTTAGATTCTGATGTAGTAACAAAATCATATAGAAACTTCTGGGAGGATTTACAACAAATAGGCTTTCAAATACAAGCACAGTAAATTAATTGCTCAAACACTTGACAACCCCTATCTTCAAATCGTATATTTGCCGCCGTCATAAACAAATATATTAGATGAAACATTCATAACTAAATTTTCGATACCCAAGAAAATGATTAAATGAATGTTACATGTGACCGATAAAAACAATAATTATAAACACATGAAACTATCTCATTTTAAATTCGATTTACCAGATAACTTATTAGCAGAATACCCTTCAGAACACAGAGACGAATCACGTTTAATGGTGTTAAATAGAAAGGATCAAACCATTGAGCACAAGTTGTTTAAAGATGTTATTAATTACTTTGATGAAGGTGATGTCATGATTTTAAATAATACCAAGGTTTTTCCAGCAAGAATGTTTGGTAATAAAGAAAAAACAGGAGCTAGAATAGAAGTTTTCTTGTTAAGAGAATTAAATGCAGAGAATAGATTATGGGATGTGTTAGTAGATCCAGCTAGAAAAATTAGAATTGGAAATAAATTATTTTTTGGAGAGGATGATAGCCTAGTAGCCGAGGTAATTGATAATACGACATCAAGAGGAAGAACATTACGTTTCTTATTTGATGGTAGTTACGAAGAGTTTAGGGCTAAATTATTAGAATTAGGACAAACACCTTTACCTAAGTATATAAACAGAGAAGTAGAGCCTTCTGATGAAGAAAGATATCAAACTATTTTTGCTAAAAATGAAGGAGCAGTAGCTGCACCAACTGCAGGATTACATTTTTCTAAGCACTTAATGAAGCGTTTAGAAATTAAAGGAGTTGACTTTGCGGAGTTAACATTGCATGTTGGTTTAGGAACATTTAGCCCAGTAGAAGTAGAAGATTTATCAAAACATAAAATGGATTCTGAGCAAATTATTATTCCACAAAACAGTGCTCAAATGATTAACAATGCATTAGATCAAAAGAGAAGAGTTTGTGCGGTAGGAACAACAAGTATGCGTTCTATAGAGTCTTGTGTATCTGCAAGTAGTAGATTAAATGCTTACGAAGGATGGACAAATAAATTTATTTTTCCACCTCATGAGTTCAGTATTGCAAATAGTATGATTACTAACTTTCATACACCACAATCTACATTATTAATGATGACTGCAGCATTTGCCGGATACGATTTTACAATGGAAGCTTATCAACAAGCTGTAAAAGAAGAGTATAGATTCTATTCGTATGGAGATGCGATGTTAATTATCTAATTCAACCTAATAATAAACGTACAAGCCTCACAGTAAAACGAATGGAGTTATAACTGTGAGGTTTGTTGTATTTTTGCCTCACATGAAACCAAAAAAGAAAGACATACGTGCCCTAACAAAAGAACAGCTACGCGATTTTTTTGTTGCCAACGGAGATAAAGCTTTTCGTGGAAATCAAGTGTATGATTGGTTGTGGAGTAAATCGCTACATACTTTTGAAGAGATGACCAATATCTCTAAAGAAACGAGAGAGATGTTAGAAGCTAATTTTGTAATCAATCATATTCAGGTAGATTCGATGCAAAAGAGTAATGATGGCACTATTAAAAATGGAATTCGACTTCATGATGGATTGATTGTAGAATCTGTTTTAATTCCAACAAATACTCGAACAACAGCATGTGTTTCGAGTCAAGTAGGATGTAGTTTAGATTGTAAATTTTGTGCAACAGCTCGTTTAAAAAGAATGCGTAATTTAAATCCAGATGAAATTTACGATCAAGTAGTTGCTATCGATAAACAAAGCAGACTGTATCATAATCATAAGCTTTCTAACATTGTTTTTATGGGAATGGGAGAACCTCTAATGAACTATAATAATGTTATGAAAGCCATTGATAAAATTACTTCACCAGAAGGGTTAGGGATGTCTTCAAAAAGAATTACAGTATCAACATCTGGAGTCCCTAAGATGATTAAAAAAATGGCTGATGATGAAGTGAAATTCAACCTAGCAGTTTCATTACATTCTGCCATAGAAGAGGTACGGACTTCTATCATGCCTTTTAACGAGCATTTTCCGCTACAAGATTTAAGAGAATCATTAGAATATTGGTATGCAAAAACCAAAAGAATGATTACTTATGAATATGTGGTTTGGGATGGAATTAATGACCGTAAAGAAGATATCAAAGCTTTAATAGATTTTTGTAAATATGTGCCTTGTAAGGTCAATTTAATTGAATACAACCCTATTGATGACGGACAATTTCAACAAGCCAGTTCAAGAGCTATAGACAATTATATATCTAACTTAGAAATGAATGATATTACAGTTAATGTACGTCGATCTAGAGGGAAGGATATAGATGCTGCTTGTGGTCAACTAGCAAATAAGTCTTAACAATTTTCATAGCTTATATTTTGTATTTTAGCAGTCAGACCCTGAAATCAATTCAGCATACATGAAGTTAGTTGAAGAAATAAAACAACCTATCAAAAAAGAGATGGAACTCTTTGAAGAAAAATTCAAAGATTCGATGCTCTCCAAAGTTCCATTACTCAATAGAATTACCTATTATATAGTACGAAGAAAAGGAAAACAAATGCGACCGATGTTTGTGTTCTTGGTGGCTAAAATGGTATCTGATGGTGGATTTGATGAACGTACTTATAGAGGAGCTTCCGTGGTAGAATTGATTCATACTGCTACTTTGGTCCATGATGATATTGTAGATGAAAGTAATCGAAGAAGAGGTTTCTTTTCTATCAATGCATTATGGAAAAACAAGATTGCTGTTTTAGTGGGAGATTATTTACTCTCTAAAGGATTGTTACTTTCTATAGATAATGAAGATTTTGATTTGTTGAAGTTGATTTCGATAGCCGTTCGTGAAATGAGCGAAGGCGAATTATTACAAATTGAAAAAGCACGAAAATTAGATATTACCGAAGATGTTTATTTTGAAATTATCCGCCAAAAAACAGCTACTTTAATAGCAGCATGCTGTGGTATTGGTGCAGCTTCAGTAGGAGCAAATCAAGATACAGTTCAACAGATGAGAATGTTTGGACAATATATAGGAATGGCCTTTCAAATAAAAGATGATTTGTTTGATTATTCTGAAGAAAAAATTGGAAAGCCAACAGGGATAGATATTAAAGAACAAAAGATGACATTGCCTCTAATCTATACCTTAAACCATAGTTCTGATAAAGACAAAGCATGGATTATCAATTCTGTCAAAAAACACAATAAAAATAAAAAACGAGTAAAAGAGGTGATAGCTTTTGTAAAGCAAAGCGGAGGAATAGAATACACTATTACTAAGATGCATGATTATAAAAACAAAGCCTTGGCAATTTTAGACAATTACCAAGACTCTTCTTATAAAAAATCGTTATTAAAAATGATAGATTATGTAGTAGAACGTAAGATTTAACTACAAGTTAAAAGCTTCTTTCACTTTATCAACAAAATCTAATTTTTCCCAAGTAAAAGTTTCAACTTCCCTTTCAACAGTTTCGCCCATTGGATTTGTAAAGCGAACTGTTTTCTTCTCAGAAGCTCTACCCATATGACCATAAGCAGCAGTTTCAGAATAAATAGGCGTTCTTAATTTTAAACGTTGCTCAATAAAATAAGGGCGCATATCAAAAATGTTCTCTACAATTTTACTGATTTCACCATCGGATAAATCAACATTGGCAGTGCCATAAGTTTCCACATTAATACTCGTAGGTTTTGCAACTCCAATAGCATAAGACACTTGCACTAATACTTCTTTACAGAGGCCAGCCGCAACTAAGTTTTTAGCAATATGGCGTGTAGCATAGGCTCCAGATCTATCTACTTTAGAAGGGTCTTTTCCAGAAAAAGCACCACCACCATGTGCACCTTTACCACCGTAAGTATCTACAATAATTTTTCTCCCAGTCAAACCAGTATCACCATGAGGTCCACCAATTACAAAAGTTCCAGTAGGGTTAATATGATAGGTAATTTGATCGTTAAATAGCGCCTGTATATTTGCAGGTAATTTAGCTACGACTCTTGGAATTAAAATAGTAACAATATCAGATTTTATTTTTTCTAACATTACCTCATCACTCTCGTCAAAATCATCATGCTGAGTAGAAACTACAATCGCATCAATTCTTTGTGGAACATTGTCGTCTGAATATTCAATAGTAACCTGACTTTTAGCATCTGGACGTAAGTAGGTTATATCATTATTCTCTCTACGTAACTCAGCCAATTCTATAAGTAATCTGTGAGATAACTCTAAAGCCAAAGGCATGTAATTTTCAGTTTCGTCAGTCGCATAGCCAAACATCATTCCTTGATCTCCAGCTCCTTGTTCCTCTTTGTTGGCTCTTTCTACACCTTGATTTATATCTGGCGATTGCTCATGAATCGCAGAAAAAACGCCGCACGAACTTCCATCAAACATATACTCACTTTTGGTATAACCAATTTTATTAATCACATCTCTAGCAATTTTCTGAACGTCTAAATATGTTTTAGACTTTACTTCACCAGCCAAAACTACTTGTCCTGTGGTTACTAAAGTTTCACATGCTACTTTAGAAGTAGAGTCGAAAGCTAAAAAGTTGTCAATCAAAGCATCAGATATCTGATCTGCAACTTTGTCTGGGTGGCCTTCAGATACACTCTCTGAAGTAAATAAATACGACATATATAATTTCTTTTAGTCTGTTTATAAAGAAGGAAATTTGACTTACAAGGTCGCTAAAAGAAGTAATGAATTACTGCTTTAGCATTTTTATACTGAACTTGTTGTAGTTACAGTAAATTCTTAACGAGAGGTTGCAATCAGTCAAATTTTTCCTCGAAATTTCGAGGGCAAAATTAAAGATTATAATTTGATAAAAAAAGAAGTCAAAGGATAAATTAAAAAATAAAACTTAAAAAAATTTGGTTATTAAAGTTTTCTGTTGCAATATTTGTTTGTTAAGTTCAATTACTTATTGATTGTTATCACGAAAGGCGGAGGGAATTAGACCCTATGAAACCTTAGCAACCCTTGATTTTTGTTAAAAGACAAAGATTTAAGAAGGTGCTACATTCTACTTATGATGATTTGTGTTGATGTATTTCAGCGCTACAGTATCTAAGAAAGATAACGGAAAGGTTTTCTTCTTTTTCCTGATAACATTTATAGCAATTTAAAATGTCAGACATATACCAAGAAATACAAAAAAGAATTCTCGTGCTCGACGGAGCTATGGGAACTATGCTACAAGAATATCAATTTTCTGAAGAAGATTTTAGAGGAGAACGCTTTAAAAATTTTCACTTACCCTTACAAGGGAATAATGACTTGTTGTCTATTACCCAACCTAATGCTATTAAAGAAATACATCGAAAATATTTTGACGCTGGAGCAGACATCATAGAGACTAATACCTTTTCAGGAACTACCATCGCAATGGCAGATTATGAGTTAGAAGATTTTGTACATGAATTAAACTTCGAATCAGCAAAAATAGCCAAAGAAGTAGCCGATGAATATTCTAAGAAAACCCCTAATCAACCTCGATTTGTAGCGGGCTCCATTGGGCCTACCAACAGAACAGCTAGTTTATCGCCAGATGTAAACAGACCTGAATATAGAGCTGTTACATTTGAAGAATTAAGAGTAGCTTATAAACAACAGGTAGAGGCTTTAATAGATGGAGGAGTGGATTTACTATTGGTAGAAACTATTTTTGACACCTTAAATGCAAAGGCAGCTTTGTTTGCCATAGATGAAGTACAAGAGGCACGAAATATAGATATCCCAATTATGGTGTCAGGGACAATAACAGATGCTTCAGGGAGAACACTTTCTGGGCAAACGGTAGAGGCTTTTTTGACATCAATTTCTCATATCCCTTTACTTTCTGTTGGATTTAATTGCGCTTTAGGTGCAGAACAATTGCAACCGTATTTAAAAAGACTCTCTAGAGCTACTGATTTTTATACTTCGGCACATCCAAATGCTGGATTGCCAAATGCATTTGGAGCCTATGATCAATCTCCCGAAGAAATGGGAGGTTTAATAGAGAATTATCTTCAAGATGGATTAATTAATATCATTGGAGGTTGTTGCGGTACGAATCCAAATCATATAAAAGCAATAGCAGAAGTAGCGGTTAACTATCAACCTAGAAAAAAAGAAGTAGAAATCAATGAGTAGCTATTTAACATTATCAGGTTTAGAGCCATTAATTATTACTCCTGATAGTAATTTTATCAATATAGGAGAACGTACTAATGTCACAGGGTCTCGTAAGTTTCTCCGATTAATAAAAGAAGAAAAATACGACGAAGCTTTAGAGGTTGCCCGTGATCAAGTAGAAGGAGGTGCTCAAATTTTGGATGTGAATATGGATGAAGGCATGTTAGATGGAGTTTATGCAATGACTACCTTTTTAAACCTTATTGCCTCAGAACCAGACATTGCTAGAATTCCTATCATGATTGATAGCTCCAAATGGGAGATTATAGAAGCAGGATTACAAGTAGTACAAGGGAAATGTGTGGTAAACTCTATTAGTTTAAAAGAAGGAGAAGGAGAGTTTATTAGACAGGCAAAATTAATAAAGAGATACGGTGCAGCAGTCATTGTGATGGCTTTTGATGAAGTAGGACAAGCTGATAACTATCAGAGGCGCATAGAAATATGTAAAAGATCCTATGATATTTTAGTGAATGAAGTAAATTTTGCTCCTCAAGATATCATTTTCGATCCCAATATATTTCCTGTAGCAACAGGAATGGAAGAGCATCGAAAAAATGCGCTAGATTTTTTTAATGCGACCAAATGGATTCGCGAAAACTTGCCTTATGCAAATGTTTCAGGAGGAGTAAGTAACGTTTCATTTTCGTTTAGAGGAAATAATACCGTAAGAGAAGCGATGCACTCTGCGTTTCTATATCATGCCATTAAACATGGAATGAACATGGGAATTGTAAACCCAACCATGTTAGAAATTTACGATGATATCTCTCCAGAATTATTAATATGTGTAGAAGATGTACTCTTAGATAGAAAAGAAGATGCTACAGAACGATTACTTGATTTTGCCGAAAGTGTAAAGGGAAATAAAAAAGAAAGTGAAGCAAAAGTTCTTGAATGGAGAAGCGCACCTTTACAAGAAAGAATTACACATGGTTTAGTAAAAGGAATAGATGCTTTTATTATTGAAGATGTAGAAGAAGCCAGACAAGCATCCCGTAAACCTATTGAAGTAATTGAAGGTCATTTAATGATTGGGATGAACGTAGTAGGAGATTTATTTGGAAGCGGAAAAATGTTTTTGCCACAAGTCGTAAAATCTGCAAGAGTCATGAAACGAGCTGTTGCCTATTTACAACCCTATATTGAAGCAGAAAAAGATGGCAAAGTAGAAAGCGCAGGAAAAATACTAATGGCTACCGTAAAAGGAGATGTGCATGATATTGGAAAGAATATTGTAAGTGTCGTTTTAGGATGTAATAATTATGAAATTGTCGATTTAGGAGTGATGGTACCTCCAGAAAAAATCATTGCTGCGGCGAAGGAAGAAAATGTAGATGTTATTGGATTAAGCGGTTTGATTACTCCTTCATTGGATGAAATGGTATATCTCTCTAAAGAAATGGAGAAGAACGATTTTTCTGTGCCCTTAATCATAGGAGGAGCAACCACTTCTAAAGCACACACCTCAGTAAAGATAGCACCCCAATATTCTAATGCTGTAGTACATGTAAATGATGCTTCTAGAGCCGTAACAGTTGTAGGAAATTTATTACAGAAAGATAATGCCGTTTATAAAAATCAGATTCGAGAGGAGTATGATTCGTTTCGCGAAAAGTTTTTAAACAGATCTAAAAGTAAAGAATATATTTCCTTAGAAGAAGCTCGTAAACGCAAGTTTCAAATAGATTGGAAATCAACCGAAATTAAAAAACCAAAACAACTAGGAATTCAAGAGATACAAGATTTTGATATTACAAAATTAGAAGAATATATAGATTGGAGCCCTTTTTTTCGTTCTTGGGATTTACACGGAAAATATCCAGAGATTTTAACGGATGATATCGTGGGCACGCAAGCCTCAGAATTGTTTGCAGATGCCCAGCAATTATTAGCAGAAGTTTTTGATAAAAGATTGTTGAAAGCAAAAGCTGTTTTTGGATTGTTTCCAGCAAATACTATTAATGATGATGATATTTTGGTAGAAACTCTTGTCGGTTCGAATGCAATCGAGCAGAAAGAAAGGCACCTAAAGTTTATAACGCTTCGTCAGCAATTAAAAAAACGAGAAGGTGTACCGTCTTATGCGCTAGCCGATTTTATTGCTCCTAAAGAAACAGGAATTCAAGATTATATTGGTGCATTTTGTGTTTCTACAGGGTTTGGAACGCAGGCAATAGCAGCAGCATTTGAAGCAGATCATGACGATTATAATTCGATTATGATTAAAGCTTTGGCAGACAGGTTAGCAGAAGCATTTGCAGAATACTTACACAAAGAAGTAAGAATCAATCATTGGGGATATGCATACTTAGAAACTCTTGCTAACGAAGAATTAATAAAAGAAAGTTACCGTGGTATTAGGCCCGCTCCTGGCTACCCTGCTTGTCCAGATCATCTAGAGAAAAATACGATTTGGGAGTTACTAAATGTAGAAAAAAGAATAGGAGTACAACTTACCGAGAGCCTTGCTATGTGGCCAGCTGCTAGTGTGTCTGGTTATTATTTTGGAAATAAAGAGGCTAAATATTTTGGATTAGGGAAGATTACCCAAGATCAGGTAAAGAACTATGCAAAAAGAAGAAATATAACAATAGAGGAAGCCAATAAATGGTTGAACCCAAATATTACTGAATAAGATGAAAGTAACCGAACATATAGAAAACGCAAAAGACAAAACCTTATTTTCTTTTGAGATTTTACCTCCACTAAAAGGTCAGCATATTCAATCTACTTTTGATAATATAGATCCTTTAATGGAGTTCAACCCTCCTTTTATAGATGTTACCTATCACAGAGAAGAGTACACCTATAAAGAATTGGAGAATGGGTTGTTAAAAAAGCAAGTAGTTAAAAAGAGACCTGGCACCGTTGGTATTTGTGCAGCCATTCAGAATAAGTATGGAGTAGATGCGATTCCCCACATCTTATGTGGAGGCTTTACCAAAGAAGACACAGAAAATTTCTTAATCGATTTAGACTTCTTAAACATAGATAATGTTATGGCATTACGAGGAGATGCTGTAAAAAGTGAAACCTACTTTAAACCAGAAAAAGAGGGACATCATTTTGCAAGCGAATTGGTTTCTCAAATCCAAGAATTGAATGAAGGTGTCTATCTAGATGAAAATTTGTTAAACACGTCAAAAACGGATTTTTGTATAGGAGTTGCTGCCTATCCAGAGAAACACATGGAAGCGCCAAGTTTAGATTCTGACATTCATTTTCTGAAAAAGAAAATTAAGAATGGTGCTAATTATATAGTCACGCAAATGTTTTTTGACAATCAAAAGTATTTTGAGTTTGTAGCAAAATGTAGAGAAGAAGGAATCACAGTGCCTATTATTCCGGGATTAAAACCCATCGCTACTAAAAAGCAATTGAATTTAATTCCACATCGTTTTCATGTCGATTTACCGGATGATTTAGTGATGAGTATTGTAAAGTGTAAAGACAATAAAGCAGTACGAGAAGTTGGAGTCGCTTGGTGTATTCAGCAGAGTCAAGAATTGATCAAAGCAGGCGTACCCATACTACATTATTACTCTATGGGGAAATCATCAAATATTTATGAGATTGCTTCAAAAGTGTTTTAAAAGAAGTATTTTTAAAGCTTAAAGAGTAAACATGATTCCAACCAAAGAACAGTTACTAAAAGCAAGAGCAATTGTTGAGCCCTATACACATGCTACGCCTGTTTTAACCTCTCAATTGTTGAATGACATGGTGGGAGCAGAAGTCTATTTTAAATGTGAGAATTTTCAAAAGATGGGAGCATTTAAAATGCGTGGAGCGGTACATAAAATCATGAACCTAACCAAAGAGCAAAGAAGCAGAGGTGTGGTAACTCATTCTTCTGGAAACTTTGGGCAAGCGGTAGCCTTATCAGCAAAAAATTTAGGCGTCAAAGCCTATGTGGTAATGCCTAGTAATGCACCACAAGTAAAGAAAGATGCTGTCAGAAGTTATGGTGGGGTTATTACCGAATGTGAAGCTACCATAGCCGCTAGAGAACGAGAGACCCAACGAATAGAAGAAGAGACAGGCGCCACTTTTATGCATCCTTCTAATGATATGGATGTTATTTTAGGAAACTCAACAGCAGCAGCAGAACTTTTAGAAGCGGAGTCAGATTTAGATTATATCTTCTCTCCAATTGGAGGTGGAGGTTTAATTGCAGGGACCGCCTTAGCCGCACATCATTTCGGCAATCAATGTAAAACCATTGGCGGAGAACCCATGGAAGCCGATGATGCCTATCGCTCTTTGCTGTCTGGTATGATAGAAACCAACCAAACTGCGCACACTATTGCAGATGGATTGAGAACTTATTTGGGAGATCAAAACTTTCCAATCATTCAACAACTGGTAACTCAAATCATTCGTGTAGAAGAACAAGAAATTATAGAGGCGATGCAATTGATTTGGGAACGAATGAAAATTATAATTGAGCCATCGAGTGCAGTAGCTTTTGCAGCAGTCTTAAAAAATAAAGAACAGTTTTTAGGAAAAAGCATAGGCCTTATCGTATCGGGAGGAAATATAGATGTACGTAATTTACCTTTTTAAAGGTAAGCATAGAGAAGATTGATAGACAGATAGTAAAAAGTAATTTTTTGTTTTCCTATTCAGTAAAATAAATATGTACTTTTGTAACCTAAATAAAGGATAAAACAATTTAAAAATTAATAAAATGGCATTAGAAATTACAGATGCAACGTTTGAAGAAGTAGTATTAAAATCAGATAAGCCAGTATTGGTAGATTTTTGGGCAGCATGGTGTGGTCCTTGTAGAATGGTAGGTCCAATCGTAGATGAAATTTATACAGAATACGAAGGAAAAGCAGTTGTTGGTAAAGTAGATGTAGATGCAAATCAAGAATTTGCGGCGAAGTATGGTGTGCGTAATATTCCAACAGTACTAGTGTTTAAAAACGGAGAGGTAGTAGACAAGCAAGTAGGTGTAGCTCCAAAGAATGTGTACACAGATAAAATTGATGCTGCTCTTTAATAGCAAAGATTAACAATTTATATTGACAAAAGGTTTGGCTACTGCTAAACCTTTTTTTATTTTCGGGAAGTATGAATTTATCCATAGTACAATCTTCAGAAGTTAAAAATCTTGACTTGTTAGCCAAACAAGTAGTAGAAGGTTTTATTACGGGTATGCATAAAAGTCCGTTTCATGGATTTTCTGTAGAGTTTTCAGAGCATAAATTATATAATAAAGGAGAAAGTACGCGACATATCGATTGGAAGCTTTTTGCAAAAACAGAAAAGCTCTATACTAAGAAATACGAAGAAGAAACCAATTTACGCTGTCATATCATTATAGATAATTCTGCTTCCATGCATTATCCAACAGTTAAAGAACAACGCATAGATCATTTAAATAAGATTGGGTTTTCTTTGGTGGCTGCTGCCGCGATGATGGAGTTATTGAAACGCCAACGAGACGCTGTTGGTTTGAGTATCTATTCGGATAAGTATGAATATTATGCACCAGAAAAAGGAAGCGACCGACATAGGAAGATGTTATTACATCAGTTAGAAAAGGTGTTGCAATCGCATTCAACTGCTAAAACAGATACGTATCAATATTTGCATGAGATTGCCGAGAAGATGCATCGCCGTTCTTTGATTTTTTTATTTACAGACATGTTTCAAACCGATGCTAAAAACGAATTGTTGTTTGAAGCCTTACGTCATTTAAAATATAACAAGCACGAAGTCGTCTTATTTCATACCTATGACGCTGCAACAGAATTGAACTTCGATTTTGATAATGCGCCGAAGAAATTTGTAGATGCAGAGACCAACGAAGAAATTAATTTATATAGCGATAACATTAAAGAAGCTTATCACGATTTGGTCCAAAACTATTTTACAGATTTGAAGAACAGGTGTTTACAGTATAAAATAGATTATGTGCCTGTAGATATTAAAAAAGGCTATAACGAAATCTTAACGAGCTATTTAATTAGTCGACAAAAAATGCTATAATTTTTTATTTTTCCTTTGCGGGAACAAAAAACTCCTTTATATTTGCATCCGCATTAATGCAACGGTTTGGTAGTTCAGCTGGTTAGAATACATGCCTGTCACGCATGGGGTCGCGGGTTCGAGTCCCGTCCAGACCGCCAGAATTCAAAAATAAAACCCTTAATCGAAAGATTGAGGGTTTTTTAATGGATTTTAATGTAGGTGAATCAAAAAATCATAAGCCTTCCTTAGAGAGCCTAAAAAACGCCTTAAATCCGCTTGTGATTTTTATACAGACTTTTTTATTAAATAATTGATAATCAGTTGTTTAGATTATTTTGTTTAATATACCGACACCCTGCCTATTAAGCAGGAAGTCGATATGTTTTTTATATTGATATTAACTGTTTGATAGATAGGGAGTTATTGAGATTTTCATACAATTAACCAGGTGCCTTATGTATATAAATAATAGGATTTGAATAAGTTTTAAAGGGATGTTATTTGTAGAATAATTGTAGAAATCAGTGTTTTTTTGTAATAAAAAAAATAACTTCTAAAAGATGGAGTATTATGAAAAATTCAATAGTAGATAGAAAGGACTTTGACGAAATCTCAAAAATGATGGTATTTCCAAAGGAAGATCAAACAGGCAAAAGATCTTTTGTTTCGCTTAAATAACAACTAATTTTATATGTTGTTAGTCACAGTATTTATTCTGTTCCAAATTCGTTCCAAAAAATGATTGTCATCTTTGTTTCTTCGTCATATTTTTCAAATATTTTTGAAGCAAAATCAAATTTATTTTTCAGCCCAATAATCGAAATACAATTTATCATTTTAACAACCCTTAAAGCATTTAAAATTGTCTTGTCGTTTTCTTCCGAACCTTTATTTAATGCATTTTTTTCATTTATTTGTATAAGTGAAATGAATTCGGAATGAGCGTAATTTGAGTATAACTTATAAGAAGTTCCAAATATCGAAGTTTTTAAAATACTCTGTTCTAATAGTTTTAGCCAACTTTCTAACCTTGGAAGCCCGTATGTGTCTAATTTATATAAATTCTGTTTCTGTATATTCTTATAATATGGCGACTTTACAATTTTTGTTTTCAGCTTTTTAATTTCTGAAAGCTCAGCTTTGAGTTTTTCTGTAATATTTTCTTTTAACTCACCTCTTTCGTTAAAAAAATTTTGTCTGGATTTATATCCTGAAATTTGCCAAACATAGAACCGAAAGTTTCTTTCTTCTTCTTCCAAATCATTAAAAAAGAGATACTCTAATGTTAAAAATGCTTCTATGACAGAGCGAGTCAAAATATTTATTGAAGGAAAGTCTAATAGTTTTACATCGGTATCTTTTGATAAGGTGGAAACTTTTGTTCCTTTCCCTAATTCTATAATGCTTTTTGTTGCGAGTAAAATCTTGATTGAAAGTGTCTCTATAAAAACTTCTCCTTCTTTAAGTTTTGGCTTAGAATCATAAATAGATTGAATTAATTCAGCTTTAGCTTTGGTTACTAGCTCTAAACTTTCAAATGAATCAGGAACTGAATCAATGAGATGAAATTCTTTTAATGCTATGAAAGTTTTTAAATCTATTTTCAATTATGATTCGTAGTTTTTGTATTCTGGTTAATACATTATTAGCTGTTATTAAATTTCGGTTTGTTTATTTTTTTCTTGGTATATAAATCACTGTTATTATTGTCAAACCAAAATTTTAAAATGTTAGTTTTGGATTTATAAAAAGGCTCAATTTTAAAAACATGTTCGGTGTTTTCTTCATCAAAGATAGCAACTAAACCTAATTCAGTTGTAGCGTCTCCTAAAATTATATGATCGCTTATATGTACATTTTCTGTTCGATTAATTATTCCCTTATAAAATGGTAAAGTCATATTTGGTTCAAGACCAACTCGGTATATAAACGGATTACTTCTTTCATAAAATACATAGCTTAAATCATCTTGTGTATGCTTTAATATTGGATTACTCATTAAGATTGTTGAATCTATCAATTGTACTAGTGTTGCTTTTCTATTAAGCGTATTTTCTCTATAAACTTTAAGTGTTAAAATTTCTTGAGTAATATCTTTCATCAAAAATATTTCCCCTTCATTCGCCATAGCAATTTGAACCAAATCCTGTTCTTGAATTATCTTATCAAGGCTTGTGAAATAGGAAAAACATAAACTCTCTAACTTTTTAGTTCCTTGGTAATTCCATACTGAACCAATAAAATGACCTGATTCTTCTATTAATTTCTTTATTTCGTTACTTGTGTGGTGATAAAGGTTTATAAACGGTTTCCCGTCAATCATTTTTCCTTTTCCTGTTGCATAATCTAAGAGATTCTTTGGCCCAGTAATTCTACATTTAAATAGGTTAGAATTGTCTTGAAAGTTTGAGATGTGCCATTCGTTTGAAATTGTTATTGTCAAAGTATGCCCCCAAGCAATATCTATATTGATTGTTCCATAAATTTCTTCTTCGGAAAATTTTGTTAGGTGATTAGGTAGGAATGAGTAATGTTGAAACCAAGAGAAATTACTATCGTCTTCCATGATATAAATTAAATCTGGCACAATCACTGAAAACATATCACAATGAACAAGTTTACATTTAAAATACCCTTCAAATTTGATACCACCAATGCCTTCTTTTCCACGAATATTATTGTAAATATTAGATTTACTCAATTCAATTCGGTCAAACTGACAATTTTTTTTCATAGGTGATGTTTTTTATTACCAAATTACTTTAATCGCTAAAAAAACAACTAATCCAATTGTAAAAATCCAAGCTAATATAGATTTCAATGTTTGTCTATTTATCATTTTTCCATATTTATCTACATCTGTAGTAAAATTCCAATTCATTCTTTGAGAGGCATGTCTAAAAATACTCATTTGTGATATTTCAAGATAAATAAGATAAAAAATATTAGAAATAGGAAACAGGACTAGCCATAAGCTAAAAATTGGGTTGTCTTGTGGGAACTTTGCAAACCCAACATATAATGCAACTAAAATACTATTAACTGTAAATAGCTTGTCATGAATACGATCAAAAGTAGTTTGAATTTTCTTTGTAGCATCTTCACCTTCTTTTTCAGCCTTATCAATTAACTCATCAGATTCGGAAACCAACTCTTTAGCTTGAATTCTAGCTTCATTTTTAGCCAAGATTTCTAACATTCGTTGTAATATTTTATTTGTCTCTTTCTTTTCTTTCATTTAATTGTAGCTAACTAGTTGTATGTCAACAAATATATGGAATTATAGGTTTCTGTTTTGGAATATAAGAACATTAGTGTTCATAAAATAAGGTAGATAGGAGGAAAGTTTTTGGTTATTAAGAAGGATAAGATTCAAAAAAAGCGAAACATTTGCATTCGTTTTTTAGGCACATTTTTGTTAAAAATTCAAAAAAATCACTTGTAGAACACTTGTAAATAATAAAGTTGCTAAATTAATTAAGAATTAAACACCTGTATTTCAGTTAGTTATTCAACAGGTGTCAGTGCCTGTCACGCATGGGGTCGCGGGTTCGAGTCCCGTCCAGACCGCAAAAGCCTTCTCAATTTGAGAAGGCTTTTTCTTTGGAATACGTCAAGAGTTTATTCTTGAAAAGTATTCCAAAGAAAAAACGTTACCACATAGTGGTTGGCTTTTGAAAAGACTATCAAATGGTCCCAACGAATGGAGTGAGTTAATCCCATCCAGACCGCAGAAAGAGAAGTTAGAAATAGCTTCTTTTTTACATTTAAAATCTAAAGTAAAAAAACGTACTTGCTTTTTTAAATAATTCTTTTTCATAAATTATATTTATAATAAAAAAATTATATTTGGTTAATGTTAAGCCATTAATAATTAAATAATTTCTAAATATTGAATACAAGCATATTATTTTTTTTCAGTTTATTAGGTGTGTTTAACGGCTTATTACTTTCGTTATATTTTCTTTTTTATGTAAAACCAAAGCATATATCAAATTTTTTCCTTGGGGCATTATTTTTGACTTTAAGTATTAGGATTGGTAAATCAGTGTTTTATTATTTTGATACGAGTATTTCAAATACATTTATACAAATTGGTATAGGCGCTTGTGTTTTTATTGGACCTTTTTTGTTTTTTTACATTAAGTCTATTATAAAACCAAAGAGTAAGATTAGTAGGAATTGGAAGTATCATCTACTCTTATTAACACCATTTATACTCTATATATTCATACAGTATCCATATAGAGATAATAGATATTTATGGGCGCAATATTTTATGAAGTTTGTAGTTCTGGAATGGCTTGTTTATTTAGTTTTATCTGGCATAGTTCTAGCGCCAATAATCCGAAAAATTTTTATCAAAGCTGAAAAAATCATAACCATTGAGGTTTGGTTGCTCAACATTTTTTTTGGAACTTTAATTTTGTGGATAGGTTATTTCTTAGCATTTTTTACATCTACATATATAGTTGGAGGTCTAGTTTTTTCGCTACTTATTTATTTATTAGTTGTATTACTTTTTTTCTCAAAAAAGAAAAAGTCTGTGTTGTATCCAGGTGCTCAAAAGTATTTAAAAAGACAAAATAATAATGATGAAACAAATGTATTACTTGTTCAATTTGATATTTTACTAAAAGAAGAGAAACTATTTAAAAAAACAGATTTAACGATATCTGAAGTAGCAACGAATTTGAATGTTTCTTCTCATTATCTTTCACAAGTAATTAATGATAATCTACAAAAAAGTTTCCCTGTTTTAATTAGTGAGTATAGAGTTTCCTATGCAAAAAAGATGATTTTAGAAAATGATTTATTGACCTTAGAAGCAATCGGAAATGAATGTGGTTTTAAGTCTAAGTCTGCGTTTTATAATGCTTTTAAAAAGCAATTAAAAACCACACCTGCAAGCTATAAAAAACAAAATAAGAAACTTAAATAATATATCCTGCATTAAATTTTTGAATTTTCGCTGTCAATTGGAAAAAATAAAGAAACCCAAAAATTATCGTAAAAAGGTATAAAATAAATTTCTCGAAATATTCATTAATACAGGAATTTCCAGAGTATATGTACCACGCTCACTTTTTCTGTTTTTTACACTAATAAAGTCTCTAATTATAAATCAATACTTTTCTAAGCCTTCTTTCTAGTAATAATAAAAACAGTGTTGCTAAATTTGAGTTAAACTAAAAGGAAATGATTAGAATAGCTATCTTAATTATACTATTGTTTGTTAGTAATACTGATGCATTCAGTCAAAAAACCAATGATAACTTAAGTAATTCAGATGTTAAAAAAATAGATAATATCTTCAAGAGTTTTAACAATACTGAATCTCCAGGAGTAACAATAAGTTTTATAAAGAATAATGCACTTATTTTCTCGAAAAGTTATGGTATGGCAGATTTAGAGCATACTACTCCAATCCATAGTAATAGTGTTTTCTCTCTGGCTTCAGTTTCAAAACAATTTACGGTTTTTGCTATTTTACTTTTAGAAGAGCGAGGTAAATTATCTTTAGAAGATGATATTAAAAAATACTTACCTCTATTTCCTAACTATCAGAAAAAAATAACAATCAGACATCTTGCAACCCATACTAGTGGAGTTAAAAGTCATGAACAGCTCTTGGCTCAAAAAGGATATATATCTGATAACGTTATCACAAAAAGAGATGCATTAGCAATGATATATAAACAAGATGAGTTAAATTTTAATCCTGGTGAAGAATTTAATTATTCTAATGCTGGTTATGTTTTATTAGCTGAGATTGTTGAAAAGGTTACGGGGACTTCTTTTGCTAAGTTTCTGAAGAAAGAAATATTTGAGCCACTTAGTATGAAAAACTCTTTTGTGATGGATGATTATCATAAAATAGTAAAGAATAGAGCAAATTCATATGAAATTGAAAATGGCGAATATGTAAATGCGCCTGCAAATTATTCATATTATGGTTCTACAGGCTTATACACTACAGCAATGGATTTAACAAAATGGGCGTTAAATTTCAGTAACCTAAACATTGGAAGCAAGCGCATATTTAGAAAAATGAAGACATTATCTAAGTTGAATAACAATAATACATTTGGGTATGCATTAGGACAATTTGTAGGAAAATATAGAGGAGCTGAATATATATATCACTCAGGTGGAGATGCAGGGTATAGAACTTTTTTAGGAAGGTTTCCAGAAACTAATAGTGCAGTTCTTTTGCTTAGTAATAATAATACAGTTAACGCTCAAGAGTTAGCATTAAAAGTTGTTGATGTTTTTATGAAATCTTATGATAAACCTAAATCTAATAGCTCTCTAAGCAACAGACTTACTAGCAAAATAATAAAATTACCAACATCACAGTTAGAAAAATACAGTGGACATTATTTGAGCCAGAGCTCATATATTATTCGAGATATTTTTGTCCGTAATGATACTCTTATTTATTCTAGAAAAGAGCAAAATAATCGAGAGACTCCTTTGTTTTCCCTAAAAAAAGAACATACATTTCAATTGGGTGATTATAAAGATTTATGGATCCAGTTTTCAAATGATAATAGTCAAAAAAGGATGAAAATATTTGAAAATCAGGTGCAAGTAGATGTATACAACGCCTATTCACCTAGGAGGTATAGTAGAAAAGAGTTAGAGGGCTTTACAGGTGTATATTACAGTAAGAGTTTGGATACAAAATATATGTTAGAAATAAAAGGAGGGATTCTTATTGTTATACATCCTAAGATGGGGGAAATCATGCTGTCAGCTATAAAAAATGATGGATTCTTAGCGTCTAGCTGGCAATTTAGATTCCTAGAATTTAAACGAAATAAAGAAAATCAAATTATAGGGTTCTCAATCACATCTGATAGAGTTCGTAATACTAGATTCACTAAAGTAAAAATTAAAACATAGACATATGAAAAATTCTAAAACGTATTTATTAATTGCCTTTTTGTTGACTGTTTCCTATTCTTTTTCTCAAACTATAGGAGCCTATAAAGTAGTTTATAGTTCAGATAAGAATGGGAAAGTAACTTCAGGAGATATCAAAACGCTAATTAAAGAAGTAAAAAATGGAAATCCTGTAAGAGTCGGATGGTCAATTTTTTTTAAGTATCCTAAAACTGGAAAAGTTGTTGAAATGCAACATTGGACAGATGCAGGTTTTGTGACTGTAATTGATGGGCATGTTTTTGCTCAGGTAAATGGGATATTTAAGCAAGGGCCTCAAATTGAACCTACACCATCTGTGCATTTGGTTACAAATACTCCTAATAGTTGGGTAGGCGTTATTAGTACTTCTGGTATGATAAGGCAAAAATATGATATGAAAGATTTCAAAGAAATGCTGAAATCAGTAGGAAAAACAAATGAAGAGATTAAAAAAATGATAAGAAAACAAGAAATAATAAATGTACCAACCAAATGGGCTATTTTAGTCAAATAAATTATAGGCTAATAAGGATATTCTTTTACTCTTTTTTTTCTATATTATTGTTTTCTTGTAAAGTAAATGACAAAGGATTCCATATTTATGGAAAGATTGACAATGTAAAAGAGCAAGTAAAAGTATATCTTAAAAATAGTGAAGATAAAGTTATTGAGGACTCTACGCTAATTAACAATAGGGGAGAGTTTATTTTTAATGGAATAATTGAATATCCTCAGAAGTACACTATTATTTATAAAACAAAAAGTAGTGAAAAGAAACATTATATATGGATTGAAAACACTATAATTACAATAGAAGGTACTTTAAATGACTTTAAAAGCATTAAAATTAATGCAGGTAATGAACAAAGGCTATTTGATAAAATGAATGAGAAATGGGAAGCTTTTTTTTACCCAGAATATCAAAGGTTAACTAAAGAAAAAAAATATGACTCAATTTCTTCTTTAGTGAATAAAGCAGCCAGAGTTAAGCTAGATTTTTGTGTTCAGAACCTGAATAGCCATGCAGCTCTAGAATCAATATATTTAAATAGAAATGGAATTAGTAAAGATTCATTAGCATTAATCCTACAGGAAATAGATAGTTCTATTTTAAAAAATAAATATGTGAAAAGCCTTTTGTTATATACTAAGAGCCCTAACTTAGATGTTAATGAAAACTATTTAGATTTTAGTGCAAAAAATGTAACAGGTGAAAATATTAGAATCTCTGAACTTTTAAAAAAAGGGAATCCAATTCTTTTAATATTTGGAGGTCTGACTTGTATGCAAGAGAAAGGAAGAAAAATATTAAAAGAATTCCATAATAGTTATAAAGATAAAATAGAGATAGTAGTTTTCTCAGACAGAGAAGAATGTATTTATAGTCTAAAATATAAAATGGATATACCTTTGGTATCAGATATGAAAGGAGATCATAGCCCAATAAAAATTCAATATAATATAATAGCTACTCCTACGGTTTTTTTAATAAATAGAGAAGGTGTTATTAGTATGAAATCATTAGGTTATGGAAATCATGTTAACGTAGAGGCTCTAAAACTCTTAAAATAAAAACAATATTAATGATTATCTTCTCTTGTATGAAAAATTTAGTAATCAAACCAAAAATTATCATATTCTGCTTTCTATTCATATGTATAAAATTTTCAAATGCACAAAATTTTACATTAAGTAAAGATTTTAAAGACAATACAATTAAAAATGCTTCTAATTTTCTCAAAAATAATTATGTCTTTAAAGAGATTGGTTATAAATCTGCCAACTATTTAGAAGATCTCAATAGGAAAGGACATTTTAATTCAATTAAAGATTTAGAAATATTTGCAGAAGAAATAAGTAAGGTAATCTATTTAATTACTAACGATAAGCATATTTCTGTAAGTTTAAAACAGAGCAATCAAACAAAAGGAAATATAGCTGAAAGACAGATTGAAAGTAGAATGGACGAAAGGAAATATTTTAGAAGAAATAATGGGAACTTTAAAGGGTTGAGAAAAATTAATGACAATATTGGGTATTTAGACTTAAGAGGCTTTTATGGTTTATCTTGGGCTAAAGATTTTGCAGATTATTCAATGAGTATGCTCTCCACTTCTGATGCCATAATTATTGATTTAAGAAATAATTATGGCGGACGAGGAGATATGGTAAACTATTTGTTAGGGCATTTCTTTAAAAAACAGATTATAAGTGGCCGATCAATAAAAAGAAGCGGGGATCAATTTGAAAATAGAGTTAGCTATTCTACAAAAATTGACAGTACTAAAGTTATGCCAGATGTCCCAGTTTATATCCTAACTAGTAGCATGACCTTTTCTGCAGCTGAAGCTTTTGCTTTTCCAATGAAAATTTATAAAAGAGCTACCTTAATTGGAGAAAAAACTAAGGGTGGTGCTAATGCGGGAGATGTAATATCCTTGAATAAGTATTTGAATATTTTTATTCCTGATGTTGCTGGAAAGCATCCTTTTAAAGAGGAAACATTTGATGGAGAGGGTGTTAAGCCAGATATTCTTGTCAGGAGTGGAGATGCTTTAGAGGTTGCTATAAATCATGCTCAAAAATCTGCTAAAGAGTACAGGCAAAAAAACGATATTAAAGCTAGAAGACTTTTATTAGAGTTAAATAACATTATTACAAATTTTGAAAATAAACCAAGGGGTATAGACTTAATTAAAATCTATTTAGCTAGTCGTAGTCAAAACTTAGTTTTTGAAGAATGGGAAATAAACTCTTTAGCATTTCAAAACTTTGAAAAAAAGAATTATAAAACAACTGAAGCATTGCTAAAAGTAAATACGGTATTATACCCCAATTCTGCTAAAGCTTTTGATAGTTATGCAAGAATATTACTAAATAACAACAAAATAAACAAAGCGATATCAAATTTCAAAAAGGCAATATCATTAAGCAAATTAAATGATACTTCTAATTTAGAACTATATAAGAAAAGACTAAGAGAAGCTCAAAAAATAAAAAATGACCAAAAATAAAAGTTAAATCTCTTTCTTAACTAGGTTTTATAGGTGTACTTTTTTTATTGACATCAAATATTTAAATACAATTACAGATTAAAGAATTAATGCTGTTCAAAAAGCCCTTGAAGTAATTCTTAAGTTATCAATTCTTATATCACCAACACTCATTTTAACCGTTTTTATTATTGTTGGATTATTTACATATGAGAAGTCAAATTTTAAGTCATCACTCATTAAGATTATACTTTAGTATACAAGACCTTCTTTATAATAAAGCATTAAAAATTAATGGGATTTCCAAGTATAACTCTTATGAATGATCTTCCATGCTCCTTTGTATTTTACTAATAGCATATAGTCAGTAAAAACTCGCCATTTCGGAATGTTAATTTCCAGTTTAGCGGTCGCTGTATTATTTTCTAAATCTATAGAAATAATTTTTCCTATTCTATTTGATTTCCTTCCAGGCTTAATGCCTTCAATATACTTTTTACCTGATGTAATTTTAAGTTTATTGTCTTTATCTACACTATAGAGATTGAAATCAGGGTGAAAGGCAATTTTAAGTCTATTCGGCTCGCCATTTGCTGTTCCTTCCATATAATGCATGAGTGTCTCTTTAATCTGTTCTAAGTTAGATTTACTTTGTGTTTGAGAAAGCCCATAGAGGCTAAAAAATAACGCGAATGTGTTTAAGATAATTTTTTTCATAATTATGGATTGTTTAATTTTTTAATTAGGTTTAAAGCAACAGAAGCTTTAAACCTAATTCTTTATGATTAGCCACAAATATGTTTAATAAAATTTATTTAGACTTAAAAATCATAAGTATATAAGTACAGCTTTAGAATTGAAAACAAATTCTTCTAGTAAATATTCTGTGTCAGTAATTAGTTTAAAAAGATTTCAATATTGCTAAGCTTTCTATACGTCTTTGGTTATCTTCAAAATACTATTGGTAAAGATTTAATTGAATTATTTTAATCCCATTTTTTAAAAAAGATACTCATTTATAAACCAGAACAACTTCACGTCTCATATTAAAATAACTTGAGACCTTATCTTTTAATATTGTAAAAACCTTTCGGCATTATTAATTTAAACTTACAATACTAAATCTAATGGTAAAAAAAATACTTTTAAGTTTCTTTATTTCAATAGGAATAATATTTAGCAGTAAAGCTCAATGCGAAGCTGCATCAAGTACAGGTACAGTTACTGCTACAAATGACGGAACTGAAACATCAGCTCCAGGAGGAGGAACACTTCTTAATAATCAATATTTTGTAGTAGATGGCTTAAATATAGGTGATACTTATGAAACGTATTATCCAGAAAGCTATACAGCTTTTTCAGCATTTCTAACTGTAAGAAATGCTTCTGATAATTCAGTTGTTGGCTCGGCTATTAGAATTGTTGAATTTGTAGCTACTACAACCTCAATAGAAGTACATATTTTTCAAACAAATGCTTGTAGTGGGTTTACTGTAGTTCCTATTTTTATTAAAAACACAACTTCTACCACCCACACATGGGATGGTAGTACAGATTCAGATTGGGCTACAGCTGCCAATTGGGATACTAACGCAGTTCCTGGTTCTAGTGATGATGTTATTATTCCTTCAGGCTTAACGAACTATCCAACAGCGAGTGGAGCGGTGACGGTAAGTACGGTTTCTATGGCAGCAGGTAGTTCTTTGATTGCCAACTCTACTTTTGCAGGAACGGTTACCTACAATAGAGAGCTGACCTTTGTAAGTGGAAACTTAGAAGGCTGGTATTTGGTAGCACCTCCTGTTTCAGGAGAGGGCTATGACAATGCCTATATAACGGCCAACGATATTGCTTCAGGGAGCGGTAATAATAGAGGGATTGCGACGTATCTCAGTGCGAGTAATACTTGGGATTATTTCCAAACCAATGAGAGTTTATCCTTCACTTCCGGTCTAGGGTATGCTATGAAGCGAGGAACAACAACGGGGGATGTGTCCTTTTCAGGGACTTTGAATACCTCTAATGTCAACGGAGTTTCTGTCTCAACATCAGGAGATGGATTTAACTTACTAGGGAATCCTTTTACATCTTATATAAACAGTCAAACTTTTTTAACTGCGAATACGAATTTAGATGCACAAATCTGGACATGGAGTGATACAGGAAATATGTACACAGTAAGAGTATCAGGAGATGCATTTATGCTGGCCCCCGGTCAAGGATTCTTTGTCAAGGCCAACAGTGGCTCTACAGTTAACTTTGCAGTATCCAATCAAGCCCATAATGGATCAGACACCTTCCAAAGAACAGCAAACAACAGTAGAACAGAGGTTCATTTACTGATGAGTGATGGAGAGAAGAGTCGTTTTACAAAGCTGTATTATATGGATGGTATGACAACAGGCTTTGACAATGGTTGGGAAGGCGAAACGTTTGGAGGGATTCCCAATGCTTTGGATGTTTACACAGAGTTGGTTTCCGATAGCCAAGGCGATAAATATCAGATTCAATCTTTACCAAATTCAGATTACGAGAGTATGATTATTCCAGTGGGAGTTATCTCCGAGGCAGGAGATGTTTCTTTCACAGTGGAGTCGATGAATTTACCCACGGGATATAAAGTCTTCTTAGAGGACAAGGAGGCGAACAATTTTATTCGTTTAGATGATGGATCTAGTTATGATGTAACCTTTGATAGTGCCCAGAGTGGTATAGGTCGTTTCTTTCTATATGTCACGACCAGTGTGCTGAGCATAGGCTCATTTGACACCACCAATATCAGTGCTTATATGTCTTCTATCAATAACTTAAAAGTTGTGGGTATCCAACAAGGTACAACCCAGCTTGTTTTGTTCGATATTCTTGGTCAACAGGTGTTCAATAGTTCCTTTGAGGGGAATGGTTCCAATGATGTTTCGCTTCCCGATTTAAGAAGCGGTGTTTACATTGTTCACCTCAGGGGAGAACAGGGAAGAACGACCAAGAAAATTGTTATTCAATAATCATTCAAAAGCACAAGAGAGACATGGAAAATAAGAACCGACATATAGGACAAGACAATATTACTCGTAAAGAGGCAATGAAAAAGATAGGGAGTTATGGTAAGTACGCGGCATTAACAGCAATAGGAACGTATTTATTACTAAAACCCAAAACCGCACAAGCTGCTTCACCAGAAGATCCTGGAACAGACTTTTAAAAGATTATGTTAACGATATCTATGCATAAATCAGAATTTTCCCTTTAAAAAAAATATGGTTAGTTGTAAAGTAGTATGGATATTAGATTTTGCAAGGGTTTAAGTTCAGCTCTGACCGAAAAGCCTTCTCAATTTGAGAAGGCTTTTTCTTTTGATTCATAAAAAAGAGGACTCTATTTTACTAATTCCATAATTCTTTTAAAATCGCTTAGAGATTATTTGTTTATTTCAATTTAATACTTAGATTTGTCGGGTAACACAAAGACAATGAATTTACAAAGCGTTTGGCAAGGTTTCTATTTTTACTTTTATTTTATCAATAAGAGTTGAGGCTTTGTGCGTAATGTAAAAACAAATACATAAACTAAAAGTCTCGAGATATCGAGACTTTTTTTTGCTTAAAAATGAAAGATATAATTGCAATTCAGGGAGCACAAGGTTCCAATCATCATAAAGTAGCACTGGCCGTGTATGGTAAAGATGTGTTGGTACGAGAATGTCCGTCTTTTGATAGTGTGGTAGAGCATCTATTACATAAGACAGCCAATGGTGGTATTATGGCATTGGAGAATACCATTGCAGGTTCTATCATTCCCAATTATGCTTTAATAGATCAGAACAATTTACAAATTTGTGGTGAGTACTATTTAAATATTCACCATCATTTGATGGCATTGCATGGGCAAAAAATAGAAGATATTACAGAAGTATGTTCACATCCTATGGCCTTACTACAGTGCAAGCAGTTTTTAAAAAAACACTCATATATTAAATTGGTAGAAGATGTAGATACTGCAGAAGTTGCCAAGAGAATTTCAGAGCAACAAGTAAGAGGCGTAGCTGCCATTGCTCCTAAAATTGCTGCCGAGTTGTTTGGGTTAGAAGTATTGGAAGACGAAATTCAAACCATCAAAAATAACGCAACACGATTTGTGATTGTGCAAAAAAGAGAGGTTCCGACTACGCTGAATAGAACTGATAAACAAAATACAGCTGAGGACATAAATAAGGCGTCTCTAAAATTTGAACTCAATCACAAGCGAGGAAGTTTAGCAGCAGTATTAAATGTGCTTAGTGATTGTAAACTGAACATGACAAAGATTCAATCGTTACCCAAGATTGCAACACCTTGGAAATATGCTTTTTTTGTAGATGTAACTTTTGAGGATTATAAAGATTATGCAAGAGCCAAAACCATCATCGATATTATGGCATTAGAATTTAAAATATTAGGAGAATATAAAAATGCTCGCGCTACGATTTTACGTGAAGCAGCAATCTGAAAAGTAAGAAAAGGAAATTGAGGATATGAAACCCGCAGAACGATTATTACATATTAAGGAATATTACTTCTCTAAAAAATTGAAAGAAGTACGAAGCTTAGCATTGCAAGGAAAGCCCATCATTAATTTAGGTATTGGAAGTCCAGATCTACAACCTCCACAAGAAGTTATTTCTGCAATCCAACAATCGGTTTTAGAAGAGGGAGCCCATAAATATCAGAGTTATCAAGGGATTCCCGCTTTTAAAAATGCCATTGCCAATTTTTATAAAAATAAGTACCAAGTACAAATAGATCCAGATAAAGAAGTGCTTCCGTTAATGGGTAGTAAAGAAGGAATTTTACATATTTCTATGGCCTTTGTAAATCAAGGCGAAGAAGTATTGATTCCAAACCCTGGATATCCAACCTATACATCCGTCACAAATTTGGTAGGCGGAAAACCTATTTTTTATGATTTAGATGCAACAAATGATTGGCAGCCCGATTTTGATGACTTAGAAAAGAAAGATTTATCTAAGGTAAAAATCATGTGGGTTAGTTATCCGCATATGCCCACAGGAGCTAAGGCAAAAGAAACTACATTTAAAAAATTAATTGCTTTTGCACAACAACATGGAATATTAATTGTGAATGATAATCCGTATAGTTTTATTTTAAATGATGCACCTAAAAGTATCCTCGAACTGGATGGCGCCAAAGAAGTCTGTTTAGAGTTGAATTCATTGAGTAAGTCTTTTAATATGGCTGGGTGGAGAGTTGGCATGTTGTTAGGAAGTGAGTCACATTTACAACAGGTTTTAAAAGTAAAAACTCAAATGGATTCGGGTATGTTTTATGGGATTCAGAAAGGAGCAATAGCTGCACTAAACGTATCTAATGATTGGTTTGTAGCATTGAATAAAGTATATAAGGAAAGAAAAAAATTGATATGGGAATTGGCTACAAAACTAGGATGTAACTTTGATAAAAATAGTGCTGGCTTATTTGTATGGGCAAAACTTCCAGAAGGGAAGTTATCCGAAACAATGGTAGACATCTTATTGTATGAGAAAGATATTTTTGTAGCCCCTGGGACCATTTTTGGAAGTAAAGGAGAAGGATATATACGATTTTCGTTGTGCGTGCCTAAAGAGCAAATAAAAGAAGCAATAAAAAGAATTTAAGATGAAGCTATATATAATTGGGGTTGGTTTAATAGGAGGAAGTTTTGCCTTAGATATTCAAGAACACTTTTCCGAAGTAGAAGTTTTTGGAATAGATACTAACGAGTCGCATGTAGAAACTGCAAAAAACTTGGGCGTAATTCAACAATCTGCAACGTATGAAGACCTCAGCAACGCAGATATAGTAATTGTGGCAATTCCAGTAGATACTACGATTGCTATACTTCCTAAAGTGCTAGATCATTGTCATGATAATACGCTAGTATTTGATGTAGGCTCTACTAAGAAAAATATTGTAAAGGCGATAGAAAATCATCCAAAAAGAAGAAATTTTTTAGCAACACACCCAATTGCTGGTACAGAGTTTTCTGGTCCCAAAGCTGCGTTGAAAGGTTTGTATGTAAATAAGACTAATATCATCTGTGAAGTAGAAAAGACAGCTTTTAAATTACAAGAAAAAGCCTTAGATATTTTTCGAAAACTAGGCATGAGAATTCGATATATGGATGTAATTTCGCACGATAAACATATTGCTTATGTGTCTCATTTATCACACATTAGTTCTTTTATGTTAGGAAAGACCGTTATTGAAAAAGAAAAGAACGAAAGAGATATTTTTGATATGGCAGGAAGCGGGTTTGAATCTACGGTACGGTTAGCAAAAAGCTCACCAGCGATGTGGACACCCATTTTTGAACAGAACAAAGAAAATGTTATAGAAACACTAGAAGAATACATTAGCAATTTAGAAGCATTTAAAAAGTTGATGCAAGAAAATAAATTTGATCGTGTATATCAAGAAATGCAAAACACGAATCACATAAAAAATATATTAAAAGGAATCAAATAATTGAAGAGAGTAGGATGAAGAACACAAAAGAATTAAATACATGGATCCAAAATTTTGGATTAGACCACCCATTAGTAATTGCAGGACCATGTAGTGCAGAAACAGAAGACCAGTTGGTAAAAATTGCAAAAGAGCTAAAAGAATCCGATGCTACCGTATTAAGAGCAGGAATCTGGAAGCCTAGAACTAGACCAGGTAATTTTGAAGGCGTAGGCGCTTTAGGCTTGAAATGGATGCAAACGGCTAAGCAAGAAACTGGGATGCTAACAGCTACCGAGGTAGCCAATCCAACACACGTAGATTTAGCCTTAAAACATGATGTAGATATTTTATGGTTAGGAGCAAGAACAACTGTAAGTCCCTTTATTGTGCAAGAAATTGCCGATGCTCTAAAGGGAACCGATAAAATAGTATTGGTAAAGAATCCTGTAAATCCAGATTTACCTTTGTGGTTAGGCGCTATTGAGCGATTATATACCTCAGATATTCAAAAATTAGGAGCCATCCATAGAGGGTTTTCTACTTATGAAAAAACAAGATACCGTAACAATCCAAACTGGCAAATTCCTATTGAATTGCAAAACCGTTTTCCAGATTTGCCATTGATTTGTGATCCATCACATATTGCTGGGAGAAGAGATATTATTTTTGATATTTGTCAGACAGCATTAGACTTAAATTTTGACGGACTCATGGTAGAAACCCATTACGATCCAGACAACGCATGGTCAGATGCCAAGCAACAAATCACACCATCAACATTAATTCAGATGATGGAAGATTTAAAAATTAGAAAAGAAACTGATACAGAAGCCACCTATAGGAATGCCTTAAATACGTTAAGAACACAAATCGATGTTGTTGATCATCAATTGATTGAAATGTTGGGAAAAAGAATGGAAGTGGCAGACGGTATCGGGCAACTTAAAAAAGCCAAAAACGTAGCCATACTTCAAACTAAAAGATGGAATGAGATTTTAGGAAAGATGATTTTAGAAGGAGAAGCACATAATCTAAGCGAAGAGTTTGTCTTAAAGATTTTTAAAGCAATCCATCAAGAATCTATTAATCACCAAGAAAAGATTATGCAATCGTAAACGTATTGTAAGCAACAAAAGGCTGTCTAATTTTAGACAGCCTTTTGTTTTTAAAATTTATTTACTTCTTTTAAAAACGTATCTAGTTACATAAATTCCATTACTATCACCTTTACCACCATAACTCTCTACACCACTATTTACAAAAGCCAATTCCCATCCTTCAGAAGCCATTGTGTTTATTTTAGAATCTACCAAAGCATCATTTGCTGCAATATTTTGAAAACGAATTCCACCAAGATTAAAGAAGTTTAATAATTTAGTTTCTTCAAAATTCTTAACACGAATACTGCTTCTACTCGATTTATTCCTTTTATCCTTCTTTTTATCATCGGATCTAGTAGAAGTATAATCCTTGTAATTTTTTACTTCTTCTGCAGAAATCATTCGAGACCTACCAATACCGCTTGGAATGATAGATTCTACTACCGTGATTGTTTTGTATTCTGTTTGTTGTTGTTTGTCAATAAAAGATAAAGAGATAAATGAAATTATCGCCAAGGCACCTAATAATAATTTTTTCATGATATTTGTTTTTAAATTAATGACTTTAAATGTAGTTAAAAAAAACACCAATATTTAAATGTTTTATGAAAGGAGTTGTATATAAGTCTACAGGAAGTTGGTATTGGGTAAAATCTGATGGTGGCGCTTTTCATCAATGCAGGATGAAAGGTAAATTGAGATTAAAAGGAATTAAGAGTACAAATCCTATAGCAGTAGGAGATCGTGTAGTTTTTGAGTTAGAAAAGAAAGGAGATGATGAGGTTGGTGTAATCTCTAAAATTTTAGAAAGAACAAATTTTATAGTAAGAAAATCTGTAAACTTATCTAAGCAAACTCATATTATTGCAGCAAATATTGATGTCGCTTTCTTGTTAATTACCATTAATAATCCACCGACGTTTACCACTTTTATAGATCGGTTTTTAGTCACTGCCGAAGCGTATTCAATCAAAGCAGTGTTGATTTTCAATAAGATAGATTCTTATGAAATAGAAGAGCGTGCAGAGATTTTATACTTAAAAGATATATATGAAGCTATTGGATACACTTGTTTAGAGGTTTCTGCTACGGAAGGAAAGAATTTAGATCAAGTAAAGGAATTGATGATTGGGAATGTAAGTTTATTTGCGGGTCACTCTGGTGTTGGAAAATCTACCTTAGTCAATGCAATCGAACCAAAGCTAAACTTAAAAACTAAAGAAATATCTGATCAACATAAACAGGGGCAGCATACTACCACTTTTGCAGAAATGTTTGATCTAAGTTTTGATGCGACAATTATTGATACTCCTGGAATTAAAGGATTTGGAGTTGTAGATATGGAGAAAGATGAGTTAGGAGATTACTTTCCAGAGTTTTTTGAGTTAAAAAGTGGATGTAAGTTTAATAATTGTGTGCATATAAAAGAGCCAGATTGTGCTGTAAAAGAAGCTTTAGAAGAAGAAGAAATTTCTTGGTCTAGGTATAAAAGTTACTTGCAGATTTTAGAAGGAGAAGAAGAGCATTTTAGAACAGATAATTGGGATAACGAAGAAGAATGATTGCATTAATACAAAGAGTTTTAAGTGCACAAGTTGTTGTTGATAATGAAGTTATTGGTGCAATAGATAAGGGTCTCTTAATTTTTTTAGGGATAGAGAATTACGATACAGCAGAAGATATTTTGTGGTTGTCAAAAAAATTGGTGAATCTCAGAATTTTTAATGATGCACAATCGGTAATGAATGCTTCTTTATTAGATGTTGAGGGAGATATTTTAGTTGTTAGTCAATTCACGCTGCATGCCTCTACTAAAAAAGGAAATCGTCCTAGCTATTTAAAAGCTGCTAAGCCCACGGTAGCTATTCCAATCTATGAGTCTTTTTTAATTCAGTTAGAAAAAGATTTAGGAAAACCGATTGAAAAAGGTCAATTTGGAGCAGATATGAAAGTATCATTATTAAATGATGGACCAGTAACCATTATTATTGATACAAAAGACAAAAAATAATTTCCATGGAAAATAAATTTGTTTTATATTTGCCATGGAAAATATTTTAAACTAAAAAAACATTAAAAAAATGAAAAAAATAGTCATAGCTGTAATTGCAATTTCTACAGTTTTAATTTCTTGTAAAGGAGAAAAGAAAGAAAAAGTAGAAGCAAAAGAAGAAGTTAAAGTAGAGAAAGTAGTTGCTAAGAACAATGTTGATGTAGGAAGCTCTTTATTAGCTTGGAAAGGAACTAAGCCAGGTGGAGCTCATAATGGAACAGTAGCTTTAAAAGAAAGTACATTGGTAATTGAAAATGGAGAAATTAAATCGGGAGAATTTTTAATAGATATGGCTTCTATTAAAAACCTAGATATAAAAGATCCGAAATATGGTGCAAAATTAGTAGGACATTTAACAAGTGCTGATTTCTTTGATATTGCGACATATCCAACGGCCAAGTTTGTTATTACTTCTTCTGAAAAGAAAGAGGATAAATTAGCGGTAACAGGAAACTTAACGATTAAAGATGTGACAAAGAGTATTACCATTCCAGCGACATTATCAGAAGCAGATGGCGTAGCTACATTTAAGAGTGATACTTTTAATATTGATAGAGCCGATTTTAATGTAAAGTATGGATCTAAAAAATGGTTCGATAATTTAAAAGATAAGTTTATTGATGATTTGGTAGAGATGTCTTTTGAAGTGAAAACAAAAAAATAACATACCCCCCTTTAAATATAAATCTTTAGTTTAACCCTGGAATTTAATTTTTCAGGGTTTTTTATTATCTTGCCGCATAAAAATATTTCAATGCTATGAAAATTTTAAAAATCAACATTACCTTACTACTACTTTTATTGCCAATTTCTTTGTTTTCACAAGAAATTGATTTGAATGCGCTTTTAATCCCTAAAGAATTAAAAGAAGATGCAAATATTGTTATTCGTAATGAAAGTAGAATAATTACGTTAGAAGCGGTAGATCAAATGACAGTAAAAGTTTCAAGAACCATAACTGTATTAGGTAAGCTTGGAGATGATTATGTTACAACTGATGTAGGTTATGATGACGATACTAAAATAAATGTTTTATCTGCAGAGATTTACGACGCTTTTGGTAAGCGATTAAAAAAGATTAAAAAGAAAGATTTTTTAGATTTAAGTGCCGTTAGTGGAGGAACAATCTATTCAGACAGTCGCTTAAAAAGATTTGTATACACTCCAATAAATTATCCTTACACAGTAAAATTCGACTATGAATATACGACTTCTTCAACGGGTTTTATTCCTAGGTGGAGCCCAATGTATTCATACTATGTAGGAATACAGAATAGTTCTTATAAGGTTATCAATACTGTTAATTTAGATTTAAGACAAAAGAAACTAAACTTTAAAGGCTTTAATGTTAAAGATTTAAGTTCAGGTAATAATATCAATTATGTGATGAATAATCAGCCTCCTTTTCAATATGAAAGAGGTTCAAAATCATTTATAGAACTAACCCCAATGTTATATGTTGCAGCAAATAATTTTACCCTTAAAGGTGTGAAAGGTGAAGCTTCAAATTGGAAAGAGTTTGGGAAATGGTACTATGACAATCTTCTTATTGGAAAAAACACTCTTAATGATGATACTAAGAAGAAAATAAAACAGATGGTTTCTCATACAAATGACCCAGTTGAAAAAGCTAAGATTGTTTACAAATATGTACAAGGTAAAACTAGATATATAAGTGTACAGGTAGGAATTGGAGGATGGGAACCCATAGCCGCAAATCAAGTAGATAAGGTAGGGTATGGAGATTGTAAAGGATTAACCAATTATACAAAAGCCTTGTTAGATGTTGTTGGTGTCACTGCCTATTATACTGTCGTATACGCTAAAGCGAAAAAAAATATAGATAAAAACTTTACTTCTATGCAAGGAAATCATATGATTTTAAATATCCCTAATGGCGGTAAAGATATTTGGCTAGAATGTACAAGCCAGGTGATGCCTTTTGGTTTTTTAGGAGATTTTACAGATGACAGAGATGTCTTAGTTGTGACTCCAGAAGGAGGAGTTATTAAAAGAACTCCTGCATATTTAAATGAAGATAATATGCAAAAAATGATTGCAGATATAAGATTAGATGATGAAGGGAATATTAAAGCAGACATTGTTGTAGAATCTAGAGGAACTCAATATGATGATAGATTTAATATAGAGCTAAAATCTAAAGAAGATTTAAATAAACGATATAAAACCCAAACATGGCCCTACAATAACAATCTCACAATCAATCAGATTGAGCTTTTAAATAATAAAGATTCCGTTGTTTTTACAGAAAAAATTTCTACTAGCATAAAAAACTATGCTACTTTACAACAGGGTGCCTATTTATTTAGAGTAAATGTCTTTAATAAATACGGATATGTTCCGAAACGGTATAGAAATAGAAAGCTACCATTAAAGATCTCAAGAGGATTTAAAGATGCAGATAAGTTTACAATTAGCTTGCCATCTGGATATGTTTTAGAAAGCATGCCCTCAGATTATATTTTAGAGAATAAGTTTGGAACATATAAAGTGACATTTAAAAAAAATATAGATTCAAAATTAATTTATACTAGAGAAATATTAATAAAAGCGGGAGAATACCCTAAAGAAGATTATAAAGCTTACAGAAGCTTCATGAAAAAAATTGCGAAATACGATAATTTGAGATTATCACTAATCAAAAAATCATAATTAACGATGAAAAAAACAATAACCATACTTACTTTATTTATTACCATTCTTTCATTTGGACAAGAAATCAAATTTGGTAAAGTTTCGAAAGCAGCTTTAGAAGAAAAATTCTACCCTTTAGATTCTACAGCAAATGCTGTGTATCTATATAGATATAGGAAAACATATTACAACTATAGTCAAAATACTGGATATGAGATAGTTACTGAGATCCATAATAGAATAAAAATCTATAATAAGGAAGGTTTTGATAAGGCTAATGAAATGGTAGGGTATTACTCAAATGGAGATAATAGAGAAATGGTAACCTCTATAAAAGGATATACCTATGTAATAAATAATGGAAAACAAAAAAGGATAAAACTATCAAAGAAAGATATTTTTGATGATAAGAGAAATGAAAATTTTAGTGTAAAGAAAATTACATTGCCCAATATTAAAGAAGGAGCTATTGTTGAGTATAAATATAGATTAGTATCACCTCGATATTGGTATATAAGAGATTTGCAATTTCAGTTTGATATACCTGTAAAAAAATTAGATTATATAATTGAAACTCCTGAAAGATTTGTATTTAATAAAATTCCTAAGGGATATTATTTAGTGGATTTTAAAGAAACAAAAAGAAACGGAACAGTTTCGCTTAGGAATAAAACAACAACAACGACAACATACTCGGGAGCCGCAGCTGGAGGTAAAACAGTTTCTTCTTCATATAACACTCAAGATATAAATATTGTGTTTGTTAAATCAACATATCAAGAAAATGATATACCAGCATTAAAAGGCGGTGAGCCTTTTGTTTCAGATATAAGAAATTACAGAGGAGGAATGAAGTATGAGTTGAGCGCTATCAATATCAGAAATTCCGCACCAAAGCTACTTTCCGTAAGCTGGGGTGATGTAGTAAAGGGAATCTATAAGTCTGAGTTTTTTGGAGGTCAACTAAAAAACACTTCGTTTTTTAAAGACGATCTTCAAATATTACTGGCTGATATTGCCTCAGATAATGAAAAGATTACTGCCATTTTGGAATTGGTAAAATCCAAGGTAAAGTGGAATGGTAATGATGGAAAATATGCCAATGTTTCTATTAAAAAAGCTTATAAAGAGGGAGTAGGTAATGTAGGGACAATTAATTTATTATTAACAGCTATGCTGAGAGAGGCTGGTTTTGATGCCAATCCAGTTTTAACCAGTACTAGGTCTTATGGGATTCCTGTTTCTCCTACTAATAGTGGATTTAATTATGTGATTTCATCGGTAAGCTTGCCCAGTGGTGATATTTTATTAGATGCTACTGATGAATATAGTACTGTGAATGTATTGCCTTTTAGAGTAATGAATTGGAGAGGCAGATTGGTAAGAGATAACATCGTTTCATCATGGGTTTCTCTAATCCCTAAAAGACATCGATTAGATGATAATTTTATAAGTGTAAAAGTATCAGATGATGGAATGGTAGAAGGTATGGTCAGAACAAAATATGCAGGATTAAGTGCATTAAATTATAGAAAAAGAAACAACCCTATAAAAGAAGAAGATGTAATTTCTAAAATAGAAGAAGATTATGATATTGAGATTGATAACTTTAAAGTAACAAATGAAAAGAATCTAAATAAACCTTTAGCAAGGTTATTTAAATTTTCATCAGAAGACTTAGTAGAACAAATAAGTGGTAAGCTATATATTAGCCCTCTCTTGTTTTTTGCTATGAAAACAAATCCACTTAAGGCAAATGAAAGAAAATATCCTGTAGATTTTGGGATTCCTTGGAAGAATAAAAATACAGTTACTATTGAAATACCTGAAGGGTATAAGGTTGAAACTATACCTACTGTAGCAGCTATTGGGTTACCTGATGGTATAGGGTTGTTTAAATTTCAAGCTAAACAAGTTGGCAATAAAATAAAAATAAATTCTTTATTACAATTTAATAAAGGAACTATACTACCAAATTATTATAGTCAATTAAAGGAGTTTTTTAAGCAAGTAGTTGAGAAGCAAACCGAAAAAATTGTCTTCGTAAAATCGTAAAATAAAAACCCAAGTTCTTACTTGGGTTTTTATTTATATGATAATTTCAGTTGAGTTTTTTAAATCCCTTTTAATCGTTCCCAAAAATTAGCAAAACCATCAGCATCGATTTTTCCTCTAAAAGGAGAGATGTTATATCTATCTCCTTCTTTTATTAAAGGAAAAGTAAAGAGAGCAGAATTGGGATTCTTTGGGTTTAAAAAAGGATACCTTAGATCTGTATAGTTTATGAAATTGAGTGTGTCACTTTTAGAAAGCCTATAATATTCATTACTAAACCATCGTAACGTTTTGATGTCTGGGTGATTGACATTTAACAAATGATGATTTTTTGCAATAGTATAAATCGTATCCATTCGGTTTTTAGAATCGAATAAAGAATAAAAACCAACATGGAAATTTTCTTTACTTTCTGCTACACTATACCATAAAATAGTGTTCCCAATACTAGGCTGAGCACTAAATCTATCAAATGAAATATTTGCTTCTTGAAATGATTTTTTAAAAACGCTATCGACATATATTTTATTTCCTATGGTAAACAACATATAAATAGAGCTAATGTATAGTCCAGCTTTTGTCCACTTAATTCTTTTAGGGTTTTCTCTTTTAAAGAACATGGTGCCAATCATACAAAATAGAAACGGAAAAGTATAAGCAAGGTCAACCACAGAAATGTTATTAAAAGCTACGCGATAATCTGTAAAAGGCAAAAATAATTGTGTTCCGTATGGCGTAAAGCTATCTAAAAGAGGGTGCGTAAAAATCGATAAAAAGAATAACCACATCCAATCTTTAACGGTAGTGGTACCCTTTCTTGTTCTCGAATTATATAACTCAAAAACAATAAAACCTATAATAAGGGAAGCAATAACGGCAAACAGCATTGAGTGCATAAAACCTCTATGAAAAGCTGTGCTATCTATTTTATTATTAAAAAACAGATTTCCTATAATTACATCTAAATCAGGAATAGTCCCCCCAATAGCTCCAAATAAAATAGCTTTATTGCCAATTTTTTTGCCTAGTGCAATCTCTCCACAAGCTGCCCCTAGAACAATCTGAGTTAATGAATCCATGGCAGCAAAAGTAAGAAACCTATTCCACTTGTATAACTTCTCTTAAAATCGTAACATTACAAAACCAAAAAGAATATCATGCAAGACGATAAAAACCTATCAGAAGTTAAAGTTGGAGACCAACATATTATGGAGAATAAAGAACTTTCTATTTGGGAGGCTTTTATTCCAATAATTGCCTTGGTAGGAATGCTAGGATATAATGTTCTTTTTGTTTTTGAAGATAATGCATTAAGTGGGAGTAATCAGTTTATTTTATTATTAGGGGGAGCTGTAGCAGCATTTGTTGGGTTTAGAAATAAAGTATCATTTTCTAGAATGATGGAAGAAGTAGCTGAAAACGTAAAATCAACTTCCAGCGCGATATTGATATTATTAATGGTTGGTGCACTAGCTGGAACTTGGCTGATTAGTGGGATCATCCCAGCGATGATTTATTATGGTTTACAAATTTTAAACCCAGCAATATTTTTACCTGCATGTTTAATTATTTGTGCCATTATCTCTATTGCTACAGGGAGTTCTTGGACCACAGCAGCAACCGTAGGTATTGCACTAGTTGGGATTGGAGAAGCTTTAGGTATTTCAATGGGAATGACAGCTGGAGCGGTCTTATCTGGAGCTTATTTTGGAGATAAAATGTCGCCGATGTCAGATACTACAAATCTAGCACCAGCGATGGCAGGAACAGATTTATTTACCCATATTAAATATATGGCATATACAACGGTTCCTACTTTTATAGTAACATTTTTAGTTTTTATAATAATAGGTTTAACAATAAATACTAACGGCCAGGCAGATACAAGTGTGATGTTAAGTGATATAGATAAGGCATTTAATATCAGCCCATGGTTATTCATAGTTCCAATTGCTGTAATCTTTTTAATTATTAAGAAAACGCCGCCACTGATTGCGCTACTTGCAGGAACTATTTTAGCGGCTGTTTTTGCACTAATATTTCAACCTCATGTTGTAGCGCAAGTTGCTGGAGTTGAGCATTTAACCTTTAATTCTGCTTATAAAGGGGTTATGAATGCAATTACAGTAAAAACCACAGTAGCTACTGATAATACTACTTTACAAGGTTTGTTTACAGCTGGGGGTATGGTGAAAATGATGAATACAGTTTGGTTGATATTATGTGCTATGGTTTTTGGAGGGGTGATGGATGCAATCGGAGCCTTAGCAAGAATCAGTAGTTTTGTATTAAATTTATTTGATTCAATCTTTGGATTGTTTGCAAGTACGGTACTTACTTGTATTGGTTTAAACGCTACAGCTTCGGATCAATATTTAGCCATAGTTGTTCCAGGGAAAATGTATGCAAAAGCCTTTAGAGAAAAAGGATTAGCGCCTGAAAATTTAAGCAGAACGTTAGAAGACTCAGGAACCGTTACTTCCGTTTTGGTGCCATGGAATACTTGTGGGGCTTATCATTCTGGAGTCTTAGGCGTAAGTGTAGGAGAGTATTTTGTATATGCAATCTTTAATTGGCTATCGCCATTTATGACTTTACTCTTTGCTGCTTTTAAAATTAAAATCAGACAGCTAGCCACTAAATAAACCAGTTCCATACTAATCCAAAACGAATTACAAAATCTCGATAGGGATAATTAGGTGCAGAAAAATAATTCTTTTCACCAAAATTTGAAGTCACATTATCTATTTTAAAATAAATACGAGTTCTTCTTACCTGTGCATTAAAAAATAAATCAACTGTAGGATATCCTATTTCTGTAGTGTTTTGTATAGTAAACTCAGCTAATAAAGGATTAAAAGCATTTGCTTTATAACTTGTGAAATATTTAAAAGTAGCGCCAATTTGAACTTGCAAAGGCTTTCCTTTAAACCAATAATCGCTATAGTACAATGTATTTCTAGTAACAAAATCTGGCACTCTAAAAACAGCACTTCCTGCACTTACATTTTGATACATGATGGTATTATTAAGCGCAAACTTCCCATATGTAAACTCATTAGAAGCTTTGATTTTTAAATAGGTAATATTTTCTGATGATTGTTGAGGTGCATTATTTTCATCAAAATAGGTATAGTTCTCTATGTTGGTAAAGTTAGCCGAGGCATTTATCCATTTCGACTCAATAGCAAAACCAATATCTTGGGTGTTAACATCATTAAAATTATTATCCCAGTTATAATCATCATAAGTACTTTGATGCAAAAGGAAATTAAAGTTTGGTGATTTAGAGTTTACCAATAATGAAGCCTTTAAAGTAAAAAGACTATCCTTTCTATAGATCGCCTTTCCAGCCAGATGGCTACCACCCAACTTGCTATTTCCAGGTGTTAGTTGAGCATCAGCAATTAAAGAAAAGTTCTTAATCTTAGCTTGCCAATCTGCACCAAAACCTAAAACATTTCCTTTTAAGCTAATTCTAGAAGGTGTATTTGTTATATTATAAATAGTGTCGTAACCATAATAAAAACTAGAAAGCATAGATTTTACTCGAAACTTCCCTAGCACATATTTAGAATTAAACTCTAAAAAAAATTGATTAGAAGTTAGCCTGCTTTTAACAGTTTCATTTACTGCAGTAGTAGTACTAGCGTTGCCAAAAAATGTATTTGGAGCACTCTCTGTGAGTGTAAATAGTTTATTTTCAGCGCTTAAAATATGGCCTATTTTAAGGTTAGATAACTTCTTGTTTTCAACACTATCTTTATTTTTAGAAGAAAGTAATTTAAAATCATGTTCAAAATAATAACGTTCACCTTCAAATAAGGTTTCAGTATTACTTAGGTTGACATCTAAACGACCTCGCTCGGAAAAATTGGGGTCGTCTGTAATAAAGGCCTCCAAAGAAGTTGCTGTTAACCCTCCATTCTCATAATTTAAAAGATCTTGAGAAGCGATATGCCCTCTAATAGTATATTGGTTTTCTTTAGTTTCGTAATGAAAAGTAGCTCTAAAGTTACCCTGGCTTGCTAAAGAACGCCTATACTGTCCTAAAGAGCGAATTCCTTTATAGGCAATAGAAGCATTAAATCTTTTAGAAAAATTTAAAGTAAAAAGCGCATCTAAAACTTGCCCTTGCTGTAACCCAGTTCTATAAAGAATTTCAGTAGTTGGCGTTGGAACCTGATAATACTTGACTTCTTTTTTCTTGATGTAGAAAAACTGTTTTGCACTTCTACCAATATCAGGGAAAGAAGAAATATTATTAAAGCTATAACCAAGAGAATTAAATGTTTGTCCTTGATTATGAAAGGCTAAAAGTTCAAAATTATCTTTTCTTAAAAAATTGAATTTATATTCTTTTTTAATGTTTAGCGTGGTATCTACATAAACGGTGTCTTTTAAGAATGAAAAAATTCTGTAATCTGTAAATTTAGTTTTACCACTCAGAGTAACTTTTGTTTCTCTAGTATTTGTTGAATCTCTTCCTCCTAAAAGACCATTATTACTAGGTAGATTTACTTTACCTCCTTTGGTTAGTTTTCTCTGTGAGTAAGTATATTGTGGAGCTAAAAAAAGCAAGATTAAAAAGACAACTAAATTTTTTTTCATTCTAAATAGAAATTCACTGTGGCAAATGTAAACTTTTAAACGGAATTGAAATTCAATAATTTTATGCATAAAATATTTTAACATATTATTATTTCTTTAAATTTTTTACTACATTTAGCTTTTTAACCCCCTAATCCCCTAAAAATGAGAAAAGCTAATCTAGCGTTTTCGCTATTGTTATGTCTATTCTTGACACTCTCCTGCACACAAAATGACGATTTTTATTTATTGGAGCAACAATCAAAAGAACTTAATAATCAATTAAATGAGGAAAGAAGTTTTTTAGATGTTAATGACACTAAAGAAGTCGGTCCATCTTGTGCAGATGCAATTACCAATGTCAATTATCATTCATCTAATGGAAGTTTATCAGAGATCATTACCATCGGTTGGTCTTATGTAGCTCCTCAGTGTAATTCTATTTGTCCTCCCCCTGGATTAATCGAATATGATATTGAAATTCAAAAGGGCAGCATTGGAACATATGGTGCTTTCTGGGGGACTATTTTTTCCTTTTCTCATGTCAACTCTACGGATACAGCTGATTTAACACATCAGATATCAATTGATGACATAGGAGGAGAATCGCAATTACTGAGATTTAGAGTTAAGTTAAAGACCTGTAATACCTATTCTGAATGGGTAAGCAGTTCTACTAAGTTTCAATAAAATTGCAAATAGTTAAATGAAAATCACCAGCATTATTGTTGGTGATTTTTTTATATTTGAAGATGTTGAAACTCAATTATAGTGGCTTTGCAAATGAGGCTGGAACAGATGAAGCTGGTAGAGGTTGTTTGTCAGGTCCTGTAGTGGCAGCTGCAGTGATTTTACCAGAAAATTTCTCACATGAATTTTTAAATGATTCTAAACAACTATCTGAAAAAAAAAGGAATGAACTAAGACCAATTATAGAACAGAAAGCACTAGCCTATAGTGTAGCGTTTATTCATCATCAAGAAGTAGATGCATTAAATGTTTTACAAGCATCAATAGAAGGGATGCATAGGGCTATAAAATCACTGAAAGTTGTTCCCGAGTATATTATTGTAGATGGAAATAAGTTTAAGCCTTATAAAGAAATACCCCACCAAACAATCGTAAAAGGAGATGCGAAATATTTGAGTATTGCTGCGGCTTCTATTTTAGCAAAGACCCATAGAGATGCTTTTATGGAAAAAATAGGCGAAGAGTTTCCTCAATATAACTGGAAAAAAAATAAAGGATATCCAACACAAGAACACCGAAAAGCTATTATGGAGTTCGGAGTAACAAAATATCACCGAAAATCTTTTAAATTATTGCCAGATCAGCTAAAACTAGACCTTTAATGTGTAAAAGAAGTGACTTCGAATAGACTTTTAAAGTGCACAAGAATTTTTTCTTTTACTTCATGAAGTGGTACTTTTCTCCCCAGTTCAACCTCCAGAGAGGTAACAGCCTTTCCTTTAATACCACAAGGAATAATATTGTCAAAATATCCAAGGTTTGTATTTACATTTAAAGCAAAACCATGCATTGTTACCCATCGACTGCTCCGAATTCCCATAGCACATATTTTTCTAGCAAAGGGAGTTCCTACATCTAACCAAACACCGGTTTCACCTTTGCTTCTTTCTCCGCGAAGGTTGTATTCTGCCAATGTTTTTATAATTACCTCCTCTAAAAAGCGTAAATATTTATGAATATCAGTAAAAAAATTCTCTAAATCTAAAATAGGGTAACCAACAATTTGACCTGGCCCATGATAAGTAATATCTCCACCTCGATTAATTTTGTAGAAAACAGCTCCTTTTTCTTTAAGCTGTTTCTCATTTAATAAAAGATTAGATAAATCGCCACTTTTTCCAAGTGTATATACGTGAGGATGCTCTACGAAAAGAAAGTGATTTGAAGTGGGTAATGTTGTTTTTTCTCTTCTGTTTTCTCTTTTGATAGAAATAATATCTTCTAAAAGTTGAGTTTGGTAGCTCCAAACATCATTATAATCTTTTAGACCTAAATCTTTTAGCTGTATTTTTTTGTTCATAAATCGATATGCAAAGATAAATATTTAATTATATTTGGAGACTATATCATACAATCAATACATATTCTAATCATCATGAAAAAAATTACTTTAAATCTCCTTTTTTGTTTGTTAACTTCTATCGTTTTTTCTCAGTCAAATAAATGGGCATTAGTTAAAAACAAAGAGAGTCAATTTACAAAAGCTGAAATAAAGGTTAGGAAGTCGATTCCTAATGACTTTAAAGTTTATAATATAAATGTAAGTGAATTTAAAAATGAAGCTTTCTCATTAGGAAGAAATTCATCTAAAGTTATTGAACTTCCAACACCTAGTGGGATTCAAAGATTTTCAATGAAGGAAGCTTCTTCAATGGCGCCAGAGTTGTCAGTAAAATTTCCAATGATCAAATCATATGTTGCTCAAGGCTTGGATGACCCTTCTGCCGTAGCAAGGTTTAGTTTTGGAACTGATGGTTTTCATGGTGTTATTTTTTACGCTAATAAAGAATCTTTTTATATAGATCCTTATACAAAAAGCCTAAACTCATATATTGCTTACAACAGATCTAGTTTACCACAAAGAGACAAAGACTTTAGTTGTGAAGTTGATGAGCAGGTTGATAAAAAGGAATTAGTGAACGTATCTCAGAGAAATGCAGATGATGGAATTTTAAGAACCTTTCGTTTAGCGATTGTTTGTTCTGGAGGGTATGCTCAATACCATTTAACTCAGCAAGGCGTTTCAAGTGGAGCTACAGATGCAGTTAAAAAGGCAGCAGTTTTGTCAGCGATGAATACTTCTATGACAAGAATCAATGGCGTATATGAGAGAGATTTGGGTGTTCGCATGGAAATAGTTGCAAACAATGAAGATATTATATTTTTAGATGCAGCCACAGATAATATTTCTGATGGAAGTGCAGGAACGATGATTAACGAGGTGCAAACTATTTGTGACAGCACCATTGGAAGTGCAAATTATGATATTGGACATATTTTTAGTATTGGTGGCTCAGGACTTGCTACTCTGGGTGTTGTTTGTGTAAATGGATCAAAAGCTAGAGGAGTAACAGGAATTGCAGCTCCTATAGGCGATCCTTATGACATAGATTATGTAGCTCATGAAATGGGGCATCAATTTGGTGCAACTCATACACAAAACAATGCATGTAATAGAACTTCATCAACTGCGGTAGAGCCAGGAAGTGCTTCTACAATTATGGGATATGCAGGAATTTGCTCACCGAATGTACAAAACAATTCAGATGATCATTTTCATGCTGTAAGTATTGATCAAATGTGGAGCAGAATTCAATCTACTGCAAATTGTGCAGCGACTACAGTAACAGGTAATTCAACACCAACAGCAGATGCTGGAGCAGATTATTCTATTCCAAAATCTACTCCTTTTGTATTAAAAGGTAGTTCAACAGATGCAGATGCAGGAGATGTATTGTCTTATAACTGGGAACAAATAGATAATGAGGTCGCTAACATGCCACCATCTTCTACCAATACCTCAGGACCAGCATTTAGATCAAATTCATCTATAAGCTCCCCAAACAGATATATGCCAGCATTGCCTACAGTAATTGGAGGAAGTACCTCCAGTACATGGGAGGTAGTTCCAAGTGTAGCTAGAGATATGAATTTTTCATTTGTAGTTAGAGATAATGCAGCAGGAGGAGGAAATAGCGCTAGAGATGATATGAAAGTGACTACTGTTGATATAACGCCATTTACCGTTGATGGACCTTCATCAAATGTAGATTGGTTAGTAGGTTCAACACAGAGCATTACTTGGGTAGTTGGTTCTACAAATGTAGCACCCGTAAATAGTCAGAATGTAAATATTTTATTATCTACAGATGGAGGCGTTACATTCCCAATAACGTTGGTGTCTAATACACCTAATGATGGAACTCAGTCTGTTGTGATTCCTAATCACCCAACAACTTCTGCAAGAATAATGGTAGAGGCAGCAGATAATATTTTTTATAATGTAAATTCAACTAATTTTACGATTAGTTCATCAACTCCAACTTTTATAGCAAACAATGTAACAGGAGATGTATCGGTTTGTAATGCAGGAGGTAATACAGCAACATTCGATATTACTTTAGACTTCATCAATGGTTTTAATGAAAGTGTTACTTTTTCAACTACAGGAGAACCAGCAGGATCTACCGTTAATTTTAGCCCAACATCTATAAATGCTAATGGTACTGTAACCATGACGGTAAGTAATTTAGATGGGGCAACTGAACAAGCATATACGATAGATGTTACTGCTTCTTCATCTACTGTTACCAGAAACATAGATGCAGTGTTAAATGTATATAGCGGTACGTTTGCAACGTTAAATTTAACATCACCAACAAATGGAGGAACTGGTGTTGGTTTATCACCGACATATACATGGGATGCAATCTCAAATGCAGTCTCTTATGATGTAGAAGTAGCTGCAGATAGTGGTTTTAGCACCATTATTAGTAGCGGAAATGTAACAACAAATTCCTATTCTGGAGCTGCATTAAACCAAGCTTCAACATATTACTGGAGAGTGAAAGCTAATAACATCTGTGGTGATAGCGGTTTCTCTCCAGCAAATACATTTACAACTCAAAATTGTTCTGTATGTACTTCAAGTGGTAATACAAGTTATCAAACAAGTACTACTAGAGTGGTTTTTAACACCATAGATAATGCTTCTGCAAAAGAAAATGGTGGATATAGTGACTTTACAGGTATGAGCACAGATGTAAAACTGAATGAAACACATGATTTGACAGTACAGGCAAATACACATGGAGATTATACGACGCATACGTTAGTTTGGATAGACTGGAATCAAGATTGTGATTTTGATGATGCTAATGAAGTATATGATTTGGGAACAGCAGATAATGTAACAGATGGAGCTACTACTTTAAGTCCATTAACAATAACAATACCTGCTGGGGCGACTTTAGGAAGTACAATCATGAGAGTATCTACACGATATAACACAGACCCTGTATCATGTTCTGCTACAACATTCGATGGAGAAGTAGAAGATTATACCATAAACGTTTTAGACGATACAGCTTCGTTAAATGACGTTGCTTTTGAAGGATTTAATTTATATCCGAATCCATCTAATGGGAACTTTAATTTACAATTTAATACCGTATCATTAGATAATGTGAAATTACAGTTATTTGATATTACCGGAAGATTAGTTAAAGAAATTAATTATCATAATGTTTCTGCAAGATTTTCTGAAAGTATTTCTCTTCAAAATACTTCCAAAGGTTTGTACTTGTTAAAAATTAATAATGGGTTAAAACAGACAACAAGAAAGTTAATTATAGAATAAATTATTCTACAACATAAAAAAGCCCGATTCTAGANNTCTAGAATCGGGCTTTTTTATGAACTAATGTTAAATAAATTACGTTATCAAATTAATTGAATTATTTTTGTAGTATGTCAATAGAAGTTACAGCAGTATCTAAAAATTACGGAAATCAAATTGCTTTAAAAGAAGTCAGTTTCTCTATAAAAAAGGGAGAAATTGTAGGTTTTTTAGGACCCAATGGAGCAGGTAAGTCAACCATGATGAAAATATTGACAGGTTATATAAAACCAAATACAGGAGATGTCGTAGTAAATGATATTAATGTGATGAGTGATGTAATTAAAGCACAAAAGCACATTGGTTATTTGCCAGAGCATAATCCTTTGTACTTAGATGCTTATGTAAAAGAATATTTAGCTTTTCAGGCTTCAATATTTAAAGTGCCAAAAGCGGAGATAGATATTGTTATAGAGAAGACTGGGTTAACTCCTGAAATCCATAAAAAAATAGGACAACTGTCTAAAGGGTATCAACAAAGAGTAGGTATAGCTGCTGCTATATTGCATAATCCAGATGTACTCATTTTGGATGAGCCAACTACAGGTTTAGATCCGAATCAGTTAATGGAGATTAGAACATTATTGAAGGAATTAGGAAAAAAGAAAACCATTTTATTTTCTACACATATCATGCAGGAAGTAGAAGCGATATGTGACCGTGTAATTATTATAAAAAAAGGAGAAATCTTATTAGATAAACCTATTGCTCACTTAAAAGAAAGTAACGAGCAGATTATTGAGGTAACCTTTGATTATAAGTTAGAAGAACAGTTTATTAAAAAACTCCCGAACCTTACATCACATAAAAATAACTATGACAATACATGGTATTTGTCTTTTGATTCAAAAGAAGACATGCGACCTGTTATTTTTGATTTTGCACAAGAAAATGGATTGAAAATCTTAGAACTAAATTCTCAAAATCAAAGTTTAGAAAATTTATTTAAAGAAATTACAAATTAGGTTGTAATTTCTTTAATCTACCTCAATACATTTATTAGAACATTATAGTAGCGACTAGCAACAAAAGCAGCGCCAGTTTCATTGTAATGAACACTGTCAGCAAAAAATGAGTCATTAAAACCTGTTGCAATATCTACCACTGTAACCTGAGAAGTTAGTGTACTCTGTTGAGTAGCTATAACTGTAATGTCTTGTTGCATCTGATTAAAATATGCGGTTAAAGTTGGTGTCATTTGATCCGAACGTGCAGGTGCTAGTTTTTCAATAATTATGGTAACGTTTGGATTAGATGCCTGAATCGCATCAATAATTGCATTAATATTATTAATAGCATCTGCATAGGGTAAATTTTGTAGGGCATCATTACCACCTGGTGAGCTGAAAAGAACTACATCTGGAGCTCCAGCTTGTGCCAACCAATTATTAATACCAGTTAAAATTTGACCAGATGTTAAGCCTCCTCTTCCTTCATGATCATCATCAAAGCCTTGTCCCAAGTAAACAGGATAAGAAGCTGGGTCGTTCATCGTACCTATAAAATCGAAAACCCAATTATTATCAACTAATAGTTTCCATAATTCATATCGATAACTTTCATGAACGGGTCTTGCTCCTTCTACTCTAGAAGCACCTAAAGGCATAATTTTGTTAATTGTTGGGACGTTGCCAGTTACTTCAGAGTTATCTTGACAAGAAAAAAAAGTCAATAATAAAGCAAGGACGAAAAATTTAATTCTATTAGACATGAAATGCATTTTTTTATTAAACGTATATTTATATAGTACTATTGTGTATGTAAATAATTAGAGCAAGCTATAATTATTTTTTTATTAATTCAATTTATAATTTACGTGTTGTGCTTCCAACGTATTTAATAATTCGGAAGTAATTTTAATTTTTGTGTTTCTGCTAGGGACATCTAATTCAATTTCTTCTTCGGCATCATAAATTACAAAACGTAATGATTGTTTTCCTTTTTCGCCTCCAAATATTTTTTCAAAAGCAGCTATCGATTTTTCATTGACTTGCTGAATAGGGATGTTTACCGTTACTTTTTTACATAATTCATCCATAATGTCATGGAGTAATTTAAAGTCTGTAAATTTTAACCTAGGCTCGCCTTCAACCCCTTCTTTATTTATCCATCCTTTTTGAATGGTAGATTTGATAAACAAGAATGAATTTGGTACTAAGAAGTGTTTAAACTTTAAGTAATCTTCACCAAAAATTCTAAACTCATAGCTGTCAGAATAATCTTCTATAAAGAAAGAACCCCAACCTTTTCCTGCTTTAGAAACCCGATGTTGTACCTCTGTAATAATTCCTGCAAAAGATAGATTAGCACCCACATATTTAGACAGATCTTCTTTAAAATGTGCAACTTTAGCGTTACAAAATTTTAATTCATTTTTAAAATCATCTAGTGGATGTGCAGAAATATAAATTCCCACTACTTCTTTTTCTTTAGCCAATTGCTCCATGGTACTCCAAGGTTCTACAAAAGGGATTTCAGGTTCTGGGAATTGAATTTCTGAAGCTTCTCCAAATAAAGAAACTTGAGAAGAGTTTTCATTTTCTTGAAATTTATTTCCATAACGAATTGCTCTCTCTATAAAAGTTTGTCCTTTTTCATCAGAATAAAAATACTGAGACCTATGCGTATCAGAAAAAGAATCAAAACCGCCAGCTAGAGCTAAACTATCAAAGGCTTTCTTGTTGGCAGCGCGTAAATCTACTCTTTTTGTTAGGTCAAAAATAGAATTGTAATTTCCGTTTTCTTTACGCTCTGCGATAATAGCTTTAACAGCAGAACTACCAACCCCTTTTACAGCTCCCATTCCAAAACGGACAGCTCCTTTTTTATTTACCGAGAATTTTAAATAAGATTCATTTACATCTGGGCCTAAAACCTCTAGCCCCATACGTTTACACTCTTCCATGAAGAAAGATACCGACTTTATATCGTTCATGTTATTAGATAATACAGAAGCCATATATTCCGCTGGATAATGTGCTTTTAGATAGGCAGTTTGATAGGCTATCCATGCATAACAAGTAGAGTGCGATTTGTTAAAAGCATAGGAGGCAAATGCTTCCCAGTCTTTCCATATTTTTTCTAGTTTCTCTGCATCGTGTCCTTTGGCACTTGCTTGTTCTATGAATTTAGGCTTCATTTTAGCCAGCACTGCTGCTTGCTTTTTACCCATGGCTTTACGCAGTACATCAGCTTCACCCTTAGTAAAGTCAGCAAGTTTTTGTGAGAGTAACATTACCTGCTCTTGATAGACTGTAATTCCGTAAGTTTCTGCTAAATATTCTTCCATAGCAGGAAGATCATATTCAATTTCTTCTGAACCATGTTTCCTTCTAATAAATGAAGGGATATATTCCATAGGTCCTGGTCTATACAAGGCATTCATCGCAATTAAATCTCCAAAAACAGTAGGTTTTAAGGAGCGCATATGCTTTTGCATCCCAGGTGATTCATATTGGAATATTCCAACGGTTTCTCCACGTTGAAAAAGCTCATAAGTCTTTTCGTCATCTAATGGGAAATTTTCGGGATCTAGTTCAATTCCTTGACGCGCTCTTACAATTTTAACGGTGTCTTTGATTAAGGTTAGTGTCTTTAATCCTAAGAAATCCATTTTTAACAGACCAGCACTCTCAACAACAGAATTGTCAAATTGAGTCACATACATGTCCGAATCCTTCGCGGTAGCAACGGGTACAAAATTGGTAATATCCGAAGGGGTAATAATAACACCACAGGCATGAATTCCAGTATTTCTAACAGAACCTTCTAAAACGAGTGCTTTATTAATGGTTTCAGATTCAACTCCACTACCATCGGCAATAGCTTTTAGCTCGTTAACCATATCCTTTTCTTCAGAACGTAAACCTGCTACTTTCCCTTTGCTTTTGTCATCATCACCAAAAATATTTTTCAGTTTAAGATTTGGTATTAATTTGGCAATCCTATCGGCTTCATATAATGGTAAATCTAACACACGAGCGGTATCTCGAATAGAAGATTTAGCTGCCATAGTTCCGTAAGTAATTATTTGAGCTACTTGATTAGATCCATATTTATTGATTACATAATCCATAACACGACCCCTACCTTCATCATCAAAATCAATATCAATATCGGGCATAGATACACGTTCTGGGTTTAAGAAACGCTCAAAAAGTAAATCGTATTTAATAGGGTCAATATTGGTAATCCACAAACAATAAGCAACTACAGATCCAGCGGCAGAACCACGACCAGGTCCTACAGAAACATCCATGTTTCTAGCTTCTCTAATAAAATCTTCTACAATCAAAAAGTATCCTGGGTAGCCAGTATTTTCAATTACTTCCAGTTCAAAATCTACACGTTCTTTAATCGCATCAGTAATTTCACCATAGCGTTTTTCAGCTCCTATATAGGTAAGGTGTCTTAGGTAATTATTCTCACCTCTTTTTCCACCATCTTCTTCATCTAGTTTGTCTTGAAATTTTTCTGGAATATCAAAGGCAGGTAATAACACATCTCGCGCTAAAGAGAATACTTCTATTTTGTCTACAATCTCTTGAATATTGCTTATCGCTTCTGGGATATCAGCAAATAAAGCTTTCATCTCATCTGTCGATTTGAAATAGTATTCTTCATTGGGTAATCCGTAACGATAGCCTCTACCTTTTCCGATGGGGGTAGCCTGTTTTTCGCCATCTTTTACACATAATAAAATATCATGTGCATTGGCATCTTCCTTATTCAGATAAAACGTATTATTGGTAGCAACAGTTTTAATGTTGTACTGTTTAGAAAACTTTAAGAGGGTCTCGTTTACAACACGTTCATCTTCTTGATTGTGACGCATTAACTCAATATAAAAATCATCGCCAAATTGCTCTTTCCACCAAACCAAGGCTTCCTCTGCTTGTTTTTCTCCTACATTTAAAATCTTACTAGGAACTTCTCCGTACGTATTTCCTGTTAATACGATAATGTCTTCTTTGTATTGCTCTATCACTTTTTTATCAATTCTAGGAACATAGTAAAAGCCATTTACAAAGGCAATAGAAGACATTTTTGCGAGGTTATGATACCCTTTTTTTGTTTTGGCTAGTAATACTACTTGGTAGCCATTGTCTTTTCTTGACTTGTCTAAGTGATCTTCACAGACATAAAACTCGCAACCTATAATAGGTTTTAGAATGGTTTCTGTAGGTTCTTCTCCTTTTTCTTCTGCCAATTCATTTTTGATTGCAGCCTGTTTATTATGATTGAGTACTTCTCTTACAAAATGAAAAGAAGCCATCATATTTCCAGTATCTGTCATTGCTATGGCAGACATATTATCTTTAGCAGCACTTTTTACAATATTTCCAATCTGAATAGTAGATTGTAATACAGAAAACTGTGTGTGGTTATGTAGATGCGCAAACTGAACATTCTCTAAGGCAGATAATCCTTCAGAAGTAGATTGTGTAGTTTCTACTTCTTTTTCAGAAGCGAAACGCTTTCTAATTTTTTCACTTTGCTTTTTAAGGTTGATGTGTTTTAAGCCAATTACCTGAATAGGCTTTGGGTTGGCTTCAGAGAACTTCTCAAAATAATCGGCATCTACGTCTAACTGTTCTTTGGTAAACTCACCTAAACGAATCAACTCTAAAAAACAACGTGTGGTGGCTTCTACATCGGCAGTTGCATTATGCGCTTCTCCAAATCCGCTACCAAATAAGTGCTGATGTAATTCGGTTAAGGTTGGTAATTTAAATTTACCGCCACGTCCTCCTGGGATTTCACACATTTTTGCGGTGTGCTCTGTACAAGTGTCTAATAAAGGAAGTGTTGTTAAATTGTTTTCGATACCCAGCCTATGAAATTCACACCCCATAATATTAATATCAAACCCTACATTCTGTCCCACTACAAATTTAGTTTTCTGCAAGGCTTCATGAAACAAGGTTAAGCCATCTTCTAGTGGAATTCCTTTTTCTAAAGCAAGGTCTGTAGAGATGCCATGAATACGTTCTGCATCATACGGAATATTATATCCCTCTGGTTGTACTAGAAAATTATTATGCTCGATTACATTCCCTAGAGCGTCATGCAATTGCCATGCAATCTGCACACACCTTGGCCAATTATTGGTATCGGTAATGGGTGCATTCCAACTCTTAGGCAAACCAGTGGTTTCCGTATCAAAAATCAAGTACATAAATGTGGATTTCTAGTGTTCTAATTAGATAGGATAAATGTATGCAAAAAAGAAGAAAAGAGAAAGGGGAAAGAGGAACGAGTTATGTGGTTTTATTAACAATTAAGTACACTTTAAAAATTGAAAAGTTCTTTTTAAAACCATAACAAAATCCTCAGGAAGCTCTTTCTCTGTCCAAGGCTGTTTTGCTCCAAAAACATGATTAGCATTTGGGATACAAAACAATTCGCTATTTGGATTCCAAGCGTGTAAATTTTCTGCATGAGAAAAAGGAACTGACGTGTCTCCATCACCATGAATGATTAAATGCGGAATACTTATTTTTTTGGTGGCGTTTTCTATGCTTAAGAGCTCTTTGTTTTCTTGATAGTTGTTGTAAAACTGAATGTAATGTGGCATTTGCTGTTTGGTTCTTCCATTTTCTACATAGAAAGCACCTTCTTTTTTCCATTGGTCTAAAGCATTGCCTTCTTGAAACATAGATCTATCTAGAGTACATACTGCCGCCCAGCTAATGATTTTTTTTATTCTGCTGTCTTTAGCTGCTGTTAGAGTAACGATACCACCGCCTCTAGAATGTCCAATCAATATAATATTTGTGGTATCTATTTCGTCATCATAATCCTGGAAAGTAGTTATCCAATCCAAGACCGTATGCAAATCATCTAATTCTATGGTGTAATTATTGTTTCCGAATGCTTCTAGGTCTGGAAAGTCTATAGGTTGCTCTGCTGTTCCGCCATTGTATGAAAAATTGAATTTTAAGAGAGCGTAACCCTCATCAACAAAAGCAGTAGGCATTTTGTCAAACACTCCCCAATCTTTATAGCCTTTGTAACCGTGACAAAAAATAACCAAAGGTTTTTTAGTGTGTGTTTTAGCATAATATAGATCTGTAAGAATGGGCTTTTGGTGTTTGCCTTTTAGTGGAAAGTTTTTTAATTGAATCATATTTCAAAAGTATTAGAAAAAGACAAAACATTTAAGGATTTGTTTTTGTTTTAGTTATGAAAGAATTTTGTACATTTGCGCCCACTTATCACGAGATGGTAAGATTATTAATAACCAAGGTACGTGTACCTTAAAAAATTAAAAGTATGTCAGTAAAAATTAGATTACAAAGACACGGTAAAAAAGGAAAGCCATTTTATTGGATTGTTGCAGCTGATGCAAGAGCAAAAAGAGATGGTCGTTACTTAGAAAAATTAGGAACGTATAATCCTAATACAAACCCAGCAATTATTAACTTAGATGTTGATGGTGCTGTAAAATGGTTACAAAACGGAGCGCAACCTACAGATACTGCGAAAGCAATTTTATCTTACAAAGGAGCGATGTTAAAGAATCATTTAGCTGGTGGAGTTCGTAAAGGGGCTTTAACAGAAGAGCAAGCAGAAGAGAAATTTAATGCTTGGTTAGAAGAAAAAGCGAGTAAGGTTGCTTCTAAAGAAGAGAACTTAGCAAAAGCGAAAGCGGATGCTGAAGCAAAAGCATTAGAAGCTGAAAAAGCTGTAAATGAAGCACGTATTGCTGCTGCATTACCTGTAGAGGAAGAAGTAGAAGAAGTTGCTGAAGAGGCTACTGAAGAAGTTGCTGCAGAAGCAGAAGCTACGGAAGAGGTTGTTGCAGAAGCTGAAGTTACGGAAGAAGCTCCAGAAGCTACAGAAGAAGAAACTAAAGATAAAGCTGCTGAGTAAGTAGTTTTGATACGAGGATGCGTAAAGAAGATTGTTTTTATTTAGGCAAAATTGTAAGAAAACATAGTTTTAAAGGTGAAGTGGTTATCAAATTAGATACTGACGAACCTCAACTGTATAAAAATATGGAATCAGTATTTGTCGAGTTAGGCAATAATCTGGTTCCATTTTTTATTGAAAAAAGTTCACTTCACAAAGGAAATCAATTGCGAGTGCAGTTTGATGATGTGCATACAGAAGAAGAAGCCGATTCGATTTTAAAATCTGACATTTATCTACCGCTAGATCTATTGCCTAAACTTACAGGAGATAAATTTTATTACCACGAGGTAATAGGGTTTACGATTGTAGATGTTAATTTTGGCGAAGTAGGTGAGATTGTAAACATTAATGATAAAGCTGCGCAACCCCTCTTTGAAATTGAGAGAGGAGCTGTAGAGATTTTTATTCCAATGATAGACGATTTTATTAAGAAGGTAGATAGAGAAAACAAAAAAGTGCATGTTGAGACTCCTGAAGGATTGATTGATTTGTACTTAGCATAAGTTATTACAAGAAGTTTACGACGAAGTATCAGTTTTAAAGATTGAGATTGCTTCACTTTGTTCGCAATGACATTTATAGAGAGGTGGCCGAGTGGTCGAAGGCGCACGCCTGGAAAGTGTGTATACTTAACGGTATCGAGGGTTCGAATCCCTTCCTCTCTGCAAAAGAAAATCTACAACGAAAGTTGTAGGTTTTTTTATTTCAAAAAACGTCAAAAGCTTGTTTTTGAAAGTTTGGAGAAATAAAAAAGGAGTGAGAGTTTATTAAGATTTTTTGCTGATACAATGTTCTCTTTTAGGATCAACGGAATTCATTTATTTTTCATGTTACCTTTTCCAAATATCTAGGTCTTTATATTATAAAGACCTAGATATTATGGACACATATAAACAAACTTCACTTTTTACACTATTATTTTTTACCTGCTTTTCTCTATTTTCCCAAACCACTCCGCACATAGAAGGGAAGGTTTTCGTGGATATGGATACAGGATTGTTCCGCTGTGATCTAAAACTTACTAATGTTACATCGATAAAAGAGTATAGCATTCTTATTAATAAAGGAATGAATGTAAAACACTTTTTGGATAGCAATGGTGTTTCGTTAGGATATGATGGCTCTAGATTGAAAGGAGAAGCCTTTCAGTATGTGGTTGGTAACTCAAAAGGAGTGATGGACTTACCCAATACGTTTCAGGTAGCTTATGTAGGTGCTTTTCCAAAGTATGATGATTCATACAATACATTTGATTTTAAGGGTTTTATTGCAATGAATGATGAAACGATTCGAGCAACAGAGCAGACCAAATGGTATCCCGTAATTTATGATGTTAAAAACGATCGATTGATCAATAGTTATAGGTACAATCTTGAAATAGAAGTGAAAGGAGCTTCGTCTATCTTTATGAATGGTAGTGCACCTCAGAAAACAACCAAAGGAACTTTTACTTCTCAAAAGGCAGTGCCGCTATTTCTCTTTGCAGGGAATTATGATTTTGTTGAGAATGCTGGAAACTACATTATTAATACTAAGGTTACCCAAGAAAAGGCTTCGCAAATTTTTCAAAATGTAAAGATTATTCAAGACTATTTGGCTAAAAGTTTAGATCAAACTTTTGATGGAAATATTTACCTCATCAACCATAAAGCTGTCAATAAAAGAAAAAAGGGGAGCAGTTGGGGATTCAATACATATCCAGCTTTTGCTTTTACAGGTGAAAATACTTTTGGAAATATTTTGACAGATGAAGGCAAGTTTAGCAATGGATCTTATAGATATTATGCACATGAATTTGGGCATAATTATTTCGGAAATAATGTTCAGTCTGGAAAATTGTATTGGTTTTGGTTGGAGTCATTTCCAGAATACTTATCGTTTACATTCGCTCAGGAAATAGGAGGAGAACCATTTTACAAAGAAGTCATCAACTCCAAATTAAAGTCGGTTTCTGATAAAAAATATATTCCATTATCGAAGATTACAGAAGCAAATCAGATAACAGGAAGCTATCGCTATAATATGGCTCCATTGATATTGCTATCTTTTGATTATGAGTTTGGAAGAAGTAAAATGTTTGAGGTTCTTAAAGAGTTATTGGTAATGGCTAAAAAAGAAACATTGACTTTGAATCATTTTAAGAATGCTGCAAAAAAGAGTGGGGTGCCTACAAAAGCGTATCAAAAATTTGAAAAGTCGTATCTCTCGGATAAAAATTTTAAGGAGAACATAATTAGCTACCTTAAAACGAAGTTATAGACCTCATGAAAAAGAAAGCCACAACATAGTATCAGTTGCGGCTTTCAGGGAATTATGAAAAAGAAAAAGGAAGTAATGTTCCAAAAAACCAAGGCAAAGTAGGCTGTAAATTGCCTTGGTAGTCTTAAATACATTTCGCCTCTAAAGAAATGCATTAAGATTTGTTATTAAGTATTCTTTGTTTTTGTATTTTTTGAAATTCTAATTCTTTCTTTTTTGTACTCGCTAATTGCCAAATTGCAGCTTCTATATCCGCGTTTTTACGAACACCTTGAAAAACCATCCGAATGTATTTTGCATTGTGCGGCTCTCCATTTCTGTTCACAATCATTCGTTGTGATAGGATTTCTAAGACATCATCAGCATAATGGCCTTGGAATAATTCCTTGAGTTGTTTTCTTTCTAATTCTGTAATCATAGTAATTCTTGTTTGACATTGTAAAAATTGTTGTTATATTGTTACTGTTTTGTAATCTACAAAGTAAGTAAATAAAATTACAAATCAAAATAAAATGGAAAATATATTTACTAACATAAAAGAAAGAGTGGTTGAAGTTGCTGAAAAACAATCCATTACAAAGGAAGAGTTTTTTAAGAGTATTGGTATGACTTCTGCAAACTTTAGAGGAAAGGCTAAAGATTCTCCTTTGAATTCAAATGCAATTGTAAATATAATTACAAAATACCCAGAAACAGATGTGCATTGGTTGTTGTTTGGTGATGATAATGTAGTGCAAGAGCCCCCTAAAGAATATCGTTTAGAAAACGACGATAGCTCTAATGATAAAGACAGATTGATTGAAGCTTTGTTAGATCAAATTGCCGAGTTAAAATCTGACAAAGAAGATTTAAAAAAATTGCTTGGGTTGACTAAAAAATAGGAACCTTTTATACTGCTCTTATTTAATAACCACTTTTTTTGTTACGCTTTTGCTTCCCGAATAAATTTTTAATAGATACAGACCAGACTTTACTTCAGTAGTCATAAGCTGCTTATTATTAGTTTTCTTGCTAATAATTCTTTGTCCTAAAACATTAAATAGTTCAACCTTATCGATGGTTTCGTTAGTGCTAATATTAATAACTTCTGAACTTGGATTTGGATAGATAGAAAATTTGCTAGCAAACACTTCATCGATACTTAAGCTTGTGTTTTGATAGACTTTTACATAATCAATAACCATACTACTCTCTGTAAAGCTTGGGTCTGGAGTTCCTGAAAATCCACCTATAGCTACATTCAATAATAAGAATTGATCTAAATCAAAAGGCCAAGTAGCATTGTCCTGAACGGAAGGCTTGTAGGTATAATACCCAACACCATCAATTAAAAAGGTAATCTGATCGGGAGACCAATTCATAGAATATATATGAAAGTCATTCGCTACATCTGCTAACATTTGTGTATCAGTATTTACTGTTGCACCAGAACTAGAAGGAGTATGAATCGCTGAGCTTACTTCATTGGTAGCGTGTAAACCATGCTCCATGATATCAATTTCTCCGCATGCAGGCCAACCTGTTGTTCCAAATCCTTGTGTTTCCCAATAGGCTCCAGGCTCACTAATATTTTTACCCAATGTCCAAATGGCAGGCCAAGTACCATTTCCAGATGGAAGTTTCGCTCTAACATCTACACGGCCATAGGTAAAAGCATACTTAGAATTTAAACGTGCAGAAGAGAAGTCTAAAGTGACTCCGTTTTGAGTAACGGTTTCTCTTTTGGCAACAATATTTAAAAACCCTCCAGAAACAAACGAATTTGTCTGGCTATCTGTATAATGCTGTAACTCTCCATTAAACCATTGCCCTCCATTAGGACCAAATGTCTGATGGTGCCATTTATTACTATCTACTGCGCCATCTACATCAAAATTATCTTCCCAAACCAAGTCATTATAAATGACATCTAAGGCATTAGGATCAGTAGGGACAGAACCGTCATTAATATCGTCTATTAAATAGGTTCCGGGAGTGTTGCTACCACCATCAATAAAAATCGTAATTTTATTATAAGTACCTGTTGCGTTTATGGGTGTTCCATTAGAACTTAGTTGTGCGTTTGAAAAATCAAAGGTGATGTCTTTCCAAGTATTAGCTGATGGAGAAGGGACACTCATGTTTACTTCTACATCTGCATTGGTGCCATTTTCAAACTTTACAATGATAGTATGATTGTTTGGATCGAACGCATAAAACCGTAAAGTAATATTCTTTTCATTATCAAAATCTACAGGCTGATTGAGGTCTAGGAAAAGACCTTGAAAAGAAGCGCTTCCATCATTTGCAAATTGGCCTACAGCATTGTTTCCGTCTTGAGGATCTGTTTGTATAGAAGAGCTACTACCGCTAAATCCAGTAAAATTATGATTGCTCTCCGAAAAATCTATTGGCATTTGCTGGCCGTAGGTAAGGCTAGAAATAAAGAAAATAAGAACGCATACTTTGTAGTAAATCTTCATACAGGTAAATTTTTTATAAAAATAAGGCTTATCTGAAGGAGTAAGCTTTTTTAGACCTATACAAAAACCAAACAAAGTACAATAATTAAGGGCCTATCGTTAAATCATCTCCAAAATAAGGAGTACTTTGCGCCCTATATGAGTAAGCCTTTTCAGTTTAAAGAATTTACCATTCATCAAGATATAACTGCGATGAAAGTAGGAACCGATGGTGTGCTTTTGGGTGCTTGGTGTGCTGTAGATGATTTTCCGAATTCGATTTTAGATATTGGCTCAGGGACGGGTTTGATTGGTTTGATGCTCGCGCAACGAACCGATGCGATGACCATTGATGCTGTGGATGTTGATGAGCAAGCGTATGAGCAAACGGTCCAAAATTTTGAATTATCCGATTGGGGAGATCGATTGTTTTGCTACCACAGTTCCTTTCAAGAGTTTGCTGAGGAAATGGCAGGAGAAGGAGAGGAGTACGATTTGATTATTTCGAACCCACCTTTTTATACAGATGAGTTTGAAACGGAAGATGCTGCACGAAACAAAGCGCGTTTCACCTCATCATTATCATTCAAAGAATTGATTGAAGGAGCGAACCAATTGCTTTCTAAAGCAGGAAGGTTTGTAACCATTATACCTTATAAAGAAGAACAAGCTTTTGTTTCCTTAGCTATAGAGAGCAATTGGTTCTTAACGCGAGTTTGCCGCGTAAAAGGAACCGAAACTTCTGAAATAAAGCGTAGTTTATTAGAATTCTCTTATGAGGAAACCGAATTGGTAAAGGAGGAACTAGTCATAGAAATCTCCCGCCATAACTATACCGAAAAGTATAAAGAGCTGACAGGAGATTTTTATTTGAAATTATAACTTTATTAGAGATTTCTTAGCCAATCACATTCTCAGGATTATATCCTAAATAAGGAACTTTCTTTTCTGTAAAACGTATCCCAAACTCTTCTAATTCTTTTAAGATAGGTTCATATACTTCTTTGGTAATTGGTATTTGAACCCCTGGAGTAGTAATTTCTTTATTCAATATTTTTAAAGCAGCAATAGCAACTGGTAATCCCACTGTTTTTGCCATTGCAGTAAAGGTTTGGTTTTCTCCTTTTACCACCAAACTACTTTCTATTTGTCGTTTTTCTCCATTAATTTCATAACCAAATTTATGATGCATTACAATCATGTCTTTATCATCTTCGGCTAAAGTCCAAGAGTCAGATAAAATCTTTTGTAGTATTTGAGCGGGAGTTGCATTTTTTAATCCTACTTTTTTATCAGGATTAAAAATGTCTAATTCTAATAATTTATCCCACATAATATCATCTTGATCGATCTTTAAATAAGAGCGCAATTTTAATTCTACAGAATCACTAGGAGAGTAGGCTAAAAAGAGATTGGTAAAATCACGATAACTCATGTTTTCAGAATCTTCAATAGTATAGGTGTCATCTGTCATACCTAGTTGTACAAAGGTATTCCAAGCTCTAGAAAAGCCAACTTTTCTAATGGTTCCTCTATACATAGTAGGAATATCTTCTAAGCCATAGACACTTCTATACTTTAAAGAATCTCTATTGGCATAGGCTTCAAACTTACCATCTCCATTTAAGGTTAAGAATTCTGTTCTTCTAAACAGCTTATGATATGGAATATATTTATAAGTACCTTCTTGGATAAACATGGCAGCTCCACCTTGTCCAGCAAGAACCACATTTCTAGGATTCCATGTGAACTTGTAGTTCCACAAATTATTGTCACTTTCTGGAGCTACAAGACCACCAGTAAACGATTCAAATAAAAGAATCTTAGCATTATTTTCGCGAATTCTATCAATGACTTGCATGGCACTCATGTGATCAATACCAGGATCTACACCAATCTCATTCATAAAAACCAATTCATTCTCTTTAGCATCTGCATCCAATACTTTCATTTCTTCAGAAACATAAGAAGCAGTTACCATATGTTTTTTGTAAACAATACAGTCTTTTGCAACTTCTATATGAAAACGAGCGGGCAACATAGAAATAACTAAATCAGCTTTCTTAATTTCTTCTTGCCGCTGCTCTTTGTTAAAGACATCAAAGAAAATAGCTCGAGCATTTTTATGTCCCTGAGTTCTTTCCTGAGCATTTTCTACAGAAATATCTGCTACCACTATAAACAATTGCTCAGAAATGGATTTATCTAATAAGTATTTTATCAATTCAGAACTAGATCTTCCAGCTCCAATAACTAAAATGTTTCGCATTATAGAATAATGATTATTTTTGATTGATTATGGCATCGAAAGTACTAAAAAACATTATTTATTAAACCACTTTTTATAGTTAGATATGAACAAAAATTTAAGCATTGCAACTTTATTAGGACTCACAGCTATCATAATAGGAGCTTTTGCAACCCACGCTCTAAAAGAAAAATTAACTCCTGAAGCATTATCTAGTATAGATACGGCAGTTCGTTATCAAATGTATCATGTTATTGTACTCCTTTTTGTAAACACGTATAAAGAATTTGAACCAAGCCTTAGAAATAGAATTAGTTTATTTTTTATTGTAGGAATTTTAAGTTTCTCAGGGTCTATATATACCATTTATCTTTTAAATGTTCCAGCAAAAAGTATCTGGTTTATAACGCCACTAGGAGGGTTGTTTTTAATGATGGGGTGGCTGAGAATGCTTATTTTCTTTCTCAAAAAAGTAATCAACAAAAAATAATGAATAAAAATGTTGTATTGGTAATGTAGTGTAGAAATAATATGTAATTTTGCAACGTAATCTTACACAACTAAAATTTTAGAAATGATAGATTTAAACACGAAATCGATTTCGTTAGATAACTTAGGAATTGAAAATGCTACAATTCGTTATCAGCTGACTTCCAGCGAACTACACCAGATAACTTTAGAAAAAAAACAAGGAAAAGAATCTTCTTTAGGAGCTATTGCTATTAATACAGGCGAGTTCACAGGGAGATCTCCTATGGATCGTTTTATTGTAAAAGATGCGATTACAAAAGATGAAATTTGGTGGGGAGATATTAACATTCCATTTGATTCTGATAAGTTTGATGCATTATATAAAAAGGTAACAGCATATCTTTCTAACAAAGAAATTTTTGTAAGAGATAGTTATGCATGTGCTGATGAAAATTACAAGTTAAATATTCGAGTTGTAAACGAATATCCTTGGAGTAACATGTTTGCTTATAATATGTTTTTAAGACCTACAGAGGAAGAGTTAAAAGATTTTTCTCCAGAATGGACGGTCATAAATGCTCCAGGTTTTATGGCAGATGCAGCTGTTGATGGAACGCGTCAACATAATTTTGCAATTTTAAATTTTGAAAAGAAAATTGCCTTAATTGGAGGAACTGGATATACAGGTGAAATTAAGAAAGGAATTTTTTCTGCATTAAATTTTATCTTACCTGTATTTAAAAATACTTTGCCAATGCACTGTTCTGCGAATGTAGGGAAAGATGGTGATACTGCTATTTTCTTTGGATTATCTGGAACAGGTAAGACAACGTTATCTGCAGATCCAGACAGAAGACTTATTGGAGACGATGAACATGGATGGACAAATGAAAACACGGTCTTTAATTTTGAAGGAGGGTGCTACGCCAAAGCAATTGATTTGTCCCAAGAAAAAGAACCAGAAATATATGCTGCAATTAAAAAAGGAGCTATTCTTGAAAATATCATCATGGATGAAAATGGAGTTATTGATTTTTCAGACACCTCCATAACACAAAATACAAGAGTAAGCTATCCTATTTATCATATTGATAACATTCAAAAACCATCGATTGGTAAAAATCCAAAGAATATATTCTTTTTAACTGCCGATGCCTTTGGAGTATTGCCTCCAATATCAAAATTAACGCCAAGTCAAGCTGCATATCATTTCATTTCGGGATATACTGCTAAAGTAGCCGGAACTGAGGCAGGTGTTACAGAGCCGGTGCCAAGTTTTTCGGCATGTTTTGGAGCGCCATTTATGCCATTACATCCAACACGTTATGCAGAAATGTTGAGTACTAAAATGAAAGAAGCTGGTGTAAATGTTTGGTTGGTAAATACTGGTTGGTCTGGTGGTCAATATGGTGTTGGAAAAAGAATGGCTTTAAAATACACAAGAGCAATGATTACGGCTGTTTTAAATGGCGATTTAGGAGATTACACCTATGAAGATTATCATATTCATTCTGTATTTGGAGTGGCACAACCAAGAAGTTGCCCAGGAGTTCCAACATCAGTTTTAAGTCCAAGAACTACTTGGAATGATGATGAAGCGTATTATAAAACAGCATTTAAATTATCTAATGCATTTAGAAATAACTTTAAACAATTTGAAGAATATGCGAATGAGGAAATCAGAAGAGGTGGTCCGCAACGTTATTCTTTTTAATCAAATCAACTACTGTTTTAAAGCATCCATCATGGATGCTTTTTTTATGGATTCTTTTTTCTATTTTTAGAAGATATTAATTCAATTATGAGAAACTTTTTGATCGTGTTATTATTGCTTTTACTTGTTAGTTGTAAAACTGAAAGTGTTAAAGAAGAAATTTCTTTAACCAAATTAAACCTAGCACAAGCAGAACGACTGGCGCAATTGCCAATTCATTGTATCAATGTTGAGTATCCAAATAAGTTAAATCAAACTATGGGTAGTGGAGAAGACTTAAAATCTCCAAAGGAATTGCATCCTGCTTTTTATGGTTGTTTTGATTGGCATTCTTCGGTTCATGGTCATTGGAGTATGATTTCACTTTTAAAACAATTCCCTAACTTAAGTAATGCAGAAGGGATGAAAAAGATGTTGCTTCACAATATTTCAAAAGAGAATATAGAGAAAGAAGTTGCTTATTTCGATGGGAAATACAACAAAAGTTATGAGCGAACTTATGGCTGGGCATGGGTTTTAAAGCTAGCTGAAGAAATCCATACATGGGATCACGAAATAGCTCGAACATTAGAAAAAAACTTACAGCCTTTAACTGACTTAATAGTGGTAAAGTATATAGAGTTCTTGCCAAAATTGAACTATCCAATTCGAGTAGGAGAACATACCAACACAGCCTTTGGACTCACTTTCGCATGGGATTATGCAAATACTGTGGGCCATCTACTGTTGAAAGAGATGATTGAAAAAAGAGCCAAAGAATTCTATACAAACGATGTCGATTGTCCGATTTCATGGGAACCAAGCGGCTACGATTTTTTATCGCCATGTTTACAAGAAGCGGCTATTATGAAGCGAGTATTACCAACAGAAGAATTTAAAACATGGTTTGGAAAGTTCTTACCTCAAATGAAAGATAAAAATTATCAACTGCCCATGGGTGAAGTGTCGGATAGAAACGATGGTAAACTGGTACATTTAGATGGTGTTAATTTTTCTAGAGCATGGGCTTTGTATGCCATTATAAAAGGGTTGCCAGAATACAATCACTTGAAAAATGTGGCAAACGAACACATCAATTATTCACTACCTAATATTGTTGGAGATAGCTATGAAGGAGGTCATTGGTTAGGAAGCTTTGCGATCTATGCCTTAAATTCTATCGGTAATGATTAAGAATTTGTTTAAAAATATTGGACCAGGAACTTTAGTAGCTGCAGCTTTTATTGGCCCGGGAACTGTAACTCTTTGTACGTTAGCTGGGGTCAACTTCGGATTCAATTTGTTGTGGGCAATGGTATTATCTATTATAGCAACTATTGTTTTACAAGAAATGGCCGCTCGTTTGGGAATCATCTCACAAAAAGGATTGTCTGAAGTCATAAAATCAGAAATTAAAAACCCCATAGTAAATCGATTGATGATGGTTTTGATTCTCTCAGCCATTGTTGTTGGAAATGCATCTTATGAAGCAGGAAATATCAGTGGTGGTATTTTAGGCTTAGAAACTATGTTAGGCCAACATATTTTTGATGTTTTTGGGTTTTCGGTGAATATAATGAGTTTAGTGATTGGGGCAATTGCCTTTGTTTTGCTTTATATTGGTAATTATAAATTTTTAGAGCGTGCACTAATTACATTAGTCCTTTTAATGAGTGTGTCATTTATATTGACTGCAATTATTACTAAACCTAATATATTAGAAATACTAAAAGGTGCATTTATACCAAAATCTCCAGAAGGAAGTTTACTCACGATTATTGGTTTGATAGGCACTACGGTAGTGCCATACAATCTTTTTTTGCATGCTTCTTTAGTAAAAGAAAGATGGAAAGATAAAGGTGATTTAAAGTCAGCAAAAAAAGATACTATGGTGTCTATTATTCTAGGAGGCTTAGTTTCTATGGCAATCATTGTATCTGCTGCCTCTATTTCTAAAGGAGAAGTTTCAAATGCTGCTGATTTAGCAAAAAGCTTGGCTCCTTTGTATGGAGATTTTGCCACCTACTTTTTAGCCATCGGTTTATTTGCAGCAGGAATCACTTCAGCAATTACAGCTCCATTAGCAGCTGCCTATGTAGCAAAAGGATGTTTTGGATGGCAGGGTAACCTAAAATCTAATAAGTTTAGAAGTGTTTGGATATTCATTCTTAGTCTTGGGGTCATTTTTTCTTCCTTCGGAATTAAACCGATAGAAATTATCAAGTTTGCTCAAGTAGCTAATGGAATTTTATTACCCGTAATTGCAGGAATCTTATTATGGGTGGTGAATAGAAAAGTTGTGTTAGGAAAGTATGTGAATTCTACAATTCAAAATGTGTTAGGACTTTCCATTGTAGTAATTACAATTCTTTTAGGGTTAAAGGGTGTTTTTAAAGTGTTTGGAATACAACTATTCTCATGATTGATATAAACTGTGATATTGGCGAAGGATTAGATAATGAGCATCTGTTAATGCCATTGATTTCCTCATGTAATATTGCTTGTGGAGGTCATGCCGGCTCTATAGAAATTATAGATGAAGTTATAAAGTTAGCAATTGAGCATGATGTAAAAATTGGGGCTCACCCTTCATTTCCAGATCGTAAGAATTTCGGACGTGAAGTAATGGATATTTCTAATGAAGAGTTGATGAAAAGTTTAATAGCTCAACTTGAACTTTTTAAAGGAAGAGCTTTTTTACAGCAAGCTGAAATACATCATGTAAAACCTCATGGAGCTTTGTATAATGTAATTACGATCAATAAAGAAAAAGCAACAGTAGTAATAAATGCAATACAGCACGTTTTTAAGGATATAAAAATCTATGTTCCGTATAATTCTGTAATAGAAAAAGTAGCCCAAGAACATGGAGTTAAGATTGTTTATGAAGCCTTTGCAGATAGAAATTATAACGATAATCTAACTTTAGTGTCGAGAGCTTTGCCTTATGCCTTAATTACTGATAAGGAAAAGGTAGTAGAGCATGTGAAGAAAATGTCGGAAAGGTTTGTCGTAAGAACTGTTTCATGCAATGAGCAACCAATTAAAGCACAGACGTTTTGTGTGCATGGAGACAATAAACATGCGATTAAGATATTAGAAGAGTTGAATAAAGAGTTCATGTCAGTTTGAATGATTTCCGTTAGGAAATTGTATTGAAAGCAAATGAATGTCTTCTCGATACAAAATCTTTTCATGTTTGCACTCGAAGTGACAGTTAATTAATGACTTGAAAGAATATAATCTTACATATAAACCCTTTGGAGAATCGGCCATCTTAATTGAATGGCCTTCTAAAATTGATGAATCCATCATACAAGATATCATTCGTTTTGAAAAAATAGTCGTTAAAAATCAAAAAGTAGCTGATACAGTCATAGCTTATAATTCTTTGACGGTTTTATATAAACACAATTATTTTTACTCTCTACATTATAAGTATAGAAAGAGTTTGGAACGTACTGTAGAAAAGCTCAAAGAATTGTATGATAAAGAAAAAGAAGAAGTAAAAAGGAAACAAAAAACATGGTTAATTCCAGTAAGTTATGACCCTAAATTTGGATTAGATTTAGAAGAAATAGCTAAAGAAAAAGAGCTTTCGATTGATGAGGTCATTCAAAGGCATTCTACACCGTCATATTTAATTTATTTTTTAGGCTTTCAACCTGGATTCTTGTATTTGGGTGGCTTAGATAAGCAAATTCATATGCCAAGAAGAGCAAACCCAAGACTACGAATTGAGAAAGGATCTGTGGGGATCGGAGGAGAGCAAACAGGTATTTACCCTTCTTCCAGTGCTGGGGGTTGGAATATTATTGGAAAGTCACCGATTAACTTTTTTGATATCGCAAAACCGCAGCCTTGCTTTGCGCGAGCTGGAGATAGCATTCAGTTTCAACCTGTCAATTTAGAAGCTTTTTATAAAATCCAAGATGAAGTGAAAAAAGGAATGTATCAACTTAAATATGATTGGGTATGATAAACGTTGTACATCCCGGAATTTACTGTTCTGTTCAGGATAATGGCAGAATTGGATTTGCAAAAAAAGGTGTTCCGCAAGGAGGCTATATGGATGCACATTCTGCAAATATGGCTAATACTTTACTTAAAAATAGAAAGACAGATGCCGTGATAGAAATTACATTTGGACAAGGAAAGTTCGAGTTTACTACTGCAACATTCATTGCATTAATGGGAGGTGATTTTTCCCCTAAAATAAATACGTTTTCGATAGAAATGAACAACGTATACGAAGTAAAAAAGGGTGATGTTTTATCTTTTGGAAGACGTCAGTATGGCGCTAGGGTCTATATGGCAGTACAAGGAGGAATTCAATCAAAGAAAATATTGAAAAGTAAAAGCTTTCTTCTAGGTATTACCCAACAGCGATTAGATAAAGGAGATGTTTTAAAAACCTATCCTGTAAAACCATATTTAGATAGAGGTTTTTCTAAAGTAAGATTGTTTATAGAGCATTATTCCGAGCCTGATTTAGAATGCTTTCCAGGACCTGAATTTGATTGCTTAAACGAAGTACAGAAAAAAAGATTGTTTGAAATTTTTACCATTTCTGAAGATAACAATCGAGTAGGCTATCGATTAAATGAACCTATAGAAAATGACTTAAAGCCTATTTTGACATCTGCTGTGTTGCCAGGAACAGTGCAGTTGACTCCATCAGGTCAGTTGATAGTTTTAATGAGAGACTGTCAAGTTACGGGAGGCTATCCAAGAGTATTACAGTTATCGGATTATGCAGTTTCTAGATTGAGTCAAAAATTGACTGGAGAAAAACTTAAGTTTGAAAAAAATTCACTTTTTTAGAACCTGTATTATTACTCCAATTTTTCTATTTCATCCTCAATTTCAGCTATCACGTCTAGTGTGTTTATAAGATGCTCTTTAGTAAAGTATAATAAATTCTTTTGCTCTGCAGTAAGATGAGCTAGATAATTAACAAAAACTCGATCTTTTTTTAGTTTATTAAAATCAAAAGGCCTTTTAATATTAACATCTTCTCCGGTATCTAAATGTTTTAGAAAAATAAGGTTAGTACTCTCATATAAACCTCTTTTTAATTCCATAGCAACAACACTATATGATGTATAGGTATAATCATATAAATTAATAATTTCTGATTTTAACGCTTCGTTTTTGACTACATCAAAACCTATCTCCTTTAATGATTCATAAGCCAATCTTTGAGGAAAAAAAATAGAATATCTATTAATGGAACCAAATAAAGTATCCAAACCTGGATCATAAACTGAATTAGTATTTCGAATGATGCTTAGTAGATGTTTATTTCCTTCTACAAGAAGTGAATCCATTTCTATCAGGTCAATTAAATTTTCTGAATTGGTAAGTAGATCTTGTTTAATTCCTTTTAAAACCTGTAATTCTAAATGAGCATTCTTGTTAGTTTCATTCAAGTTATTGATATGTAGGGCAATTAATATCCCTACTACAACTAAGAATATTTCACCTGTAGCATATAATAGATACTTACTAAATTTGTTTTTAATGAGTAATTTTTTGCGAGTTTCTTTTAATAATTTTATCATTACTAGTGATTATATCTTGTATAAAGATATAATAATAAACTGAGTAGCGTTTTCTTAGCTATGATGATAAAAAAACACCTTAAAGTAGAATTNNAATTCTACTTTAAGGTGTTTTTGAGTATGATAAAGTAAAAAATCTATTCTGATTTCTTCACTTTTTTCTTCACTTTGATTTTTACATTTTCTAGCGTAGTTTGAAAAGCTTTTACTTTTTGTTCTACTTCTTCTTTGGTGCCTTCAAAAACTTCATCTTTAGTAACCGTTTCTCCATTTTCAGTTGTAGAAGTAGTAACTACTGCTTTTACAGTTCCGTCTTCATTTTTAGTCATTTCAACTTTCACTGTTTTTTTAGTTGCATGTTTTGTTTTATCGTGTTTTCCACCATCAACATGAACTTCAATTACATCAACATCAGCATGTACTTCAGAAGAGCCATGTCCTCCTAAAATAGGAGCAACTACCAACCCGATTAAACATGTTAACTTAATTAAGATGTTCATTGATGGTCCAGATGTATCCTTAAAAGGATCTCCAACAGTATCTCCAGTTACAGCTGCTTTGTGTGCATCTGAACCTTTGTACGTCATCTCACCATTAATCTCAACTCCAGCTTCAAAAGATTTCTTAGCGTTATCCCAAGCACCTCCAGCATTGTTTTGGAAGATTGCCCATAAAACACCACTTACAGTAACACCAGCCATATAACCACCTAGCATTTCAGCAATTGCAAGATTGTCCATTCCAAAAATCATAGGTACAAATGCAATGATTAAAGGAAATCCAATAGTTAATAAACCAGGTAACATCATTTCTTTTAAAGAAGCTTGTGTAGAAATTTCGACACATTTATCGTACTCTGGCTTACCAGTACCTTCCATAATTCCAGGAATGTTTTTAAACTGGCGTCTTACTTCATGTACCATTTCCATGGCAGCTTTTCCAACAGCATTCATGGCTAATGCAGAAAATACTACAGGCACCATTCCTCCAACAAACAACATGGCTAAAACGGGAGCTTTAAAGATGTTAATCCCGTCAATTCCTGTAAATGTTACATAAGCAGCAAATAAAGCTAATGAAGTTAATGCAGCAGAAGCAATAGCAAAACCTTTACCAGTTGCTGCTGTTGTATTTCCTACTGAATCTAAAATATCTGTACGTTCTCTTACGATTGGTTCTTGTTCACTCATTTCTGCAATACCACCTGCATTATCAGCAATTGGTCCGAATGCATCAATAGCTAATTGCATAGCTGTAGTTGCCATCATTGCAGAAGCTGCTAATGCTACTCCGTAGAATCCAGCAAATGCATACGATGCCCAAATAGCACCTGCAAATAATAATACTGATGGGAAGGTAGAAATCATACCCGTTGCTAAACCAGCAATGATATTTGTTCCTGCTCCTGTACTAGATTGCTGAACGATTTTTAAGATTGGAGATTTTCCTAATCCTGTATAGAATTCAGTTACAGAAGAAATTACAGCACCTACGACTAATCCAACTATAGTTGCATAGAATACGCTCATTCTAGAAACTTCTTTTAATCCTTCACCGAAGAACTCCATATTCATAGTCTCAGGTAACATATAGTAACATAATCCAAAACATGAAGCAGCAACTAAGATAATTGATGTCCAGTTACCTACATTTAAAGCGCCCATTACTTGGGCTTCTTTAGCATCATTACTTTTAATTTTAACCAACATGGTACCGATGATAGAAATAATAATTCCAGCACCAGCAATGGCCATTGGTAATAAGATAGGCCCAATTCCTCCGAAAGCATCTGAAATACTTCCTCCCATATCTTTAATCACATAGTTTCCTAATACCATAGCAGCTAATACTGTTGCTACATAAGAACCAAATAAATCGGCTCCCATTCCTGCAACATCACCTACATTATCTCCTACGTTATCTGCAATTGTTGCTGGGTTACGTGGATCATCTTCAGGAATTCCTGCTTCAACTTTTCCTACTAAGTCAGCTCCTACATCCGCAGCCTTTGTATAGATTCCACCACCAACTCTTGCAAACAAAGCAATAGATTCAGCTCCTAAAGAGAATCCTGCTAACGTTTCTAATACAATTGTCATATCTCCAGTAGAAGACCATTCGCCTCCCATAAAGAAACGATAGAATATGATAAAGAATGCTGTCAAACCTAAAACGGCTAAACCAGCAACTCCTAAGCCCATTACAGTTCCTCCTCCAAAAGAAATTTTAAGAGCATTTGGTAAACTTGTACGAGCGGCTTGTGTTGTTCTTACGTTAGTTTTGGTAGCGATTTTCATTCCGATGTTTCCTGCAAATGCAGAAAATACAGCTCCGAAAATAAATGCTACTACGATTAACCAGTGTGTAGTAGGTACTACAAATGATACAACCGCTAATAATACACTTACAATTACTACGAAAATTGCAAGAAGTCTATATTCTGCATTCAAAAAAGCCAAAGCTCCTTCGTAGATGTGGTCAGAAATCTCTTTCATTTTTCCATCTCCTGCATCTTGTTTCATCACCCAAGACTTCTTTACTAGCATGTATACTAGTCCTAAGATTGCCAAAGCTATTGGCATGTAAATCATCATTGATCCCATATTCGATTTTGTTTTGTTAAATTGCTGGGCAAAAGTAGTAAAATCGACCCAAATAGAAAAACCCTTTCATGTTGAATATTAAAGGGTTTATATTAAACTATAGTTATATATAAAAGTTAGATTGTAAAATAGTGATTAAACTATTGTATGTTTTTTAACTCATTATTTTTTTAGGACATTTTAATATCTCATTAACAATTGCTTACCTGTTTTATAGTTAAATTTACTAGTCAATATAATTACTATTATTGTCCAATTGTTAGTCATCCATAACAATCTCTATAAATCACAAAAAAATGCATATGAAAAATATAATTACTATTTGTTGTTGTTTGTTTTTATCATTTCAAATTAATGCTCAAAAAATTGATAAAAATAAAATTTACTTGAGTATTAAAAATATTCCTTTAATCAATCAAAGTATAAAGAAAAGTTTAAAAGAATTTGAAAAAATGTATAATAAGGCTGAGGAGGGAAAGAAGAGTAGTAGTATGAGCTTAGTAATGTTTGTTACGAGTCCAGTAATCAGTTATAAACTAACAAACGATCCAAAAGAGTATCCTTTAGAATTTAATAAAAGGAATAAAAAACTTTTAAAAACCTTAGATCATGATACAATTTACTTAAAGCTTAGATATAATAAAGAAGATGGCTTCTATACCTATATTTTAAGAAGAGGAGATTCTACAATGATTGAATATTCGAATGGTAAACCTTATTTAGATGTTCAAAATAGGGAAATAAGAAAGCATGATGCTGATGTATCTGAAGTTTTAAATAAGGTTGAGTTTCCAATCAGTAATCTTGAGTTTATTAATAAGCACAAAAGAATTATTACTAAAAAACAAAAAGAAGATAGAAAAGTAGAGTTTATCAAAGGTTATAATAAACAAATTCAAGTACTAGATTCTCTCTATCAGAATGAACTACTTTCTAAAGCAGAATATGTATATCACCTAAACAATATTATTTATTTAAGGGCAAGAAATTTAAAAAAAATAGATATCAAGTTGTTGAAAAATAAAGACTTACATATTAAAAACTTCGAAGTATTTTTAAATAACTACACTTTTAGACATGTGGAAAGAGAAATTGTTTCTCTAGGGAATGGTATGTCTGTAAATATGATTAAACCTTTTGATTTTATTAGCAAGAATTCTCTTCTTTCTTCCTCGAATCGCGACTTTTTATTATATACATTTTTGAAAAGTATAAAAATAGATTATCCAGGTTCTAAATTCAAATCTAGACTTGCCAAATTTAAAAGTATTACATCGAATGCAAGTTATTTATATGAATTAGAGAATGAAAAAGGAAAAAGGAAATTGAAATTGGCTGAGAAGAAAACAAATGAAGTAAGGTTAATTGATGAACAGAATAATGAAACAACCCTAAAAAAAATACTAGAGGATAACAAAGGAAAAATTGTATATATTGATTTTTGGGCTAGCTGGTGTGCTCCATGTAGAAAAGCGTTTCTTAGTTATCCTAAGTTAAAAGAAACCTATAAAGATAAAGATGTAGTATTTCTTTTTATCTCTATAGATAGAGATATTGCGAAATGGGAAAAAGCAAATATGGAGGAAAATTTAAGCAATAGTTATTACACGTTAAATTATCCGATTGCTGAGTTTTACGAAAAATTAAAAATTAGTAGAATTCCTCGGTATTTGATTTTTGATAAATCTGGAAAATTGGTTAATGAAAGAGTCTTTGGACCAGATAGTGATCTGATTAAAGGTGTTATTGATGAATTGTTAATGAAATAACTTCCTAAAAAACCCAGCCTTTTTTCGCTTTATTGTACATGAAATTTAAACAAATACTGTTGTTTTCATTTTATAATTTATTCTTACTATTTATATCAATTTATATGGTGAAATTGCCTTTTGATTTGTGCTCGCTGTTTTCATAACGATCTACACATTTCTGATATATTTCATAAGCTTCTTCTGCATTTCCCCAGCCACCAACATCGACTTTCTTTTTTTCTAAATCTTTATACACTTGAAAAAAGTGAGTAATTTCTCTTTTTAAATGTAAATTAATATCTTCTAAATCATGTAAACTATTCCAAATAGGGTCAGATACAGGTACACATACTACTTTTTCATCGGGACCTTTTTCATCGGCCATGTGGAAAACACCAATAGGCTTAACTTCCATCACACACATTGGAAATGTTGGCTCGCCTCCTAATACTAAAACATCTAATGGGTCTCCATCTAGGGCTAATGTTTCTGGAATAAATCCGTAATCTGCTGGATACATCATTGAAGAGAAAAGCATTCTATCAAAACGAATTTTCTTTAATTCAAAATCGTATTCATATTTGTTTCTACTTCCTTTTGGGATTTCTATTAAAACGTCGAATGTCTTTGCTTCTTTATTGTTCATATACTTTTTTATAATAATAAGCAAAGGTATTGAATTACCTAATTAATTACTTCTTTGTAAGTATGTTTTTGTAGTATTCTTTATGTTTCTTCTATAAGCCCTTTCGTAAAAACTGAATTCTCAAATAGGATATTTTAAAAGGGATAATTAAAAATCAATTTCAATAACGAAGGAACCTCCAAATTTTATGATTTCGAAATTGTAATCTTTTAAAGGAAAGTATACATTTGATATGTGAAAGAAATATTGATTTTTGGGATTGTGCAATGTGCACTATTTTTATTTTTGAATCTTCAAAAAAAGAACAAACAACATTACGATTGGGTTTTAGTTTTTTGGTTGTTTGGGTATTTATTGCAGTTGTCACTACTGATATTTTATGAATATATTACCCCAAACAATTATTTTATTGTCATATTAACAAGGACAATATCTATTGGCTATTCACCTTTAATTTTGTTTTATATTCTAGCACTTTTTAAAAAAACGCATCCAAAAAGGTATATGTTGCATTTTCTTCCGTTTATCATAGTGTTTCTCACTGCGTTTTTAGTGAAAGATATTTCTATGAAGCTATATAATACGATAGTATTAACCGTAAAAATCATTGTCCATTTTGGGTACCCGATAGTTACTCTTCTAATTTTAAAAACAGAAATTGAGAAACAAAAAATTGAGCGATCAGATGATTATGCGTCTAAATTAAAATGGATAAAAATTGTAGCATATTTATTATTGATTAGTGCTTCATTATTAGTTTTACATGTAACTACGACAACGACTTTTAATATTCCCTTTAACAAACAGATTGACATTATTCGATTTATTATTATTACAATTATTATTGGGTATTTTGGATTAAAATTTGGTGTCTTTTTTTCCGTTGTAAACGAAATAAAAAAAACAGGAAAAAGTTATAAGCATAGTCCATTAAAAGAAGAAGAGAAAAAAAATGTGAAAGCAAAAATAAATGCCTTCTTTTTAATTTCTAATGAATATTTAGAAACAACATTTTCATTAGACACTCTTTCAAAAGTTTTAGATATTCCTAAACATTATTTAAGTGAAATAATAAGTACTGAATTAGATAGCTCTTTTTACGAGTTAGTAAATTCAAACAGAGTACAATATGCTCAAAAGAAAATTAAAGATACAGATAGTGAGAATTTAACTTTAGAAGCCATTGGCTATGAGTCAGGGTTTAACTCAAAATCAGCATTTTTTAGACATTTTAAAAAATATACAGGAAAAACTCCACGGCAATACAAGCTAGAAATTAGTACCAATTAATTAATTGCCTCTAATATTTCTTGAGATTCATTTCATTTACCGCTTAATAATTTAAAGTCAAGAAAATGAAATTGTATTTTTCCTTTGTACCGATTTTTTTAACAGTTTTTCTGTTCCTTAATAATGAACCTTTAATAGGACAAACTAAAGGAGGAAAAAAATCAAAATTAATAGTTGCTATAACTATAGATCAAATGCGTTTTGATCAGTTGTATAAGTTTCAAGATAAGTATTCTGAAAATGGATTTAAGAGGCTTTTAAATGATGGTTTTGTCTTTAAAAATGCACATTACAATTATATTCCTACTGTTACAGCAGCAGGTCATGCATCTATACACACAGGAGCTGCACCATCTATGCATGGAATTATTGGCAATGGTTGGTTTGATAGGGTTTTAAATAGAGAAGTAGAAAACATTGAGGACTCTACCACAGTAATTGTTGGTTCGGGAAAACAAGAAAGAATTTATGGAGCCTCCCCAAGAAGATTACTTACGACGACTATTTCTGATGAATTAAAATTAAAGACAAATTTAAAATCAAAAGTAATAAGCGTATCTGTCAAAGATAGAGCTGCTATTTTATCAGGAGGTCATTTAGCAGATGCAGTATATTGGTACGATTTTAAGAACAATACTCCCAATATGGTAAGTAGCTCTTATTATATGAATAGCTTGCCTACATGGGTGCAAGAATTTAATAATCTAAAATTGGTAGATAATTATTTAAATGAAACATGGAATACAGTACATCCGATTAAAGCATATACTGAAAGTATTGGCGATGACAATGACCATGAAATAACTTTAAGAGGAAAAAAAACACCAACCTTTCCATATGTTTTTAAAGAAATACGAAAAGAATATAAGAAGCTAAATGCAGAATATAGAATATTAATATGCACTCCAAGATCAAATACATTAATTACAGAATTTGCTAAAAAAACAATTATTAATGAAAGCTTAGGGAAAGATGATGTAACGGATATGATATCTATTGGTTACTCTGCTACAGATGTCATTGGTCATACGTTTGGACCAGATTCGATAGAGAGTGAAGACGCTTTTATACAGTTAGATCTTGAATTAGCATCTTTGTTAGATTTTCTAGATGAAAAGATAGGAAAAGATAAATACACACTGTTTTTAACTTCAGATCATGGAGCAGTTCCCGTTGCCTCATATTTAAAAAAGTTAAGGCTCCCTACAGGAGTGGCTAGAATTAAAAAAAACAGATCAGAATTAGCGGCTTTTTTGAATAAAAAATATGGACAGCAAGAATGGATTCAAAAATTTGATTCAGAGCATGTGTATTTTAATAGAAATTTGATACAAAGTAAGAATATTATTCTTAGCGAGTTTCAACAAGTAGCTGCTTCGTTTTTAATAAATCAGAAAGAAATTAAAAATGTACTTACCTCTTTTCAATTACAAACATATCAATATACTGATACTCGAAGACTAGTTCAAGATGGATTTTACGAGAAACGTTCAGGAGATTTAACTATCACTTTTTTACCGGGGATTGTTCAAAATCGAAATTCAGAAATTTTAGTAGAAGAGATTAAAGGAACTACACATGGATCAGGATATAATTATGATACGCATGTCCCTTTAGTATGGTTTGGGAACAGAATTCCTAAACAAGAGGTGTCTGTAAGAAAAGTTACTATAACAGATATTGCTTCAACAATAGCAATGTTGTTTAATTTTCAATTACCGTCAGGAAATACAGGAAGTCCTTTAAGAGAGTTGTTTAAAACGAAAACCCAGTACCAAAAGTGATTCCAAATTTTCTTGCACCAGGATTGTCTAGATAGTTTCCTCTAAAGTTAAAATCTACTCGAAGAACTTTTAAAATATTGCCAACTCCAATACTGTACTCATAGTATGGACTTTCATTGGGTGCAATTAGAGGAATTTCAACTGGGTTTCCAGTTGTGTTTAAAGCAATATTCTCATTAGAAAGACTACCCCATGCAGCTCTAAATCCAACAATAGCTCTTAGGTTAAGTCTTCGAAGCAATGGTATTCTAGAAAAAATACGTCCGTTAAAATTATGCTCCATATGGAAGGTAGTATAAGTATCAGTAACAAACTCGTAAAAATCTAATTGATTAAAGGTATTGAAGAATGCAAAATAGGTTTGATTTCCTGGCACTACACTTAATAAAGCCAATGGAACCTCGCCAAAAGTTTTACCAGTTTCGAATGAAGTTCGTAATCGGCCAAAACCTCCAATTTGGAAATGCTGTGTATATGAAAATTGCATTTTAGTATAATTGAAATCTCCGTTCAAAACACCTTTATCTCCTCTAGTAATTTGCATGAAAATATTAGTGACATTATCATTTACATTATCTCTTTCTACACCAAATCCAGATGTTTTTCTGCCAGGAAAAAAAGCAGCAGAAAAGATAGTTTCGTATTGTTTTATGATGGAAGACACGCCAGTAGGGGAGTCTAAATCATTATAATCTAAACTAAAAGTAGGTGAAGCAGATTCTAAAGTCTTATAATTTGCAGATACTCTAAAAACTAAATTTTTCACAGGTTCTATTTCTCCAGTAATCATAGATAAATTAATGTTGGTTAACTTATCATTGGCACCAGTCCCTACTAAAGAAGAAGAACCATTACTTCTCCCTAAAACATCTGTAGAGGCAGTTAATGTAGCTCCAATCTGTTCAACGTCGCGCCTATTACCACCAGATAAAATAATTCTATTTTTCTTGTCTAATAATACTTTTCCTTGAATTCCATACTTGAATTTTTCATCTTTAAAGCCATAAGCTGTGTACCCTTGGATACGCCAAGGATCATTACGCCCAAAATAAGTCCTTCCTCCAGCTCTAAGCCTTAACCCTTCTACATCGTTAAACCCAAAAGTTGAAAATATTGGACCGTAATCAAAATTAAGGTCTTTAAATTCATAGTAACCTGTCGAAGCAGTAGCAATTATAGCATATAGATTTTTAAACTTTTTTACTGTTTTTAAGGTGTCTAGTAATGTATAAATTCCCTGTTCGTCTTTATTTAAAGCTTCAAGTCTGTTTTTCTCCCAAAAATCTTTTGATTTATTATAAGCCTCCTCATCATACTCATAGACTTTTTGGTCATAGAATTTTTTACCCTTAGGTTTATTAAATTCATACTTGTTGTAAATGGTTGTCCTTTTACCATATACCCCTTTAGATTTCTCACGCTTGCTTAAGGCAAAATCAGATAGGAAATAATCTCTTTTTAATAGAAACACAGAATCATTTATTAAATCAAATTCTTGTTCTATATAAATATCTTTTACCCAATTAATGTTTGCATTTTTTGAGGCTTGTAAGTTGATTTCTTTAATCGCAAAAGTGGAATCATTTACCCAAAAATCACCCTTAAAAGTCAATTCGTTTTTTCTTCGAGGGTAGTATATAATATTATAACACCATTTATTATCGATAAATGCACTATCAGTTAATGCATAATTATAATTACTAATCCCTGTCTTAGAAAGTGGGCTTACAAAACTTTTATCAAAGAATTTTAAGTAGTTGTCATAGATGTTATACTCTGAATATAAGTCATCTATAAAATCAATAATAGCCTGATTATTACTAAAACCAGAATTAATATTTCCTTTTAAAATGGACCTTTCCTTTTTGAGATCATTATCTCCATAAACTTCGGTAACAGATTCATTTAAGAAAATTGGAAGATAAGTTTTACCAGTTACCCTAGAAGTATCAATGTTTTTAAATACAAACTCTAATCCTTTAAATAAGCGTTTTTTCATTAAGGCACTATCAATAGTATTTAAATCAAATTCTACTTTTTGATATTTATTGTATTGATATTGTTTAAACATCTTAACACCATTTTTCTGCCTTCTTTCCCATATTTTACGTAAAATAGCAATGGCAGGATTATTTTTCTTGGGCTGCTTTCCTGCAAAAATTCTTACCTCATCTAAAGTATCAGCCTCTTCTTTAAGATTGATTTTTATATTATATGTTACTCTTTTAGTAAGTGTTAGTTCTATGGTTTTATATCCAATAAACGAAACCACTAAAGTTTTCCAGTTTTTAGAAGACTCTAAGTAAAATTTACCATTTTCATCAGTAGTTGTGCCCTCTATTGATCCTTTAAAAAGAATATTAGCATAAGCAATGGGCTTATTTTCTTCGTCAAATATTTTGCCGCTTACTTTCGTTTGAGAATATCCCAAGACAATTGAAAAAGTAAAAAATAGTAGTAGTAAGGATTTCTTCATTAGAAAAAAACTTCATCAACTTTTATGCCGATGAAGTTTATATAACGTTAATTATCTTTATTTATTTGTATAAAACTTCTTTTACAGCTTTTACTACATCATTACTGTTTGGTAACCATTTCTCTAAAAGAACTGGAGAGTAAGGTGCAGGAGTATCAGAAGTTGTAATTCTTTTGATAGGAGCATCTAAATAATCAAATGCTTCGTCTTGAATTCTAAATGTTATTTCAGAAGCAACACTACCAAAAGGCCAAGCCTCTTCTAAAATAACCAATCGATTTGTTTTTTGAACTGATTTTACAATAGCAGCATGATCCATTGGTCTTACAGTTCTTAAGTCAATAATCTCTATAGAAATATTTTCTTTTGCTAATTCTTCAGCGGCTTTGTATGCCTCTTTAATAATTTTTCCAAATGAGACAACTGTTACATCTGTACCTTCTCTTTTAATATCAGCAACTCCAATAGGAATGATATATTCTCCTTCTGGGATTTCCATCTTGTCACCATACATTTGCTCAGATTCCATAAAAATAACTGGATCATCGTCTCTTATAGCTGCTTTTAATAATCCTTTAGCGTCATATGGATTTGAAGGAACTACTACCTTTAAGCCAGGACAGTTGGCATACCAACTTTCAAAAGCTTGAGAATGTGTAGCGGCCAATTGACCAGCAGATGCTGTAGGGCCTCTAAATACAATGGGGCAATTGAATTGACCTCCAGACATTTGTCTGATTTTTGCAGCATTGTTTATAATTTGATCGATTCCAACTAAAGAAAAGTTGAATGTCATGTACTCTACAATTGGTCTATTGCCATTCATAGCAGAACCAACAGCAATACCGCCAAAACCAAGCTCAGCAATTGGAGCATCTATAACACGCTTTTCTCCAAACTCATCTAACATTCCTTTACTTGCTTTATAAGCACCGTTATACTCTGCTACTTCTTCTCCTATAAGGTAAATGCTCTCATCCGTTCGCATTTCTTCACTCATGGCTTCACAAATTGCCTCTCTAAACTGAACTGTTCTCATTTATTAATGGTCAAAATTAATTGAAGACAAAAGTATGAAATTTTCTATCAAAATTTTCCAAACAAAATTAGAAACTCAAAAAAATAGATTATAATTTTGCGATAACGTTTTCGAAAGGAATTCAGTAAGAAAAAAATACTATGCATGCATAGTATTTTTGAAAAATAAACTGTACCTTCGTAGCCATCAAATTAAAACAAAAATCAAATGAAAATATTGGTATGTATTAGTCATGTGCCTGATACCACTTCAAAAATTAATTTCACTGAAAATGACACAAAGTTTGATACAAACGGAGTTCAATTTGTGATCAATCCTTACGATGAGTTTGTATTAACTCGTGCCATGTGGTTTAAGGAAAAACAAGGAGCAAGTGTAACAGTAGTAAATATTGGGAATGCAACTACTGAGCCTACATTAAGAAAAGCATTAGCTATTGGTGCCGACAGTGCTATTAGAGTAAACACTGAAGCTGTGGATGGTTTTTCAGTAGCTAAAGAATTGGCAGAGATTGTAAAAGGAGGAGGATATGATTTAGTATTAGCAGGAAAAGAATCTAGTGATTATAATGGACAAATGGTTCCTGGAATGATTGCGGCATTAACAGATTTTAATTTTGTGAATGGATGTGTTGGAATGGAAGTAGAAGGGAATAATGTGACTGCAACTAGAGAGATTGATGGAGGAAGTGAAACCGTTTCTACATCATTACCGTTAGTAGTTGGAGGGCAAAAAGGAATTGTGGAAGAGTCAGATTTACGTATTCCAAATATGAGAGGAATTATGATGGCACGTAAGAAACCATTAAATGTAGTAGAGTCTGTTGTAGCTAATAATACAACAAGTTCTCAATCATTTGAAAAACCAGCAGCCAAAGGAGCTGTTAAGCTAGTAGATGCAGATAATGTTGATGAATTAATCAGCTTATTACATAACGAAGCAAAAGTGATTTAGTAAAGTTAAATTGAAATAAAAAATAGATCTTGAAATAAAGTTCAAGATGAAAAATAGAGAGATATGTCAGTTTTAGTATATGCAAGTTCCTCAGAAGGAAAATTTAAAAAATCTGCTTTCGAAGTAGTGTCTTATGGTAAGAAGGTCGCCGACCTATTAAGTACTAATGTAGTCGCTTTAACAATTAATGCAGATGATGCGTCTGAACTACAAAACTATGGAGTAGAGAATATAGTTACGGTAAGTAACGATCAACTAGCTGTTTTTAATGCAAAAGGCTACGCATCTGTAATCAAACAAGTTGCAAATGCAAAAGGAGCAAGTGTGGTAATTATTGATTCAAGTATAGATGGATTGTATGTTTCTCCATTAGTAGCGGTAGCTTTAGAAGCAGGGTATGCTTCTAATGTAGTTGCAGCTCCCAGTTCTATAAATCCGTTTACTGTAAAGAGAAAAGCATTTTCAAATAAAGGATTTAACAATACAGAGATTACTACAGAGAATAAGGTAATAGGATTAGCAAAGAATTCTTTTGGAATACATGAGAATGTTGTGTCTGCTACTTTAGAAAGCTTTGATGCTGAAGTTTTGGAATTTGGAGTGCAATCTCAAAAAATTGAAAAAGCAACAGGTAAGGTAACCATAGCAGATGCAGATGTAGTTGTTTCTGCTGGGAGAGGTTTAAAAGGACCAGAAAATTGGGGAATGGTAGAAGAACTAGCAGATGTTTTAGGTGCAGCAACAGCATGTTCTAAACCAGTGTCTGATTTAGGATGGAGGCCACATGGAGAACATGTTGGTCAGACAGGGAAACCAGTTGCTTCAAATTTATACATTGCGATAGGAATTTCTGGAGCGATTCAACACTTAGCAGGAATCAATGCTTCTAAAGTTAAAGTTGTAATTAATACAGATCCTGAAGCACCATTTTTTAAGGCAGCAGATTATGGTATTGTAGGAGATGCTTTTGAAGTAGTTCCTCAATTAATCGATAAACTAAAGGAATTTAAAGCACAAAACTCATAATTTTTATTAAATTGTGCCCAAGTAAAGGGCTGTCTAATTTTTTGGTGATTGCCAAAAAATTAGACAGCCCTTTTTTATGTATGTAGATGCTATATGAGCCTAATAAAATTAACTATTAAAGGAATTTCTTACAGTCAAACTCAGAGTGGTGCCTATGCGCTTGTTCTAAGCGAGATGGAAGGAACACGAACCTTACCAATTATAATCGGAGCCTTCGAAGCTCAATCTATAGCGATTGCTTTAGAAAAAGAAATTAGACCCCCAAGACCACTTACACACGATTTGTTTAAAACGTTTTCTGATCGATTTTCTATCAATATAAAACAAGTCATTATCCACAAATTAGTAGATGGAATTTTCTTTTCTAGTTTGGTTTGTGAAAGAGATGGAGTAGAAGAGGTTATAGATACTAGAACATCGGATGCAATTGCTATTGCAGTCAGATTTCAAGCACCTATTTTTACATATGAAAACATTTTAGATAAGGCGGGTATTTATTTGAAAATTGAAGAAGAGTTGTCTTTAAAAGAAGATCATTTAGAGCCTGAAGAAGTAGAGGTGCATTTAGAAGATTTAGAGCCTTCAGAAGATCTCTTCTCTAAGTTGTCTTTAGATGAATTATATCAGCAATTAAATGAAGCTGTTACTAATGAAAATTATGAACTAGCAGCTAAAATTAGAGATGAAATCAGTAAACGATCTTAACCACATATATATTTTATGAAAAAAATACTATTACTTGTTTTTTGTTGTACTACTTTATTGAGCTTTTCTCAGTCAGTAGATAATAATTGGCGATTTTCTTCTATAGAAAAAGAAGGAAAATCAATTATAGAGATAGACAAATCTGATGTATTCCATTTAAAAGATGGAAAGTTTAGGTATTCATTAATAGCAAAAGATAGTTTAAAAGCCGAAGGTACATACCTTCTTCAAAATAATCTTCTAATTTTTAATTACTCCCAGCCAAAAGATACCATTAGATACTATAATATAATAGCGCAAACAGATTCGACGTTAGTTTTTTCTGAAAGAGATGTGGTTTTTAAATTTTCTAATATTGATATAGATACTCCTCTAGTAATTGAAGAAAACACAACAAGCGAGAATGTAATTTTGCCAAGTGAAGGCTTTTCTATAACTAGTTTATGGAAAGGAGTTTTAGGAATGTTTGTTTTAATTGTTATTGCATTTTTATTCAGTTCTAATAGAAAAGCGGTTAATTGGAAAAGAGTAGGTATTGGATTGTCACTTCAATTGATTATAGCCATTGGAGTATTAAAAATACCATTTATTCAAAAAGGTTTTGATCTAGTAGGGAAATTATTTATAGAAATATTAGACTATACAAGAGCTGGTAGTAAATTCTTATTTGAAGGACTTGTAGCTGATATGGATACTTTTGGGTACATTTTTGCATTTCAAGTATTACCAACTATTATCTTCTTTTCTGCTTTAACATCTTTATTGTTTTATTTGGGAATTATACAGAAAATAGTAAAATTGTTAGCACTGGTGCTTTCTAAATTTTTAGGGATTTCTGGTATGGAAAGCTTATCTGTGGCGGGTAATATTTTCTTAGGTCAGACTGAAGCACCATTATTGATTAAAGCCTATTTAGAGAAGATGAATAAATCTGAAATGCTGTTGGTGATGATTGGAGGAATGGCTACAGTTGCTGGAGCCGTGTTGGCAGCTTATATCGGTTTCTTAGGGGGTAATGATCCAGCTTTGAAATTAATTTTTGCCAAACATTTATTAGCAGCTTCTGTAATGGCAGCACCAGGGGCTATCGTAGTTTCTAAAATCTTATACCCCCAAACAGAGGAAGTTAATACAGATGTTACAGTTTCGCAAGATAAGATAGGATCTAATATTTTAGACGCGATTGCGAATGGAACAACAGAAGGGCTTCGTTTAGCAGTAAATGTAGGTGCCATGCTACTGGTTTTTGTGGCTTTTATTGCTATGTTGAATGGGATCTTAGGTTGGGTTGGAGATATTACTACATTGAATGAAATGATTGCAGCCAATACTGTTTATAAACAATTATCCCTAGAGTTTATTTTAGGCTATACTTTTGCGCCCTTAATGTGGTTAATAGGAGTTGCTTCTGAAGATATGACAATGATGGGACAACTCTTAGGAATCAAATTAGCGGCTAGCGAATTTATAGGCTATATACAATTAGCTGAATTGAAGAATGTCGCAAGTGCAACACATTTAACGTATAACAAATCGATAATCATGGCTACATATATGTTGTGTGGATTTGCAAACTTTGCTTCTATTGGAATTCAGATTGGAGGAATTGGGTCGTTAGCTCCAGGGCAAAGAAAAACACTTTCTCAATTTGGAATGAAGGCATTAATTGGAGGTACAATCGCTTCATTAATGTCTGCTACTATTGCAGGAATGATTATTGGATAAACTATAAACAATTCGTTAATAACTTTATCTTATAAAGAGAGGCTTCAATTCAAAAAAATTGAAGCTTTTTTTAATTTTGATACTTATAGAAAATGTTGGAAATATGAAGCAATATCATGACTTAGTAAAGCACGTTTTAGAAAACGGAAATGAGAAAGGAGATAGAACAGGAACGGGTACTAAAAGTGTATTTGGACATCAGATGCGTTTTGATCTAAGTGAAGGTTTTCCTATGGTAACCACAAAAAAGTTACATTTAAAATCTATCGTTTACGAACTTCTTTGGTTTATTAAAGGAGATACCAATGTAAAATATTTACAAGAGAACGGTGTACGTATTTGGAATGAGTGGGCAGATGAAAATGGCGATTTAGGCCCTGTTTACGGGCATCAATGGAGAAATTGGAATAGTGATGATATTGACCAGTTAAAAGAAGTCATTCATACACTTAAAAATAATCCAAACAGTAGAAGAATGTTAGTTTCTGCGTGGAATCCTAGCGTATTACCAGACACTTCAGTTTCATTTTCTGAAAATGTAGCCAATGGAAAAGCAGCATTACCTCCGTGTCATGCATTCTTTCAGTTTTATGTTGCAGATGGGAAGTTATCTTGTCAGTTATACCAAAGAAGTGCAGATATATTTTTAGGAGTCCCTTTTAATATTGCGTCTTATGCCTTATTTACAATGATGATGGCGCAAGTTTGTGGATATGAATCAGGAGAGTTTATTCACACTTTTGGAGATGCACATATTTATAGCAATCATGTAGAACAATTAGAGCTTCAACTTTCAAGAGACATAAGACCATTGCCTAAGATGAAGCTGAATCCAGAAATAAAAAACATTTTTGATTTTACTTTTGATGATTTTGAATTAATAGATTATAACCCGCATCCACACATTAAAGGAATCGTAGCGGTATAATAAAACAACGGTAGAAAACGTAAAAAGTTTCTTAATAAGATTTTCAATTATTTATGATTACAATAATTGCTGCCATAGGAATGCGTAATGAGTTAGGAAAAGACAACGATCTTATCTGGCATCTACCAGCAGACTTAAAAAGATTTAAAAAAATAACCACAGGTAATTATATTATCATGGGTAGAAACACTTTTGAGTCTATAGGGAAACCTTTGCCCAACAGGACTTCTGTTATTATTACAAGAAATATGACTTACAGGCAACCTGGTTGTTTGGTTGTACATAGTATAGAAGAAGCGCTAGAAGTTTCAAAAAATCAACATGAAGTTTTTATTATCGGAGGTGCCGAAATTTATAGGCAGTGTATAGAAAAAGGACTTGCAGATAAATTAGACATCACTCAGGTGCATCAAGAATTTGAAGCTGATGTGTATTTTCCAGAAATAAAAGAGGAATCATGGGAACTAATCTCCAAAGAAGATTTTAAAGCTGATGAAAAAAACAAACACGATTACAGCTTTTTATCATACAAAAAGAAAACTATCTAACATTATCTCCTGAGTACCCGGGGACTAATCTCATTCTGTATTTCCGTTGTGCAAATTCAAAATAATTAAATAACTTATAATTTACCTCATAGCCATAATCAATATTAGCGTCATAATAAATATGGTTTTGATATATACTCTCATTAAATCTAGGAGTGTTTCTAGCCCTATAATTCCAAGCAATTACATAGTTTCTATTCTTTAACTCTAAATATGTTTGATTATGAAATCCAGGAGGCTTTGCAATAGAATTTAAATAAGCATTAAAGCCTATGTCCATAATTATAATTTCATATTCTAGGCTATCATTGGCAATGACAACAGGTTCTTCTTTTTTAGTGGGATTCTTTACTTTAGAAGAACTACATGCCCAAACTAATAAAGCTAGGCAAAAAACGCTTGTTATTTTAAGTATAGTTCTCATAATCAAATAGTTTTATAATTATAAAGTTCTTAAAAAAAATATGAATATTACTATCAGAATAAAATTTTAACGTTTTGTTTGGAAGACTTATCTTTAAGACTTAAATAATAAACATGAAGATTTTCACTTTACTTTTCTTTTTTCTTTCCGTAAGTTTTGGCCATTCTCAAATTTTAAAAGAAAGAGAAAGAGCACTCTTAAAAGATGAACTTTTAGAAGATAGATTCAATAATTTATTGCCTAAATTAATGGATAAAACTGGTATAGATATGTGGTTGCTTATCTCTAGAGAATATAATGAGGACCCAGTGCTTAAAACTATGCTGCCAGCAACATGGTTAAACGCTAGAAGAAGAACTATTATCGTTTTTTATCGTAACAAAGAAAAAGATATTATAGAAAGATTAGCAATTGCAAGATATAATATAGGGAAGAGTATTAAATCTGCCTGGAATAAAGAGAAGCAACCCGATCAATGGAAAGCTCTCGAAGAAATTATAAAAACAAGAAATCCAAAAAAAATAGGAATTAATACCTCTAGATTTTTTCCCTTAGCTGATGGTTTAGTTAAAACGGATTACGAAGAATTAAAGGAGAATATGTCGCCTGAGATTACTTCAAAATTTGTTTCTGCAGAGCAACTAGCCATAGCTTGGATTGAAACTAGAACTGAAAAAGAAATGAAACTTTTTCGTCAGTTAGTAAAAATCACACACGAGATTATAGATGAAGCGTTTTCTGACAAAGTAATACAACCTGGAAAGACAACAACAGATGACGTGGTATGGTGGATGAGACAAAAAGTAACGGACCTAGGGTTAGAAGCCTGGTTTCATCCGACGATAGATATTCAAAGAACAAAAGAAGAACTAAAATCACATATTTACTCCTTTACCAAAAGAGAAAAAGAAAAAACAATTCAAAAAGGAGATTTGCTACATTGTGATTTTGGAATTACATATATTGGATTAAATACAGATTGTCAGCAGCATGCATATGTATTAAAAAAAGATGAAAAAAAAGTCCCTTCTTTTTTGCAAGAAGCATTTAAAAAGGGGAATAGATTACAAGATATACTTACCAAGAATATGAAAGCAGGTAAAACAGGAAATGAGATCTTGTTGAACTCGTTGTCCGAAGCAAAATCAGAAGGATTAAAACCAGCTATTTATACCCATCCTTTAGGGAAATATGGACATAGTGCAGGAACAACTATTGGTTTGTGGGACTCGCAAGAAGGGGTTCCAGTAAGAGGCGCGTATGCATTGCAAAAAAATACGACTTATGCCATTGAATTAAATGTTACAGTACAGATAAAAGAATGGCAAAAAAACATTAGAATTATGTTAGAAGAGGCAGGCTTTTTTGGGGATAACTTTTTCGAATATGTAAACGGGAGGCAAACAAAAATAAAACCTATAAAAATATAATAATGATTAAGAATAGATGCTTTTGGGTAAGCGATGATCCGCTATATATTGAATATCATGATAAAGAGTGGGGTGTTCCTGTTTACGATGATGCTACTCTTTTTGAGTTTTTAATTCTGGAAACTTTTCAAGCAGGTTTAAGTTGGATTACAGTACTTAAAAAAAGAGAAAATTTTAGAAAAGCTTTTGATAATTTTAATTATAAAAAAATAGCCAAATATCCTGAATCAAAATATGAATCGTTACTACAAGATTCAGGAATTATCAGAAATAAATTAAAGATTAGAGCTACCATTTCTAATGCGCAAGCTTTTATGAAAGTCCAAGAAGAGTTTGGTTCTTTTTCTAAATACATCTGGGGTTTTACAAACGGAAAGCCAATTACAAATACCTTTAAAAAAAAAGAAGAAGTTCCTGCAACAACACCATTGTCTGACATGATTTCTAAAGATCTTAAAAAAAGAGGTTTTAAGTTTGTTGGTTCTACTGTAATCTATGCACACATGCAAGCTACTGGAATGGTAAACGATCATACTACAGATTGTTTTAGATATCAGGAGGTTTAAAAATAAAATGTACTTTTATATAAAATAAAATCAACCATAAAATGAAAATTAAACAACTATTTGTTGCGCTGGTATTTAGTGGAATGCTTGTTTCTTGTAGCGCTGATAAAAAAGAAGGAAATGAGGTAAATGATGACAAACTAAATAACGTTGTAGAACAATTTGCAGATATTAGAGTGCTACGGTATCAAATCCCCGGATTTGATGAGCTTACGCTAAAAGAAAAAAAATTGGTCTATTATATCACTCAAGCAGGACTTGCGGGCAGAGATATTATGTGGGATCAGAATTACCGACATAATCTAGAAATAAGGAATGCCCTAGAAAGTATCAATGCTAACTTTTCTGGAGATAAAGCCTCAGATGATTTTAAAGCTTTTAAAACCTATTTAAAAAGGGTATGGTTTTCTAATGGAATCCATCATCATTACTCTAACGATAAAATCAAACCAGAATTTAATAAGTCATATTTTGAATCGCTTTTAAAAGATTCGAATACCGTCTTATCCGCAGAAGCGATTGATGTTATATTTAATGATGCAGATAATAAGAAAGTAAATAAAAAAGAAGGAGTTGATAATGTTTTAGCTTCTGCTATTAATTTTTATGGACCAGATATTACAGATAAAGATGTAGCAACATTTTATAAGACTGCCTATAAAGGACCAAAAGGAATGCCTGTAGAAGCTGGTTTGAACTCTAAATTAGTAAGAGAAAACGGAAAGTTAGTAGAGAAAGTATGGAAGTCTGGCGGAATGTACGGAAGTGCTATTGATCAAATTATCGGCTGGTTAGAAAAAGCAAAAGGTGTAGCAGAAAATGAAAAGCAAGAGAAAGCATTAGGACTATTGATTGAGTATTATAGAACTGGAAGCTTAGACGTTTGGGATCAATATTGTATTGCTTGGGCTACTTCTACAGAAGGAAATATCGATTGGATTAATGGTTTTATAGAAGTATATAACGATCCAAAAGGATATCGAGGTTCTTACGAAACTATTGTAGAAATTAAAGACTTTGATATGTCTCGAAAAATGGCTGCGTTATCTAAAAATGCACAATGGTTTGAAGATAATTCACCTTTACAAGAAGAGCATAAAAAGAAAAATGTAGTGGGGGTTTCATATAAAACAGTCAATGTAGCTGGCGAAGCTGGAGATGCCTCTCCTAGTACACCTATTGGAGTAAATCTGCCTAACAATAATTGGATTCGTCAACAACATGGGTCTAAGTCCGTTTCCTTAGGAAATATTGTAGCAGCCTATAATAATGCTGGAGGTAGCGGAAGATTAAAAGAGTTTGCACATGACCAAGAAGAGATAGATTTAGAAATGCAATATGGGCAAGTAGCGGATAAATTGCATACAGCACTGCATGAAGTTGTTGGGCACGCTTCAGGATTAATTAATGAAGGAGTTGGTCAACCAAAAGAAACTTTACAAAACTATGCTTCTACCATGGAAGAAGGTAGAGCAGATTTAGTAGGGTTATATTATTTAATGGACCCAAAAATGCAAGAACTTGGACTCACAGATGATTGGAAAAAACTTGGAATGGCTGCTTATGATGGATACATTAGAAATGGATTAATGACTCAGTTAATCAGAATTAATTTAGGTGATGATATTGAAGAAGATCATATGGTAAATCGTCAATGGGTTTCGGCTTGGGCATTTGAACAAGGTAAGAAAGATAACGTAATTGAAAAGGTTACTAGAGATGGAAAAACATACTTTAAAATTAATGACTATGATAAATTGCGTGTCATTTTTGGTCGTTTGCTAAGAGAAGCACAGCGCATTAAATCTGAAGGAGATTTTGAAGCTGCTAAAGCTTTAGTAGAAGGTTATGGTGTAAAAGTAGATCAACAAATTCATAAAGAAGTATTGGCTCGTAACAAACAGTTTACAGCTGCTCCGTATAGTGGTTTTGTAAATCCGGTATTAAAACCTGTTATGGATGCAGATGGTAACATTACAGATATTACCATAAATCATGTTAAAGATTTTGAAGAGCAAATGTTAAGCTATGCTAAAAATTATAGCTTTTTAAAAGCGAAAAAATAAACTTAATTACACATCGATACAAAACCGATTCTTTTTTAGAATCGGTTTTGTATTTTTATACGAGAAAATTAATTCATGGCAAAGAAAGTTAAAGACCCAGGATTTGGATATAGTTCTTTTAAAAATGCAAAAAGCATTATTAATAACGATGGAACTTCTAATGTTGTACATCTGAATAGAAAGAAGAGTCTAGACGATTTATACACCTATTTTACAGAAATTTCGTGGATTCGTTTTTTTGCATTGGTGATTAGTTTATACACTCTATTAAATATCTTTTTTGCCTTTATTTATGTGGCTATAGGTATTGAGCAAATTACCCCATCAAAAGGAACTTTCTGGGAAGATGTACTTAATGGGTTTTTCTTTAGTGCTCAGACGCTAACAACAGTAGGTTATGGTGGAATTGCACCTCAAGGACTTTTAGCAAATATTATTGCCGCTTTTGAAGCGATGATTGGATTGTTAGGTTTTTCTTTTATTACAGGACTTTTATATGGACGTTTTTCTAAACCAAGAGCAGCCATAAAGTTTAGCGAAAAATTTATAGTTAGAGATTTTAAAGATCAAAAAGCATTGATGTTCAGACTGATGAACAGTAGAAAAACAGTCATGATAGAACCAGAAATTACGGTTATGTTATCAATTACAGATAAAGAAGCGTCTGGTGATTTTAAACGTAATTTTTATCAATTAAAACTTGAACGAAATAAAATTATGTATTTACCAACTATATGGACTGTAGTGCACCCAATAGTAGAAGAAAGTCCCTTATACAAGTATCTAAACACAGATCTTGAAAAATTGGATGCAGAATTATATATTTTGCTCAACTATCATGAAGAATCCTTTGCTCAGAAAGTTTACAATATTCATTCCTATAAGTTTGATAAATTGGTTAAGGATGTTCAATTTGAGCCTTCTTTTACTTTTGATGAAGAAGGAAATACAGTATTAGATCATGATAAATTAAACAATGTAAATCCGATGTAAATCAGTTGCTTGTAAAGTAGCGTAATATCACAAAAATAGCAATGATTAATGTTCCGTATAGGGCAACTTTTATTCCTGCATTCTTATAAAAACGTTGATGATTTTTTGCATCTTTTCTATAACTGAAGATCATCAAGGCTATAAAAGCTACAACAAAGAAAATCATAAAAATTATTCTACCAGTGGTGAACATAATTTGTATTTTTAGCAAAATTACAAATTAAATGCAAACAGCCCTTGTTTTTGGAGCAACTTCTGGGATTGGAAAATCATTAACAGAGAAATTGATTGATGATGGCTATAAAGTAGCAATAACCGGTAGGAGATTAGAGAAGCTTCAAGAGTTAAAGAAAGTATATCCAGAACAAATAATTGTCAAGCAAAACGACATTCAGCAACTAGAAGAAGTAGAGAAGGTTTTTAATGAAATCGTAACTGAATTCGGACACATAGATTTGGTTATTCAATCTTCTGGAGTGGGGTTTATCAATCCAACATTAGCATGGGATAAAGAATCCCAAACGATACAAACCAATATAGCAGGAGTTACCAAGTTATATACGCTAGCCTATACTCTCTTTAAAGCACAAGGTTTTGGACATCTTGTAGGGATTACCTCGATTGCTTCCCTCAGAGGAAGTAGAGCGGCACCAGTATATTTTGCCTCCAAAGCGTATCAGAAATCTTATTTAGAAGGCTTGTATATCAAAACAAAAACAATAAAAACCAAGCAAGTATTTATTACGGATATTAGACCAGGATTTGTAGATACGGCAATGGCTTTGGGAGACGATATTTTTTGGATGGTTTCTCTAGAAAAAGCGACCAAACAAATCTACAGAGCCATTAAAAAGAAAAAAAGAGTTGCCTATATTTCTAAACGCTGGGCATTAATTGCTTTTGTGTTAAAAATAGTGCCAGCTTGGCTTCTTAAAAAAGCAACCTAAACATGATGCAAAAAAAGAACTTGATTGTTTTTGATATCGATGATACGCTTACTAAAAGTGAAGATCAGCATCAAACAGCTTATGTAAATACTATGTTGCACTTTGGAATTACAGATATTGATATGAATTGGAAAGACTATACCCATCATACAGATAGCTATATCTTAAAAGAAAATTATGAGCGTAACAAAAACAATGCTTTTGATTTTACTTTTATACCAAGTTTTGAAAATAAAATGACCCAGTCTATATTATCATTACCTGAAACTAAAGAAATTCCAGGCGCAAAAGAAATCGTTAAGTTTTTTACCAATGAAACAGATTATGGAGTTTGTTTTGCAACAGGATCTTTATTAAAACCTGCTTTTGTAAAATTACAACAAGCAGAGATTCCATTTTTACCAGAATTAGTGGTCGCCTCTAATACAATGTATGAAAGAGAGAAAATTGTAAAAAATGCAATAGATAAAGCTAAATATTTTTATAAAGTAGATACATTTGAAAACATCATTTCAATAGGAGATGGAATATGGGATTTAAAAACAGCAAGAAACTTAGGCCTTCATTTTTTAGGAATAAGAGAAAAGAATTTAGTAGATTTTCAACAAGAAAACATAAAGAGTCATATCAATGATTGGATGGCATTTGACTTTCATAAAATAAAAAAACAATTAGAAATTATATAACATAGAAGAATGAAAAAAAGAATCGCAGCAGTACACGAATTTCATACCGCTTTTAAATTAGGAATTAAAGAGACACCCACAGCAAATATTGGAGCAGATAGAAATATGCTTCGTTTTAATTTGATGAAAGAAGAGAATGAAGAGTATTTAGAGGCTGCAGAGAATAACGATTTGGTTGAGGTTGCGGATGCTTTAGGTGATATGCTATACATTTTATGTGGCACCATTATAGAACACGGAATGCAAGACAAAATAGAGGAAGTTTTCAATGAGATTCAACGGAGTAATATGAGTAAGTTGGGTGAAGATGGAAAGCCTATTTATCGCGAAGATGGAAAAGTACTAAAAGGACCTAACTATTTTAAACCGAATATTAAAGCAATTCTAGAGAGTTAATATGTTATTTAGCAAAGAGTTCGAATTTTTTTCTAAAAAAAACATATAATTGCCTGCCTTGTAGGCTAGGTAAATACAATGATGTTACTGTATTATAAATAATTATTTATGTAAATCATAAAATTATTAAATAATAATATATGATAAAAATTACAGAGCTTTGTCATGCAAATCGATATAAAGGTTGGTTCTGATTATTATGCCAACATTTAAAAAATATTGCTAAGAGATTGATAATATAATTGCTATAAGAAAGGCTTTTCCGCGTTAAAACGGATTAGCCTTTTTTTTATAACTTGTAGTTTGTGCCTTGTTTTGCAAACCGAAACCCTTCTTTTTCTAAAGTAGCTTTCTCTTTTGCATTGGGTTGCAATGTAGGATTGGTGTGGTTAAAGTGAATAAAAATAACCTTGTTTTTTGTCTCGGTAGAAGCATTTTTAAATAAAGCAGCTGTCTCTTCGATAAAAGGATGTGGAATTTCAGACATCGGTCTATTTATCTCACCATCTTTAAAGAAGGTTGCATCTAAAAAAGCATAATCTACTTTTTCAACTTCAGCTACTATATCTTTTTGCCAAGTACTCCATTTATTAATATCCGGAATAAACAAAGCTGTTTTGTGTTTTCCCTCTATGCGATATCCTACAGTCTCAGAAAACTCATCACGATGTGGTACTAAAAAAGGAGTCACTTTTAAAGAAGTATTTAAAACAATAGTGCTATCATGCTGTAAGTCTGAAAAGAGAATATTCTCTAAAGCTACTAACTGACTCCAGGGACCATTATTTTGTAAGTAGCTTTTCATTTTTGGCATCGCATATACTTTAGTTCCTTTTTTGCCTAAAGCTTCTCTGCCAAAATACATGAGACCAGTATAATGCCCAATATGTGCATGAGTTAAAAATACACCATCAATTAGTGTTTCTTTCTTCACATGCTTTTCTAAATCGGCAAGTTGAGTAGAAATATCTGGCGTAGCTTCAAACAGCCATTTTTGTTGAGCAGTCTTATCAACCAAACCTAAAGAAACGACACGTTGTTTTTTATGTGTTCCATTATAAAAATTTGCACAACATTTTTTTTGACAACCAATTTGAGGGTAACCAGCATCTTGTGTGATTCCTAAAATAGTAAGGTATTGCTCAGAAGTTTTAGTCGGTGATTTTTCGGGAGTTGTAGAGCAACTCCATATGATGATTAAGAAAAATAGACAACACTTTTTCAATAGTTAAGCTTTATAACACCATCCATGAATGTCTTCTGCACCCGTATTATACTGTATGTCCATTAACCTTTCTTTAAAGAAACTTGCGTAAGAATTTTCTAATTTAGGCAGTTCAAAAGTTTCTCCTCCATGACCAAATCCAGCAATTGGGTTGATAACAGCAGCAGTCCCTGATCCAAAAATTTCTTTTAAACTCCCATCCTTGGCAGCTTCTTTAATTTCAGAAACACGTACTCTACGAATCTCAACTTCCATATTATTGTCTTCAGCTAATTGAATGACACTTTTTCTTGTAATACCATCTAAAATTCGGTCGTTACTAGGAGCAGTAATTAGTGTGTCATTTATTCTAAAGAAGATGTTCATCGTACCAGCTTCTTCTAGATATTCATGTGTACTAGCATCTGTCCAAATAATCTGTTGGAAACCTTCCTTTTGAGCGAGGCCTGTTGGATAGAATTGTGCGCCATAATTTCCAGCAGCTTTAGCAAATCCAACACCTCCATCAGCAGAACGACTATACTTTTCAGAAAATAGTACTCGCACTTCTCCTTCATAATAAGATTGTGCTGGAGAGCAAATAATCATAAACTTGTATCTGTTGGCAGGAGAAGCCGAAATAGCACCTTCTGTAGCTATTGCAAAAGGTCTTATATATAAAGAATTTCCATGCCCTTTTTTAATCCAATCCTTTTCTAAATGTAATAAGGTTTTTAATCCATCAAAAAAGTACTCTTCAGGAAACTCAGGAATCGCTAATCTTTTAGAAGAAATATTAATTCTTAAAAAGTTCTCATGAGGTCTAAACAATAGAATATTATCGTCCATGTCTTTATACGCTTTCATTCCTTCGAAAACGGCCTGACCATAATGAAAAACTCGTGCCGAAGGATCTAACAGTAAAGGACCATAAGGTTTAATAACAGGTTCTTGCCATTTTCCATCTGCATACTCACATTCGAACATATAATCTGTGAAAATTTTACCAAAAGGTAAATGATTAAAATCTACGGAATCTATTTTAGAGGTTTTCACTTTTTCTACTCGAATATCTGTATGCATAATAACCCTGTTTTTTGTTTTGCAAAGCTACAAAATTTGTAGCTCATTTTTAAGAACATAAGCCCCTCATTTTAAATCTAAATTCTATCTTTGTAGTAACGATTTAAATATTTAATCATGAAAAAGTATATACTAGTCATTGCAGTTTTAGGACTTTCTTTAACTGCGTGCAAAACATCAACTTCTGATAAGAAAGAAGTGAAAAAAGAAAAAATAGCTTTGGATTATGATGCTTTTGGAGCAGAGATTACTGCAGAGAAAGCAATGACTTCTGCAGAGATGCTTACCAAATTCAAAAGTTTACAATTAGAAGACTCCGTTGAAGTAAAATTTGCTTCTAAGATTAATGAAGTTTGCTCTAAAAAAGGATGTTGGATGAAACTTAATTTAGGAGACAGTACTGAAACAATGGTGCGCTTTAAAGATTACGGTTTCTTTATGCCTCTAGATTCAAAAGATAGAGAAGTTATTGTAGAAGGAATTGCAAAAGTGAAAAAAACTTCTGTAGCAGATTTAAAGCATTATGCTGAAGATGCTGGTAAAAGTAAAGAGGAAATCGCCAAAATTACAGAACCTAAGTTAGAGTACACATTTGAGGCTAGTGGAGTTTTGATGAAAAAATAAGTATTCAATAAGTAAATAGAATAATGGTGTCTGAACGTAGTTGAAGACACCATTATTTTTTTAAGGCCAAGCAATGAAACGTGAAATTATAACTACTTCTGATGGTTCTACAACCATACATCTTCCCGATTGGGATGAGCAATATCATTCTAAACATGGAGCGATACAGGAAGCAATTCACGTATTTATAAGAAGCGGTTTAGATCTCTTAGACCAAGAAACAATTGATATTTTAGAAATTGGATTTGGAACTGGATTGAATGCTTTTATTTCTTTATTAGAAGCTCAGAGAAGAAATTTTAAAGTTGATTATGTTGGTATAGAGGCTTATCCTGTAGCGATAGAAGAGGTGCATAAGTTGAACTATGTCTCAGAACTTAAAGCAGAAAAATTCGGTAGAGAGTTTTATGAACTACATACAATTCCATGGGAAGAAAAACAGAAAATTTCTAATAATTTCTCACTTATTAAAAGAAAGCAATTTTTTAAAGATATTGACGATGTTAATGCATTTAATCTCATCTATTTTGATGCTTTTGGAGCGAGAGTGCAACCAGAGTTATGGACAGAAGAAATTTTTCAGATAATGTATAATGCTCTTAGAGAAAAGGGAATTTTAGTAACCTACGCAGCTAAAGGTAGTGTAAGAAGAGCAATGCAGGCTGTTGGCTTTACCGTGGAAAGACTACCTGGCCCACCAGGAAAACGCGAAATGTTAAGAGCAATTAAAATTTAGCATAAGCCTATTAGATTTGGAATAATTTTTGAAGACTACTGTACCTAGATTACCTAAATTTTTATCTTAGCAAAAAATAGTACAACAATGGAATTTAAAAGGAAATTTGGAAAACGTAAACAATCCAATCCTAAAAGAGGGCTGATACTTGTTATTTTATTAATTATTGTATTGTTACTTTGGTATAATGCAGAGGGCGTTATGGAAAAATTATTCAGCAAATAATTATTTCTTAAAGTGTCTGCCTTTCCATGTATAACCAGTACATATTGTTAATAGTACTATAAATACACTCAGAAAAGGATATACAATTCCGTTCACAACATCGATTTTTATTCTTTTTTCTTTCTCAAAAAAGAAGTTAAATTTTTGTAATAAAAAGCTGTCAATCAAAATCTTAATCGTAAAAGAAATGATAAAAACAAGCAGTGATAGCTTGCCAAACAGGAAAAGAAAACTACTTATTACAATAACTAAATTCATTAGAAAAACAAGAACTCCAACAAATTTTGTGTGAATCAGTTGATAGTTAGTAGCTTTTGAGGCCCATCGAATTCGTTGCTCAATAAACCCTTTCCAACTTTTTGCTGGAAACGTAGTAACTAGTGCTTCTACTGATTTTAAAAAGTGAACTTCATTGGTATATTGTTGATGCATTTTTTCAAATAAAAACACATCGTCACCACTTGCGATAGTATTATTGCCTTCAAACCCATTTACTGCATAGAAAGCGGTCTTGGTATATGCCAAGTTTGCTCCATTACACATCATCGGTTTTTTAATCCCGAAACTGCCTATAGTGGCTGCTTGTAAAGTATGAAACTCGGCTAACTGAAACTTTTCTAATAGAGTATGATTGATTTGATACTTTACTGGACCAGCTATCATAACCGCCGTGTTTTGTTGAATAAAAATATTATAAGAGTTTAACCAATTCTTTGGAAGCATACAATCTGCATCTGTGGTAATTATCCACTCATGTGTTGCAAGCTCAATTGCAGTTTGAATGGCGTCCTTCTTTGGTGAATTTGAGACTCTTTTATTTTTAATAATATGAATGGTAGGTAGCACAGAGTTTAGATCCGTTTTTTTAAAAGAATCTTCTATTATTCTTACAGAGTTATCAGAAGAATCATCATCTACAAAAATAAACTCAACATACTCTTTAGGGTAGTTTAATTTTTTAATAGAATCTAACAATAGAGGGAGGTTCTTAGCTTCATTTCTAAAAGGAATAATGACCGTAAAAGGCGTTTTTAATATAGTATTCGAAAAGTTGAAAGTTGAGACTTTATCAAAACCAATTAGCAACCATAGCATGCATAGACAGTATATAAAAAGTACGATCCCGATTGCAAACATCATTCTTGAATAGGTTTAAATGTCAAAACAAAATAACTTCCAATAATTGCAGGCAGCGCAAAATTTAACATCCACATAATTGTGGTAATTGATATAATAGATATCGTATCAACTTCAAAAAAAGAAAAAACGAATATAGCTACAGACCCTTTTAAGATAAAATCAAACAAGGAAAGCATAGGGATCATAGACGCAATCAAATACATGGAAGAGATTCCTGCCAAAGCATCCCAATAAGAAATATCAATATTAAAAATCAATAATAAAACATAAAACTGGTGTGAAAAAACAAGGTATCTAAACAAGGATAAGAGCATCACTTTTGCATTAGATTTTATATTGATTAGTTTAAAACGAGTAATAATCGCCCCTAGCCATATTTTAAAACGAGTATTTATTTTGAATAGAATCAGTAAGCTAACAATTGTAATTACAATTAAATAAAACATATACATAACTCCTTTAGAAACTAAACCGTCTAACTCTATACCTGCGTAGAACAATCCAAGCCATCCTAAAAAGAGTGTAAAAAAGAGTTGATAAAAATTACCGATAAAGTTTAAAACTAAGATACTTTTTCTTTTAGGCTTCCTGTAATACAATGCTTTGGCTCCATAATCGCCAATTCTGTTTGGAGTAATTAGTGAAAAAGTAAGTGATGATAAACTTTGTTTAGTTGCATTTTTAAATGAAATAAATTCGATTTTTTGTGTTAGAACTTGCCATTTTTTAATTTCTAGAAACCAATTAATGAGTGTAAAAATGAGTAAAAAAGCAATGTTTTTTAACGAAATCACTTCATTTTTGACTAAAATTAGCCAAAAATCATTGATTTTTAACTCTTCACTATTTACAATAACATCGTAAATAAAGAAACTGCAAACAATAACAATAGCTACTTTTAAGACAAGCCACAAGAATTGATTAGATTTGTATGATAACGAGTTCAACACAAAACAAAGAACGTAAAAATTGAGTGTAGAAAAAATCATTTTAGGAATTGATCCTGGAACAACCATAATGGGGTTTGGATTAATAAAAGTTGTGGGTAAGAAAATGGAGTTCATTCAGATGAACGAATTACAGCTTAAAAAATATGATGATCATTATGTAAAGCTCAAACTTATTTTTGAACGTACTATTGAATTAATTGATACTCATCATCCAGATGAAATTGCCATAGAAGCACCCTTTTTTGGAAAGAATGTTCAATCAATGTTAAAACTAGGAAGGGCACAAGGAGTTGCCATGGCGGCTGGGCTATCTAGACAAATTCCTATTACAGAATACCTGCCTAAGAAGATTAAAATGGCTATAACTGGAAACGGGAATGCTAGTAAAGAACAGGTAGCTAAAATGCTACAAAGTTTATTAGACTTAAAAACGCTGCCTAAAAATTTAGATGCTACCGATGGTTTGGCTGCTGCAGTTTGTCATTTTTATAATGCAGGAAAAATAGCCACTGGAAAAAATTATACTGGCTGGGATGCCTTTGTAAAACAGAACCCGAAAAAAGTAACATAGAATGAGTATTCAAAATCATTGCGAAAACTGTCAGAATGAAATTCAAGGGAATTTTTGCAGTTATTGTGGACAAAAAAAAGGCATAGGTAAAATCACTTTCAAAGAAACCTTTCACGATTTTGTAGAGATGGTGTTTTCTGTGAATGCCCCATTAATGAAGGCATCAAAACTGTTGGTAACAAATCCAGGAAAATTATTCAGAGAATATTTATCTGGAAAAAGGAAAACGTATTATAAGCCAGTTTCATTTTTTATTATTTCTACCATAGTATATTTAGTAATAAGATCTTTAATTAATTACAACCCAATGGCTAACGCAAATATAGGCACTGTTCCTAAAGATTTTGAAGTTACACTGTTTATGAAAGCAGGCCAGTATATGGTCACAAACATCAACAATATTATGTTTCTGTTTGTATTTACATTAGGCTTGTTTTTTAAATTCTTGTTTTACAAAAGAAATAGTCTTGCTGAGTTTATAGCTATTTCTTTTTATCTCGTTGGAGCATATACACTTATAGGAACGTTAATTATGTTTTACCTTAAGTATAGTGGGTCTGGACAAAACTATATACCTGTACTCGTTTTTTTATTTTATATTTTATATGCTTTTTCTTCTTATTTTAAGAGTAAAAGTTTTCTAACAATACTTAAAATTATGGTAGCCTACATTCTTTCTTTTATATTTTATGCAATGTTAGGATACGGATTGTCTTTCTTAATAGTTTGGTTAAAAAGTTTATAATTGGCAGGAATCTACATCCATATTCCGTTTTGTAAGCAAGCTTGTTTCTATTGTGACTTTCATTTTTCTACATCTTTAAAGAAAAAAGATTCGCTTATACATGCCTTGATAAAAGAAATTAAACTGCGAAAAGACGAACTTCAAAACGAGCAGATTGAAACCATCTATTTTGGTGGAGGTACTCCGAGTATGTTATCGCAATCTGAGATTGATAAAATTATACAGGCAGTGTACCAAAATCATAAAGTAATTGCTACTCCAGAGATTACGTTAGAAGCCAATCCAGATGATTTAACGGAAGGTAAGATATTAGAACTTTCCAAGAGTAAAATTAATAGGCTAAGTATTGGAATACAATCTTTTTTTGAAGAGGATTTAAAGCTTATGAATCGTGCGCATAATGCCAAAGAAGCAAAAGATTGCCTATCAGTGGCGATTCGACATTTTGAGAACATCTCGGTGGATTTAATTTATGGAATTCCAGATTTGACTAACGAGAAATGGATAGAAAACATCCAAACAGTATTGTCTTTTGGAGTGCCACATATCTCGAGTTATGCCTTAACGGTAGAGCCTAAAACTGCCTTAGCGTCGTTTATTAAAAAAGGGATTATCAAAAATGTAGATGATGCTCAAGCCGAGGAACAATTTCATTTGCTAATAGATGCCCTAGATGAACATGAATTTGTGCATTATGAATTGTCAAATTTTGGAAAGGAAGAATTCTTTAGTAAAAATAATTCAGCCTATTGGCAAGGGAAGTCGTATTTAGGAATTGGGCCATCAGCCCATTCTTTTAATGGTAAAAAGAGAGGTTGGAATGTGCGAAATAATGCAAAATATATAGCATCATTAGATGAGAATCTGCTTCCGATTGAAGAAGAAATACTCTCTAAAACAGATCGATATAATGAGTATGTCATGACAGGCTTAAGGACCATTTGGGGGGTATCATTAGAAAAGGTTAAAGTTGATTTTGGTGAAAGCTACCATCGTTATCTTTTAGAGCAAGCAGATAAATATATAATCCAACAATTGTTGTATATTGATGAGGAAAAGTTAAGAACAACCAAAAAAGGAAAATTTTTATCAGACGGGATTGCCTCAGATTTGTTCAAACTAAATCTTTAAACATATAAATACATTTGTCATTTTGAGTGGAGTCATAAAATCTAAAAAAGGAGATTTCTCAGTCGTTCTACTTCTTCGAAATGACAGTTATAACAAGTTCAGCATAAATGATAGCAGAAATAAAAGCCAACTCAAAAAAATATACAATTGATTTAAAAAAACCGATTGATATTTCTATCGCCTTAGATCCTTCAAAACAAAATGTAAACGCTTGGTATATAGGTCCGCCTAAAATATATCCAGTAGCTACAGAAGAATGGGTAGGTAGCGTGGCGCAAGGATTCGATGTAAATTTTAATATGATAGAATTCAACCCACACTCACATGTAACACATACAGAAACGGCTGGGCATATTACCGAGAAGATACATTCTATTAATCAACATTTAAAACAATACTTTTTTCTAGCAGAAGTAGTAACTATTGCTCCAGAAGCAAAAGATGATGATTTCTTTATTTCTAAAAAACAACTTCAATATGCATTAGGGAATAAGAAAAGAGAAGCTATTGTCATTCGTACACTTCCTAATCTAGAAGATAAAAAGGCGATGCAATATTCTAATACCAATCCACCATATTTACTAGAAGAAGCAGCCATTTATTTACGTGAGAAAGGCATCAAACATTTATTGGTGGATTTACCATCTGTAGATAGAGAAAAGGACGGTGGAAATTTATTGTCGCACAATGCTTTTTGGAATACTGCTGGGAAGTTACGATTAGATGCGACGATTACAGAATTTATATTTGTGCCTAATAGCGTAGAAGACGGCACCTATTTTTTAAACCTAATGATTGCCCCTTTTGAAAACGATGCGAGTCCTAGTAAGCCAGTCTTGTATGAAGTTTTAGAATAAAAATTAGTTTTGATCTAAGCCGTTCCAATCATATAAGCCATACCAATACCAATTTTTCTCACTACAGCTTAGATTTACATTTCCATAATTCGTTTTTATACCTTCATCAAAATCATATACTTTGAAGAAATAAGTACTATCTAGTTTTAGATTGTTAATGATTCGTTTAATTGAATCTAGGTCTTTCTTGGAGATGGATTTATCTACTACTAAAGTAATAGGATGTGTATTCTTATTAATATTTAAAGACATATAATCATTTAATAGAGAGGTAGCATAATCATTGTTGGTTTTTAATGTTTTATTACTACTCCCTTTTATTGTTACTGCTCCATTTTGCCAACCGATGTATATTTCAGGGTATTCATAGTCTTTTATTTTTATTAACGAAGTAAGTTGATTTACTTTCGGTAGATCTATCTTTAGATTGTACTCTTTTAAATAATGTTTCCAGAAATCGTCAACTTTTAAAAGTAAATGTTCTAAAGTATCACCTTCCACAATAACATAAATTGAATCTTTAGCAGAGTTGAACCTGTAGTCAAAATAAGAATATTCGTTATAACCTGGAATACCTTTGCTTTTAGGATAATGAAAGTAAATTTTTGATGAATCTACCGTCCATGTTCCTACAAATTTCTTGCAATAGGACCAAGATACTACTGAGTCTTGATAGAACTGTATTTGATTGTGAAATCCAGTAGGTCTATCATCCCAAATACCTATAAAATTTTCTTTAGAGTATTTATTTGAGCAGTTATAAAAACTAAAACAAACAAAGATTAGGATTATTATCTTTTTCATAATTGACGCATAGATTTACTCTAAAATTACTTAATTTTAAATAAACCTAGCCCCTAATGCTATATATAGCACAATCAACATAATCGCTATCGTAACTTGTAAGAACTTTAACGTTATTTTTTTCAATAACTTATTTCCAATATATGCACCAGAGATCGCAGCTAAGGTGACCCAAACAACTAAAACATAATATCATACAAAACCGAGTTTGAAAGCGATACGAGTCCGAGTAAGCTAGTCTTGTATGAAGTGATGGGGTAGTTTCGTTATCGTGTCTCGTGGAATGACTAGTTGCGCTTGCCTGCCGAAGGCAGGTGTTTCAACACCTAATTTAGCAAATACAAACCGAATAGAAAATCCGCGAGGATTTTCGTAAGTTGGCTATAATTAGCAATGAATTATACCCATTATTAGGTTTAGTTATTTGAATTTATTCACCTTTCAATTTTGTTAAGCCCTTTAAAGTAGTTAAATACTTACTAAGATTCAATCCATAATCAAGTATTGTATCGTCGCTCATTTCAGATGTTTTAAAACCTAAACCACTAAAATATTTTTTAATTATTAAGATAGATTTTGGTTTCCATGTTTCAGGATAAAACTCTTTAATATTATTAACTTGTGCATTTATTGCTAATTCCATTTGCACTACAATCTTACTTAAATCTTTGTTGACAAGATTGTTTTTTTTGTTTCTCCATTTTTGATGTTCATAGTTTTCTGAACTAGGATAAATTTTATAAATAACTCTGGGATTTAACTCATCATTTTCTTCCTCAACATCTTCATCACACATGTAAAAATTTAGATTTAGTTTTGGTATTTCTTTTTTATAACCCTTAATTTCATCTACAAGTAGCCCTGTCATTTTTTCCAAAGTTTTTAATCGAAGTTTAGCATATGTTTTACCATAATAATCTACTTGTTTATTATTATAATCTATAGGCTCGATGTAAATGTATGTAGGTTCAATAACTTCAACAGTGTTTCCAACTTTTCTAGTTCGTTTAATATTAGGATGAAAATATTTTGCAAATTTCATTTTCACATTATTAAATTTATAACAATGCTTGTTAACTGTAGAGTTACCATTGTATTTTTTTCTGATATTCATTGACCTTTGAGTATACTTCCAACCTGCTTTCTTTTTATTTTCATTAGTTGCTCTTAAACGTTCTACTTTGTCAGTTTTATAAGAGGGTATTCCAATTGTTTGGTGAAGTATCTGTCCGTCACAATTGTGGCAGTATGCTTGAGCTATGCCAAATGAAGTATAGATTTTAATAAATGAGTCAGGAGATGAGTCATTGTATTCAAAGGCATTTTTCGGATCAACATAAAAGCTTGATACACCAGATTTACTACCTCCTTTAGGGTTGTAAATAACATTACCTCCCCGCTTCATAAAAGCAAATGAAGCTTCATCATTTTTACCAACACCAAAGAAATATTCCTTTTCACCTGGTTTAATTGGATACCAACCTTTATAAGTGTCTGATTTATGTATATACTTATTCGAAGGATGATAGCCATAAGCAACATAAACTGTTTCATCTCCAGTATTTTCAAGATATACTTCAATTACTTGACTGAATGAATCTACAGGCATTAACATAAAAAAATAAAGTGCTAATAGTATTATATTTAGTTTTTTCATGATGTTTTATTTTTATTCTTTCTAGCTGTTTTTAGGAATTATTCAATTAGTCTTTAATCTGCGATATTGTTAATACTTCCATTCTTTATACTTATTCCTGAGCTTTTGAGCTATCTTTTCCAATTCAATATTTTGACGTCTTACAGAGTAATATGCTTTATAATAAGCAGGTCTTTGGTTAACTATTTTATTTACATAGTAATAATAAAAAAGAGCACTTTCATACTTAGATTTAGGTTTTCTATTAGCTTTTGCAGACAGTTGAAAAGATTTTAATATGTTAGATCTAAGCTTTTTGAACTGCCCAGTAAAATGTATATCATTTAGTTCATTATTAATTTTACCATCTGATCCATATATTTTTAAGTCTGAATTAGATACCTTAATTAGTAATCTTTTATAAGGTAATGGATTTTTGGTTTTTGATTTGTAGACTTCTAATAAAGTATAGGGATAAGTATCAATTTCGTTTTTAAATTTTAGGAATCCTTCATCATTCATCGTTCTCAAATATACTTCGCCGTGATAAGGACTATTTTCAGGATATTTTACTAAAAGTTCAGAATTTTCATACCTTAATCTATCACTGTATTCTTCATTAGAAAATTCATCTTTCCAATTGTACTTTTCTTTTAAAAAAATGAATTTTAGTGTATCATCAGTAATATATAAGTCTCTAGAAATTATATGCGGTGTAGCTCTATAATCGATAAAACGTGGCATCCATTTCTTTAATTCCTGCGAGTTTCTTTTATTCTTTTCACTAAGCTTAGTTATTAAATCTTCGTATTTTCCACGATCTCCAAACTTGTTATCAGCATATTCTTTAAGACTTTTAAGCTCTTTGGTCACATCGCTACTAATATTTTTACTTTTTAGATACTTCTCAAAAGTAATATCTGGGATAGGATTGAAAAAACTAGTAGAAATATTTATTCCTTCATGTATTTTGTTTTTTTCTGTAGAAATAATTTTAAGGCCATCATTTTTGAAAACATAATTATCGCTTTTATAATTATAAACACAACATAAAGATTTAAAATTAGTAGTCGATTGATAGGAGTCAACAGTTTTCTTTACTCTTGAGTTAGCATATCTTCTGTTTGTTAAGACTCCTGTATCATAAATAAATTCTTTGATTTTCTTCTTTTTATAAGTTTCAGTATATTTTATAAATTGAATAAATTTTAAATCTCCTTCAGTCTCTTCATATGTCAAATAATATATACCAATATCTACCTTTCTGTTTTTAGGCTTTGCCCCCTTTTTCTTAGATATTGCTATCATGGTTTTTCCCTTGAATTCAAATACAGATATTTTTTTTTGAGCATTTAATGCTGCTAATGATAAAAATAATGTAATAAGAGTTAAAAATATTTTCATGGCTTTTTTCATTTTTGTAATTATTGCCAACTATATTGATATGATGAGTTTCAATTCATGATATCAGACGATAACGAAGTTAGTAGAAAATAAAATAAGAATCAAACGATATAACTAATGCTTTAAATACTTTTTAGGAATGCCTGCTTTACCATTCGAACTCATGGTCCAAACCATATTCGCAATCCACCAACGCCCGCCTGAATAAATAAGTTGATAACTATTCACACCCCAAGCTTCTTCTCCTTCTGAATCTTTACCATAAAAACTCTGAATGACTTGAGCAATTCCGTTGTATTGCTCAACAATTTCACCTTTCCCAGTTTCAAAATAACCGTTGGAATAATATGTGTCAGCTAGCGTTTCAATAAACTCGTTTAAACTCATGGTTTCATGGAGCTTCTTCCCATTTTCTTCTCCCACAACTGTAAAATGTGCAGTAGGAAGAAATAAGGTTCTAAAATAGGCTGTATCTATTTGTTGCCCTTTTTTAATAGAAACTACTTTTTGAGTTTCCTCTACTAAGCTCTTTACATCTTGAAAGACTTTTTTGTTTTGAGCTGTTATATGCAATGACAAACTAATACTAAGTAATAAGATAATTTTTTTCATAATCGTTTGGTTTGAGCTTAAAATTAGAAAAGATTCTTACCTTGAGGGCAAGAATTTGTTAATTAACAAGATTTTAAAATAGTGTTCACATATTTTTATGAAGTCAAAAAATAAGGGAAAACCTTTATGGTATCGTGCTTTAATAAGCCTATTGGTATTGCTTCTATTGCTAGGAGTATTGGGCTACTACTCAGACATTCCTGTAGAAGAATTACAAAAAAACTATGCAGACAACGCTTCACAATTTGCAAAGTTTGAGAACGGATTTAAAGTACATTATAAAGATGAAGGCAAAGGAATGCCCATTGTTTTAGTGCATGGTACCGCATCGTCATTACATACCTGGGATGCTTGGGCTAACGAGCTTAAGAAAGAATATAGAGTTATTCGGATGGATATTCCAGGCTTTGGATTAACAGGACCCAATCCGGAAAGAGATTATAGCATAAAAAAATACACTCAATTTTTAGATGAATTCCTAACTAAAATTGAAATCGACAGTATGTACTTAGTTGGAAACTCTTTAGGTGGAAATATTGCATGGAATTATACTGCTGAACATCTTTCGAAAGTAAAGAAATTAGTATTGGTAGATGCCAGTGGCATTCCTACAGGAAAAGAGCAGCCCTGGATTTTTAAACTGGCTAAGACACCTATTCTAAATAAATTATTCTTAGGCATTACGCCAAAATTTATCATTAGAAAAAACTTAGAACAAGTATATGTAGACCATCATAAAATTACAGATGAATTGATTACAAGATATCATCAACTTGCCTTAAGAGAAGGAAACCGACAGGCTTTTATAGACAGAGCGAATATCGATTTTAAAAAAGGAGATACGTTACGCTTAAGTAAAATAAAAACGATTGAAACTAAAACTTTGGTTTTGTGGGGCGAGAAAGATACTTGGATTCCTCTAGATAATGCACATAAATTTATGAAGTTACTTCCCAATGCAGAGCTCACTGTGTTAAAAGAAACAGGGCATGTTCCAATGGAAGAAAATCCTATAGTGAGTTTACAAAAAACCTTAGTGTTTCTTAAAAAATAGCATCATTTTTTAGAGCTAAATTGTTTCGCTATCTCCATGCAAAATTCGCCATCTTTTTTCTTAATTAAAAACGTACTATGGTCTATTTTAGAGGGCAATTCATGTAATAAACTTGCCGCAAAAACGGAAGCAGTTAAATAAGCTCCTAGTTGATTAGGATGACTCCCATCTGGAGTATATAAGCTAATATTTGGACGTAACTTTTTAGCCATTGCCCAAGCATTACCCACAGGAACTAATGTGGCCTTATTTGCAGTTGCTATTTCTGTATACACTCTAGTAATATCCTTTTGACGCTCAGGTGTTTTTTTACGGGCCCAAGTCATATAAAAATAAGGTTCTGCATTATGCTTCTTGATGTAATCTGAAAACAATTTAGAATATTTTTTAAGTGTATCAGGGCGTTTTAAAGCAGCCATACTTTGTCCTTGAAGGACAACAATATCAAAAGCTCCGTTTTTAATAATTTCTTTAGTCTTCATTCCGCGTTGTCCCAACCAATGTTCTCTTAATCTAGCACCTCCTGGTGCACTCATTTGTGTAGTGATTTTTGTTTGAGTGTTCTTAGAAAAAGCACTAAGCATTTTGGGCATCTCTTGAAAATAGGTATAACTATTTCCAACAAATAATATATGAAGTGTATCCTTTTTTGTTTGCGAAAAAAGAGATGCACTTAGAAAAAGGACAATAATTGATAAGATAAACTTCTTATAGTTATTCATCTGATGTTGCCATTTTATCTATTTCTTCTTGTGTAAAAGCTCTGAAAGAAAATTTATATCCTTCATAAGCAGCAATTCCATAAAAAACGATATCCATAACGCTAAAAGATTCGGCCATTACAGGAAATAATAGAGAATAATCAATTTGAGTAAGGGCTTCAAAATATGTTAGATTTTCATATTCAGCAGCAAAGCCTATAATACTTAACAAGTTGCCTAAAACACAACTTAATATAGCCACAATTGCTCCAGTAATACCAAAGATTTGATCCACTCCTTTTCCAAAGTATCGCATAGAATATCCTACCCCTGCACCAATAGCAATAGCCATATATCCAATCTGATATTGAGTAGCAACTGTAATAGCTGCCCATAAAGCAGCTCCGATGAGCCCAACTATAATTCCAGAAAACAAAGCAGCTTGAAAGTTTTGTTCTAACCTAAACGTATCTAAAAACTTCTCAGAAACACTGGCTATAATTTTATGGTTTTGTTCAACAATAGCTTCTTCTGATATAGTTTCTTTTACGTGCTCATCTAAGTTAAAGCTTGGACATTCGTCTTTAAAATCTGGTTTTCTACTAGTTAGATTACACAAGATTCCTTGTTGTAAATCCATTTTTCGGTTGGTACATTTTTTACAAAATGTAAGTTGCTGATCTAATGTCATAGCTTTTTTTTAAGTTAGTTATGAGCAAGATATATTTTTTGCTTAGAAATAACAAATGGAGAAGCTATCTTTACCAATAAATAAATCACATGAATATAGAACAACTTCGTAATTACTGTATTACAAAAAAAGGAGTCACAGAAGAATTTCCTTTTGATAATGATACACTTGTTTTTAAAGTAATGGGTAAAATGTTTGTGATAGTTCCCTTAGATAGATGGGAAAAAGGAGAAGAGCTCACTGTTTTAAAATTAGATCCAGATTGGGCTTTAGAACTTAGAGATGCTTATGATGGAATTATCGGCGGGTTTCAACAAGGGAGAAAACCTGATGCAAAATATGTGAATGTAAAGCATTGGAATACGATTAAAAATAACAAAGACGTATCGGATCAATTTTTTAAGGAATTAATTACGCACTCATACGATACAGTGGTAAAAGGCCTCACCAAAAAAGTGAAATCTGAATTGAAGAACCTTTAAAGTTTTAATCGATACTTGGTTGGAGAAACTTCTTTAAGTTTTTTAAACTGTCTGTTAAAATTCGAGATATTTTGAAACCCTACTTTCTCGGCAATCTCAACAATAGATAATTCACGATTACTTAACAACAACTTGCTAGCATTTTCTATCCTAAGCTCATTTAAAAACTGAACATAGGTTTTATTTGTTCTTTTTTTAAAATACTTACAAAAAGCATTTTTTGTCATTGCAGCTACTTCAGCGATTTTGGATAAAGAGATGGTTTCATGAAAATGCTCCATAGTAAAACTCATTATATCTTGCATTCTTTTTCCTTCGTTAGCAGAATAACTTTTCCGATAATTATAAGAAGACAAAGCTTGTTTCTTTGCTTTAGTAAATGTTTTTAATATCTGCAGAAAGAGAATAAAGCGCTCTAGTTGATTACTCTTTTTAATGTTAAGAAAAGAATCCGCTAATAATTTTTTGTGAGACAATACTTTAAAACCATTGTCAATTTTATGGAAGAAAGATTTGACCTCTGATAATTCTTCTAAATCAAAGAAACTGTTGCCAAATCCATTTTTAGTGAAAAACAATGTCAACATATGAGACTTTACAGAAGCGTTCTTTTCACTCTTAAATAGATGTGGTAGGTTTCCTCCAATAGCCAAAATATCTCCCTTTCGATAATGAGAAATGGTATCACCCACAATCAAAGTACCTTCGCCCTCTAGAATATAGCTCAACTGAATTTCCTGATGTTGATGTAACTTGTCATAGAAGATATACTCATAATCCTCTTGATAAATTAGAGCATCATTTGTGGGTTTCGGTATTTCAAAAGGTAAGGCCTTCATATTGTCAGTTGCAAATTATTAGTTTTCACACGCTCATCCTATATTTAAAATTATGTAAATAATATTCAATATAATGATATTTAATTAAAAATAAGATAATATAGTATCAATAATGGATAAACAAAGAATACTCAATAGATAATAGAGCACTTAATTTTATACTTTTAAAAAATACAATCAATGAGTATAGCATGGAAAGGCATAATGCCAGCAGTAACAACAAAGTTTTCTAAGGATGATACTTTAGATTTAAAGATGTTTGAAACAAATATTAAAGTTCAATTAGACGCGGGAGTGCATGGGATTGTTTTAGGCGGAACATTAGGAGAAGCAAGCACTCTACTAGAATCAGAAAAGAGATTATTAACAACTTGCACAGTAGATATCGTACAAGGTAAAGTTCCAATACTTATGAATATTGCAGAGCAATCTACAAAGGGAGCCATAGATGCGGCTCAAAAAGCAGAAGAGGACGGAGCCAATGGATTAATGATGTTGCCTCCAATGCGATACAAAGCTGGAGACAGAGAGACTGTTGAATACTTTAAGGCAGTTGCTAATAGTACTTCGTTGCCAATTATGATTTATAATAATCCTGTTGATTATAAAATTGAAGTCACTTTAGATATGTTTGAAGACTTATTGGTATGTGAAAATATAGAAGCGGTAAAAGAGAGTACTAGAGATATCTCTAATGTAACACGAATTAAGAATCGATTTGGAGATCGACTAAAAATTATGACTGGGGTTGATACGGTTGCTTTAGAAAGTCTCTTGATGGGAGCAGACGGATGGATTGCAGGCTTAGTCTGTGCATTTCCAGCTGAGACAGTAGCAATTTATGAATTACAAAAAGCAGGTAGAATTCAAGAAGCTATCGAAATTTATCGTTGGTTTTTACCATTGTTAGAGTTAGATATTAATCCTAAATTAGTGCAGAATATTAAACTTGCCGAAGTCCATACAGGCATTGGTACTGAAAATGTACGTGCGCCAAGATTACCATTATTTGGAGAAGAGCGAGCACATGTTTTAAAGGTGATAGAAGAGGGGTTGAGAAACAGACCTATATTGCCAGACTATAAAAATCTATAAGATGATTACTGGAAAAAATTATATTGGAAATGAATTGTCAGCAAATGGAATAAAAACCTATAAGACATTTAACCCGATAACAAATACTGAAAATAAAACGGTATTTACAGAAGCAACTTCTGAAGAAATTAATGAAGCAATCTCTCTAGCAACTCTTGCATTTAAAGAGTTTAGAAATACCTCTGGAAAACAAAAAGCTGCTTTTTTAAATGCTATTGCAGATGAAATTTTAGCTTTAGATGATTTATTGGTGCAAACATATTGTTCTGAAACAGGATTGCCAGAAGAAAGAGCAAAAGGAGAAAGAGGAAGAACTGTAGGGCAATTACGATCCTTTGCAACCTTGGTTGCAGAAGGGTCTTGGGTAGAGGCAGTAATAGATACCTCTATACCAGATAGAACTCCCATGCCAAAATCAGACATTCGTAAACTATTTGTGCCTTTAGGGCCTGTAGTTGTTTTTGGAGCAAGTAATTTTCCTTTAGCCTATTCTACAGCTGGAGGAGATACCGCTGCTGCACTTGCAGCTGGGTGTCCAGTAATTATAAAATCGCATCCAATGCATGCGGGTACAGGAGAATTGGTTTCAAGTGCAATTATAAAAGCCGCCAAAAAAACAGGAATGCCAAATGGCGTATTCTCTAATTTAAATAGTAGCGGAATAGAGGTAGGGCAACAATTAGTACTGCACCCTGAAGTAAAAGCAGTAGGTTTTACAGGAAGTATTAAAGGAGGAAGAGCTTTATATGACTTAGCAGCACAAAGGAAAGAACCTATTCCGGTTTTTGCAGAAATGGGAAGTATTAATCCCGTAGTAATTTTGCCAGAAGCATTAAAAGTTAGAGGAGACAATTTAGCAAAGACATACGCAGGTTCTATTACTTTAGGAACCGGTCAGTTTTGTACCAATCCAGGGTTAATTTTAGGAATTAAAAGTGATGAATTAACTGATTTTGCAAATGCTCTTGGAAGAGAAATTTTAACGATTCAGCCTTCTGTAATGCTCCACCCAAATATCATAAGAGCTTATGAGAACTATAAGAGTAAAGCCATGTCGCAATCAAATATAGAAATTGTTGCTACTTATGAGGATGAGGTACATGATAATTTTGCAAGACAGGTAATTATTACTGTTGATGGGAAAACATTTTTAGAGAATTCTACTTTACATCACGAAGTATTTGGACCTTTTTCATTAATTGTACAATGTGAAAACAAAGAAGAATTAGAAGCCATTATTACTGGCTTAGAAGGACAGTTAACGGGTACTATCATTTCAGAAAATAAGGAAGCTAATCAGTATTCAAAAGTGATAGCAGCATTACAAAATAGGGTTGGTAGAATTATCTTTAATGGAGTCCCAACTGGGGTAGAAGTATGCCCGTCAATGCTACACGGAGGACCTTATCCAGCATCTACCGACAGTCGATTTACTGCTGTAGGGATTCATTCTATTAAACGTTGGGTACGTCCATTTAGCTATCAAGATTGGCCCAATGATTTATTGCCAGATGCATTAAAAAACGAAAATCCATTGCAAATCTATAGGAATATTAATGGAGAGTTAAGTACTAATAACATTTAAACAAGAACTATGAACTATTATAAAACTGTATTGACCTTACTAATTTGTGTAACGATTATGAGCTGCAATCAGGAATATAAAAGTAGTTCATCAAGGCAACTAGCTAATTTGATTGATAGTTATGAAGATCATAAAGGATATGATAGAGAAGCATATCCTTTAGGTCTTTTTACAAGACAATATTATCAATCTGAAGCCGAATTTGCCCAATTAAAGTTAGACGAGCTTTCAAAAATTGATGTTAATGGTTTAAAAGAGACCGAAAAAATATCAGCAGAACTATTAAAATTTATATTAGAAGATAAAATCAATTTTTATAAGTTCGAAAGGTTTCTAAACCCACTACTGTCCGATTCAGGATTTCATAGTAATCTCAATTATCAAGTAAGACCTTTGTCTAATTATAATTCAGTTAAAAATTATCTAGACAAACTAAATGCTATCCCAGAATTTGTCAAGCAACATTTTGTGAATTTAAGAGAGGGGTTGTCAAAAGGTGTTTCTCAGCCTAGAGTAATTTTTAAAGGATATGAATCGACGTATAATGATCATATTGTTTCCAATTATCGAGATAGTTTTTTCTACTCACCATTTAAAGATTTACCCCAGAGTTTAACACAAGATGAAAAAGATTCAGTACTTAGAGTCGCTAAAGATGCGATAGAGAATAATGTGATTCCACAATTTAAGAAAATTAAAATCTTTTTTGAAACAGAATATCTACCAAAAACAAGAACAACTTTAGGAGTTTCTGAAACACCTAAAGGAAAGGAATACTATCAAGACCGAATCAATTTTTATACAACTAGTACAAAATATACCGCTGAAGATATTCATCAGATCGGACTTAAAGAAGTGGCTCGGATTAAAGCCGAAATGGAAAAGATTATCAAAGAAGTTCACTTTAAAGGAAGTTTCGCCGATTTCTTAAAATTTTTGAGAACAGACGAGCAGTTTTACGCAAAAACACCTAAAGAACTTTTAATGATAGCTAGAGATATGGCAAAAAGAGCAGATGCACAATTGCCTAGGTTTTTCAATACTTTACCAAGAAAGCCATACGGAGTAGCACCAGTCCCAAATGCCATTGCACCTAAATATACTGGAGGACGCTATGTAGGAACCTATAAAGAAAGTACAGAACCAGGTTATTATTGGGTAAATACTTACGATTTGCCTAGCAGAACCTTATATACCTTGCCATCATTAACAGTTCATGAGGCAGTTCCTGGTCATCACTTACAAGGCTCTCTAAATAATGAACTTGGAGATAGCATCCCTCGTTTTAGACACAATTTATATCTATCAGCTTATGGAGAAGGTTGGGGATTGTATTCAGAATTTTTAGCAGAAGAAATGGGAATGTACACAACACCATATGAACACTTTGGGAAATATACTTACGAAATGTGGCGTGCCTGTAGGTTAGTAGTAGATACAGGTATTCATGTGAAAGGTTGGTCTCGACAACAAGTAGTAGATTTTATGAGCTCAAATACAGCCTTATCCATGCATGAAATTAATACTGAGACTGATCGATACATTTCTTGGCCAGGTCAAGCTTTGTCTTATAAAATTGGAGAACTAAAGATAAGAGAGCTTCGTAAAAAAGCGACTTCTAAACTAGGAAGTAAATTTGATATTCGTGAGTTTCATGAAGTTATTTTGGAGCAAGGAACGGTTACATTATCTATTCTAGAAACAAGGATTAATAACTACATAGATAAAAAACTAAATGAGTAGAAGTGTTTTTGAATGTATAGATGGACATACTTGCGGAAATCCTGTAAGAGTCATTAAAACTGGACATCCAAACTTGGTGGGCGAAACGATGAGTGAGAAGCGCCAGCATTTTATTAAAGAGTACGATTGGATTCGAACAGGATTAATGTTTGAACCTAGAGGTCATGATATGATGAGCGGTTCTTTTTTGTATCCTCCTCTTAATCCAGCAAATGATTTTGCTATTCTTTTTATAGAAACTTCAGGATGTTTGCCTATGTGTGGGCACGGTACCATTGGTACCATTACCATTGCTATTGAAGAAGGTTTAGTAACTCCAAAAATCCCTGGTAAAATTAGAATGGAAGCCCCAGCTGGATTGGTAGAAATTGATTATCAGCAGACAGGAAAAAAAGTAGATTGGGTAAAGCTAACCAATGTAAAAAGTTATATGGCAGCAGAAGGGTTAACAGTAGATTGCCCAGAATTGGGAGCGCTTACTTTTGATGTAGCTTATGGCGGAAATTATTATGCCATTTTAGATCCTCAACAGCACTTTTCTGGAGTTCAGGACTTTACAGCAAGTAAGATCATTCAATTTTCTCAGATAATAAGGGATCGTATCAACAAGAAATACCCAAATATGTTTATACATCCAGAAAATGAAACAATTAGAAATGTCACACATTTACTATGGACAGGAGATACATTAGAGGAAACATCCTCAGGCAGAAATGCTGTTTTTTATGGAGAAAAAGCTATTGATCGTTCACCTTGTGGAACAGGAACTTCAGCTAGATTAGCTCAGTTACACGCTAAAGGAAAGTTAAAAAAGGGAGAAGCATATATTCATGAAAGTTTTATAGGAAGCACTTTTGTGGGTTGTGTAGAGGAAGAGACTACTTTAGATGGAAGACCAGCGATTATTCCAAGTATAAAAGGATGGGCAAAAGTATATGGATATAATACCATTATTATAGATGATGGAGATGATCCGTATGCACATGGTTTTCAAGTAATTTAAAGAAAAATGTCAAAACAAGTTGTTATTATTGGAGGCGGAATTATCGGGTTATGTACGGCCTATTATCTTCATAAAGAAGGACATAAAGTAACAGTTATTGATAAATCAGATTTTTCTAGTGGCGCTTCTTATGTAAATGCGGGTTATATTACACCAAGTCATATTATTTCTCTGGCAGCTCCGGGAATTATTACTAAAGGCCTAAAGTGGATGTTAAATCCTGCGAGTCCTTTTTATGTAAAACCAAGAATGGATCCAGATTTCTTAAAATGGGGATTGGCATTTAAACGCTCTGCAACAAAAAAGAAAGTCGCTGCTTCGATTCCCGTAATAAAAGACATTAATATACTAAGTAGGGAACTCTACGAAGATATGAAAGCATCAGGAGATTTTAAATTTCATTACGAACGTAAAGGATTGCTAATGGCGTATAAAAATGAAAAAGTAGGAAAAGAGGAATGGGAGGTAGGACAAAAGGCTATTGACTTAGGATTGAATGTTGAACATTTGAATGCAAAGCAGGTTTTAGAATTACAACCTAAAGCTAATTTGGATATAAAAGGAGCTGTATATTTTCATTCTGACGCACATATGACTCCAGAAAGTTTTATGAAAGAGATGCTAGCCTACTTAAAATGTCAAGGCGTAAGAATCTTAGCCAACGAAGAAGTAGTTGATATCACAATTTCTAATACATCTATTTCTAAATTAATAACTAATAAAGGAGCCCTTTATGCAGATGAAGTGGTTTTGGCGGCTGGAAGTTGGAGTCCTTTATTAAGCAAAAAATTAGGAATAAAAATGTTGTTACAAGCAGGGAAAGGGTATCGTATTAACGTCGCTAGAGAAACTAATATTACTATACCCACTATCTTATGTGAAGCTAAAGTAGCTGTAACTCCAATGGATGGATTTACGCGCTTTGCAGGCACCATGGAAATAGCTGGGATAAATCATAAAATTAATACAGTAAGAGTGCAAGCCATAGCAAAAGCTGGAGAGAATTATTTTAAAGGACTACAGATTACTCAGCAAGAAAAAATAGATGCTCAATGTGGCTTACGACCAGTTACCCCAGATGGGGTTCCTTATATTGGTAGGACTTCAAAATGGAAAAATTTAACAATTGCTACTGGTCATGCAATGATGGGCTGGAGTATGGGACCTGCTACTGGAAAATTGATTACCCAAATTATTGAAGACCAAAAAACGTCTTTAGACTTAGAACCTTTTAATGTAGAAAGAAGGTTTTAATAATGGTTATAGATGCTCACAAGTCAATTACAATTATCCTTAACGATTTCCTTGACTAGCATTAAACTTGTAGAGTACAACTTCAATGTTTTCATCTCGCAACACCTTAAAATTTCTTTTAAATAGTATCATAGAACGCTTTAAAGTATATAAACTCTTTATTTTAGGAGGACTGTTAATGATCCATGTAATAATTTTTGAATTTGGAAAATTCTCTTTTAGAAAAGTATAATCTTTAATGTGAGAAGAGATAAAATCTATACTACCAGAAGAAGTCAAATCATTTATAAATTCAGATTGAATGATTAAATCTTCTTTGCTGAAACTGGATATATTAATTGGTAAATAATAAGATGTTTTGAAGCCCTTTTTTGAAAATAGATCTAATAAAACAGGTTCAGTAGATTCAACAATAATGTTTGTAGGATTAATACTTAATGTTTTCACAAGGGTATCTAATTTGTTTGCAGCTTGCTGATGATTACTTGTATTTAAATTCTTAAAATCGAGCCAAATACCAAAGTCTTGATATTCTTTTTTTGAGCTTAAAAAGTCAAATAACGTTAAGTTAATAGATTCCGCAGGAGGATGATTAACATCAAAGTTATTCTCTAAGGTATTATACACTATGTCAAGCTCTACTCCAGAAAAAACTGTACGAGCCTCTTCATATTTTTCTATACTATTAACCCTATGTGCCCATATTTTAGATGAAAACCAAAATTTAAAAATTTGATTTTGAAAAGCTAGAGTCAAATAGAATAGTAGTAAAAAAAAGACTACTACAAATAGTTTGATCTTATTTTTTTTTATGATTGAAAAAAACGTCATAGTCTATATGATTTAAAATAAATCTATTTTTTGGGATGAAATTTTTATTGACAACACTTTTAGTAGCATCAAATTCTTTAAAAGTAATGCTAGAAAGATCGCTTAAGGTATATAATAGGTTTTCGGTTGAATATTTACGATTTGTATCAAAAATAAATTTATGATTATCAAGTTTGAATTTTTCAGAAGACCAAAGGATAAATGGGATATCATACATTGGTTTAGACCCTTTGGTTTCTGTATGGCAAGCCATGTTCATTGTCTCATAAACATCTTCACCATGATCAGAAAAATAAAGAGCATAAGATTTCGAACGAGTTAGTTTTACTTCTTCAATAATTTTAGAAACTATAAAATCATTATATAGTATAGCATTATCATAAGTATTAATTGTTTCGTAAGCTTTTTCATGCATAAACTTGGTTGTAGGGTTTTTATCAAATTTTTGAAAAGAAACAGGATACCTTTTGTTATAAGCACCGTGAGTTCCCATCAGATGAATAACTATAAACTTTTTACGTGCTTTTTGTTTTAATATATTTTTTAAAGGACTTAAGATTTTTTCATCTAAAGATATATCTGAAGTGTTAACGAAAATTTGCTCATCACAATTGTTTGATATAATGGTTGTTAAAGTTTCAACAATACCTAATGGTTTTTGATTAGATAACCAATATGTTTTAAAACCAGCTTTATTGAATAATTGAATTAGTGTTCCATCATATTTTTTATTTGGACTCTCATGAGAAGCTAATGTCAACACTTTTTCTAAGGAAGGAATTGTATGTGTATGTGGTGAAATAATATCATTGTATATGGTTAATTCTTCTTTAAGACTATCTAGCTTGGGATTGTTTTTTCTGTCATAACCATATAGTTGCATATGAGTTCGCGTGGTCGATTCCCCTATAATCAAAACATAAACCTCCTCATCTGTACCATCAGTATGCTTTACTTCAGAAAAATTTCCACCAAATTTATCACAAGTAATTTCATTAAATTTTTCCTTATCATATTGATATTTCTTAACTGCTCTATATATAGCATGTGGAAACGTACTCTCTCGTATTTTATAATTTGATAGTAAAATCAAAACGACTAATACATACAAAAACGTATACCTTAAGCTTTTTCTACTTTTTACATTTTTTATCATTAAAAAAATACTTGTAGAAGCAACTATCACTAATAAGGTTAAAATTAATGTGACGTTAAAGTCAAAATACATTGACAAAAACTCAAATGTCTCGCTAGAGTTTGAGTCAAAAATTATAAATATGGTAGATGACTTTATATGATCATTAAATAGATAAAAATGTGTTATTTGAATAAACATTATAATGTTAAATAAAATAACACCAGTAATCTCTAAGAAGGAATTTATTTTTTTGTGTCTGAATAGACTACAGCATAAAATAATTGTAAAAGACAAAAGGATGTCACCAAAAAGTATGAATACATCTAACGCACTCTTATAAATAATAATTGATAGTAGAATTGGAAACCAAAACCCTATTCGTACTAATGCTTTTAGAAAAATTTTATTTTTCAATGGTATTGGTTTAGGATATCATTTGTTAACTTTCTCGGTGTCAAAAAAGATTTTTACATATATATTTTGCCTTCAAATTACGGTTAAAATGTTTGAATATGGCTAGTTGTATGTTTGTATTAAGACATACGCAACTAAATTAATAAAAGAAAATGAACCAAAGTAGCGTTTCACTAGTAATTAATAATAGAATTATAGGCGTCAGTTTTTTCTTAAAACAATGAGCCTATCGGTTAGAATATCTATTTCAAGTTTGTTTTTATTCGCAATATATTCGATTGTTTCTTTTCTATATATAAAAACATGAGTAGGATCTTTTCGATAAAACCACGTATCGAAATCCATTTGGTCATTATATAATAATGTCATTATAAGTAAACTTCCATTTGTGTTTAATATAGATGTTAGCCTATCAATTTCCATTTTTGGATGATAAAAATGTTCAAATACTTCACAACTAACAATATAGTCGTACATCGAATTCAACGTTTCTTTATTTGGAGCAAAAAACGGATCGTATTGAACAATACTATAGTCTTGTTTTATAAGCATACTTGAAATAACAGGACCAGTACCGCTTCCAAAATCTAACCCTGTATGCTTTGGTGAAAATTTTTCTAGTACATAATTTGTAATAGGTTGTGTAAAATCTTGATATCGAATGTCATTTACATCATTATTATGAATCTCATACCGTGCTTTTTCTTCGTCGGGTTTTAAGTAATATTTTTCATCTTTTACAATTGCTTTACATACATCGCAATCATAATAATATGCGTCTTTTTTAGCTGTAAGAGTCGAATCGCAAAGTGTACAAATCATTTTGTTTTAATTACTTGTTATTAAAGGCAAACGCTTAAAATTAAAGATAAGCATTTGCCCATAGATACCATTACTTGAAATATATTATTGTCTTTTATCTATTGATTCATCTACAATTGCATTAGCTGGTTTTATCATTCTTTTTTCATCAAATTTGTTGTTGATGCTATAATTATAGATTGCATGATCTCCATAAAGCTTTTTTAAATCTAAACTTTTAGTAACCATCAACATTGGGAATTTTAACCCATTTATATCTCCTGTATAACTATTTATTCTAAGCATTGGTCCAAAAACTTCTTGATTTTTTGGCACTCGTAATACATCTAATAAAGGTCCATAGCCAACAGTGTACTCATACCCATTTAGAATATAGGTTTGTGAATCTATATAAAGAATAAAAGTATCTTTTGCAGATTTTCCTAGTGTAGGAGATTCAGTAAAACTCATTTTTATTTTGTAGACTTCATTTTTAAAAGCGGGATGCTTTAATTTAGTAACATCGCCCAGTATTACTGTATTGTCTTGTGTTAACCAAGGTAAATTTACATAGTAATAATATACTGAGTGTTGGTGGTTTGGTGGATTCCCAGACCGCCAGTTGGTAGTCCATACTTTATTCCCATCATAAGTTATTTTTGAGCCAAATAAAGGCCAATCCTGATATGATCTTCTTTTTTGCATATCGATTGTTTGATTCGCTACCCAAAACCTTACAAAACCTAAAGATTCACTATGCATAGTATTTGTAAAGCTTAGTGTTTTAAGGCTCTTCCATTTTTCATAACCTCCATGTGCTTTAATCATTTTTTGTATGACTTCTTTTGTTTCTTTCGATGCATACTTTTTTTGGCTAAAGCTATTTCCGATAGCTAATAAACCAACCATTACTGTTAAAATTAGTGTTCTCATTTTTTTATTTTTATGATTTAAGGTCAAAATTATAGAGCAAAGAGGTTTATTAAAAGTCTTTTGTTGTGAGCAACATTTAAAGATGTTAATGACAATTTCAAATGAGGTTCACAAAACATTATTTCGCTACTTTTATCGTATGAAGATTTTAAGACGACATAAAACAGGTATTCCAAAAAAGTATATCTATTTATCAGCGCTTCTTTTTAGTATAGTAGTTATTATACAAATTCTCAGTACTGAACAAAATAGGAGTTCAGAAGTCTTATTGCGCCATATTGTTTTATTTGTTTCTGTTTATTTTATGTGGGCTTTACTTCTAGATTACATGACTGCTCTTATAAAGCCATTTAATAAAGAGAAGCCTGTTTTTTATCAAGTTACAGAACGATTGATTTCCTCCTTTATACTTGTCTTGTTTAATTTAGTAGTAACCAATATTATATATTATATTATTCTCATAAGTTTTTGGAACTTTACAATTACTGAGGCCTATTTAGATTTTCAACCTTACATCATTAAATCAATTATTATAAGGTTTTTGGATGTTATTATTATAGGTATAATACTTAAGTTTATTGATGCCTATCAAATGTTACAAGAGCAAAAGTTAAAGATGGTAACCTTAGAGAATAAATTACATATTTCTCAGCTAGAAACCTTAAGAAATCAATTAGATCCCCACTTTTTATTTAATACACTTCATACTTTGAATACCTTGATAGGATATGATGATAAAAAAGCTAGATCAATGATCATTAAAGTTACAAATCTGTTACGTAAGATTTTGGATAAAAGAGAAAAGCAACTCATTACTTTTGATGAGGAATTGGAATACTTTACAAACTATTTAGAAATAGAAGAAGAACGTTTTCATGACAGGCTTGAGGTTGCTTTAGAAATCGCAATTGAGACTAGAGAAATTATGGTTCCCACTCTAATGTTACAGCCTTTAATTGAAAATGCTTTTAAACATGGGATAGGACAAATAGAAGGGAAGGGAATCATTACCTTGACGGCTTTTATAAGAGAAGGTGTCTTTATTATAAGCTTATCTAATACAATACCAGACAATGAATTATCTATTGTATACAATTCAACAAAAGTTGGTTTAGAAAACTTAGAAAGTAGATTACAACAAGTATATGGAGAAAAGTACCTTTTTTCTACAAAAAAAGAGAAAGACAGTTTTATTGCAACCATAAAAATTAATCATAAATAGTAATTATGCGATTATCTGTTTTAGTAGTTGATGATGAACCACATGCAAGAAGGCACATAAAAGGTCTAATTTCTAAAGACAAAGATATAGAGGTAGTTCATGAATGTAAAAATGGGAAGGAGGTTCTAAATTTTTTAAAGCATAAAGAGCCAAGTGTTATTTTTTTAGATATCAATATGCCAGGGATTAGCGGTATAGAAGTAGCAAGTAAATTAAAAGCATCAAAATCTCTCATTATATTCTCAACAGCATATGACCAATATGCACTTAAAGCTTTTGAGTTAGAGGCTTTTGATTATTTATTAAAGCCTTTTGAAGATGATCGATTTTTTGAGGTGTTAAATAGAGTAAAAAACGAAGTTGAAAAGCAGCAGCAAGCAGAGTTTAGTCAAAAATTCACATCGTTATATCAAGAGTATAACAATACAGTAACACCTCATTTAACAGAGTTTGTGGTAAAAGAAAAAGGTTTTGAACACAAAATACATGTTGAAGATGTTTTGTACATAGAAGCCAGTACTATCTATGCTGTTTTACATTTAGAAAACAGAAAAATATTGTACAGAGTTGCTTTAAATTTATTAGAGCAACAGTTACCCAGTAACTTTATTAGAGTACATCGATCGTTTATTATCAATAAAAGCTTTGTAAAACAAAACAAGTATTTAAACAACAATACGTTTATGATAACCATTACTAATGATGATGTTATCATCTCCAGTAGAAAGTATAAAGACAGTATTTCTAAAAGACTACATTAAACTTCTGGTCTTTTTCTATATTTCTGAGTCTACTTAACCTTTTTACCTATAGCATTAGAATATCTAACTCCTGAAATGTTGCCATCTTCAAGACGGAAAGTATAATAGACACCAGATTGTTTATTAAAAAATTTGTTATCTTCTTCGGGGAGCAACTGTATTATTCTATCTCCGAAAGGACCACCTGTGAAATCTAGCCCATTACCATCTTCATTTATAACTAAAGTAGCATCACCATATTTTCCGAAGTTGTAAGTTCCTTGAAACTTTGAAATTTTATCTACAGTTTGTTCTCTTATAATTCTTGTTCTAGGGGATACTCCAGGTAAGTTGTATTCTTGAACAATACTTAATAGCACTTCTCTAAAAATAGTACGACTGTTATCAGAATTTACCATAATTACATATGCTACTGGATGATTTTTCCAACCTACTATTTGAGCTCTAAAACCTTTGTCAGCTCCAAAGTGAACAAAGGTGTGGTCTTCAACAACAATACCTAAGCCATAACTATCAGTGCTAACTGTAAGCATTTCATTTATTGTGTTCGCTTTTAATAACCCGTCTTGTTGTGATTGATAAACTTGCATAACCTCTTTTGCCCACATCACTAATTGAGAGGGAGTAGTCCATAGCCCTGCTGCTGCCATTTCTGGATATACATGCCACTTTCCTTTAACTTCAGACCCGTCAGAATAATGACCGGTAGCTGCTATGTTATGATACTTTTCAGGAAGTGGATTTTCATAAGTACTTTTTGTCATGCCCAAAGGATTCAGTATATCTTCTTGCATAATATCTGAAAATTGTTTTTGCTCAATATCTGAAATCATTTGTTGCATTATGGTATAGCCTCCACCAGAGTATCGCCAACTTTCTCCTGGCTTTTTGTAAACGCGAACAGAATCTGTATTTCCTTTACCATCTAAGATCTCAGCAGTAGTTGGAATATTCTTTCCTCTTTCATAACCCGGAAACCCCCAGACTGTTAAACCAGACGAGTGATCTAATATCCTACGGGTCGTTACTTTTTCTTCAGTCGTAAACTTATTATCAGGCAATTTCCAGTTTACTAAATAGTCGTTAATATTGGCATCTAAATCAAGAGCTCCATTTTCATAAAGCTGAAGAGCTTTTGTGGCAGCCACAGGTTTACTTATGGATCCAGCTTGGAACATGGTCTCAGTAGTCACCTTGCGATTCTCGGTAGAATCTGCAATTCCATATCCTTTAGCCCATTCAATTAACCCATTATTGATTACCGCAATACTTAGCCCTGTAACTCCCAATTCTTTCATTCGGTCTTCAATATTATAATTTTGTATTTCTTGAATACTGTCTTTATGTATTTGAACATTGGGTTGAAGGCCATTTTCTAGCCTAAAAACTCTTTCTTCTAAAAGTTGTTTGTCTTTTTTGGATGTATTAGAGCAGTTGATTAAGATGAAAAGGATGGGCAGGTATAAGAAGAGTTTTTTCATTATAGATTGAGTTTAGTTTCAATCTAATGACAAGCGGACTGTATAATTTGTTACAGTTTTTATGTTTTTACTTTATATTTTTAATACAGCACCAATATTAAAACTCATATAAAAATTCTTCCCCTTTCTTTGTTCAGTAGTGTCTGTTAATCCAATTAGATTAGAATTTTCAACAACGATTAAAAATTTAGGTGATATTTTAAACTCATATCCAATGCCTCCGTTAATTCCAAATTGAGTAGAATTCGCCAAGTTATTTATATCAACAAGCCCATTTCCGTCATTGTAATTTGCTTTAGCACTGGTTAAAAATCCAATACCTATTCCATAATTCACGTACCAGTTTCGTTTTGTTCCGAAATAATAATTCATAGTCAGAGGAATAGTGATATAATTTGTTCTTTCGGAATATTCGTTTGTAAAAATTAAAAAATCAACATTATTAGTCCCCATTTTTTGATATAGCAAACCTGTGCGTACACTCCATCTATTATTAAGAAAGTAATTTCCATAAATTCCAAACTGAACTCCCGAAACAGATGTTGAGTTCATAAGGAAAGAATTTAATTGGTAAGAAGTACTATAGCCAATAATCGGTGTTAATTCGATATTTCCTTTTTCTCTCGTTTGACCATTGCACCATAAACTACTTAACAATAGTCCAAAGCAAATTAAATGTTTCATATTTTATTTTTCAGTACGCTTAAAATACTTTTTAGATATTAGCTATTCATGACAACTACATGTAGGGGTAGTAAAGCTCATTGTCTTTACATTAAAAGGAACCCCTTGGTTATACTTTCCGTTTTCCCAATAGAATTTTGTTCTTTTTTTGTCGTAGTTTCCTATTTCGTTCATGGTAGAGATGTCATATAAACGGCCATTTACCATGGTATGGGTAATGCTATTAGAATTACGAATGTTCTCTAATGGGTTTTTATCGAGTATAATTAAATCTGCCAATTTGCCTTCGACTAAAGAACCTAATTCATCTCCCACACCAATATATTCTGCCCCATTAATCGTTGCTGCTTTTAAAGCCTCTAAATTAGACATGCCTCCCTGTTGTAGCATCCATAATTCCCAATGCGCGCCCAAGCCTTGTAACTGTCCATGTGCACCTAAATTAACTTTTACACCTAATTTAGAAAGATCTGTTACCGTTCTAGAGGTTAACATGTGTCCATTGTAATATTCCTCATCTGGAATCATAGTCCTATGACGTGAACGTCCATCTACTACATGTCTTGGCGTGTACTTTAAAAGTGTTTTATTTTCCCAAACATTGCTATTCTGATAAAAGAAAAACTCACCATTCATACCTCCATAATTCACAATTAGCGTAGGCGTATATCCAGTCTGGCTATTTTTCCAAAGAGATAAAACATCTTTGTACACTGGGTTTACAGGAATATTATGTTCAATACCCGTATGGCCATCAAAAATCATACTCATATTGCCATAAAAATTAGAACCTCCTTCTGGAACTACATTAACACCCAACTCTCTTGCGGCTTGCATAATTTGCTGACGCTGATCTCTTCTTGGTTGATTATAACTCTTTACAGATTTAGCACCAAATGCTTTGGTTCTTTCAATCGCAAAACGTGCATCGTCTAAGTTGTTTACTACCGCTTTAAAATCACCTTCGGCACCGTATAGGATAAATCCAGTAGAGAATAATCTTGGACCAACTGTGGCACCGCTACGTTGCAATTCTTCTAAAGTAAATGCGGCCTGAGTATGTACAGATGGATCGTGAGAAGTAGTCACTCCAAAAGCTAAATTCGCATAGAATTGCCAGTGTTTCTGAGTACTCAATCCATTTCTAAAAGCACCAACATGTGCATGTACATCTACAATACCTGGCATGATGGTTTTACCCTTCATGTCGTATACTTTAGCATCAGCAGGAACCGTAATGCTATTTGAAGCCCCAATTTTTTCAATCTTGTTTTTATACACGATAATCGTTCCTTTTTCTATCACCTTATCGTTATCCATGGTAATCAAACGCGCGTTCGTAAATGCTACTCTTCCGTCTGGAACATCAGTAGCCACTTCTAAATTAATTGCGATACTTGTGGCATCTGTAGAAGCTAAATTTGTTTTTGCAAATGGATCTGTAGTATTGTTAACAACATCTTTTGTAAAATAAGCACCTCCTAAGGTCCAATGGACTTGTTTATTACTTGCGGCCCAATGCAGGTTGATACCAGCTTTTTTTGACAAGCTCTCTACCTTAAAAGATTTGGTATTTGCATCAATATTAATTTCTTTCCCATTATGTATAAAAGGAGCAACATATACTTTGTGTAAATGAATAATTGCTACCCACTTATTATCAGGGCTAGGGACAATTCTGTTTGCTAACTTAGATTTGAAATGAGTTTTTTCATCTTTTCCATTTAGGTCAACGCTTTTTAAACGCTTGGTTAAGTTTCCAAAGAATGAGCCTCCCGTTTGAAAGAAGAGACGTTTGTCATTTGCCGAAAACATTGGGAATTCACCGCCCTCAGAAATTAGTTTAGGATAGGAACCTGTATAACTCATTATGTAGATTCCTGTTTTTTTTGTGTAATCAAAACCTTGATCTCCATTTCCGCCTTGTTTTCTGTATGCAATTTTACTTCCCGAATGGTCATAGACTGGAGTTCTATATATTCCTCGTTCTTTGGTGAGTTTTTGTAAGCTAGAACCGTTTAAATTAACCTTATAAATGGCACCTAAATTCTCATCGTTCCAAGTAACAAACAATACAGATTTTCCATCAGGAGAAAAACTTGGGTCCGCCTCAAAATCGGTTAGTTTTGTAATTCTTGTAGGAGTTCCGTTTGGCAAACTTTTTTTATAGATATGTCCTAAAGATGTAAAGATGATTGTTTTTCCGTCTGGTGAAGTTTTGGCATCTTTAATCATTTTAGAGTTAAATTTCTCGGTAAAAACTTTTCGTTTTACACGATGTGTTTCCGCAAGTTTGATATCCGTATCAACCTGAAAAGGAATGTTAGTTACCATTTTAGAATCTAGATTGATGTTATGAATTTTTCCAGCACTCCAGAACACAATGTCTTTATTATTTGGCATCCAGCTAAAATGAGGATATACCCCAAAAACTGCCCAAGCCTCCTGTTGATCTTTATCTAACTCACGGTATATAGGTGTTTCTTCTCCAGTTTCTAAGTTGTGAATATATAAGACTGTTTTTTCTCGAAGTCTTTTTATAAAAGCTAATAATTTTCCATCTCTTGAAACTACGGGTCTTGCTGCTCCTCCTGGTCCTCCTGTAATTCTTTTTATTCTTCCTGTTTTAAAATCATATCTATTAATCACATAAATCTGTTTGTTAGGGTCTTTGTTATACTGAAAAAAACCTCCAGGATACATATCTTCTGCATAGTACAAATATTTTCCATCTGGAGAAACCGATGGGTCATTTACATCTTGTTGGTCATTTTTTCGTTTTGTCAACTGTAAACCAGCACTGCTAGAAAATGCATATTGCCACATTTCTCCTGCACCAACAGAACGTTGTGAGGTATAATGTTTACGAGCAATTAACGATTTGCCATCAGGTGTCCATACCGCATTGTTAAGAAGACGGTACTTTTCTTTGGTAATAGACTTTGCATTTTTTCCATCAGCAGTCATAACCCAAATATTATTTCCACCTTCCAAATCACTTGTAAAAGAAATGTATTTTCCATTTGGACTAAATCGTGGTTGCACTTCATAGGCTAAACCTGTTCTTAAAGGAGTGGCTTTCCCTCCAGTAATAGGCATAGAATAAATATCACCTAACATATCAAAGACAATAGTTTTTCCGTCTGGACTCACATCTAAGTTCATCCATGTGCCTTCTTCAGTTTGTAAATTAAAAGTTTTGTATTTCCAGTCTTTATGAGGATTGTTTACATCCCATTTGGTTTTTTTCTTGGCTTCTTTTTTTTGAGAAAAGATAGCTGTAGGAAATATAAAAAGGAGTACTAGCGTAAGAAGTGTATGCTTCATGGTTGATTTGTTTTAAAAAGATGAGATAAATATAAGCGTTTAATTTTATTCCGTTTAATTTGTAAATTCGTAGAAGACATAAAAAAATGATAATACAAGGAAAGATAGTTGATATTTTAAATAGACAAATTTTTAAAGGCGAGTTAGTACTTAAAAATGGAAAGATTGTAGAGTTACGCAAGTCAGATCATAATATCGAACATTTTATTCTTCCTGGATTTATAGATGCACATATTCATATTGAAAGCTCGATGTTAGTCCCATCTGAGTTTGCAAAAATTGCGGTAACACATGGTACTGTAGCTACGGTTTCTGACCCTCATGAAATAGCAAATGTATTAGGTGTTGCTGGTGTTGATTTTATGATTGAAAATGGAAAAAAAGTGCCACTAAAATTTAATTTTGGAGCACCTTCTTGTGTGCCTGCAACTTCCTTTGAAAGTGCTGGAGCTATTATTGATTCTGATGATATTCAAAAGATGATGTCGAACCCAGATATTAAATATTTAGCTGAAATGATGAATTACCCTGGGGTTTTATTTGATGATGAAGAGGTGATGAAGAAAATAGCTTGGGCTAAGCATTATCAAAAACCTATAGATGGTCATGCGCCAGGTGTACGAGGCAATGATATTACCAAATATATTGGAGCTGGAATTTCTACAGACCATGAGTGTTTTACTTATGATGAAGCTTTAGAAAAGTTGCAAAAAGGAATGAAGGTAATTATTAGAGAGGGTAGTGCAGCTAAAAACTTTGATGCTTTAATAAATTTACTCCCTGAGTATTACGAACGTATGATGTTCTGTTCTGATGATAAACATCCAGACGATTTATTGTTAGGACATATCAATCAGTTATGTGCTAGAGCAGTTGCCAAAGGAGTAGATGTTTTTAAAGTATTGCAAGCAGCTTGTATTAATCCAGTAAAACATTATAAGTTGGATGTTGGTTTGCTGCAAGTAGATGATATTGCAGATTTTGTTGTTGTAAATAATCTACAAGATTTCAATGTTTTGCAAACCTATATTGATGGTAAATTGGTTGCTGAAAAAGGAGTGTCTTTTGTTAAGCATGTAGATTTTGAAGTGTTGAATAACTTTAATACAAGTAAAAAGAGGGTATCTGATTTTGAGTTTCATTCAGCTTCAGAAAAAATCAGAGTGATTGAGGCTTTGGATGGAGAATTGGTTACTAATGAGATTGAATGTGATTCTTTAATAATGGACGGTAACTTAGTTTCAAATATAGCACAGGATATTTTAAAGATGACAGTCGTTAATCGTTACCATAATTCTGAACCTTCAATTGCATTTATCAAAAACTTCGGAATAAAAGAAGGCGCTATTGCAAGTTCTGTAGGACACGATTCTCATAACATTATTGCGGTAGGGGTTTCTGATGAGATGATTTGCAAAGCTGTAAATCTAATTATTGAAAACAAAGGAGGTGTTTGTGCTGTAAATGATAGTGCTGAAAAGATTGTTTCTCTTCCAGTAGCAGGAATTATGAGTGACCAGTCTGCTAAAGAAATAGGGAGATTATACGCTGAGCTGGATAAGATGGCTAAAGAAATGGGAAGTACATTACGAGCTCCATATATGACTTTGTCTTTTATGGCACTGCTAGTTATTCCTTCTTTAAAATTAAGTGATAAAGGGTTGTTTAACGGAAATGCTTTTACATTTACTTCTTTAGAAATCAAATAGTTTTATCGATTTGTAAATAAACTAATTTCTTCTTCCTCTACGTTAAGCTTAATGTATTTTTGAAAACGAAAACCTAGTTTTTTTAAGAGCTTATGCGAATTGTCATTGTCGTTATTAGCAATGGCTAAAACAGTAGTGAACTTTAATTTTTCTGTACCATAAAATAATAAAGCTTGAGTGCTCTCTAAGGCATAACCTTTATTTCTTCCTTTTGGTAGAAAAGCAAAACCAATATCAACAAATTCTAAGTCATCTCTATCAACAAAACCAGAGATGCCTAGAGACTCATCGGTATTTTTATCAACAACTTTATAAAACCCAAACCCCCAATTTTTATAGCTTGGAATAAGCCTTTCGGTTAAATAATTTTCAGCATCTTGTAGGGTGTGAATTTTTCTATCTCCAATAAATCGCTTCCAATCTTTATCATTCATCAACTGAAAGATAAAAGGTGCGTCATTCACAGATAGTTCTGTAATTAAGAGACGTCTTGTTTCTAAAATCATAACAAAATATTAGCAGAATAAAAATAGCAGAATTTTGCGAAAATTCAACTATTCTTAATGATAGATTTTATTTTTATTTTTTTCATAATATAACGGGCTGATTATTCATTTCTTTTTAACGATTTATTTTATAGTTATCTCTACATTTATCTGCTTAAAGTTTAGGCAAAATGAAATACCCAAAAAGAGTAGTTGTAGGAGATATAACGGTAAGAGATGGATATCAGCATGAAGAAAAGTTTATCCCTACAGAAGCAAAGTTATGGATGCTAGAACAGTTATTATTAAGTGGCTTTAAAAACATTGAGGTGACTAATTTTGGAAATCCTAAAGGAATGCCTCAATTTTCTGATGCCGACATTTTATTTAAAAAAATTAGAACCTCTAAAAAAGTAGCTCATTTATTAGAGGAAGCTTGCTTGACGGCAATTACCATAAGAGAGAAATCTGTAGAAAGAGCAATACAAGCCAAGTTAGAAGGCTATGGTCCAGATAGAATTTTACTGATGGTTTCTACAAGTGAGTCTCATCATAAAAAGAATTCTGGATTATCTTTAAAAGAATATTGGAAAATGGCCGAGCAGGAGATTAAAAAAGCTCATGATGCCGGAATTAAAGTAAACGGAACAGTAAGTACCATTTGGGGATGCCCAATAGAAGGACCTACAGATTTAAATAAAGCAATTGACTTTACACAAAGATGGTTTGATATTGGAGCAGATGATGTAGAGCATGCAGACCATGATGGTTCTGCTTCGCCAGATAGAGTATATCAATATTATTCTATGCTTCAAGAGAAAGTAGGAATGACAGACAAGCAGATTGTACATTTTCATACCACCAGAGGATGGGGAATGGCAAATGTTTTGGCTGCTTTACAAGCAGGAATGACACATTATGAATCTACAATGGGAGGTATTGGAGGTCAGCCAGCAAACTTCGTAGATGGGATACCAGTTTCTGGTACAGGTTCTTATTATTATAAAGACCCTAATTTAGTAGGATTGGTTTCTACTGAAGATTTAGTAGTAATGATGGATGAAATGGGTATTGAAACCAATTTAGATATTGATAAAGTACTAGAAGTTGGTGAAATGAACGAGCGAATTGTTGGCAGAAGATTACGCTCTGAAGCCATAAAAAATGGACGTATTCCTAAATCTTTAACAGGGAGATAATTTGTTGTGTTCTCAGAATAACTGTATCATTGTACCTCTAAATTATCGATGATGAGTTTACTAATAGAGTTACAAAATAGAAGCGGAAATAAATGTGAATTTTGCGCTACTACTATCGGCTTAAGTATTTATGAAGTTCCACCAATTTCTACAGGCGGAGTAGATGGAAGTGTTTTAACTTGTGCTACTTGTAAAGATCAAATCGAAAACCCTGACAATACCGATGTAAATCATTGGAGATGTTTAAACGATGCTATGTGGAGCGAATATAGCGCTGTAAAAGTAGTTGCTTGGAGAATGCTATCTAGATTAAAGTCTGAGAGTTGGCCACAAGATTTATTAGATATGATATATTTAGAAGAGGATGATCTACGTTTTGCTCAAGCTACTGGAGAAGGTCTAGATGAAAGTGAAAAAATTATTCATAGAGATGTAAACGGAACTATTTTAGAAGCTGGCGATTCTGTAGTACTTATTAAAGACTTAAAAGTAAAAGGTTCTAGTATGATTGCAAAGCAAGGAACCGCAGTTCGTAGAATTTCTTTAGATCATGACAACGCTAAATATATAGAAGGAAAGGTTGGAGCTACACAGATTGTAATTATTACAGAATACGTTAAAAAGATCTAGTTATAATAACTTTTGTTGCTTTTTAAAAAAGGCATCTGCTTGTAATTGCATCAATTCATTTGCTTTTTGACGCTTGTAATTATACAATTCTTCATCTTCTTTTAAATCAGTATATACTTTGCTATTTACAACAACATCCGTTTGTAACATAACCTCTCGTTGCTGTACTTTTTGAGCTACCCAAGTTCTTACAGCTGTCTCTTCATCTTCTAGTTTATAATCATATTCACCTTTAGGAGAGATAAGCTTTGCAAAAATAGGAGAGGTTTCAATGGCTAGAAATAATAGAAAAATAAAAAATGAGGGAAGCCATGGTAATTTTCCTAAAGCGTTAATTCTAGCCATAAAACCATCAAAATTTGAAATAATTGGTTGTGTAGTTAGCTCAGTTTTTTTCTGATCAGATTGGAGTTGTGCAATAGCAATTTCATTATTTTTTATTTTTTCAGCATTTTTCTGCTTTAACTGATTTAGTTCTAATAAAGCGGCATCATGTTTCTCTCTTTTTTCTTTGTAAACAGGCCCTTTGCCTAGCAATAGAGTTCCTTTTCTCCCTTCTGCTTCAGAAATGTAAGTTTCGTATAAATCATTAACTTCTTTTTCTTTAACAGTAATTTCTGTTTTAAGTGCAGCAATACCATTATTTAACTTTGTAATTTCTGGTTCAAACTGTTTTGCTATTTGATCTTTGTTCTCTAGTGTCATTTGATTTTTCTCCGTTAGCAATACTTGATTAATTTCTTTTTCAAATATTTTCAACTCTAGAGGTTTAGAGATAACCATCGCTATAATTAAGGCTAAAATAATTCTAGGAGTTGCTTGTAGAAACTCTTTCCATTTTGAATCTTGTTTTTTAATAGTCGAAACTATATATCTGTCTAAATTAAAGATAAGAAGCCCCCAAATTAATCCAAAAAACACAGCAGTGTATGCATTGTCAAAAACAGTATATAAAGCATAACTGGCAGCTAGTGTAGCCATAATAGCAGTAAAGAATACTGTGGCTCCAATGCCTACATATTTATTTTGCTCACCGTTAGAGCAGTTTGTAATTAAGTTTTGGTCAGCACCAGAGCAAAGGAGAAAGAATTTTTTAAGCACAAGAATCTATTTTGGGATTGGTTATAAAGCTATAACGTGCTTGTAGATAATTTGTTACTTAATAAAAAGTTAAAAACACAATCTCTGGTGTGTATTAGAGATTGTGTTTTTTTAAAACTGAGAAAAAACTAAATTATAATTATTTTAATAACGACTATAAGATGTATTTTATTATGCTTTAATTCTATTTTATAGTTCTAAACGTTTCTTAATAATTTCCTTCAATTCTTTAATAGATTTATTCCTAGCAATTATTTTCCCAGATGCGTCTATTAATAATGTGCTAGGGTATTCGGTGATTCTCAATTTTTCAATCATAGAGTTTTTACCTCTATTTTTACTATTAACAAATAATTGATCCCAGTTCATTTCATTTTCTTTGGTAAATTTCTTTACTTTTTCAAGATTTCTATCATAAGAGATGCTTATCATTTTAAAGCGTTCGTTTTTGCCAATTTCACGATGTAAGGTTTTTAGATCTGGTAAAGCTTCTATACAAGGCTGGCACCAAGTGCCCCAGAAATCTAATAAAATTAACTTGTCTTTATAGCTATCAATATTAAGTAACGTACTATCTAACCTTCTTCCTTTTAAAGATGGAATATATAATCCTTCATTAATTCCTATAGGCTTATTGTTTACCCCTTTATAAGATAAAAACAAGGAATCTCCAAAAGTTGATATTTTTCTAAACTCAAAATCTTTTCCATTAAAATTGATGATGTCTTTGGTTTTATACGGAATATAATTTTTAGATTCTAAAGGAAATTTTTCTTCATTTTTAGCCATATATAGCTTTGTCTTTTTATCAGAATACTCTACACCAGTAAATCCATTAGCAATGGCTAAGTTGTATTTTATTCCATCTACTTCAATGTTCCCTTTTTTAAATTCTGGAATACTAATGAATAGCGAATATTTTTTTTCTAGCTTGTTTTTACTCATAGAAAAACTCATTCCCATTGAACCTTTATATGGACTAGGTTTTAATAAGACTTTTCTAGATTCTATTTTTTGACCATGATAGTATTCGAAACTTGCTTCAACCGTGGGTAATTTTTCTAAGATCTCTTTTTGATTTTCTACGGGTAAAGGAAAATCATAAGTCAATATTTTTTCATTCCTAAAGTCTTCATCATTATCAGTGTCAACGATAATTATTCTTTGACCTTCATTGATGGTGCCAACAAGAATTAAAATTTCAGTATCTACATAACGAGTTGATAGTTTTGTAGTATCTATTTTATATCGTTTGGCTATTTTGGCAAAGCTTTTATTTGCTTTCTTATATTTGTAAAACAACGATTGAAATCGCTGTAAAGAGTAAGACCTAACTACATACTCTTTGATAGTTGTTGGAACTCCTTTATGTTCTATAGAATCTCTACTAGGCATAATTATAGCTTTTCCTGGTAAAAAATTACTATATCCTGTTTCTGATGTCAAAGCTACTTGTATATCTTTTTGCTCTTCAGAACAAGAAGATATTACAAATAAGATTAGTAGTATAAAAAGAATATTACGTATCATTTTATTAGCAGTGTTTTATATAAATATATGGATGAAATATGAAGAGGTTAATGGGTGTAGTATCCCAATAAACCTTGGGTTTATTAGGATGTAAAAAAAGCCATTTATAAGAAATGGCTTTTATAATACATACATTTTAAAGAGCGTTAGAATTTGAGAATGTATTTAAAACTTCGAGATTTTTTTTGATTTCTCTTTTCTTTTTATAATTCTTCGAACTGTTTAATTTCTCTATAGTGTTATTATTTGCGTAAGCATTAATTTTTAATAAAGCTTTTTTAGTAGCAGCATTCCCGTATTTTCTGTTTTTTGTGCTGATATCTACTTTTATAAACTTATTTTTATCTTTCTGAACTTCGATGTCTTTTACGGTACTCGATTTTTTATAAAAATATTTTTTAGCTTTTTTTGCAGATATTTTCTTGCCATTTAAATAGAAAGCAGCTTTATCTTTTTTGAGTTGCTCATAGTCTAGCTTCAAAAATACTTTTGAGCGGTCTTCTTTCTCCTGAATAACTTGTATTCTATCAATCACTACTGGAGATTCAATTACTTCTTCAACCTCTTCTAGTTCTTCAACTTCCTCAACTTCTTCTACTTGTGGTACTTCAATAATCTCAATTACTTCTTTTTTTAAGGGAGGACGAGGTGAGCTTTTTACGAGTTTTACTTTTGCATTGGAATTTTTTCTTCTGATTACTTCAATTTTAGTAGGCTTGGGTGGAACTTTTTTTTCACGAACTACTTTTGCTTTAGGAGATTTTTTGCCAATCACTACTGGAGGAGGTAAAACATCATTAATATTCTTGACTGCTTTTTTCTGTTTGGCAGACATTAAACTATGTAAGTGCCTTAGTCTTTTTAGATCTTTGAATTTGAATGATTGCTTTTTTTCAGCAATTTTTAATAAAGCCTTGTATTCTTTCATCTGAGCGTCTGTAGCTTTTTTAAGCTCTACAACTTCAATAAGTTTTGTTTTTTTCTCTTTAGTTTGCGCTTCGACACGAGTTGCAAATAAAAATACTAAACCAGCAATAAATGGTATTATAGCTAATTTCTTTATTAAGATATTAGTCTTTGAGTTAGGTGTTTTCATCATTAATAATCTTTTTTTTGTGAGTGAATAATTCAAATTACTGGCCAAGTAATATTCGTTTTTCCAAGCGGCTTTATTTAAGAGTAAAGATTGATACTTGGAGATATTGTTATGTGATGCAATGACCTTGTCATCAGCTAAAAATTCATGGTTTAATTGTATGGCTTTCTTTATCATAAAAAATAAAGGATTGAACCAAAAGATAATTTGCAAAAGTTCTATTATTAAAACATCGATAGTATGTTTTTGCGTAACATGAGCCAATTCATGTGTAAATAGTTCTTCTTCTATTTCTTGGGATTGATATTCGTCTTTATTAATAAAAATATAGTTCCAAAATGTATGCGGAAGTATTGCATCTTCTACAGGGATAAAGTTTGCATGCTCGCTTTTTATAACCTCATTGACTTTAATTTTATGAATTATGCTATATAAGTTTTTTATAAAACGAATTAAAAAAGTTAAAGAAACTAGCATGTAAATAGCAATCAAACCATTTTGAATAGTGAAATAGCGTTCAAATAAACTTAGATTTTCAATAGTAATTGATCCTATGTATTCTTTTGAAGAACTTACTGCCTCTAATGCTTCAACGTAAATAATAACACTAGGAGCAACAAAAGAAAAAAGAACGCTTCCTAATAAATAGAAACGATTGAATCTGTGCATCTTCTCTCTTTCTAATACCAAATGATAAAAAGCGAGTAAAAATGCCAAGCATAAACCAGATTTTAGTAAGTAGAATGTCATTTTTTATTCTCTTTGATTTGTTTATCAATAATTTTACGTAGTTCTTCTAATTCAGCATTGGTAAGATCTGTTTCTTTAGTGAAAAAAGAGGCAAATTGTGAGGCTGAATCATTAAAGAAATTTTTAATTAACCCATTAACATGTCTAGAGAAATAATCTGACTTTTTAACTAAAGGATAGTATTCTCTAGATTTACCAAGGGTCTTATAATTAATAAAACCTTTCTGTGTCATTCTTTTTAATAAGGTAGCAACAGTCGTGGTTGCTGGTTTTGGCTCTGAAAAATCATCCAATAAATCTTTCATAAAAGCTGTATTTCGCTTCCATAAATATTGCATCAGTTGTTCTTCAGATTTAGATAATTGCACCATCTTAATATTTTTTACTCTACAAATATAGAACAAAAAACTTTAACTCTACAAGTGTAGAGTTAAAAAATTGTTAATCCCATTTTATTATCTTTGATGTTATCAATAATGATACCCAGATTTATGAAAAAAATAGCATTTCTTTTTTTAGTTATAGTAGTAAGCGCTTGTAGTAAAAAAGTATTTAATGAAAAATGGACCACAAAAAAGGCTCCAGAAACTTTTAAAGCTCGTTTTGAAACGACACAAGGTAATTTTGACATTGAGGCAAAAAGGGCATGGTCGCCTCAAGGAGTAGATCGTTTATACCAGTTAATTAAGCGTGGGTTTTATACAGATATGGCTATTTATAGAGTAGTACCTAATTTTGTAGCTCAATTTGGAATTCATAAAGATTCACTGGTAAATAAGGGTTGGAACACTATTAAAATTGATGACGAGCCTGTACTCCAAAAAAATGATTCTATGACCATTGCTTTTGCTAGAGGAGGTGTTAAGACAAGGGGGACTCAAATTTTTATCAACCTAAAAGAAAATCATCGTTTAGATACATTGGATTATGCAGGCGTAAAAGGATTTCCTGTAATAGCAAAAGTTACTAATGGAATGGAAAACGTATTGAAATTTTATAATAAATACGGAGATAAATTAGGAAGGAAACAAGGAGAAATTCATAAATCTGGATATTCTTTCTTAAAGAAGAATTACCCTGAAATAGATTATATTAAGAAAGCATACTTTATAAAATAAAAAAGAGCCGCAAAAGCGGCTCTTTTTTATGTAGACAATTCCGTAAAATATTGATAGAAATACGGAATAGTTTCAATTCCTTTTAAGTAGTTAAAGATCCCAAAATGCTCATTAGGAGAGTGAATGGCATCACTATCTAAACCGAATCCCATTAAAATAGTTTTACTCTTTAATTCATCTTCAAATAAAGAAACAATAGGAATACTTCCTCCACTTCTTTGCGGAATAGGTGTTTTTCCAAACGTTTGCTCATAAGCTTTACTGGCAGCTTTGTATGCAATAGTATCTATGGGTGTAACATACCCTTGCCCGCCATGATGTGGATTTACCTTTACGGTTACAGAAGCGGGTGCAATGGCTTTAAAATGCTTAGAAAATAATTCTGTGATTTCTTTCCAATCTTGATTTGGAACAAGTCGCATAGATATTTTAGCATAAGCTTTAGAGGCAATGACTGTTTTTGCACCTTCGCCAATATACCCTCCCCAAATACCGTTCACATCTAAGGTAGGTCTAATAGAGTTTCGCTCATTGGTAGTAAATCCTTTTTCGCCATATACATCGTCTATATCTAAGGCTTTTTTGTAGTTTTCTAAAGAGAAAGGCGCTTTTCCCATTTCATCTCGCTCTTCTCTAGAGAGCTCTTCTACCTTATCATAGAAGCCAGGAATGGTAATATGATTGTTCTCGTCATGTAAGGAGGCAATCATCTTGGTTAAAATATTAATAGGATTCGCAACTGCTCCACCATATAATCCAGAATGTAAATCTCTATTCGGTCCCGTAACTTCTACTTCTACATAGCTTAATCCACGTAAACCTGTAGTTATAGATGGAATATCATTGGCAATCATTCCGGTATCAGAAATTAAAATGACATCATTGGCTAGTTTCTCTTGGTTTCTTTTTACAAACCAGCCTAAGCTTTCTGAGCCTATTTCTTCTTCTCCTTCAATCATAAATTTTACATTACAAGGAAGATTTCCTGTAGCCGTCATATACTCTAATGCTTTTACATGCATATACATTTGACCTTTATCATCACAAGCTCCACGGGCAAAAATTGCACCCTCTGGATGTATATCAGTTTTCTTTATTACAGGCTCAAAAGCTGGAGAATCCCATAGATCTAGAGGGTCTGCTGGTTGTACATCATAATGACCATATACTAAAACCGTTGGTAATGAGGAGTCAATAATTTTTTCTCCATAGACTATAGGATAGCCTGGTGTTTCGCAAATTTCTACTAAATCGCAACCAGCTTTCTCTAGGCGTTCTTTAACAGCATTTGCTGTATTTAATACGTCTTGATGATAAGCTGAATCTGCACTTACTGAGGGTATTCTTAATAACTCTATAAGTTCATTAATAAAGCGATCTTTATGATTTTCGATATAGTTTTTTATGTCTGACATGATTTGTTTTTAAGTCTACTCAAAAATAGTAAAAATCCTAAGAAAGGGCTTTGCGAATTCAGACGAATGCTTATATTTGCAGTCCGAAATCATAAAAATTGATTTTGGTTAGTTGCAGGCGTGGTGGAATTGGTAGACACGCTAGACTTAGGATCTAGTGCCGTGAGGTGTGAGAGTTCGAGTCTCTCCGCCTGTACAGAGTAAAAAAGCTCTTCATTTCTGAAGAGCTTTTTTTGTGGTCAATATTTTGAAGATAGATAGGAAAGATGAGAAGTTTATCCTGAGCGTAGTCGAAGGGAGTCTCTCCGCCTGTACAAACAAAAAAGCTTCTCAAAACTGAGAAGCTTTTTTTATTAAATTAGATTCGTCTTTAAGAACTTTTCTTAGATGCGATTCCTCCTTTAGCACTATCTACAGTTACCGTAAATTTTGAATTCCCTTTTACAATCCACCGAACTTTTACAACATTGTTGCCAGGAATGTTAGCAACCTTAAGTTTAGAAGGGTTTATTTTTTGTTCTTTGGTTACATTAAAATCTTCGTTTGCTACAATCATACCCGCAATTACTTTTATTCCAGAAATACTTATAAAATCTGGTCTAGTAATTTTATATTTTAAATCTTGACTTGCATGAGTAGGCATTAAACGATCATTTCTAATCACTGCAGTTACTTCTTTTAATCCACCTTTTAACTTTTTTACTTTGATTTCTGCTACAGATAAATGTGGCATGTGGAATGCATGATAAAATGTAAAAGCCATATTTCTATGCGCCTCTTCTTCTAACATAAAACCTGGAGTAGCTCTTCCAAAGTTTTTCTTAAAACCTCCTATTTCAATTTCTCCATAGGTAGGATGATTGAATTTCTTCCAAGGTGTAAAAGCGTCATATAATAATAAGTCCTTATCAAAATCGTAGGATTGATTTCTGTCTCTTTTTTTGTTTTTATAGTATGCAAATTGAGCAAAAATCTCATTGGTAAATGTATATACGCCTCTGCTTCCGTAGAACCAATCCAACTCGCCTCCAAACACAGAGTACAAGTCTTTATAGACAGTTAAATAACGATAACCCGGAATCATTTTTTCTCCTTTTTTACCAATAGCATCATAGATTCTAATATCTTGTCTATTATAGGTAGAAATGTCTTCTTTAGCCCCAGGGCCTCTCAAAATCATTCCTCCAGAGTTATGATAACTTTGCGCTCCAGCAATATTAGGATGTTTTAAAACAAAATCTGCAACTGCTCTAGTTTCTGGTGCCGAGAAAGGATATTTATAAGCACCTCTTTGTATATAATCTGGCTGCCATTTCCATCCCCAATCTCTATTTGGGTCATAATATCCATGAGTATCCTCATTGATTCTCCCATCATTATCATTATCAATTCCTTCGCTTCCTAAATATTCATATCGTTGTGCTGTAACAATATCATCTGGTCCTACTTGAATCATTCTTCTAGGATCTTTAGGGTCAATTACCATATTTCCATACGGACTTTTACGACGCATTCTAGTAATAGAACCGTCGCCATCTAAATCGTCATATCCATCTTCATCAAACAAACCATCTCTATCATCATCTAAAGCAATCATACCTGCTCTAGGGCTATGAGGGGTATTCCCTTTTTTCATATAATTATTACGCGCGTCTGGATTGATTGTTGGGACAATGTAAAAAATACGATCGTTTAACATGTTAGTGACATACTCGTTTTTTCCGTAATTTTCTGTTAAATACCAAGCAGTATAGGTGCAAATTTCACCTCCTTGGATTTCGTTTGAGTGAATATTTCCATCGACATAAAAACCAGGTTTTCTATCCGCTGTTCCTTTTTTATAATTCGTAATGGCTAACATCCAAATGTCTCTACCTTCCGTTGATTTTCCAATGGATTGCATTTTAGCTAAATCAGGATAGGCTTGAACAATTTTTCTACCTAATGTAGCAAGACCTTCTGAGGTATAATATCTGTTAAAAGCAATTTGAACTTTTGGATTTACTGGAGACCCAGTAGCTTTAAAAATTTCGTCACTTTTTTGTGCGTTGATTGCTAATGGAAAAATAAACAAAAGCAATAATGATTGGATGGTATATTTATATAGTTTCATCTTTCTTACGTTTATTTTAATTGAATAGTTGTAGTATCTATACCGGTATGAGAGGTTCCAGCTTCTAAACTTACGGATCCTTTCCCTTTAATTAGCCAAGAAAATTGTACTGAACTATCTCCATCAATACTATTAACTAACGTTATTTTCTTTCCAGAAATTAACTCTTGATTTTTATTCAAATTGATGGCGACTTTAATTTTTCTTAACCACCTAGAGCGTTTTCCCATATCTGTATGTGTAGGTAATAATCCATTGTTATGAATATCGACCGTAATTCTAGTAATCCCATTATCAACAGATTCTGTTTTAACATTCTCTATGACAATATTTGGTTGCATTTTTGAGAGGGCTACTATAAAATCGGTATGTTTTTTACTAATACCTTCTACCATTCTATATGGAGGGTTATACATGATATAAGGTGAAATTCCACCTACTTCTACTTTCTGATTAGGGAAATCTGGATGGTTGATTGCTGTCCATGGAACAAAAGCATTATTGATACCTTCTTTATCTGCCCATTGTAAGAAATTAGCATATTTATTTTTTGCAGCTTTGGTAATTGAATCTCCTTTAAATTTTGGAGCCCACCAGCCTGGAGTGCTTAAACCTAGTTTTCCAAAATGAAAATACGACCATTCAAAAAAACTACCTCCTTTTCCGGTATTAACAGGCGCACCTTTTGTTTTGGTAATTTTATTATATTTTCCGGATAAGAATTTATTTAAGCTAGCATCTCCTTTTAAAATACTTGTGACAACTCTTTTTCTAGCTCCGCTAGGATTAAACTTTAATGGTTTGGATAAATTGTTTTCTGGCCCAAATGTAATGATTGCAAAAATGTTCCACTGCTGGTATAAGAAATCAAGTAAGGCCCTGTTTTCTTTTTCTGATACAGCATGCTCACCAGCACCTGGCTTAAAGTATGGATACTTAAAGCTAAAGTTTTTATTGAATTGAACGCCTCCTTTACCATCTTCATTAAATGCTCCATCTTTGTCATTGTCGATTCCTTCACTCATTACTTTATAAGCCCCTAACTGACCTTTATTTTTACTAGCAGGAACAACAATACGTTCATCCTCTTTTAGTTTGATGTAATTTCCAGTTGGATCCTCAATTCGTATTAAAGTAATCAGCCCATCATTGTTTAAATCCTCAAAAGGATCTTCGTTTATAGTTCCGTCTCTATCATCATCTGTATCACGAGCATTCCCATTTTTGTAATGCTTTAGAGACGAAAAATAGTTTTCAGTAGCATTTGGGCTCATATTTGGAAAAATATAGAAGGTTGTTGTTTCTAAAATAGCAGCATGATTTTTTACAATATTCTCTGCAATAGAGACAGCCATTTCTGGGCCTAAAATATGCTTGCCGTCTACACCACTTACAATGGCAATAGCAGGTTTGTTTTTTGCATCTCCTTTAGATAGTGTTAGCGACCAAATAGTATGACCCCCAACGGTTTTTGTAAGTGCTCCTAATTTACAAATAGCTGAATTTGAATTTTGTAAATTTTTAAGTCTTTGGGATAATTTACTGTAATTACTATAATCGGATTGTGCCGATAGTTGTAATGAAGTAAAACAAATGAGAATCCCAGCTATGAGGGGTATTTGTTTCTTTTTAAACATAATAACAAGTGAATTAAGTTGGTTTTAGTCCAATTTTTAAATAGGGATTTGAAGGTAAGGAAACCTTACTGTAAATTAATTGGTGTCTAAAAAATTAAGATTTTTTTAACAGTTGTTAAAAGCAATTAATTACACTTTTCTAGTTGTTTCTTTTCATTTGAATCACTTCAAAATCAGCTGTTTTTTCCATACCATCAAAAAGATGTTGAAACTTATCAGGAAGCCCTGTTAGTTTTCTTTTTTTTAAATCTAACCATGCCCCATAAACCTCAATAATAGCGGCTACTTTCCCAGCTTGATTAATAATTTCATGACGAATTTTCCAACGTTCTCCGTTCTCTGACATGCCAGATAATTTTGCATTCCCAATTATATTTTCTCCCGTATGAATTTCTTTTCTAAAAGAAGTGTTTTCAGTAAATAATATAGGGCCTACGCCTTCTTTTGCAAAATCCTCTACAGGACAATTTGCATGTGCAAAATATCGAATACGTACTTCCGCGGCATAATCATTATAAGCTGTATGACGCATATGTCTGTTTGGGTCAAAATCCGACCATTTTGTAGTAAATGTTACTTGGTAACTCATAGTATTAACTTTTTACATCTAAGGCATCACGTAATGCATTTCCAATCAACATAAAAGCCATTACTAAACTCATAATAGCTAGACCAGGAATTAATGCAAGATACGGTTTACCTAATATAATATAATTATAATGATTTTTTATCATAGCGCCCCAAGATGGAGTAGGTGGCTGAGCACCAATTCCTAAAAAGCTTAACCCGCTTTCTATAAGGATTGCTGCGGCAAAATTTGCAGCAGAGATTACAATCACTGGCGCTAATATATTTGGTAAAATATGTCGAAAAATGATTCTGAAATTAGAATATCCTAAAGCCCTAGCTGCTTCTACATATTGGAGTTGCTTGGTGCCCATTACCTGACCTCTAACTACTCTAGCAACTTCTACCCACATGGTTAGTCCTACGGCGATAAAGACTTGCCAATACCCTTTACCTAACGCTAGAGTAATTGCAATTACTAATAGAAGCGTTGGGATAGACCAAGTGATGTTAATCAGCCACATAATAAAGGTATCAATCTTTCCTCCAAAATAACCAGCAGTGGCGCCAATAGAAATTCCAATAAATAACGAAATAAAAACGGCAATGAATCCTATGAAAAAAGAAATACGGGTTCCAATAATTAACCTGCTTAAAACATCTCTCCCATATTTATCTGTCCCAAAATAGAAGGTTTTAGTTTGAATATATTTTTCTGGTAGGTTGTTTATGCGAGTAAGAGAGATTTCTTTAGTCAGCCCGTCTGCATAGTTTATATAAGAAAGTTGCTCTCCAATGATAGTGTAAGATTTTATTGGAATTTCGGTATCTGTATTTTGCTTCCCGTTTTTTAAAATAGATAGCCATGATTGATCTATTTCATTTTCAGATGGAATGGTTAACATTAATGTAGAAAAACCAGGTTTTTTAGAATGAATTTCTAAATGCATTTGATTTGCATTGCTACTGTTATCTGGTGCTAAAGCATATCCAAATATAGCAATCATACCTAAAAAAATAACAAAAATTAGACTAGCATAGCCAATCTTACTTTGCTTAAATTTTTGAAAAGCTAATTGAGAAAGAGATTTGGATTGTTCAGACATCTTTACAAAAGTAAAAAACCTGATAGGTTACACAAACTTATCAGGTTTTTTAGCGATGATTATTAATACTTTAATTCTTTACGATTTCATTTTTAGATTTTAACCTCAATGCACTTAAAACATTTAATGCTTCATTAACATACATATCTTTTGCAAGGTTTTGATGCCATCTTTCTCTTTTTAACTTTAAATCGGCGTTGTTATCTAAAGAAGCTAACTCATATTTAGGGGAGGTAAATGTTAAGTCAGATTTAAATTTGAAAACAGATTTAAATTTCTCGGCATATTTTTCTCTTATAGATAAATCTTTCGTGTATGTTTTATAGTTTAAAGAATAAGACGTATCGTCTTGTTCTTCCTTTAACCATTTTGCATATTCATTTACTAACATAAACTTGCTATTACTTGCAATTCTTTCTTTACTGTTGTTTACTACATCTGAAAAGTTATCATAAGTATTGGTTTTTACATATTTTGCTTGTGATACTTTATCCCATGCCAAAGCGCCTTCCATATCTCGTTCTCCAAATTTCATATAACTATATCTACTTGGCATTGCAATATCTGAATAGACTCCTTCGGCTTGTGTAGAGCCTCCATTTACTCGATAAAATTTTTGAATAGTCATCTTTAAAAAACCAATATCTTTATTATAATTAGGATAGAATTGATTCATCGGGATTACTTGTTGTACTGTACCCTTTCCATAAGTTTGATTTCCCCCTAAAATTACAGCTCTATTGTAGTCTTGCATGGCAGCTGCTAAAATTTCTGATGCAGAAGCAGATAGTTCATTTACTAAAATAACCAGTTTACCTTCCCATTGTGTTTTAGGATCTTTATCATTTCGTACAATTGGGTCTTCTCCTCTAAATTTTACTTGAACTACTGGCCCTTCTTTTATAAATAAACCAGCAATTTCGATAGCAGTTTTTAAAGATCCACCACCATTATTTCTAAGGTCAATTAAAAGACCATCTACATTTTCTGCTTTGAGCCTTTCAATTTCTTTTTCCATATCCTTAGCAGAATCACTTTGGGTTATATCGGTAAAATCAATATAAAACTTAGGAAGATCAATGATGCCGTATTTTTTTCCATTTTTAATTACCACAGAAGATTTAACAAATGTTTCTTCTAACTCAACCACATCTCTAATTATAGAAATGACTCTAGTGGAACCGTCAATTTTTTTCTTAACAGTTAATTTAACTTCGGTCCCTTTAGGACCTTTAATAAATTTAATAGCATCATCTAATCGCATTCCAACAATGTCTAAAGGATCTTTGTCTGCCTGAGCAACTTTTAAGATAATATCACCAGCTTCTAATTCTCCTTGTTTCCATGCTGGTCCGCCAGATACTAATTCAACAATATGAGTATAGATTCCTTTCTTTTGTAATCTAGCCCCAATACCTTCTAATTTTCCAGACATATCTTGATCAAAACGCTCTTTTATCCTCGGAGCCATATAAGAAGTATGCGGATCAAACCCACCAACAACAGTATTTAAGAAGGTAGAAAACCAATCTTCATGTTCTAATTCTTCTATTCTAATATACAACTCATTCATGTTTTTAAGAACTTCAGCTCTTGCTTCTTTTTCTAAAACTTTAAATGGTGCTTTTTTATAATTTTTATCTTTCTTTGCTTTTTCGTTTTGTAATTCTTCTTTTTCTTGAATTTTACTAATGGTTTGTAGTTTTAACTGCTTTCTCCAATAATCGATTAATTGATTTTCATTTTCTGCAAAAGGAACTTTATCAAAATCAATATTGATACTTTCTTTTTTATTATAATTAAAAGGCTCCTCTAAAAGTTTTCCGTAATAATTTTTTGCAGATTTTATTTTCTGAATAAAACGGCTATAAACAAGATTGTAAAAACTTAAATTATTTTCTTTTAATTGGTTGTCAATTTGATATTTATACTTAGAGAACTTTTTAATATCCTGTTGGGTAAAGTATCGTTTAGAGGGGTCTAATCCATCAATAAAATTTTTGAAAACTAATTCTGAAAAATCATCATTTAAGTCTTTCTCAACAAAATGTCCACGAGTAAGCATATTTTTTAATACATAGATAATTATTTTATCTTTTTCTGGATCGTTACTATTGTTGGCTTGAATATTTGTTCCTAGTAGTAATAAAAAGGCTAGGAAAGGGATGATAAATTTCGTCTTCATAAATCTTCTGTCGTTTTAAAAAGTTAATAATTACATTTACGAACTATGCTAAGGTACTAAAATGATGCCAAATTTTTTTGACTGAATTATTTAATATTTGACCTATACAATGTTACTTAAAATAGCTAGAAAATAATCTTTATAAAATGTTAAAATAAGTTCGATATATTTCGCTTATTTTTGTTAGAAATATATATTTAACTATGAGTAAAAGACCATTAATTTTAGTTACAAATGACGATGGAATTACGGCGCCAGGTGTGCGTTCTTTGATAAGAATAATGAATAAGATTGGAGATGTTGTTGTAGTGGCTCCTGATAGTCCGCAAAGCGGAATGGGGCATGCCATTACTGTTGACAATGTGTTGCACTGTAATCCCATAACAGTAGATGATGGACCACAAATAGAATATAGTTGTTCTGGAACGCCAGCAGATTGCGTAAAAATGGCTATCAATGAGATTCTAAATAGAAAGCCAGACTTATGTGTGTCTGGAATCAACCATGGTTCAAATTCATCGATTAATGTTATTTATTCAGGAACGATGAGTGCTGCAGTAGAAGCTGGTATAGAAGGTGTTCCAGCAATTGGGTTTTCTCTGTTAGATTTTAAGTGGCATGCAGATTTTAAGGCATCTGAAGAATTTATTAAAAAGATTACATTAAGCGCTCTAGAAAACGGAATTCCTGAAGCTACCGTACTCAATGTGAATATTCCTAAACTTGAAAAAAAGGACATTAAAGGAATAAAAATTTGTAGACAGGCAAATGGTTACTGGAAAGAAGATTTTGATAAACGAACAAGTCCTTTTGGTAAAGAATATTACTGGTTATCGGGAGAGTTTATCAATAAAGATAAAGGAGAAGATACCGATATTTGGGCCTTAGAAAATGGATATATTTCAGTAGTGCCTGTTCAATTTGATTTAACAGCACATCATATGATTCAAAAAATTAACTCATGGGACCTGTAAAAAAAGGAATTCTAATAGGCTTTTTAGTTTCGTTGTTTTCTACAGCCTGTGGAGTGTATTTGTACCTACAATATTTTTCAAAATATAGTTTTGATGTTACATTGAATATGATAAAGGAAGGAGATTTGTATGGACAAGTTTTATCCTTAGCCGCCCTGCCCAACCTATTTGTATTCTTTATTTTTATAAAGAAAAAGCAAGACTATAGAGCCAGAGGAGTTTTAATTGCTTCTATTTTAACGGCTTTAGTTACCTTTGTATTGAAACTATTTTAAGAAATTAGTTTTCATTAATACTATATGAAATACTATATCATAGCTGGCGAAGCATCTGGAGATTTACACGGCTCTAATTTGATAAAAGCATTGTTTGCAAAAGACAAAGATGCAGACATTAGATTTTGGGGAGGTGATTTAATGAATGCTGCTGGTGGGACTTTAGTAAAACACTATAAAGAGTTAGCATTTATGGGTTTTATTGAAGTGTTAATGAATGTTTCTACCATTTTTAAAAATATTTCTTTTTGTAAAAAAGACATTGCAAGCTTTAATCCAGATGTAATTATTTTTATTGATTACTCAGGTTTTAATTTACGTATTGCTAAATGGGCAAAAGCGCAAAATTTTAAAACAAATTATTATATCTCACCTCAAGTTTGGGCATCAAGAGTAAAAAGAGTTCAAGACATTAAAAGAGATATAGATGCGATGTATGTAATTCTTCCTTTTGAAAAGGAGTTTTACAAAAAGTATAACTACGATGTAAATTTTGTTGGGCACCCACTCATTGATGCTATTGCAAATAGAATTCAAGTAGATGAAGTTTCCTTTAGAAAGGAATATCAATTATCTGAAAAACCTATTATAGCTTTATTGCCTGGAAGTAGAAAACAGGAAATTACAAAAATGCTTTCTGTAATGCTTTCAGTGGTGGATGCATTTAAAGAGTATGAATTTGTTATTGCCGGAGCTCCAAGTCAATCTTTTGATTTTTATAAAAGAATTATAGGAAATAAAAATATTTCTTTTGTAAATAATAAGACCTACGATTTATTAAGTATATCAAGCGCTGCATTAGTAGCTTCTGGAACAGCCACATTAGAGACAGCTTTGTTTAAAGTACCTCAAGTAGTTTGTTATAAAGGGAGTAATATTTCATATCAAATTGCCAAAAGAATTATTACACTAAAATTTATTTCCTTAGTGAATTTGATTATGGATAGAGAGGTTGTTAAAGAGTTAATTCAAAATGATTTTACTCCTGAAAATCTGACAAAAGAACTATCCTTGATTATAAAAAAGTCTCATCAAGAGAAACTATTTTTAGATTATTATGAGTTAGAAAAGAAATTAGGAGGGACAGGAGCTTCAGCTAAAACTGCTGAATTAATTATAAAAAACACTCACGAATAAAAGATCTTTTTAGTAACTTTATCTTGTTATGAAAAAGTTACTGGAATACTTACCATTCCATTTTACTTTATCTCTTATTATTGGAATCACCTCCCAGTTCAATTTTAGAATATGGTCATTTGGATTTTCAAGAATTGTATACACAATTCTTATCTTATTTTTGCTGTTACTACTGTTAAGAAAAACAAAGTATTACTTCTTAAGCGTTTGGATTTTCTTTTTTTACATTGGAGTTGTTGCTGTTTTTATTCAAAATGATACAAACTATCCATCCTATTATGAAAAGCACTATAGAAAAAAGTCAACTGCAATATTAGCTATAGAGAAAGTACTGAAGCCTGGCAATTTTTATCATAAATATGAAGCGACAATAATTCAAGTTGATGACCATAGAACTAAAGGGAAAGTATTATTAAATATTCAAAGAGACTCTTTATTAGTATCCCTAAGAGTAGGAAGCATTTTACTTTTAAAGCCAGAAATCAGTGAACTCTTTTCACCTTTAAACCCGCATCAATTTGATTATAAGGACTACTTAAAAAAACAAGGTATTCATCACCAGATTTTTTTGAAAAAACATGAGTTTGTATTAAAAGAAGTTCAAAAACAATCATTGAAGGCTTTTGCATTTAATATTAGAAGTAAAGTTCAATCATCGTTACAGAAATACCCCTTTAAAAAAGATGAGCTGGTAATTATTAATGCCTTACTGCTGGGGCAAAGACAAGAGATTTCTAAAGAGTTGGTTGAAAATTACTCTAAGGCAGGGGCGATACACATTTTAGCGGTTTCAGGGTTGCACATTGGGATTATATTATTAATACTTTCTTACCTTTTTAAACCTCTAGAGAGCATTAAAAATGGAGTGCTTTTTAAGGCAATTATAATCATCTTTTTTTTGTGGGCATTTGCTTTAATAGCTGGCCTATCTGCCTCGGTAGTAAGAGCAGTTACTATGTTTACTTTTGTGGCTATTGGATCATGCTTTAAAATGAAAAATAGTGTCATGTACTCTTTAATAGGGTCTATTTTTGTATTGCTTTTAATTAAGCCATTATTTTTATTCAATGTAGGTTTTCAATTAAGTTATTTAGCCGTTTTTGGAATCGTTTGGATACAGCCGAAACTATATAAAATATGGAAACCTAGATATAAAATAGCCGATAAATTTTGGCAGTTATCTACGGTCTCTATTGCTGCTCAATTAGGTATTCTTCCTTTAAGTCTATATTATTTTCATCAATTCCCAGGCTTGTTTATTGCTTCTAACTTAGTTATCATTCCTTTTTTAGGTGCCATTTTAATGGGAGGAATCTTAGTTAGTATTCTTGCTGTCATAGGAGTTTTACCTAATTTTCTTGCAACATTATATGGCTATGTTATTTCGTTAATGAATGATTTTATTCGTTTTATATCTGAACAAGAAAAATTCTTATTTACTGAGATTTCATTTTCTAGTATTTTAATGATAGCTTCCTATATAGTAGCCCTTAGTATGGGGTTTCTATTTTCTAAATGGAATTATAGAAGATCAGTTGTTTTTTTGGTTTCAGTAATCATATTACAAGGAGTTCTTCTTTTTGAAAAGCATACCATACAACAAAAAGAGTCATTGATTATTTTTCATAAAAGTAGGAATACTATTGTAGGATTGAGAAAAGGAGATTCGTTAAAAATTTACCATGATTTAAGACAGCATAATGTTAGAAACTTAGACTTAATAAAATTCTACAGAATAGGAGAGATGGTCTCTTTCTTGTATGAAGATACATTGCCAAATTTTTTTCAAGTAGATAAGAAAACAATTTTAATTATTAATAAAGAAGGAATCTATAATTTTGAAGGGTATAAAAATTCTATAATTGTTTTAAGAGAATCACCTAACATTAACTTAGAAAGATTAATTCACAATTTGGAACCTAGATTAATAGTTGTTGATGGATCTAACTATAAAAATAGAGTCATACAATGGGAGCAAACCTGTATGAAAAATAAAACTCCGTTTTGGTATACGGGCCAAAACGGAGCTTATATTGTAAAAAAGTAATACTTATATTTTACTCTTAAAGTTCTTTACAAAAGTATCCCACTTTTCAGTTTTATATTTTTCTCCAGCAAAATAGTTAATTACTTTTTCCATGGTCTTAGTGTCTAAATACCCGGGTATACGGTCTATAAGCTTTTCATTCTTATCTAAAAAAACAGTGGTAGGGTAGCTTAACTTTCCGTTTAATATCGTTGCTGGAAGTTCATGATATTTAGACCTTCCCTGTTGCTTATATTTAAAAGTATATTCTTTATAAACAATATCTTTTTTGCCTTCCCCGTCTAGTTTTACAGCATAAAAATGTTTGTTGATATACTCAACAATAACTTTGTTTTTATAGGTAGTCTTATCCATTTTTTTACACCAACCACACCAATCGGTATAGACATCTAATAAAATGAATTTTTTCTCTTTTTTATTTAACTCAATCGCTTTTTCAAACGAAACCCAATTAATCTCTTGAGCAGTAATAGATGTAGTAAAAAATGTAATAATGAGTATAATGATATATTTCTTCATAAAATGTAAGTCGATAAACGAATTACAAATTTACAAAAAAATAAAAGCACCTAATCAAGGTGCTTTTAGTTTAACAAGGAATTAAGTTCTTAACGAACTCCGTGCATGAGTTTTTTAATAATTGGGTAAAGAACTGCAGAAAGTATTCCTAAACCTATAGCTATAACAGTTAGTATCCAGAAAAAATAACTTAAACCATCTTCTTTAGCAATACTTGTTGAAGCTTCACCAAACATTCCAGCCAACTTCATGCCAATTGCAATTGCTAGATAGTACACCCCAAACATAAATGCAATCATTCTACCAGGAACCAACTTACTAACGTAGGATAATGATACAGGAGAAATACATAGCTCACCCATGGTGTGGAAAAAATATACTAATACTAACCATATCATACTAACAGACGCAGTCTTAGCTCCTGGGGCAATAGATGCAGACCCTATAGCTACACATGCCATTCCTAGGCCTAAAAGCACCATGCCGATAGCGTACTTCATATTGGCATTAGGATTGTATTTACTCTCCCACCATTTAGAAAACAAGGGAGCCAAAGTGATAATAAATAATGAATTTAAAGTTGCAAACCAAGTAGCATCTATTTCAGCCGCATCACCACTTACTTTATCGAATAATCTAAAAATTGAAATTCCCCAAATAACTAAGAAACTGAAGCCTAAAATAATGTTTGACCAAGAGTATTTCGAAAATGTTTTTCGGAAAAGCTTTATGAGTACCCAAGTAATAACACCCAATGGCACTACAGTCAATAGTACATCAACTACTTTAAATATAATACCAGCACTTCCCTCTAAAACGCGATCGGTATAATCTCGTGCAAAGATTGTTAATGATCCTGGTGATTGCTCAAAAATTGCCCAAAAGAAGATTGTAATGAAACAAAAGAATACTACGGCAATCATTCTATCGCGTGTAACTTTCGCATATTTAGGAATTCTTATTAATAGTAAAACCACAAATAAGAAAAGGGCTGTTATAATAGCCACATTAGATCCGTCATATCCAAAAACTTCAAAAGAAAATAAATTATATGCACCTTCAGATATTTTTGAAACAGGGTCATTTAATATCCAACTAAGACCCAAGGCCGATGAAATTGCGATTAAAACTAATTCAAAACGAGTAAAAGGATTTAATTTTTCACCTTCTTCTAAAATGACATCTTCTTTTTTTACTTTTTTAGGCTTAAGTCCAATATCCCCAAAGATGTTTTGAGCCATCCAAAATTGTAATAATCCGAAAAGCATAAAAATCCCTGCAACTCCGAATCCCCATGACCAACCTATTTGCTCTCCTAAATAACCACATAATAAGATTCCAACAAAAGCACCAGAGTTAACTCCCATATAAAAAATGGTATAAGCTCCATCTTTCTTTTCAGGCTTCTCTTTGTACATTTCTGAAATAATAGAGGTCATGTTTGGTTTAAAAAAACCACTTCCAAAAACTAGTAAGGTTAAACCTGTGTAAATAAAGAAAGGTGTTTCTGCTGCCATTGCTGCATGACCTAGTGTCATAAGTAAAGCGCCAACCACCACAGCCCATCGATACCCTATAATCTTATCTGCAAAATATCCGCCTAATAGTGTAGATAAATATACTAAAGATACATAGGTTCCAAATATAGAAAGTGCCCATTCTTGAGGCCATTCCCAACCACCGTCGACAAATTTTGCCGTAAAGAAAATGACTAATAAAGCTCTCATCCCGTAATAAGAAAAACGCTCCCACATTTCCGTAAAGAATAATACAAATAGTCCAGCAGGATGCCCTAATACTTTATCTTTAAATAGATGGTCTAATTTTGAAGTTTCCATAAAATAAGTTTTGATTTATATGTAAGAAAAAACCTCATATAAATGTATATGAGGTTTTTTAATTAGTTCGTTTTTAATGTACGTTACCCATTAGCTTTTTCATCAATGGAGAAAATAATAGAACAACTGCTCCAGCTCCTAAAGAGTAGATTCCAATCAGATTAAATCCATCGGTATAAAGCCCTAAAGTTTCTACCCCTCCTACATTAACATCCGTACTTTCAACTGACAACTGTTTAGAGATAAATCCTACAATTTGAAAAGCGAAAGCTGAAGATAGGAACCAAACTCCCATCATAAAAGCGACAATTCTTTTTGGAGATAAATCTGTAATTTTTGACAGTCCTACAGGTGACATGAATAATTCTCCAATAGATAAAATAAAATACATAACTACTAAGTATGCCATTGGAACTAATCCATTTTCGTCAGCACTAGCACCACTAAGTCCTAAGACATAAAAACTAGCTCCAGCTAAAACCAAACCAAGCCCAAATTTATAAGGCGTTCGTGGGTTTAAATTCTTTTTAGATAGATAAGCCCACAATAGAGATACTGGAATAGAAAGGAGAATAATAAAAATTGGGTTTAAGGAGTTGGTTTGAGCCGCATTTAACCAAGTCAAATCAACATTTCTATCAGCAAACAAGGTAATAATACTTCCAGATAATTCATGGAAGCCCCAGAAAAGAGTCATGAAAAAAGTGATCAATACTGCCATGATAAGTTTTTTACGTTCATCAGGAGTCGATTTAATGATAATCATTAACATATAAATAAGAACGCTTATTCCTATAGCAACAAATAGTATGTTGACAGGATTTTTATCTCCTAAAAAAGTTTCTCCACCTCCAACGGCTTTGTATTCTGATAGTAAGTAAGCTATAACTGGAGCTGCTAGAAAAGCAACAATTGGGACAAACGTTTTTTGAGGAATACCTAAAATTTTCTTTTCATAAACTTCCTCATTTGGAGGTAGTCCTTTATCTCCAAAAACATTTTGTTTAATCCCACTCCAAAAACAAGCTAATCCAGCTAGCATACCTATTCCTGCTAATCCAAAACCATAATGCCAACCATATGTATGCCCTAACCATCCACATAAAAGAGGAGAGACAAAAGCTCCAATATTAATCCCCATATAGAAAATGGTAAAACCAGAATCTTTTCTTCTATCTCCGTCTTTATATAATGCTCCTACAAAAGTGGAAATATTCGGCTTAAAGAAACCGTTTCCTACTACGATAAATGCTAATGCTAAAAAGAAGGCAATGTCATTTTCTATTGCTAAAACAAAATGTCCCAACGCCATTAATATTCCACCTAGGAAAATAGAGCTTCGCATTCCAAGTATTTTGTCAGAAATACGTCCTCCAATAACTGTAGAAGCATATACCAAAGAACCATATGAAGCATATACTGCTGCCGCTGCTGCATCTTTTTCAGCCAATGCTTTGAAGATTTCGTTTACCATGTAGAGCATTAGCAATGCTCTCATTCCATAGAAACTAAATCGCTCCCATAATTCTGCAAAAAATAAATAAAATAATCCCTTAGGGTGACCGAACATTTGTTGTTCTTCTGAAGTTGAAATATCTGACATAGTGTTTATCCTTTAATTTTAATATCGTTATCTTTTTTACTGTTCATATTTTCTTGAATAAAAGAAGTCATTTTTTTATACAAGTGTAATCTCGTGTTTTTTCCTTTTCTAATCCCATGTGCTCTATCTGGATAGATGGCTAAATCAAATTGTTTATTGGCTTCTACTAGCGCATTAATCATTCTCATTGAGTTTTGGGCATGCACATTATCATCTCCAGATCCATGAACTAATAAATAATTTCCTTCTAGTTTGTCTGCATAGTTGATTGGCGAATTATCATCATATCCACTTGCATTTTCTTGAGGTGTTTGCATGTATCTTTCTGTGTACACAGTGTCATAAAACCTCCATGAAGTTACAGGTGCAACTGCAATTGCAGTAGAGAAAATATCACTTCCTTTAAGAATACAGTTAGTACTCATGAATCCACCATAACTCCAACCCCAAATACCAATATTATTCTTGTCTATATAACTGCGTTCTGCTAATTTTTTAGCCGCAGCAATTTGATCCTCTACTTCAAATTTCCCTAACTCTTTTTGAGTTACTTTTTTAAAATCTCTTCCTTTTAAACCTGTTCCACGACCATCAATACAGGCAACAATAATGCCTTTTTGAGCTAACATATTGTGCCAGTAATCATTTGTTCCATTCCATCTATTTGAAACTTGTTGAGAACCCGGGCCAGAATATTGAAACATCAATAAAGGGTATTCTTTATTCTCATCAAAATCAGCAGGTTTAATCATCCACATGTTTAAATCATTTCCATTGATGCGAATTGTTGAAAATACTTTAGGACTCATTTTATAGTCGGCTAGCTTTACTTTTAAATCGCCATTGTCTTTAACTACTTGCTTCATTTCCCCTTCAGCTGTGTATAAACTATAAATAGGCGGAACTTCAGTAGTTGAGTGTGTGTTGATAAAGTAATTGAAATTTTTGCTAAAAGAAGCTCTATTATTACCAACTTCATTACTTAATATTTTTTTGTTTTTACCATTAAGTCCAATGCTGTAAACTCCTCTATTAATAGAACCATTTTCTACAGATTGGTAATAAATGGTTTTCTTTTCTTGATTGAAACCATAATAATTAGTTACTTCCCAATTTCCTTTTGTAATTTGATTGATTAATTTTCCGTTAAAATCATAATGATAAATATGATTATACCCATCTTTTTCACTTGTCCAGATAAAGCTATTGTCATTTAAAAATGTTAAATCATCTTTTACATCTACATAAGCATCATCTTTTTCACTCAATAATAATGTAGAACTTGTTCGTAAAGCATTTACTTTATGTAGTTTTAAATTATTCTGATGACGATTTAAAGTTGTAGCGACTAAAATGTTATTGTCATTTGACCATTGAATTCTTGGAATATATTCATAGGCGCCTAAGCCCACTTTTTTAGTAGTATATGAATTTACATTATACATATGCAAACTAACCTTGGCGTTTTTTTCTCCGGCCTTAGGGTATTTAAATGTTTGTTGAGAAGGGTATAATTCTTTTCCAGTAACATTCATAGAAAACTGAGGTACTTCTGTTTCGTCAAAACGCAAAAAAGCAATGTATTTACTATCATTGCTCCACTCGTAAGCTCTTACAAAAGCAAACTCTTCTTCGTATACCCAATCTGTAGTTGCATTGATAATATGATTTGTCTTGCCATCTTTAGTGACTTGACGTACGCTATTGTTCTGAAAATCTTTGATATATAAATTATTGTCTTTTGCATAGGCTACTTTTTTATTATCAGGAGAGAACGTAGGTTCTTGAATCTCTTTACCAATCAGCGATAATTTTTTAGTAGCAATGTCATAGGCATAATAAGTACCTTTAAAAGATCTTCTATAGACTTTTTTAAAATTAGTTCCTAAAATTAACTTTGTCTCATCATTATTAAAACTATAAGAACTAAAGTTTTTCAATTCCTTTAAGTCTTTACTATCAACAATTGTAGATACTTTTTGCAAAGTTTCATAACTGTACTTATCTACAGAAGTAGATTTTGTTTCTTTATTCGTATTTAGCAAAGAGTAGAAATCACCATTCATAGAATTTAAAGCATTCATTCTATTGGTAGAGAACTCGCCTCCCCAAATTTCTTCTAATGTAATTTCTTTAGTACCAGTTTGTATATTCGCTGTAGTAGTTTTTGAATTTTCACAACTAATAAAAAGAGCGATAGTTGCTAAAATGAATATTTTCTTCATTCTAATTTCGAGATTTAATAATGGAATGCCAAGTTTACGGAAAAATCAGCAAAAAACCTTTTAAATTATTATAAATCTTGAAATCAGAGTCTTGTTTTATCCTATTCATTTATCTTTGTTCTAGATTGAAAATAATAGCACTAAATGTCGAAAAGAATTTCAGGTTTTTCTAAACTTTCTAAAGAAGAAAAGATTCACTGGATAGCCAAAACCTATTTCACAAATCAAGAAGATACGATTCAAATACTAAAAAAGTATTGGAATGAAGATGAAAAACTACAACAGTTACATGATGACTTTATAGAGAATACAGTTTCTAATTTTTACTTGCCATTTGGAGTTGCTCCAAACTTTATAATTAATGATATTACTTATGCTGTACCTATGGTTATAGAAGAAAGTTCTGTGGTAGCAGCGGCTTCTTTAGTTGCTAAATTTTGGAGCGAAAAAGGTGGGTTTAAAGCGGAAGTGATTTCTACTACTAAAATTGGACAAGTCCATTTTATGTATGAAGGCGATGAGCAAGTATTAGTAAATTATTTTGCTAGCGTTAAAAACGATTTGTTAGAAGCGACTTCTTCTATTACTAAAAACATGGTCAAACGAGGCGGTGGTATTTTAGACATTGAATTAAAAAATAAAACACATAAATTAGAGCATTATTACCAGTTGCACGTATCCTTTGAGACCAAAGATTCGATGGGAGCAAATTTCATCAATTCTTGTCTAGAGGCTATCGCTAAGAGATTCAGAAAAGAAGGAATAGAAATAGTGATGAGTATCTTATCTAATTATGTTCCTGAATGCTTAGTTAGATCAGAAGTTTCTTGTAATGTAGAAGACTTAGGAGGAGAAAATCCGCAAAAATTTGCAGAGAAATTCTGTCAAGCAGTTCGTATAGCTGAGGTAGAACCATACAGAGCTGTAACCCATAATAAAGGGATTATGAATGGAATTGATGCCGTAGTTTTAGCTACAGGAAATGACTTTAGAGCAATAGAAGCTGGAGTGCACGCTTATGCCTCTAAAACTGGTCAGTATAGGAGCTTATCTCATTGTAGTATAGAAAAGGGTGTATTTAAATTTTGGATTGAAATTCCATTAGCATTAGGAACAGTAGGAGGATTAACTTCGTTACACCCAATGGCAAAATTATCATTAGAGCTTTTGCAACATCCATCTGCAAGAGAGTTAATGAAGATTATTGCAACTGCTGGTTTAGCACAAAATTTTGCTGCATTAAGAGCTTTAACTACAAAAGGTATTCAGCATGGACATATGAAAATGCATCTGATGAATATCTTAAATCAATTAGGAGCAAATGAAGCAGATAAAAAAGAAATAGCTAATTATTTTGATGGTAAAACGGTATCTCATGCTGCGGTGGTAGAAAAATATGAAGAACTCAAAAAAGCAAAATAGCTTGAGTAGAATTTACTCCAACGGGAAATTATTACTCACAGGAGAGTATGTTGTTTTAGATAAAGCAACAGCGTTGGCAGTACCTACTGTTTTTGGACAGGATTTAGTAGTTGAATCTATTCAGGAAAGTCAATTGATTTGGGGAAGTTTTACTCATGAAGGCACATGTTGGTTTGAAGCAGTGTTTGATATACCAAAATTAAGATTGGTAAATGCTACATTCAATTCTGATAAAGAAGGGAGTGCAGAATTTATTGCAGAAACCTTGCAAGAGATATTACAAGAAGCAAAAAGATTGAATCCCGATTTTTTAAATACTGATGGGGGATATATGGTAAAAACCAATTTGACTTTTCCTCGTGATTGGGGCTTAGGTAGTTCTTCTACATTAATTAACAATATTGCTAATTGGGCAAAAGTAGATGCCTATCAATTATTATGGAATGCTTTTTCTGGAAGTGGTTACGATATTGCTTGCGCGCAAAATAATACGCCGATTTACTATCAGTTAGAAAACAAAAAGCCTACCGTAACGGCAGTAGATTTTAATCCAGATTTTAAAGACCAATTATTTTTTGTGCATTTAAATCAGAAACAGAATAGTAGAGAGGGAATTGCACAATACAAAAAGAATGCTCAACATATTTCAACAAAAGTTCAGAGAATTTCCGAAATCTCTGTTGAAATGACTAAGGCAGAAACACTCAAAGAATTTGAACAACTTATTGAAGAACATGAGCAACTCATTAGCGCAATTATTTATTCTAAGCCAGTTAAGTATTTGCTTTTTCCAGATTATTTTGGAGCCATAAAAAGTTTAGGTGCTTGGGGAGGAGACTTTATATTAGTGACTGGAAATGAGAAAACAACTGCCTATTTTAAAGAAAAAGGATATCATACAATTCTACCTTATAAAGAGATGGTTTTGTAGTAATTTCTATAGGTCTCGACTGCGCTCGACCTGATAATTAATTGAATAATAAAATGCCTCTTCGAGTATTATTGAAAATTAAAATGTATTTTAATTTGAAGATAAAAGTGCAGCTTGCGAGAGGTTTTAAATCGAGAAATGAAAAAAGTAATTATTGTAGGCGGTGGAGCAGCAGGTTTTTTTACGGCAATTAATGCCAAGGAAATGAACCCTGACTTGGATATTATAATCCTTGAGAAAGGAAAAGAGGTCTTGCAAAAAGTAAAGATTTCTGGAGGTGGAAGATGCAATGTAACTCATGCTTGTTTTGAGCCTAAAGAACTCGTTAAATTTTATCCTAGAGGAGAAAAAGAATTATTAGGCCCTTTTCATCAGTTTATGACTGGAGACACTTTTGAGTGGTTCGAAAACAGGGGCATTCCTTTAAAGATTGAAGGAGATAATAGAGTGTTTCCAGAATCGAACTCTTCACAAACCATTATCGATTGCTTTTTAAATGCGGTAGATGAGTTAGGAATTACTGTCATTAAAAATTGCGGTGTTCATACAATTGAAAAAGAAGGAAATCAATGGAAAGTGATTACTAAATCACAAGAATTCATGTCAGATACATTAGTCATTGCTGCTGGTAGTAGTAAAAAAGTATGGGATTTGGCAGAAACTTTAAATCACACCATAGTACCTCCTGTGCCTTCATTATTCACTTTTAATATCAAAGATGAGAGAATCAAAGATTTATTAGGAATTTCTGTTCCACAGGCATCTGTAAAATTAGTAGATACCAAGCTAGAAGCTTTTGGCCCTTTATTAATTACCCATTGGGGATTAAGTGGTCCAGCAGTTTTAAAACTATCTGCCTTTGGCGCGCGCATTTTAGCTGAGAAACAATATACCTATAAAGTGCAAGTGAATTGGTTATCTAGACCTACTGATAAAATTACCAATGTATTACTGAATTTAAAAAAGAAGCAACCTAGAAAGCAGGCAATTTTACGCTCGCCTTTCGAGGAGATTCCTAAACGGTTGTGGGAACGATTTGTACTCGCTTCTCAAATTGAGGCCAACCAAAATTGGGCAGATTTGAGTCACCAACAAATAGAAACTTTAGCCCATCAAATTACGCAATGTGAGTTTCAAGCTAACGGAAAAAGCACCTTTAAAGAAGAGTTTGTAACCGCTGGAGGAATAGATTTAAAGGAAATTAACTTTAAGCGCTTTGAAAGTAAAAAACACGAAAACCTATTCTTTGTAGGAGAAGTCTTAAATATAGACGCCGTGACTGGAGGGTTCAATTTTCAGAATGCTTGGACAGGAGCGTTTATCGCTGCAAAAGGCATTGCTAGCTAATAACATCTTCACTTACCTAATATTTTTTATTTAAATGTAACCATTTTTAAAAGCAATGGTCATTAAGTAAAACTATCTATTATGAAACCAATTTTTATTAGAATTTACGAATTCACAATTAGCTTTTTCTTGGCTAAAAAATTTAGCAACATAACTAAATTAGGGTTATTCGTTTTTTTAGTATCATTTAAATGTACCTATGCTCAAGATACTAATGATATAGCTTCCCTTTTTAAAAAATATAATAATAGTGATACGCCCGGTATTGCAGTTTCGGTAATTAAAGATGGTAACGTTATTTACCAAAAAGGATTTGGAATGGCAAATCTAGAATATGGGATTCCTATTACAACGAAAACCAAATTTCACGTAGCGTCATTATCGAAACAATTTACTGCTTTTTTGATTTTGAAACTCGAAGATGAAGGTTTATTGTCTATTAATGATGATGTAAGGAAGTACATCCCTGAACTACCCGATTATGGTAAGAAAATAACCATCAGTCATTTACTAACGCATTCGAGTGGAATAAGGGATCAATGGCGTTTATTAGAATTGGCAGGTTGGAGATTAGACGATGTCATTAAAACTGAGCAAATTTTTAGATTAATTGTAAATCAAAAAGAATTGAATTTTTCACCTGGAGATAGTTTTAGCTACTCTAATTCTGGATATACCTTATTGGCTATTATTGTTGAAAGGCTAACTAAAATGTCATTTGCTAATTATGCAAAGCAAACGATTTTTGATCCTTTGAAAATGAATGACAGTTTTTTTTATGATGATCATGAAGAAATGATGAGTAACAGAGCCTATTCATATAAAAAAGTAAATAAGAAGCTTAAGAAGAGTAATTTAAATTTTGCAACTGTAGGTCCTACAAGTTTGTTTACAACTATAGAAGATTTTAATAAATGGGCAATCAATTTTCAGAAAATGACAATTGGGAACAAAAAAATTTTCAAATCTATGAGAGAAAATGCCATTAAAAATGATGGAACGGTTTCAAACTACTACGCTAAGGGTCAATTCTTAGCTAAACATTATGGTTATGAGAATATATATCATTCAGGGTCGGATGCAGGATATCGTTCTTATTTCGTAAGATTTCCAGATCTTGGGTATCAATTTATTCTTTTTGCAAATGCATCATATGTTAATTCATCTAAAGAAACATTTAAACTTGTCAACTACTACCTTAAAGACAAAAAACCTAAAAGTAAAAACAAGACAACTACAAGCGAACTTTTTGAGTATGATAAGGATATTTTTGTAAAGCTTTCAAATACTAAAATGAAAAAGTTTGAAGGCTATTATTTTAATCGTGAAACCAAAGGTTATACAGAGGTTAAACTCGAAAATGACACGCTCTATTTAAAAGGAAGTGTTTTATCAGAAAGCATCAAATTATATCCTGTTGGCAACAGTAATTTTAAAGTTAAGGGAAGTAAATATGATATCTCTGTAAATTTTAAAGAGAATAATTATAACGAGCCAATACTTGAGATTAGAATACCAGACATCATGTGGTATTGGAATATGAAAGTTAATGAGGTAAATACTTCAGATTATTTGGGAAGCTATTACAATGATGAATTAAAAACACAATATGACTTGATAGAAAAAGATAATGAGTTGTACTTAACGCATCAAAAATTAGATAACATAAAAGTTTCTCAGATTAATGGAGCCTATTTCAGCTCCAAAAATCGAAACTTTTCAAATATTAGGTTCAAACGAGATAATTCAGGTAAAGTTGTTGGATTTTCAGTATCAAATGGAAGTATAAAAAACATCACTTTTTTAAGGAAATAAAAAGAAAATTTCAATCTAACCTAAACGAAGTTAGTTGAAACCGTAAATATACTATCCCAACTCTCCACGATGTGGTTTTAGAGTATCACGATAGATTTTCATATCAGTTTCATCTACCGTAATAAAAGCAGTACAAAGCATGGGGTTTAATTCTTTGATGTCTATTTCATGATAGGTTAAGCCTTCAATGCTAGCAAACTCTTGTAAGTGAATGGTGTGGTGTTTTGCGGTTTCTTTAGCGTCGGGTCCTCTAAAATCCCAAATCAATTTTATTTTTCTATCCAAAGTGAATTATTTTTATACAAAAATACCTATTTCAAATCAATGAAATAGGTATCAAACATGAGAAATAAACATGTGAATTATTTCTTTTTCAATTGTAATCCAATCATCCCAGCTCTGGCAATTAAGAAAACGACCATTCCAAAAGTTGGGCTTAAAAGCGCTATTTTAAGACCGGCAGCTAAAACACCGTTAGAAATATCACTAGCAATTGAGATGGCGTCTAGTGCTCCGATAAGCCCAATTAAATGCCCAAGAAATCCCCATACCAAGGCAAATAAACTGATTGACCCAACTAGTTTTCTTGTACTACTATCTGGATCTCCTTTAATAAATGCCTTAATTAGTAAAGCAATACAAATAATGAGTAAGATTACTAAAGGGTACATAAATAGTGGTCCGCCGTCAGATAATAAATTTGAAAATAAAGGTTTCATTAAAGATAGTTTTAAATTAATATGCCTCAAATCTATTTTTTAAAGTACTTCCTGTTTTTTTATTTCGATGGTTAGATAAAAATTAACTGGATTCTACTCATTTAAGATTGTTTTCAGAAAGAAGTATAAAAAACGTCATCGAAGCACTATTTTTTGAATTCTATCTCAAAAATAACTCAGGTTTCATAAAAAATTAGATATTGCAAACTTATGAAGAAATCATTGCAAATTTTAAACCCTTTTCTAATTGCTATACTGCATGTGTTTTTTTGGGTAGTAGTTTATTTTTTCTTCACTTATTTTTTAGGGTATGGTAGCACAGAGACGACTTATGTAGATAAATTTTCTTGGTTTTTAATGCCTATCACTTTAGGGGTCAGTTATTTTTTTATCTATTATTTAATTCCAAAATATTTACTAAAAAAGAGACAGTGGCTATTTGTACTCTATGCTATCTATACAGTTATTGTTGCAACGTTTTTAATTATACTCTCCATTTTATATGGACTCGTTTTCTTGCTAGAAATACAGCCAGAAAACGTGACGCCGCTGACAAAAACGTTACCTTTTATTGTGTTAGGCGTGTATTTTGTTGTCTTGGTGGCAGTTGCTATTAGTTTGATATTCTATAATTACAAATCTATTGTAGATAATGAGGACTTAGAAAATAAATTTCTGCAAACACAGTTGCAACTAAAAGATCAGGAATTAAAGTTTTTAAAAATGCAAATTCACCCTCATTTCTTATTCAATTCTTTAAATACAATATATGGATTTGCATTAAAAAAGAAAGACGAAGCTCCAGAAATGATTTTAAAACTATCTAATCTGTTAGATTACATTTTATACCAGATAGAGAAGCCATATGTATTACTTGAAGATGAACTGTTACATTTAAAAGATTATATAGATTTAGAAGAAATGCGATTTCATGATACCTTAGAAGTCAATTTTAAAAATGAACTCGATGATGCTTCTATTAAAATGGCTCCGATGCTATTAATACCATTTGTAGAAAATGCATTTAAACATGGAGCAATCATAAATGAGGTGTTAAGAGTACATATTCATATATTCAAAGAAATGAATAGCTTAGTTTTTGAAGTAGAAAATACTTCAAAAACATCAGAACCAGGAAATGGAATTGGCTTAGAGAATATTAAGCGAAGATTGAAAATGTTGTATGACACTTCTTATGATTTAAGAGTTTATAAAACGGAGAATAGTTTTAAAATAAAATTAAGAATAGATTTAGAGGGATTTAAAAATTGATGAAATGACAGAAAAGATACACTGTATTGTTGTAGATGATGAGCCAATGGCTAGAGAAATTGTTGAAGCACATATCGCTAAAATTCCATCACTGAATTTAATCACATCTTGCAAGAATGTAATAGAAGCACTAGAGGTAATTAGAAGTGAGAAAATAGATTTAATTTTTTTAGACATCAATATGCCCGAAATTTCTGGGCTCTCATTGGCAAAAACAATTCAAGATAAAACGAAGGTTATTTTTACTACTGCTTACAGAGAATATGCGATAGATGGATTTGATTTACAAGCTGTAGATTATTTATTAAAGCCTATTTCTTTTGATCGATTTTTACAAGCAGTACACAAGTTTTTTAATATTGCTAAAGACAGTTCACCTGAACCAATAATAGCTCCTAAAGCATTAGAAGCTCATTACTTTTTTGTGCGATCTGATCGTAAGATGATAAAAGTTAATTTTGATGAAATCTTATATATAGAGAGTTTAAGTGATTATGTAAAACTTCACCTAATCAATAAAACAATTGTTACTAGAGAGACTATAAGTAATGTAGAAATGAAGTTACCAGTCAGTAAATTTATAAGAACCCATAGATCATTTATTGTATCTATTTCGAAGATTTCATCCTATACGAATGAGTTTGTAGAGATAGCTAATAAAGCAGTTTCAATAAGTAGATCTTACAAAGAAGAAGTCCTTAAAAAGTTAGAAAGCAATTAGTCGAAAACTACTATCTTTGTTACAAATTTTTGACCTTGAACACCAATCAGTTTATTCCAAAATCACTTCAAAAAAGCATTTCCGAATTCAATGTAACTTGGCAAACGCCAAGTAATATTGCTTTGGTAAAGTATTGGGGGAAAAGCAATCCTCAATTACCAAAAAATGCCTCTATTAGCTTTACCTTAAACAATTGTCATACCATTACGAGTATTGAGTTTAAGAAAAAGGCAAGATCTATTGCTGCTAGTTTTGAAATGTATTTTGAAGGCAAAAAAAATGATGACTTTAAGCCAAAAATTGCAACTTTTTTTGATAGAATCGTCGAGTACTGTCCTTATATATTAGAATATGAAATGACAATAAAATCGCAGAATTCCTTTCCACATAGTAGTGGAATTGCTTCTTCAGCTAGTGGGTTGAGTGCTATTGCGATGTGTTTAATGAGTCTAGAAAAATTATTGAGTGAAGTCGAATTAAGTGAAGAGTTTGTAAAAAAGAAGGCTTCTTTTTTAGCTAGATTAGGGTCAGGAAGTGCAAGTAGGAGTATTGAAGGCCCTTTAGTGGTCTGGGGAAAACACACTGAAATAAAAGGGAGTTCCGATTTATTCGGAGTAAGATTTGAAGAAAATGTACATCCAGTTTTTAAGAACTATCAAGATACTATTTTATTGGTTGATAAAGGAGAGAAGCAAGTGAGTAGTACTATAGGTCATAATTTAATGCATGATCATCCTTTTGCCGAACAACGTTTTATTCAGGCGAATGAAAACTTAACCAAGCTTAAAAAGGTTTTAATTTCTGGAGATATAGATGCCTTTATAAATATTGTAGAAAGTGAAGCTTTAACATTGCATGCAATGATGCTTACTAGTAATCCATATTTTATACTCATGAAGCCAAATACGTTAGAAATTATCAATCAAATATGGAAGTATAGAGCAACAAATAAAAGTGCAATCTGTTTTACTTTAGATGCAGGAGCAAACGTTCATGTCTTGTACCCTGAAAATGAAAAAGAAAATGTTGTTATGTTTATTAAAAATGAGTTGTCTAAGTACTGTCAAAAAAAACAGTATATTTGTGATAACACTGGCTTAGGAGCTAAAGAACTATAATGTATTTGAATATCAAAAAACATAAAATAGCATTACTTTTTTTATTATTTGGATTGTTATCTTTCAATTCTTTTTCTCAGGAAACAATATGGTTTGATGCAAATTTTAAGATAACTTCTGTAGATAAAGCTACTTATTATAGACCCACTCCAACTCAAAAAAGAAGTAATTATCTAATTATAGATTATTATAAAAGCGGGAAAAAATTTAGAGAAGGAAAAGCAAAAAGTCCACTATTAAATAGAGAGCTTTTTCAGGGAGTAGTAACCTACTATTTTAGTGACGAAACTGTTTTTAAGAAAGTAACATTTAAGAAAGGAATTGTAGATGGTACCTATTTAGAGTATTATAAAACAGGAGAGCTGAAAGTAAGCGGGAGGTTCGATGACGGAAAGAAAAATGGGAATTGGAAAATATATAATAGAAACGGAAAGATTAAAAGTAAAGGAACTTATAGAGATGACGAAAAGGTTGGTGTATGGAAGACTTTTTATAAAAACGTTTACTAATTCATTCATTTATAATTAATTAAATTGTATTTTTGTAGTAGCTTAAGAAACTGAAAAACTTATGAGAGGCCCATTATTTTATGCTAAAATTTTATTGTTTGGTGAGTATGGTATCATTAAAGATTCTAAAGGATTAGCAATTCCTTATAATTCTTACAGAGGAGCTCTTAAATTTGCTGTCAATTTATCTGGTGAGGCTAAGAAATCTAATGAATGTTTAGTTAAGTTCTATCATTACTTACATGCCTTAGAAACCGAGCAAGTATCTTTTAATCTAGATGCCTTCAAATCTGACTTAGAAAAAGGTTTATATTTTGACTCCTCTATTCCACAAGGCTATGGAGTGGGTAGTTCTGGGGCTTTAGTAGCATCGGTTTATGACAAATATGCAGATGATAAAATTACAGTTTTAGAGAACTTAACAAGGGATAAATTATTGAAATTAAAAGGAGTTTTCTCTTTAATGGAATCTTTTTTTCATGGTAAAAGCTCAGGTTTGGATCCGCTAAATAGTTATCTAAGTTTGCCTATTTTAATCAATTCTAAAACCAATATTGAGCCTGCTGGTATCCCATCTCAAAAAGAAGGCAAAGGAGCTGTTTTCTTATTAGACTCTGAACAGGTTGGTGAAACTGAGCCAATGGTAAACATCTTTATGAATAAGATGAAAAACGAAGGGTTTAGAAAAATGTTAAATGAAGAATTTGCCTCTTATACAGATGCTTGTATTGATGATTTTTTAAGAGGGAATGTAAAATCTTTGTTTGGGAATGTTAAAAACCTATCTAAAATTGTTTTGGCTAACTTTAAGCCAATGATTCCAGTAGCTTTTCATAAAGTATGGGAGCAAGGAATTAAAACAAATGATTACTACCTTAAACTATGTGGCTCTGGAGGTGGAGGTTATATCTTAGGATTTACTGAAGACTTTGAGAATGCAAAGCAAAAATTAAAGGACTACAAATTAGAATTGGTTTACCGATTCTAGAGAGGCAAAATAATTATGGGAAAGTCTAACAAAGTTTCTTTGTTTTATAAGCTGTTTAGCTTGCTTTCTGTAGTTAGAGGATATAATATACTTGTATTAGTAGCAGCACAATATTTGGCAGCTATCTTTATTTTCTCTCCCAAAAAATCCCCACGAAGTGTTGTTTTAGACTTACATCTTTTTTACATTGTCTTTGCCACTGTATGTGTGGTGGCAGCTGGATATATTATTAATAATTTTTATGATGCCAAAGTAGATAGAATCAATAGACCCATAAAAGCAAAAATTGATAGCTATATTAAACAAGAAACCAAGCTATCACTTTATTTTTTCTTAAATTTTATAGGGTTTTTAACAGCGTATTTGGTCTCTTATAAAGCAGCTATTTTTTTTGGTACATATATATTTGGAATATGGTTCTATTCGCATAAACTAAAAAAATACCCATTTACAGGGTCTTTAACAGCGACAATTTTAACCATTCTGCCATTTTTTGCAGTCTTTGTATATTTTAAAAACTTTTCAAAAATCATTTTCGTACACGCAATATTTCTCTTTTTGGTGATCATGGTTAGGGAGTTTATAAAAGATTTAGAGAGTATTAAAGGAGCGGTGGCAAATAACTACGATACATTTCCAGTGGTTTATGGCGAGAAAAGAACGAAGCAAGTTTCTATATTCTTGTTATTATTGACTTTACTGCCAGCAGTGATTCTATTTACTTACCCCGCTATAAGTTTTATGCAGTACTATTTCTATTTTGCTGCTATTGTGCTTGTTTATGTAAGCATTTCCTTACGGAAAGCTAAAACGAGAAATCAATATATAAGATTACACACCATCTTAAAGTTACTATTACTTTTTGGTATTTTGAGTTTAATCTTTATAGATACAAGCCTGATTCTTGAAAAAGTGATAGATAAACTCAACTAAGAATCAAATATTTAACTGTACATTTGCCAAAAATTTTCAGAAATGAACTCAAATAATAAATCGTCGAGAGGACGACAAGCAAGCAAAGGCAATACTCCTCAAAGAAAAAAGAACTACCAAAAAGATTTTAAGAAACCAAAGCCTACTCAGAAGTCTGATGAATCTTCAGGAATTAGATTGAATAAATACATTTCAAATTCCGGAGTTTGTTCCCGTAGAGAAGCAGACACCTATATAGAACATGGAAGTGTTACTGTTAATGGGAAATTAGTAACAGAGATGGGGTATAAAGTCCAGCCTAATGATGTAGTAAAGTTTGATGGTACTTCTATATCGCCAGAACAAAAAAGATATATTCTATTAAATAAACCCAAGAATTATATTACTACTATGGATGATGATCGTGGTAGAAAGACTGTAATGGATTTAGTAGATAATGCAACCAATGAGCGTATTTATCCTGTTGGTAGATTAGATAGAATGACTACTGGATTATTATTGTTTACTAATGATGGAGAAATGGCTAAGAAATTGACTCATCCTAAGCACAATGTACGCAAGTTATATCACGCATCTTTAGATAAGAAATTAGATTTAAAAGATTTGCATAAGCTACAAGGAGATGTTATTATTGAAGGAAGAAAGGTCTTTATAGATGCTATTTCATATGTAGAAGGACAATCTAAAACAGAAATTGGAATTGAGATTCATTCTGGAAGAAATAGAATTGTTCGTAAGATTTTTGAACATGTTGGCTACAAAGTTGTAAAGTTAGATCGAGTAGTTTTTGCAGGACTAACAAAAAAGAATATCCCTAGAGGAAGATGGAGAGAACTCACAAGCCAAGAAATAATTAATTTACAAAACAATTAAGTAGCTTATTTATTTAATACTGAACTCAAAAACCNNTGGGTTTTTGAGTTCAGTATTATTACTGATTCTTTAAAAAGTAGAAAATACCCTGATATTTATTTTGTGAGTTCTTTGGTACTTTGAGATAAACCTTAAAATGTATCGATTATGCCACAAATGAGATTAAATCCAACGCCCCAAACTTTACAAGATGCTGCTTGTTATCAGTTTGCTTTATCAGGAAGCGAAGATCAAGAAACATTAACTTCAATAAACAATAGATTTAGTGCTATTGGGAACTACTTATTAACTGGGGATTCAGATCACTTAGTTCATTTTAATGTAATTAACCAACATGATTTAGATGCTATAAGAGCCATTCATGATGCTGGACAAAGAAGGCTTGCGGCTATGAATATTTTGTGCAGAGAGTTTGACTTGGTATCACGTGCAGTTGAAGGAGCTCCATTTTTATTAGGAGGGAGATTTAAAAATGATGATCAAATGTTACCAGAGCATATGTGGTTATGCGATAGGACTTATAGCTACGATACCATGCCAGAGGATGCTGTTTTTAGAGACAATGATGCAGATGGAATGAGGCCTCCTCTTGAGACTGATATTCCAGTGGCTGAAATAACACTAGTTGGATTAACTGAGTTAACTCCTTTTCAACAGATTATTGTTACAGGTAATTTCGAAAACTCTTAAAAGAGAGAATCTTATACAGGCGTTATCCGAAAAGCCTTCAAGAGAGTAGGAGAAATTAAATTTATTAAATTATGCCATCTACTATCCCATACGACCCTTCCTTAGTCTTAGGAAATGTTGTATCACAAGAAAAGTTAGCGAATGTAATCGAAATTTCAAAAGCACAAGCACCAGCTGATGCTGCTGAATCAAATTTGAACTCATTAATTTCTTTAAAAAGAAGTTTAGATATGACCGTTCAAGAATTAATGGGCATGGGGGTTGATACCACCGACCTAATTACAGATTCTGAAGCTACTGGAAAACAAATTGTAACCGCTGCTACCGCTTATGGTAAAGCGAAGCTTAAGGCACAAAAAACGATCCAAGGATTAAATGCTAAAATAAATATGGTTAATGAGGAGATCGAAAGTCCTATTGATTATAACAAGAGTCAGTTAAAGCAAATGCCTATTTCTTCAGACTCTTTAAAGATGAATTGTCAATATTTTTCTTTTGATCAAAACTCCCAAACATCACAAAGTCATGCTGCAACAGTTGCTGGATTTGTAAGCGAATCGTTAGACATTTTTGGAGAGAAAAGCTCATCGCAAGCCAATGCTTCTGCACAAGCACAAATGAATAGTCAACACTCAAGACATAGTATTGCAGGAACTTTAGTAGTAAGTATTGTGTGTACACACAAAAACGCGCAAGTTTTTGCCCCCTTTATTTTAGACGCCGATAAAGCAGTAAGATCTTGGAATGCAATGTTTCCTAGTAATATGATTAAGACTAATGATGTAGCTTCTATTGCTAAGATTGAAGCAACCTCTGAAACAAAAGCAGATAAATCATTTAGTTTATTATCTGGAGCTACCTATGGGTCTTCTTTTGTAGCGATGGTGCACGTTCTAAATACGACTGAAAGTCAATCTAGCCAAAGCATGGAATCTGTAGCAGCAAGTATGCAAGAAACTTTCGAAATTGGAGGCTGGTTTGCATCTGGTACAGGAGGATTTGGAGTGAGTAGTACATTTTCTAATAGTGCTAAAAATTTATTAAGTACCCAAAATGTTACATCACACTGTTCTGTAATTACTATGGGAATTATTCCATCTATTAAATCGAATCAAGTAGCCATGGCAGTACAAAGTTTCTCAGACTTTGATCCAGCTAAAACAATGGAACAATTGGCAACATTACAAGGAGCTACTGCAAGTGAAAACACAACAGTTGGTGAGGCAGCAAGTGCCGCTCGTACAGGAGAACAAATGATTACCTTAAAAAATGCTACGATTACTGCAACATTAAGTGGTGTATCTGACATTGATGATGGCCAAAATCAAATCATTGATACGAATTCTGTAATGACTGCATTAGACGATTACATTCAAAAGTGTATTGAAGGTGGGGAAAACTTAGGGGTGCCAATTAACTATTACCTAAAGCCAATTACTCAATCTATGATTGCTCGTAATTGGATGGCTAAATATTATCCAAATAAATACAACCAAGCAGGTGCTGCTGATGATAGCAAAGATACCGACGCTAGCGGAGGGGGATCAGATTCATAGTATTAAATGAATCAAATAAAGGGTTTGGCATCTTCTTAGTCAAACCCTTATTTCTTAATCAATAAGAATTATTAAAACAGCATGTTAATTGATAAACTAAAATTATGTTAAGCGAAAATACAGCAACCAATGAAGCCATTGTAGATGCCATTGCTTTTTTTCATAAAAATGATGCACTACCCAATCCAATACCAGCCGGTATTATTAAAAACGGCGATTCTTTAGAAATAGCTTATGGATTTCAAGGAAACCAAAAAGGGTCAGTAAAAATCAAAAGAGGTCAGTTTGAAGTGGCCGCAGTAACTAAAAACGGAGCTTTTGTAGCCTTAAATAGCTATAACCATAGTGGTAAAAATCAAACAAAGCAAAACTATATAGATGCTTTAAAACAAGTTGATTTGAATTCTAATCAAGTCAATGTATCTGCAATCATTATTTTATTGTCGGAATCTTGTCGCTCTAGTATGGTATCACAAGCAATTACTAGTCTATTAGATAGCGATGTTAGTTTTTCTGATGAGGTCTGGTCTGGTCTTGAATTTGCTTTTAAGAACTATAGCAGTACAGCAAGCTTTAATGGATATAAGATTCAGGCAGGAGAACACCCATGGACATGGTTAAAAGCATCAAGCTATCTTTCTTATATAAATTCTGCAGGATTTACTGGTGATAAACCAGCAGATACTTCTTCTATTGATGCAGTAAAAAAGTATATAGTGGACAATAGTTAGTTTATAATGAATACACTACTAGATAGACATAAAGATTTAATAGATTTTCTTTCTAAGAAAGACAGCGCATTTAGTTTAGAAGATGTGCTGGTTCAATTCTTTTTTAATGAAGCGCAAGGAAGAGCTTTGATATTTCAAAATATAGACCGATATGCTGTATTTTATTTAAAAAAACAATTATTTAAAGATGAAAAAGAGAAAGGAGAGCAACTAGAAAAATTCTGGGATCTTATCACTTTTGTAAAGTACTTAAAAGATAATCATTATATATATCCTATGTTCTCTCATGATATGAGTGAGAAAATAATCGTGCTACATGATGTTTTTAAAAATCCTAAAATTGAAAAAAACAGAATAGTATTAGATGAATATGGAGACTTTACTTCTCAACCAGAAATGATTAATAGCAAAGAAGGCGATGTACTTTATGAAGGTATTATTTATAAGAGGGATTATTATAAATCAGTTCTTAATAATATACTTGGCACTTTTAAAAAAGCGACGATTTTTGAAAAATTATTAGATAATTCAAAAGAAGAAAATGAAAAGAAACCAGATGAGTTAGTTGAAAGCCCATCTAAAAAAAAGAAGACTGCGACTAAAAAAGGAAATGAAGAAGATAATTTAAATAAAGGAAAACAAGATACAACTGAAAGTAAAGGCTGGAACAACCTCCTTAAGAATGATTTAGAAAAAGTTCAAAATAAAGCAACACCAAAAAAGGAACCTATTATTAATGCCGAAAAAGAGCCACCTAAGTTGAACAAACGTACATTAAGCTCAATAAGTAAAACAATGCTTTTATTCATTCCTCTTTTAGGATTAGCCACATATCAGGGAGTAAAATTTCATAACGGAATTAGTAGCTTAACTAAAAATGACCAGAAGATTTCACAGAAGCTAAAAACAATTGATAGCCTTATAAAAGAGAAGAGACATATTAAAAATTATATTGTTCAAAATAAGGATAGCTCAAAGAGTAAAACATTATATGGAATAGATATTTCTAGATATAATAGCAATATAGTAGATGACTTAACAATATCAGATTCGTTAAAATTTGTCATTTGTAAAGCAACACAAGGAATTTACTATGTTGATCCCTATTTTGTCACTAATTGGAAATCATTAAAAGAAAAGAAAATAGTTAGGGGAGCATATCATTTTTTTGAACCTGATGAAGACCCAATTAAGCAAGCAACTCATTTTCTAAATATTGTTGATTTTTCTAACTCTGATATTACACCTATTGTTGATGTTGAAAAGGATAGCGTTAATGGTAAATTAGTGAACATTGATTCTTTAAATATTAAATTAAAACGCTTTTTAGAGTATGTAGAAACAAAGACCAATAGAACACCTATGATTTATGTCGATAGCTATTTTTCAGACACCTATTTAAAAGATTCATCATTTGTCAAATACCCACTTTGGCTTGCTGCATACACGCGTAAAAAATCTCCTAGAATCCCAAAAATATGGGAATCTACAGGGTTTAAAATATGGCAAAAAACGGATAAATATAACTTAGACAATATTAATAACTGTCTAGATGTTTTTTATGGAGATATTTCTTTGTTAACCTCAGATTAAAGATTTACAAAGGTATTTCATTCAAATCTATAAGGTTGTTTTGTGAGGCAAAAATAACAAGACCAGCAATATTTTTAGCACCAGTTTTTGAAAGTAAATTTGACTTGTGTGTTTCTACAGTTTTCTTACTAATAAAAAGTTTATCTGCAATTGCTTTAGCTGTTAATTGTTGACAAAGTAACTTTAATACATCTAGTTCTCTAGAGGTAAGTAAATCCTTTTCTTTAGTAGGGATGTCTGAATTTTTAGAATGTATTTGCTTTCGTAATACTAATATTTGTTCATTATCAAAATAGTACCCAGTTCTATAAACTGTTCTAATAATTTCTATCAAATTCTCTTGACTTATTTCTTTCGGAATAAATGCACTAATACCAATTTTAAACATATATCCTAAATAATTAGGATTATAATATGAGGATAAGACAATTATGTTAGTTTCAATATTTCGTTCAATAAGAGAATTAATAACATGTTTACCATCTCCATCTTCCATTCTTAAATCTAAAATTAGAACATCAGGAATGTCCCCTGTATCTATGAAATTTAAAAATGAGTTCCCGCTGTATGATAAATTAATTACAGAGAAATCTTCTATTTTATTTAGATAATCCTTTAATAAATTAGCAATTAATTTATTATTTTCTGTTATTGCGATGCTTATTTTATCCATTACTTAGTGTGTATTAATAAAAATTTTGTGCCCTTTGGTTTATTTGAAAGAAATCTAAAGGAAGCTTTTATTTGTTGTGCTCGTAATTCTATATTTTTCATGCCTAACCCATTAGTCATGTCATCAGAAATACCAATCCCTTCATCTTTTATAAGTAGCGAAAAGTATTTTTCAGTTACTCTTATTTGTATTGTTATTTTTATACTTTTTGAGTGTTTAATAATATTTGTAATGATTTCTTGAAAAATCCTGTATATATGTATCTTCATTTCTTTTTGTAATGCATCAACATTTTTTCCAGAGTAGTAGAAATCTATATCCATCTTTTCATAAATTGGAGTCAGAAAAGATTCAAATAAATCTATAAGCTTATTTTCTTCTAATAGAGGAGGAAAAAGATCATGTGATATTTTTCTTGCAGTATTTATTGTTTCTTTTAAAAATGTGTCAATATTTTGATCATTATTTGTTAGCTTAATTCTATATAATTGGGCAATCAATTCGTCATGAATATCTGAAGCGATTCTGGTTCTTTCTCTTTCTTGTATATCTATACTGTTTTTTAATAGTTCTTCTTTATGTTTTATTTTATTTTTTGCCTTTAAGTTTAATTCAGATTTTACTCTAGAAATATAAGCTCTGGTAAGAATCAAAATAAAAGAGATTAAAAGAACTACCAATAATAAAGCGCCAATAGTCCATTTAATGGGGGTTTCTGGATCTTTCCAATTTTGAAACATGTAAAGGGGGGTAATAAGTAACATGGTTTTATGTCTTAATTTTAGAGGGGGTATGATTTACTGAAAATAGAATTAAAATGATATAAAAAATACTAATACAGATTACTCTAAACAACCAAACCCAACCTACAATACTCAGATGTTCATTGATGAGATAGTTGGTTGTTAGTGCGATTACAAAATCTAAAGAAAAATAAAGTAATAGTATAAGTAAGAAAGGAACTAAATAAGAAGAGTTAATTAATTTTTGTGAGTAATATCTAACTAACATAATTAATGCCAATAAAACAATACATAAACTGTAAAATAACCTATCATAAGATTCATAAGAATAGGATCCTGTATTTGTATTTAATACATATATCATGGGGATTAAAAGTATTATTAAGAGTAATAAAATAATTTTCTTTCCAATCTTTAGGTGATACTCAAAAAAGTAAGATATCAGAAAAGCGATATGGATATAGTATGAAAGAGAAAAAAGAGTCATACTATTTATTTCAAAAAGAGAGAGAATCTCAACAATTAAAATAAGAGTAATGTATAAGCTAAGAATAAATAATATTCTTTTTTTTAAACAGAATACTAAGCCAATCATTAAAACTAACACGTTAATGATTGCAATTGCAATCATCATACTATCAATAAACTTAATCATTTCAGTTAAGTTAGCAGCGTAAACTCTTCCAAGTTACCCCCAAAAGGAGGGCAAGGTCTAGACACGTCTTCAAAAGCAGGGTCTTCCAAAGTATCATTTTCTAAAGTAACTGCTAAAGGGTTACTTAGTGTTACATCCGTACGGGTAAGTATTAACTCAATATTATAATTACTTTCTTCATTCTCATCTGAAAAGTTTTTCATTGAGAAAATACAACAAATGTCTTTAGAGCTACTTTTAAAAAGTGCTTTTAAATCGTCAAAAGGTATCGAAATAACTCTCACAATACCTTTAGATGTTGCAAATTTTGTTTTTTGATCTTCAAACCAAGCTTCTGCAGATAAAATCCAACTTACAATTCTATTTTTAGCCTTATTGGCGTTTAGAGAATCTGAAGTTGATAACACCGCTGGGGTAAAAGATTCAGTTTGGTGATATTTTTTAGGAAGCAATAATGTTCTAGAAAACTCTTTCTCAAAAAGATTTTCTCCAATTCGATAATTTTTATTTTCGTCAGACTTGTTGTCGATTAAATAAAATTTGAGTTCAAACTGATCAACACCAAAATAACAATTAATGCTATCAGGATTGATCTTTTCCCATAATAAGTATTCATCATGAGAGATAATAAGACTACTTCCAGATGTAAGAAAATTTAAAGCGACATCTGTGTTTCTAATTTGATTCCAACCCTCAATGAAGGTCTTGATTTTTAGGAGGTTGTTCATATGTGTTTTTCTATAAAAATAGGGAATAATTAATAAATAACTAGTAAAGAATATTGAAAAAAAACATATTGGAAGGTGTGAAAATATAAAAAGCCCAATCAAATTTGATTGGGCTTTTTGGTGGTACCTCCAGGAATCGAACCAGGGACACAAGGATTTTCAGTCCTTTGCTCTACCAACTGAGCTAAGGTACCATCGCTTTAGCGGACGCAAATATAAAGCGAGTTTTTTATATCTACCAAATAAATTTACAAAAATCTATTGTATTTTTACACTTCTGTAAAAGTTAGGAAATGAATCTGATTATTGATGTAGGAAATACAAGAGTAAAAGCAGCTGTTTTTAAGCACGATACGTTAAAAGAAACATCCTCTTTTGGCCACGATGAGTTTGATGACGCGGTTTGTAAACTTCAAAACAAGTTTCAAATTACCAATACAATTATATCAAAAGTAGCTTCCATCAATAATTTTAGTATTACCAAAAAAAGCATGTTTGATAATCTTTTAGCATTGTCTAATGCAACTCCAATACCCTTTGTTAATAAGTATCTAACTCCTAAGACACTTGGTATAGATAGGATTGCTTTAGCTGCTGGTGCTGTTTCTCTCTACCCACATAAAAATGTTTTAATTATTGATGCTGGAACTTGTATTACTTATGATTTTGTTAATAGCCATAAAGAATATTTAGGAGGTGCAATTTCACCAGGAATTATGATGAGATATAAAGCATTGCATCACTATACAGATGGCTTACCTGAATTATTAAAAAAGTATCCTCAAAATCTAGTTGGAAGTAGTACCAATGCATCAATTCATTCAGGTATTGTGAATGGAGTTGTTAAAGAAATTGATGGAATTATTTCCGACTACAGAATCAAATATTCAGATTTAACAATTGTTTTAACAGGAGGAGACACAAATTTCTTGGCTAAACAATTAAAAAGTAGCATATTTGCCAATCAAAATTTTCTCCTTCAAGGATTAAATTCAATATTGATTTTTAACAATAGCAAATGATTAAAAAAGGACTGATTGTTTTCACACTTTTAGTGTCGATGTCTGTATTCTCACAAAGAACAGTTTCATCACCGTATTCTTTTTTTGGAGTAGGAGAGGAGTTTAGATCTAGAACAGTAGAACAAATTAATATGGGAGGCCTAGGGGCTGCATATAATAGTAACTATTACCTAAATTTAGCAAACCCAGCAGCAAATGCTTACTTAAGATACACCACCTATACTTTTGGTTTACTAAATAATGATTTAACGATAGAAGACAGTGCTGGTAAACAATCTACTTCATCAACTAGTTTAAGTTATTTTGCTATTGCTTTCCCTATTGGAGATAAAGCTGGAGCGAATTTTGGATTACAACCAGTTTCATCTGTTGGGTATTCTTTACTTAATAACACTTATGATGCTTCTGATGAATTAATAGAAGTGACCCAATTTCAAGGAAATGGAGGGCTAAATAGAATTTATGGAAGTTTTGGTATTTTTGCTACTAAGAATTTATCTTTAGGTGTAGAAGGAAGTTTTATCTTTGGTACTATTGAAAATTCAATTGTAAACCAAAGAGCCAATGTTCAATTAGCAACTAAGAATGAAGAAATAGCAAATATTAAAGGAGGAGATCTTAAGGTTGGAGTTCAATATAAAAAAGAGTTAAAAAATAAAGTTCAAATAGACCTTGGAGCTACATTCAAGTTAAGTAGCACATATGATGTTTCAGGAAGAGAGTACCTTTTTTCTTTATCAGCCGGGCTTAGTGGGGTCGAAATATCTAGAGATACAGTATATGATGAATCTTTAGATGGTAAAATTATAAATCCATTAGAAACTGTTTTAGGAGTTGGAGTTGGAAAAGAAAATAAATGGTACGCTGGTGCTGAGTATGAGTTTCAAGATGCATTAAGCTCTAATGGATATTTAAATGAAACGAATGCAGCTTACAGGTATGGTAAGTCCAATAGAATTTCTGTTGGGGGATTCTATTTGCCAAATTTGAATGCATTAGATGGTTATTGGAAAAGAATTAAATATAGTGCAGGAGTAAGGTTTGAAGATACTGGTTTACTTGTAAATGCTTCAAGTACATCAAATACTTTTACAAGTATTAAAGACTTTGGCATATCTTTTGGTTTAAGTATGCCATTGGGTAGAAAATTATCAAATTTAAACCTAGGTGTGGAGTATGGACAGAGAGGAACAACAGATAATAACTTAATAAAAGAAAACTATTTTAACCTTAGAATGAGTTTATCATTAAGTGATTTGTGGTTTATAAAACGAAGAATTGATTAATACATAAATAAAGACAAGATGAGAAAAATTACTTATGTTTTAGCTAGTTTATTTTTATTGCTAGCAGTTTTAGATGTAAATGCACAGGATAATAAAGAATGTGTGATTAAATACAATCTTTTTAGTGGAGATTATAAATCTAAAAAGTTTGATGATGCTTTTCCTAACCTAATGTATATGATGGATAACTGTCCTAAACTATCTGTTAATATATATAAACAAGGAGATGTTATTGCAAAATCTAGATATAAAAAAGCAACTAATAAAGATGAAGCTTTAAAACTAATCAATAGAATTTATAATCAAAGATTACAATATTTTGCCGATAAAGATCCTGCAAAAGTACATAGTGATTATGCTACTTTTATGGTCAAAAATAAATTAGGATCTGATCAAGAGATTTTTAGTATTTTGGAAAAAGCATATAAGATTGATCCTACCAGATTAGGGGTTAGAAATATGTACAGATATTTTAAAGGTGTAACTGATAGAAATAAAGATACTAACCCTCAGGTTGTATTTGATACTTACGATGATGTATTAGAATCTGTAGGAGAAAAATTAGCAGATTATGCAAAGAAAATAAAGAAGTATAATGATAGAGTTGAATCTGGAGAAGAATTAGGAAAGAGAGAAGCTAGACTATTAAAAGCTTACAGTAAAAATTCTGAAGCATTAGGTCAGGTAGAATCTGGGTTAGATAATATTATTGTAACGCTTTCTACATGTGATCGTTTAATTCCTCTTTATAATAGAGATTTTGAAGCAAATAAGACGAATGCCAAATGGTTGAAAAGAGCGGTGTCTAGGATGTATAACAAAGAATGTACAGAAGATCCTTTGTTTGAGAAACTATCAAAAGCATATGCTGAAACTTCGCCATCTGCAGATGCATACTATTTTGTTGCTAGAGTTTTAGAAAAAAATGGAGATGCAAAAGGAGCTGCTGAGATGTCATTAAAAGCATTTGAGTTAGAAACAGACCCATTCAAAAAAGCTAACTTTAAACTTAAGTTTGCACAAGCTGCTAAAAAGAAAGGTCAGAAATCTAAAGCGAGACAATTAGCCAGAGAAGCTTTAAGATTTAACCCTAACTTAGGGAAAGCATATTTGTTTATAGCAAGTTTATATGCTGGTTCTGTAAACGATTGTGGAAAAAACGTTTTTGAAAAAAGAATGGTGTATGTGGCGGCCTTAAATAAGGCTAAAAGAGCCTCGGCAGTAGATCCTAGTATTGCTTCTGTGGCTAGAAAATATATAAGAAACTATAAAGGGAACATACCAACTAAAAGTGAAGTGTTTACACAAGGAGTAGAGGTAGGTAGCAACCATACTATTAAATGTTGGATTGGTGAGACTGTAAAAGTTCCTGCTGGGAGATAATGAAAATCAATTCTTATACCATATTTAAAAGCATTGTTATTGTTTCGGCGATAGCAATGTTTTTTTCTTGTAAGAATAGTACACAACAAGTACGAGATTTTTTAGCTGAAAAAAACATGCCTATTGCTATCGCTAAAAATGCTTATCATGTATATAAAGATTCTGGAATTATTACTTCTAAGCTAATTACGCCTCTGATGAAGGATTTTAGAAATAGAGAAGATCATCCATACAATGAGTTTCCAGAAGGAATTAGAATTATCAATTTTGAAAATAATGGAAGAGATTCCGTTACTGTAATAGGCGATTATGCATTGTCATATACAAAGACTTCTATCTCTGAGATAAAAGGAAATGTCGTAGTAATTAATCACACAGAAAATTCTAGATTAGAAACAGATCAGCTTTTTTGGGATCAAAAAACAAAATATTTTTTCTCTGAAAAGAAATTTTTATTGATAAAATTAAATGATACTACCAGAGGTTATGGGTTTGAATCTAAAGAAGATTTGAGCAAATGGGTGTCTAAAAATGTTACTGGAGAGTTTGATATTAAAGAGAATGAATTATGAATAAATTATGGAAAATATTGCAATATGGTTACCTAGTTGTAGGAGCTATATTTTTTATTGAAGGGATTCTAGCCTTTAATAAACAGAGAGAAAGAGCGTATTTTATGTTTGGTTTTGCTATTTTTATCATATTAATATTCTTCTTTAAAAGACATTTTAGAAAAAAAATAGAGAAGAGAAACGCTCAAAAGTAAATGGATATTGAGATTGTAGTTGTTATTATTTCTATCATCTTATCAGCTTTTTTTTCGGGAATGGAAATAGCCTTTGTTTCTGCTAATAAACTACATATAGAACTCGAAAAGAAACAGTCTGGTCTAATACCTTTTATATTAACAAAGCTTACTCGTAAATCATCAAAATTTATTACAACAATGTTAGTTGGTAATAATATCTCATTAGTAGTATATAGTTACTTTATGGGAGATATTTTAGTCCGTTGGTTTCAAACTCTATTACCTTCCCAGTTTTCATTTATAAATTACCTATTAATAGATTTGTCTTTATTAACACAGACTGTAATTTCTACCTCAATTATATTGTTAACAGCAGAGTTTTTGCCCAAAGCTATTTTTAGAATTTATGCCAATAATTTTATAAAAATATTTGCGCTACCGGCTTATGTATTTTACATCATTTTTTATATTTTTTCTTCCATTATAACTAAAGTCTCTGATTTCTTTTTGAAGGTCTTTTTTAAAACAAATAAAGACGAAGAACAAACAGAATTTAGTAAACAAGAACTAGGTAATTATATTTCGGAACAATTAGAAACAGGAAATGATAGTGAAGAAATTGATTCTGAAATTCAAATATTTCAAAATGCCTTAGAATTTCATAATGTGAAAGCTAGGGAAATTATGGTTCCTAGAACTGAAGTGGTGGCAGTAGAAATTCATGATTCAGTTTCAAGCTTAAAGAAAACATTTATTGAGACAGGGTTGTCAAAAATTTTAGTTTATAAAAATTCACTTGATGATATTCTGGGATATGTAAATGCCTTTGAGCTATTTAAAAAACCAAAAACAATAAAAGCTATTTTATTGCCAGTTGAAATTGTACCAGAATCAGTGTTAATAAATGATGTTTTGAATAGTTTAATGAAAAAGAGAAGAAGTATTGCTGTAGTGGTTGATGAATATGGAGGCACTTCGGGTATTATTACTGTTGAAGATGTGGTAGAAGAGTTATTTGGCGAAATTGAAGACGAGCATGATGTACAAGAAATGTTAGATGATAAAATTAATAATCAAGAATTTAATTTTTCTGCACGGTTAGAAATAGATTATTTAAATGAAGAATACGATCTGAATATTCCCAAAGAAGAAGCTTACGAAACTTTAGGCGGATTTATAATTAATCATACAGAAAATATACCTGTTAAGGATGAAGTACTACATATATTTAACTTCAAAATTAAGATTTTAAAAGTCAGTTCCTCTAAAATAGAAGAGGTGAACTTTAAGGTTTTAGACAGTGACGATTAATTTCATTCAAATTTCTTTAAATCTCTAGTGTTCAGGTTGTATTATTAAAACCCAAATTGTATATTCGCAGACTGAAATAAAAACAAATGAAGTATGGCAATTTTATCTAAAATTAGAGAACGTTCAATGGCACTGATCATTGTTATTGGTTTAGCACTTTTTGCTTTTGTATTAGATCCTTCTACATTAGAAGATTTCTTTAATTCATCTAAGGTAAACGAAATAGGAGTAGTAGATGGCGAGGTTATTTCTAGACAAGAGTATGCAACAGCATTAGAAAGTTATAGAACTAGAACTGGGAATAGAGTTTCTGAAATGCAAGCATCTGAAGCAGTATGGAATGAGTTAGTGAGACAAAAAATCTACAAAGAGCAATTAGCACAAGCAGGTATCACTATTGGACAAGAAGATGTATGGCAGCAAATTATAAAAGACAATCAAAGCACTCCTTTATTTTTAAATGAAGCTGGCTTATTTGATGAAGAAAAGCTAAAGCAATATGCAAACGATGCTCTTGAAGGTACACCAGAGCAAGCTGCTCAATGGCAACAATATGTAAATGGTGTTGCATCTAGATTAGAAACAAATACTTATAATAGTTTAATTAGCTCAGGAATCAATGCATCTTTAAAAGAAGCAGAAAACGAATATATGGTTCAATATACAAAGCTAAATGGTAGCTATGTCTATTTGCCTTTTAAGTCTATTCCAGATAGTTTAATATCTGTGACGAAAGCAGATATAGAAAGCTATATAAAAGCAAACAAAGAATTATATAAAGTAGATCCGTCTAGAAATATATCTTATGTGAAATTTGATGTAGTAGCTAGTCAAGCAGATGAGGAGGCAATTAAAAAAGATGTAGGATTATTATTAGAAGACAGAACAGAATTTAATAATGTAAGTAAACAAAACGAAACATTATTAGGGCTTAAAAATGAGAAAGATATCAAAGTCTTTTTTGAAGACAATAGTTCTGATTTACCTTTAGATACTGCATTTACTTTTAAGAAAGATATTTCTACGGCAATTTTTAGCGAAATCGAAAAAGGTAAAAAGGGAGATACTTTCGGACCTTATAAAGATGGAGATTATTTTAAGATTGCTAAAATATTAGACATCAAAAAAATGCCAGACTCTGTGAAAGCTAGCCACATATTAATTCCATTTGTAGGAGCAGCCAGAGTAGCCGCTGATGTAACTCAAACTGAGTTGCAAGCTAAAGCTACTGCAGATAGTATTGCAAAAATAGTAAAGAGAAACAAATCGAAATTTGCTGCTTTAGCAAAAGAGTTTTCTTCTGACAAAGGAAGTGCAGAAAAAGGAGGTAGCTTAGATAAATTTGATTATAGAAGAATGATTCCAGAGTTTAGAGACTATTCTTTTTCTGGTAAGAAAGGAGATATAGGTGTAGTAAAAACTGCTTTAGGATTTCATGTTATTATGATTGAAAATCAGAATAAACCTGTAAATGCTTTTAGTTTGGCTGTTTTTTCTAGAAAGATAGAAGCATCTAAAGAAACTGAAAACAAGGCTTTCCAAGCAGCAGAAGAATTTGCGTTAACACTATCTAATGGAACCAAAATCAATGAAGCTGCAAAAACTAAAGGATTTAAGGTGGTTCCTTCTTTAGGATTAAAAGTATTAGACGAAAGAGTAAGCGGCTTAGGAAACCAAAGGCCTATAGTTTCTTGGGCGTTTAATAAAGAAACTAGTGTAGGAGACTACAAAAGATTCGATTTAGATAAAGGACATGTTGTAGCTGTTGTAACAGATGCAAATGAAGAAGGATTATCTTCTGCAGCAAGTGTTATAAATTCTGTAAAGCCAATTCTAATAAAAGAAGCTAAGGCTAAACTTTTAGAAGCAAAGATGAGTGGAGCTTCTTTAGCAGATATCGCAAAGTCAAATACTACAGCAGTAAAAGAAATAAAAAATATTAGTTTAAGTGCACCTTCTATTCCTGGAATTGGTACAGAGCCTAAAGTATTAGGAGCTATGTATAATGCAGAGCCAAATGCATTATATGCTAAAATTGTTGGTGATAATGGTGTATTTGCTTTTGTTTTAAAGACTAAAGAATTACCAACTGCATTGCCTAATTATGAAGCAAGAAGAAATCAACTGATTTCTACAAGAAAATCACAATCTACAAGAATGTATGAGGCGATAAAGAAAACAGCAGACATAGAAGATAATAGAGCAACATTCTATGGTGTAAATTAAGTATAAAACATCTTACATAAAAAAAAAAGCTGCTAATTTAATTAGCGGCTTTTTTTTATGTGATAAACTTCTAAATGAATTAACCATTCATAGAAATTAGAAACTCATCATTATTTTTAGAGTACTTAATTCTTTCATTAATAAATTCCATAGCTTCAACGGGATTCATGTCAGCTAAATACTTTCGCAATACCCACATACGTTGAACCATTTTTTCATCTAACAATAAATCATCTCTACGAGTACTAGACTTAATAAGGTCTATAGCAGGATAAATTCTTCTATTAGAAATATTTCTATCTAATTGAAGTTCCATATTACCAGTTCCTTTAAATTCCTCAAAGATTACTTCGTCCATTTTAGAACCAGTTTCTGTAAGTGCAGTAGCAATAATGGTTAAAGAACCTCCATTTTCTATATTTCTTGCCGCACCAAAGAACCTTTTAGGTTTGTGTAATGCATTTGCATCAATACCTCCAGATAATATCTTTCCAGAAGCAGGTGCTACTGTATTATAGGCTCTAGCTAAACGAGTAATAGAATCTAACAAAATAACAACATCATGTCCACACTCAACCAAACGCTTTGCTTTTTCTAAAACAATGTTTGCAACACGTACATGTTTGTCAGCAGGTTCGTCAAAGGTAGAAGCAACAACTTCGCCTCTTACACTACGTTGCATGTCGGTTACCTCTTCAGGTCTTTCGTCTATTAATAAAACGATTTGATATACTTCAGGATGATTTGCAGCAATAGCATTTGCAACATCCTTTAAAAGCATGGTTTTACCCGTTTTAGGCTGTGCTACTATCATACCACGCTGTCCTTTTCCAATCGGAGAAAATAAATCAATAATTCTAGTAGATAAAGAGCTTCCTTTTTCAGCTAGATTAAATTTTTGTTCAGGAAATAAAGGTGTTAAATGTTCAAAAGAAACACGATCTCTTACAACATTTGGATTTAATCCATTTATTTTAGAAACTCTAATAAGAGGGAAATACTTCTCTCCTTCTTTTGGTGGACGTACATTTCCTTTTACAGTATCTCCAGTCTTTAAACCAAATAATTTTATTTGTGATTGAGAGACATAAATATCATCGGGAGAAGATAAGTAGTTGTAATCAGAAGATCTTAAAAAACCATATCCATCTGGCATCATCTCTAAAACACCTTCGCTTTCAATAATTCCATCAAACTCAAAATCAGGATCTCTATACTTGTTTCCGTTCTTTTGATGTCTTTGATTGTTTTTATCTCTGTTTTGGTTGTTCTGATTGTTGTTTTTGTTCCTGTTTTGATTAGGGTTATTCTGATGCTGTTGCTTTTGCTTTGGATGATTAGGCCTATTCTCCTGACCTTGTTTCTTCTCATTAGCATCAACTTTAGTTTCTGACTTATTTTGAGCAGGATTGCTCTTTTTTGGGGCTGGTGTTCCCTTTGTCTGAATTGGAGTGTTCTTTTTAGGAGTAGAAGCTTCTTCTTTAGGAGCTTCACTCTCTGGTTTTCTATTTTCAGCTTTTGCTTCGTTAGTTACCTGTTTAACAACTCTTTTCCTTTTAGGCTTTGCAGTTTTTGGTGCTTCGCTCTTAGTAGGGTTCGCAGCTTGTGTATCTATAATTTGATACACTAAGTCTAATTTTTTTAATTGGCTAGTTTTTTTTAAGCCAATGGTTTTAGCAATTTCTTGTAATTCAGCAAGAGTTTTAGCTTTTAGTTCCGAAATCTCGAACATTATATAAAATGATTAAATTATTTTCTTAGAGGTTAAGAATTTTTATGTTGTTTTTTGATTAATTTGCAATTGTATAAAAGTATCTATACAATTTTCTCAAGAGAGGGTTCATTATATTTAAAGCAAATATATACAATTATTTTAAATTTAAACCATCGGGTTTAAAAAAGAAATTTTTACTTTTGTACTCCAGAATTCTTAAAAATGATTCAAAGAATACAAAGTATATATTTATTAGCAATAGCCCTTATTTCTGGAGCACTTATTTTTGTATTTAATTTATGGAGTTTAGCCGATGGTAAAAAAGAATTTGTTTTAGAGTTATTTTCTAAACCAGAACTTACTTTTAAGCTAATTCCAATTTCATTTTTAGCCACGTCTATTATTGCAGTAGCCACTATTTTTTATTTTAAGAATAGACAGCTACAATTTGTGCTTGGACGTATTATAGTTTTGATCAATCTTTTTTTATTAGGATTGTTGATTTATTTATCTCTAACGCTACCTGGAGAAGCTGCGGTTTCTGAGAAAGGTATTGGGATGTTCTTACCGGTAATTATTATTTTATTAGCTGTTTTAGCTAATAAGGCAATAAAAAAGGACGAAGATCTTGTGAAATCTGTAGATAGATTGCGATAAGCCTAACATCTTAGTATATTTAGTGCGTAAACCGGAGTTGAAGAACTCCGGTTTTTATTTTTTATCGCTATGTTTGTAGTGTCAATATTCTACGTACTACTCATAATTTTTATCCCTAATAAAAAGAGTAAAAATTCATCACCGAAAACAGTTAGGTGAAAATTTCACGGAAAATGGGTATTGTACAGCTCTATAATACCTTTTAAATTTGTCAAGTAACAATGAAAGAAAAGATACAAGTTCACGTAGCTGATGATCACAAAATTTTAATTGAAGGCATCATCGCTGTAATAAATACGGATAAAGAGATAGAAGTAGAAGGATACTCTCTTACTGGTAAAGAAGTAATGGATTGGTCAAAAAATAATGCTGCTGATATCCTAATTTTAGATATAAATATGCCAGTATTTGATGGTATAGATGTACTGAAATATTTTCAGCTCAATAAGATAGATCAAAAAGTAATCATTCTATCGAGTTATGATGATGTGAATTTGGTAAAACAAATGTTGCATCTAGGAGCCAAAGGTTTTTTATCTAAAAATAGTGCTGGAGAGCATATTGTTAAAGCAATAAAAGCAGTAGCAGGAGGAGAACAGTATTTTAGTAGTGACATACAGAACAATCTTTTTAAGTTATATACAGGGCAGAAAGTAGCAGAAGGAGAAAGACCAGAAAGTACGATAGCTCATAGTTTAACAGAAAGAGAACTAGAAGTTCTCAGATTAATAGCAAAAGAAAACAGTACCTCAGAAATATCAGGTATTTTAAATATTAGTACAAACACAGTAGAAACGTATAGAAAAAGTTTATTAAAGAAAACAAAAGTTAAAAACGCAGTAGGCTTAGCAATGTATGCAGTTAAAAATAATATTATTTAGTAATATCCCCTAAAATAAGATTCTCTTATATTCTTTTAAGAATACCCCTAATAAGAGTTTTTTCCCCCCAATTACTATTTAAACTGCATACATTTTAAGCCTATTTTAAATTAAATTCAATTATTTCCTAAATTCTCTCAATCATGAAAAATTTCAAAACAATCTTAGCAATTTTATTCATTAGCACTGGGCTGATGTCTTGTTCTTCTGAAGAAATCTTTACACCAGAAGAAACCTCTAACAAATTATTAGAAAGCTATACCGTAAAAAGAGATGCCAAAGGAGCATACTCTTTGGACTATAACTTGGCAAATAACGCTACAGCATCACTTTCTACAGATAAAAAATCAAACTCCAATGATTTTTACTTATATTCGTCTGATAATCAGTCTAGAAAGAATTTTGAAGAAGCACTAGCAATACAAAACAATGCTTTAAAAGTTGGTTTTACAGATACTGAAAACGGAAAGAAATCTTCTATGACTATTATGGATAATGATATCAGTTTTAGTAGAAATGCAGATGAAGATTTTTTAACGGATTATAGTGTTACTAATAATGGAGATGGAACTGTAAGTCTAGATTTTAATGTAGCTGATGACGTAGCTGTAAATTTTATATATAACGGAGATACGAATACCTATGAAATTCATATGGAAGACGGTGCTAGTAGTCAAACGAATTTTAATCAAACATATGCAAAAGAAGAAGGAGTGCCTCTAAAAATAGATTTTGTTAACAACTCTGGAGGAGAGACAAGTAGAACACAGACTACAATAAAACCAAGAGTAATTGTTGATGAAACTGAAGAAGAAGATGATTAGATTTAAAGAAATTTAAAATATAATATTGAAACTGAAATTTTTATTTAGCTATATAGTATTATTAATTTCAATTGCTGAAGTTAATTCAAAATGCCCAGAGGTTCTGATGTCAGATGTCTCTGTGGCTTTTTTTCAATCTAATGATTCTGTTCTATTTAAACAGTTAAAGAAAGCGGATAGCTTATATTTAAAAAGGAAACATTCAGAAGCTTTATTTATTGCTCTGGAGGTTTTAGATAAGTCTAATAGAGAAAATAAATTTAAATTAAAATCTGATGCCAATTATTTAATTGGTAAAATTTGGTATCGAAATAAAGATTATAAAAAGTCTATTTCTTACTTGAAAAAAAGTTTAAACGGATTTTATAATCTATTAGATAATGTAGAAGGGTTTAGTGACAGTCAGCAAGATTATGAAATATCTCAAAATAATTTAAAAATAGGTACTGCTTACAGTAAATTGTATAACTTAAGAAAGTTAGAAAAAAGCCTTAGAGAAATATATAAAGACAGTGCAATTTTTTACTATAAACAGGTTATAAAGTCTCCTTCTTTAAAAAAGAAGCATTCTCTCCTTCAATCTAGAGCATATAATAATTTATCAGGTATTTATGCAAGAGATAGTATTTTTGATTTGGCAGAATCTTATGCAATGAAAGCTCTTGATGTAAAAAGGAGATTAGGAGACCAATATGGGATATCTGTCGCTTACAGTAATCTCGCTAATATTTATTTTTTTAAAGGAGACTACCTTAAGTCTAAGGAAAGCTTAAAGGATGGATTAAAAATTCTAGAGAAAATTAGCGGAGAGAAAGCTGATAGATATAAGGCTGATTTATATTTTAACTTAGCATTCTCTATGTATAAATTAAGAGATTATAAAGCTTATGAATATCAAGAATTATCATATAATTTATCATATGATATTAATGAGAATGAAAAAGCTAAATTGTTAGAAGAGATAAATGCTAACAAGAATTTTGAAATTGGCAAAAGAGAAGGTGTTTTACAAGAAGAAATAAAACTTCTAGAACAAAAAGATAAAACGTGGTTTGTAACGGTATTGAGTATTTCTATTTTAATTGCTTTAATTGGTACTATCGCTTATTTTAAATTTAGACAAAAGAACCTAAGTTTAAAAGTTTCTAGAAATGAGTTATTACAACAACAACGTATAGAGAAATTAAAGTCAGATTCTCAGATTCGTATTTTAAATGCTACGATAGATGGTAAAGAGTCTGAGCGAAAACAGATTGCAGAAACCTTGCACGATAGTGTCAGTACCTTATTATCGTCTGCCAACTTACATTTGCAAGCCTGTCGCTCTCAGTTCAATGGATCAACGCCAGTAGAGATAGAGAAATCACAAAAAATTATTACCGAAGCTTCTGATAAAATCAGAGATTTATCGCATACGCTTGTTTCCTCAGTATTATTGAAGTTTGGACTGCAATATTCATTAAAAGATATGGCAGATAAATATTCCAACTCTCAAATAGAAATAAAAACAGAAATTTCTGACTTAAGAAGATACGATCAAGGCTTCGAAATAAAAGCCTATAATATCATTCAAGAGTTTGTTAATAATATCCTTAAGCATAGTAAGGCTAGTATGGCTGAGTTAAAATTATATGAAGAGAATCATAAGTTAATGCTCTCTATTAATGACAATGGGCAAGGCTTTAATAAAGAGTTGATTCCTGAGAAAGATGGTTTAGGAATTAACCAGATAGATGCTAGGATAAAAATGATGAAAGGTGAATTTAACATTGAAAGTAGTAAAGGAAAAGGAACTAAAATTTTAGTAGAACTGCCTATCCAAGAACGAGAAACAGTTACCTACGTTTAGCCAATTCTATAATTTCCATATTTTTAATTTCTCCTTTTTCCAAGTCAAAACGTAACATGGTCCTTACTTGATGGAAACCATGCTTACCAGCTGCACCAGGATTTAAATGTAAAAGATGTAGCTTTTTATCAAACTGTACTTTTAAAATATGTGAATGTCCGCTAATAAATAACTTAGGCGGATTTTTAGCTAACTCCTCTTTTATTCTAAAATTATATTTATACGGATATCCTCCAATATGAGTCATCCAAACTGAGACATCTTCTACCGTAAATTTATTATCTAAGGGGAACTCAATTCTTGCATTCTTATCATCAATATTACCATAAACAGCACGTAGAGGTTTTAATGCTTTAATGGTGTCAGTTACCTTTAAGTTTCCTATATCACCTGCATGCCAAACTTCATCAGCTTGCTGTACAAACTTTAAAATTTGAGCATCGATGTAGCTATGTGTGTCAGAAAGTAGTAGTATCTTCTTCATGATTCTAAAGTACAAATAACAAAATAAAATCCGTAATTTTGATTTGTTTTAAATCCGTAATTTTTTGAGGTATTTTATAGAATTATCGTATCATGGCAAACAGTATCATGGGTGGCAAATTCAACCAGATGCAAATTCTGTTCAAAATGAGATTCATAAGGCATTAAGTACTGTACTACAAGAGAATATTCTTGTGGTAGGTGCGGGAAGAACAGATACAGGAGTACATGCTTCGCAAATGTTTGCGCATTTTGATTCAGATAAAGAGTTAGATAAAAGCTATCTGTATAAATTCAATGCCGTTTTACCCAATGATATTGTGATTTCTGATGTATTTAAAGTAAAGGATGAGAAACATGCTCGATTTGATGCAGTGAAAAGAAGTTATGAATATAGAATTTGGCTAGGGAGAAATGTTTTTTTACTAGATACAACGATGCAAATTCATAATAAAATACTTGATGTAGATTTAATGAATGAAGCATGTAAGAGTTTAGTAAAGCATAAAGATTTTGAAGCTTTTTCTAAAGTACAAACAGAGGTGCACACTTTTTTATGTAATATTTCTAACGCAGTTTGGAGAAAAGAAGGGAATGCATTAATATTTTATATTACTGCAAATAGATTTTTAAGGAATATGGTTAGAGCTATTGTAGGAACACTTTTAGAGGTAGGCACTCAAAAAATAACCATAGCAGAGTTTGAAAAAATTATTGAGAGTAAGGATAGAAGTAATGCAGGAACATCAGCACCAGCAAAAGGATTATTTTTAACAGAAGTTACGTATTAAAAAATGGCAGAAAAACTTTCAGGAAAAGCATTTGACATCAAAGTATTTACTCGCTTAATGAGTTTTGCAAGGCGCTATAGATTACAATTCTTTATAGCAGCCTCATCTACCATCTTATTGGCATTATTCTCTGTAGCTAGACCACTACTAGTAATTGTATCTGTAAACGATTATATTGTAGGAAAGGATCAAGTAGGACTTTTAAATTATATTTTAATCATGCTCATTATTTTAATGGGCGAGGTCTTGTTGCAATTTACTTTTATCTATTATTCCAATTGGGTGGGGCAACATATTATTAGAGATATAAGAACCAAAACATTCCGACATATTTTAGAGTTTAAAATGACCTATTTTGATAATACATCTGTAGGTAGATTAGTAACAAGAGTCGTTTCTGATATAGAAACAATTGCCAACTTTTTTACTCAAGGAGTTTTTACCATTGTGAGTGATATTTTAAAAATGTTAGCAGTTATAATTGTAATGTTTTATAAAAATTGGTCATTAGCTTTAATTGCTATAGCTGTTTTACCAATTTTAATTTACGCCACCAAAATTTTTCAAATTGCCATTAAAGCAACTTTTCAAGAAGTTAGAAATCAAGTAGCGAACTTAAACGGATTTGTACAAGAAAGAGTAACTGGAATGAAGATTGTTCAACTATTTAATAGAGAAAAAATAGAATACAAAAACTTTAAAGAGATTAATGATAAGCATAAAAAGGCACACATAAAAACCATTTGGTATTACTCTATATTTTTCCCAATTGCAGAAGTGCTTTCTTCTATTGGAATCGGTTTAATTGTATGGTTTGGAGCTGGTCAAGTTTTAGACGGCACCGTTGCTAAACCTGGAGATATTTTTGGATTTATCATGTTTGCTCAAATGTTGTTCAGACCCTTACGCCAGATTGCAGATAAGTTTAATCAATTACAAATGGGAATTGTTTCTGGGGAGCGTGTATTTAAAGTAATAGATACCAATAGTTTTATTGACAAAAGCGGAACACTTGAAGCGAAAAACCTCCAAGGAAACATATCATTTAAAGAGGTCAATTTTAGTTATATTAAAGGAGAAGCGGTCTTAAAGGGAGTTTCTTTTGATGTAAAAAAGGGGCAAACTGTAGCGATTGTTGGAGCAACAGGAGCAGGAAAATCTACCATCATTAATTTAATCAATCGATTTTATGAGATAGATTCTGGAACGATATACGTAGATGATATACCAGTAGAAGAGTATGAAATTTTATCATTAAGAAAACAAGTTGCTGTCGTGTTACAAGATGTTTTTCTTTTTTCTGATACGATTCTGAATAATATCACTTTAAAGAATGATGCCATTTCTTTAGAAGAAGTAAAAGAAGCTGCTAAAAAGATTGGTATTCATGATTTTATTATGACACTTCCAGAGAATTATCATTACAATGTCAAAGAAAGAGGTGCTATGTTGTCATCTGGTCAAAGACAGCTAATTGCTTTCTTAAGAGCTTATGTAAGCAGTCCAAGTATTCTAATTTTAGACGAGGCCACTTCATCTGTAGATTCACATGCAGAACAAATGATTCAATATGCTACAGATACCATTACAAAAGACAGAACCTCTATTGTAATTGCGCATCGATTAGCAACAATTAAAAAAGCAGATAAGATTATTGTAATGGACAAAGGTTTCATCGTAGAGCAAGGAACACATCATGAGCTTCTTAAAAAAGAAGAAGGGTATTATAAAAACTTATATGATAAACAATTTAGTGTCGAGCTTGCTTCCTAACTTATTTTTTTGGAGCCAATTGTTTTAAAGCTTCAGGATCCATTGTTAAAAACATGACAATACCTGCGATAATTCCAAAAATAATATACAATACCAATAGTACAAGTAGAAAGTATAATATTTTAATAATCAGTTGCATAAAACTGAGTTTAAATAATTTTTTCAGAATGTATGCATTGTATAAGATTGAAAATAGTAAAGTTGCGGTCATAATCGGGTTGCTAAACTCTAGACCTATAAAGTAAAAAATAATAAAAAAGAAAGTATTTACTATTGAAAATTGAGCTGTAGAATATAGATAAATGATTACATGCTCGACATAATTAAACATCTTTTTATTTAAGAACACAATCCATGAAATTAATGCATACAACGGAATCGTTAAGGCAGTAATAAATGCATTATAATCATAAATGAAGTTCATCATATTTTTGTAATAAGCCGCCATTGCTTCACTTTGAGTCGTGTTCAAATCGCTCAAAGCATTTACGGTACTTTCCCTCATTAAATAAATAGAAAGTCCAGAAAGTGTTATAGAAATCAAAAGAAACCCAAAAGGATCAATATACCTTTTACGAACTCCGTTTATATAGCTCTCAATTACTTTGTCGGGCTTTACAAAAAGATCAATAAAAGTCTTAAGAAGTTTATTATCTACACTTAGAACTTTTTCAGAAAATTCTTTAAAAAAATATCTAAAGGTAAGCCTGTTGTCTACTTTTCTAGCACCACATTTAGAACAGAACCCATCCGAATCTAAAACAGAATTTTTACAATTTTTACAATCCATAATTTATGTAATATCCTTTTTTAGTTTTTCTATTAATTCATTATAATCTACAAACAATTCAAATCCGCCATCTTTTATATAGGAAATTTCTCCAGTCTCTTCAGAGACCAATAAACAAACAGCATCTGTTTTTTCAGAAACACCAATTGCAGCTCTATGCCTTAAGCCAAACCTAGCTGGAATTGTAGAACTGTTAGATACTGGTAATATTACACGAGTTGCTACGATATAATTATCTCTAATAATAGTAGCTCCATCATGCAATGGGCTATTCTTGTAAAAGATACTTTCTAATAAAACTTCATTTAAAAGAGCATTCATTGCATCACCGGTGTTTGCAAGAAAATCTAAACTGTTTGTTCTTTCTAATACAATTAAGGCTCCAGTCTTAGTCTTAGACAATTTTTTACAAGCATCAAGAAGAATATCAACATTTGTTTCTGATGCTATTTCAGATTTTAAAAATTTAAGTTGATTTAGAAAGCTTTTCTTAGAAGAAAAATTAGTCGTCCCAATCATCAGTAAAAATTTTCTGATTTCTTGCTGAAAAACAATAATCAATGCTATAACACCACCGCTAAGAAGATATCCAAGAATACGACTTAGCATTTCCATCTTTAAAGCTTCGGTAACTTTCCAGATTAAAAAAATAAAAGCAATCCCTAAAAAGATATTAATAGCAACCGTACCTTTTAAAAGTTTATAAATATAATAGAGTAAGATAGCTACTAGTAAAATGTCTAGTAAATCTAGAAAGGAAATATCAATAAAATCGAGCATGTATTGATGTATTTCCGATAAAAGTACTAATTATTTATTTGAAAACAATATCAATTTTGAATTTCAGAATCTGCTACTAGTAGAGGGTATTTCGATCTTATATTAGCTATTTTATCTTGTATTTCATTGGAGTTTTGAGGGTTGCTTTTCAAATCTTCAAATAAACTCTTATAACTCTGTCCGTATAATTTTACGGATAATTTACTTCTTAAAAACGCATACGCCTTATTAATTTCATCCAATACTTTTATATATGTTTCATAAGACGTGCTCCTGTTTACGCTAATAGATATAAAAGCTTTACTTGGATGGTCTGACGATAATTTATCTTTCTGCCCATTGCACCAGTCACAAGTTAAATTGTTTTTGTCTAACCCGCCGCCATTATCAATAAAATTAATAACTAGTTTTTTTATATCCTTTATTCCGATAATTTGTTCATCAAACATGAGTTCATTATGCTGATTGATTTTTACTTCTAAAATATTACGATCTTGAATTACAATAGGAGGCGCTTTTTTTTCTTTTTTAGAAAGTTTTCTTTGGATTCCAGTATCTGTATCCATCGTAGTAGTTACTAAAAAAAAGATCAATAATAAAAATGCGATATCCGCCATAGAACCCGCATTGATTTCTGGAGTGTTTCTTTTATTCATAGCTTTAGTTTTATAAAACTAGAACAAATAATATGCCGAAAAATATGCTACATAAGTTGGTTAACTATTGTAATTGCTTCAGAAGCTTCTTTAACGTCATGTACACGAAGGATATTTGCACCATGTAACAGTGCAATAGTATTGGCTGAGGTTGTAGCATTTAAGGCTTGCTTAGCAGTAATATCTAAAGTCTTATATAACATCGATTTTCTAGAAACGCCAACTAATACAGGAGCCTCTAAATTCTTGAAAAGAGATAAGTTTTTTAGCAATTCAAAATTGTGAGCAACTGTTTTCCCAAAACCAAAACCAACATCTATAATTACATCGTTTAATTTAAGCTGATGAAGCTCATGTATTTGCTCAGAAAAAAATTGAATAAGATCTGTGCTCACATTTTTATAGCTTGGATTTTGTTGCATGTTTTGTGGTGTACCCAACATGTGCATTAAAATATAGGGTACTTGCAATTCTGCAACAGTTTTAAACATTTTGGAGTCCATCTGCCCTCCAGATATATCATTAACAATAGCTGCTCCATGAGAAATAGCTTCTCTTGCGATATTACTTCTAAATGTATCTACAGAAAGTAATACTTTAGGAAACTCTTTAAGTAGTAAATCAATAACAGGGAGAATTCTATGCAGCTCTTCTTCTTCGGTAATATGATTCGCTCCAGGTCTAGACGAATACCCACCCACATCAATAAAGGTAGCGCCTTCTAAAAGCATTTTTTCTACTCGATTAAGTATTTCAGATTCATTTTTATACATACCTCCATCATAAAAGGAATCTGGAGTGATATTTAAAATCCCCATTACTTTGGGTAATGACAAATCGATGAGTTTTCCTTTGCAATTAATAGTCATTAGCGTACTACTTTATTAATTACATGAACTTTTTCAGGGGCCTTGTATAGATGCATTTTTTCGAGTAATCCACTTACAGTGGTATCTACGATTAATAAATCTCTATTAGCAGATTTCAAATAACCTTCATCTACCATTACATCCAATTGTTTTAATGTATAATCAAAAAAACCATTGACATTTAATAAACCCACAGGTTTTTGTTCAATATGAAGCTGTCCAAGTGTTAAGCTCTCAAAAAGCTCGTCTAAAGTACCAAAACCTCCAGGTAATGTAATATAGCCATCAATTAATTGACTCATAATTACTTTTCGCTCACTCATGGTTTTGGTAACAATAATTTGAGAAGCATTTCTGTTAACTACTTCTTCATGCTCTAATAAACTTGGAATTACACCAATAACTTCACCATTTTGAGCCAACATTGTCTCAGATATTACGCCCATCATTCCAATCTTTCCTCCGCCATAAACTAGACTGATATTATTAGCAATAAATGAGTTTGCTAATTCAATTGCAGCCTCTTTATAGATAGGATTAAAACCTATGCTTGACCCACAAAAAACTACGATTTTTTTCATAAAAGAAGTATGCTTAAGATAAAAAAATTCTTCTGTAAAAATAAACGAAATGCGTTTAGGATTTACTATTTTTACGCAAATACTTTATAGAAATTAAAAGAGTTTATGCAGAATACTTCCAAAGAATACGATGCTGTAGTAGAACAATGTAGAAGTTTGTTTATTAAAAAAATGAGTGATTACGGTAGCGCATGGAGAATTTTACGATTACCATCTTTAACCGATCAAATATTTATCAAAGCACAAAGAATCCGTCAGTTGCAAGAGAATTCGGTGCGTAAAGTAGATGAAGGCGAGAAATCTGAGTTTATTGGAATTATAAACTATTCCATAATGGCCTTAGTACAATTAGAATTAGGAGTGGTAGAAAATCCCGATTTAACAACTGAAGAAGCAACTACTTTGTATGACAAACATATCAGCATTACAAAGCAGTTGATGGAAGATAAAAATCACGATTATGGTGAAGCTTGGCGTGATATGCGAATCAGCTCCTTAACCGATTTGATTATTCAAAAACTATTACGTGTTAAGCAAATAGAAGATAATAAAGGAAAAACATTAGTGTCTGAAGGTATCGATGCCAATTACCAAGACATGATTAACTACGCAGTTTTTGCGATGATACATATGAGTAAATGATACTTAAATTAATAGTCCAAATATCAAGATTATTTGTCGGAGCCATGTTTATATTTTCGGGCTTTGTCAAGTTAGTAGACCCCATCGGATCGCAATATAAATTTGAAGAATACTTTGGAGAAGGGGTGTTAAACTTAGAGTTTTTAATTCCTTATGCATTACCATTTTCTATTGTACTCATCCTAGCAGAAATTATGTTAGGAGTCATGTTATTATTAGGGTATAAATCTAAAAAAACAGTATGGAGCCTATTCATATTAAGCATCATTTTCTTGTTTTTAACATGGTATTCTGCTTATTATAACAAAGTAACCGATTGTGGGTGTTTCGGTGATGCGATAAAGCTTACCCCTTGGGAAACATTTTATAAAAATGTCATTCTTATAGGATTAATCATTCTACTGCTTTTTAGAGTAAAGGATATTAAAGAAATTCTTTCAAAAAAAGTGACAATGGCTATTGCATTAATTTCATTTTTAAGCTTTTCATATATTACTTATCACGTATTAAATCATTTGCCAATAATTGATTTTAGAGCTTATGCTATTGGGAAAAACATCCCAGAAGGAATGGAATATAAAGGAGATGGAGAAATTCCGCCCGTTCATGATTTTATGTTAGAAGGTGTTCAGAACGATCTTACCGAAGAGTTGATGGCTAAAGAAAAATTGATGTTAGTAATCGTTTATAATATGTCTAAATCCTATGAAGAAGGTTTTGCTAATATTAAAAAAGCAGCTGATAAAGCTATAACTAAAGGATATACTGTCTATGGAGTTTCTGCTTCTTTTGGAGATGATTTAATCTTGGCACAAACTAAGTACACATTACCGTTTGACTTTTTATTCTGCGATGAGACAACATTAAAAACAATGATTAGAGCAAATCCAGGAATCATAACCTTTAAAAAAGGCACAGTAACTGGAAAATGGAATTGGACAGATACAGAGGATATTGAATTAGAATAAAATCAATTAAAACACATAAAGATGAAAATTGTAAAATATATAATATTCATACTATTAATCGTTGTTATAGGTGCATTAGTATATGTAGGTTTCTACCCTTCAGATTATGATATATCAAGATCAAAAGTAATCAAAGCACCTGTTAGCAATGTTTACAATATTGTAAATGAAATGAGAACATGGGAGCAGTGGGGGCCTTGGCATGATGAAGACTCTACGATTGTTGTAACTTATGGTAATATTACCTCTGGCGTTGGAGCGTATAATAGTTGGACAAGTAAAGATGGTCCTGGTAATATGAAGACTGTGAATGTAATTCAAAATGAACGTATTGAACAAAAAATGCAGTTTGGAGATTTTGAGCCTAGTGATGTTATTTGGAAGTTTAAAGAAGTAGATGGGGCAACAGAAGTAACCTGGCAAATGAAAGAAAAAAGTGCACCATTTATTTTTAAAATGTTTGCAGCTTTTACTGGCGGATGGGATGCTATGCTAGGAACAATGGAGGCAAGAGGTCTTGAGAACTTAGAAAAAGTAGTTGAAGAACAATTAAAGATTGAGAATTCTTATAGGCTCTCTGAAGTAGAGGTTATTAATTTTGAAGGAAAAACATTTATCGGCTATTACCATAAAGCTAAGATTGGAGATATTAATGAAATGATGAAACTATTTGAAGCTGATATTCCAAAAGCAGGAGCTCATGCATTAAAGAATAATCTAAAATATACAGATTTTGTTCCTGCCTCTGTATATCAAAAATGGGATCAAAAAACAGGAGAAACAGAATTCTATATTGGAGTGTTACTTCAAAAAGATATTAAAGCTGCTAAAGGAATGTCTAAAATTAAGTTACCAAAAGGAAGCGCAGCAATTATTTCTAAATTTGGAAAGTATGGTATTGGTGATCAAAAAGCACATATTGCGATAGATAAATACATGAGCGCCAATAAGCTTAACAAAGCTTGGCCAATATGGGAATTGTATGTAAACGATCCGCAGACAGTAATGCCACAAGACATCCAAACGGACATTTATTATAGCATAAAATAAAGAAGTCGATTTTTGTTACATCAATAGAAACCTCTTAGTTGTATGACTAAGAGGTTTTCTTATATTCGTACCATGAAACAATTATTACTCGTATTTATAGGAGGCGGTTTTGGAAGTACTTTAAGATATCTTTTTGGGAAGTTTTTAAATAACCCAGAAACTGGGATTCCATTCGGAACCTTTGCTGCCAATATTTTAGGGAGCTTATTAATTGGTTTTATTTTAGGCTTTGCGGCTAAAAATGAAGCACTTTCAGAAGATCATACATTATTATTAGCTACAGGGTTTTGTGGAGGCTTTACAACCTTTTCAGCATTTGCTTATGAAAATCACGTTTTTTTAAAAGCAGGAGACTTTTCTAGCTTTGCACTATACACTATTGCAAGTTTTATACTTGGTTTTTTAGCTGTTTTTGCAGGCATGTATTTAGTAAGAGTTTTTGCGTAAACGTTTTCGAGGTTTTTTCGAAATCTTCATTTTAAATCCTTTAAAATGAAGATAATATAATTTTCAATCACTTTTTTTTCAATCACCACAAAAATATTTTTTCTTCCCTAAATTATTATTGAAGCCTCAATTATTCTATTATTTTTGGTGCACCAAGCTAAAATCAGAAACAAAAATGAAAAAAATTGAAGCGATTATTCGAAAATCTAAATTCGAAGATGTAAGAGATGCCTTGCATGAAATTGATGTTAATTTCCTTTCTTATTGGGATGTTACAGGTGTCGGAAATGCTCAAAAAGGAAGAGTGTATAGAGGTGTTAGTTATAGTACAACAGACATTCCTAGAAGAAAATTATCTATTGTGGTTTCAGATCATTTTGTAGAAAAAACAGTAAAAGTATTATTAGAATCTGCATATACTGGAGAAGTAGGAGATGGAAAAATCTTTGTCATTCCAGTTGATGAGGCATACAGAATTAGAACAAAAGAAAAAGGTACAGATTCACTACAATAATAGACACTATGGAAAACGGATTATTTACAGCAAATAACATTTGGATGATGCTATGTATTGCATTAGTTTTTATAATGCACTTAGGATTTTCTTTATTAGAAATTGGATTAACTAGAGCAAAGAATACGATTAATATTTTATTTAAAAATGTCATCATCATCATTATAGGGTTATTAACTTATACATTAGTTGGGTTTAATTTGATGTATCCTGGAGCAGAATTTGCAGGATCTTTTATTGGTTTTAGCGGCTTTGGATTAGAGTTGCCTGCTAACGGTCTCACTGCCGAATATTATAACGGACAATACACTTACTGGACAGAATTTTTATTTCAAGCAATGTTTGCAGCTACAGCAGCTACTATTGTTTCTGGAGCTGTTGCTGAACGAATTAAGTTAGGCGCATTTATTTTATTTTCTGCCATTTATGTAGGTCTCATTTATCCTATTGTTGGAATGTGGAAATGGGGTGGAGGCTTTCTAGATACATTAGGGTTTTATGATTTTGCAGGCTCTACATTAGTACACTCAGTTGGAGGCTGGGCAGCCTTAGTCGCAGTTTGGTTACTCGGTGCTAGAATTGGGAAGTTTAGAAAAGGTAGAATAGGAGTTATTCCAGGTCACAGTATGCCATTAGCCACTGCGGGTGTATTTCTTTTATGGTTTGGATGGTTTGGTTTTAATGGAGGATCAGTATTATCTGCAGACCCAGGGGCTACCTCTTTGGTGTTAGTTACAACTTGTTTGGCAGCTGCAGCAGGAGGACTAGGAGCCTTTATCGTGTCTTATATAAAATACAAAGAGAATGACCTTTCTATGCTTTTAAATGGTGTTTTAGGAGGTCTTGTTGGAATCACAGCAGGAGCAGACCAAATGGGTGCTATTGATGCGATTGTTATCGGATTCATAGCTGGAATTTTAATCGTATTTGCAGTGTCAATTATAGATAGAATGAAACTAGATGATCCTGTGGGAGCTATCTCGGTGCATCTTGTTTGTGGTATTTGGGGAACTTTAGCCGTTGGAATTTTTGGAAATATGAAAGGATTCGACCAATTTCTAAATCAATTATATGGTGTGTTAATTGTCGGAGGAGCTTGCCTGCTTGCTTCGTTTGTTATTTTGTTTATCATCAAAAAGACCATGGGTCTTAGAGTTCCTATGAAAGAAGAGTTAGAAGGACTAGATGTGCACGAACATGGAATGTCTGCATATCCAGATTTTAGGTTAAACGAACATTAATATTATTTTTTAAACCCCTTAACACCTGCCTTTATAGGAATAAGTAAATGATTTTTACGAGGTGTTATGGGACAAGAATATTTATCATTATATGCACAATATGGATTGTACGTATTGTTAAAGTTTAATACGATGGTATTATCTTTTGTAATATTACTTAAGAACACATCCATATATCGTCCACCTCCATAAGATTCTTCGCCACTAGTACCATCGGTAAAAGGTAAAAATAGATAGTCTTTATATTTTTCATCTCTCGCCTCATCTTGACTTCTATATAAAGAAAGTTGTAATTGTTTCCCTTGTAATGTAAAGGTTAAAACACCATACTGTCTATATAAAGGTTTTCTCTCTGTTGTAGTTGCCATCTCAAAAACAGGAGCGTCTGGTGTTCTCTCTAAGCTAGCGGTTACGATATAAGAAGAATCTACAGGAAAGAAATCTAAGCCTTTAAAATTTTTTAAATCTTTCTTTTTTAAAGGTGATGTAGAAGCGTCTTTAAATCGAGCATTCTCTTTTTGCTGATATGCCGTTTCTCCAACAAGTGCTCTTTTATCTTGAGAATTGCAAGAAAAAATAAATAGTAAACTTACTAAGGTGATGATTCTTTTCATAATATATAAACTGAACTGTAAAAATACGGATGTTTTATAAATTGATTCTAGATTTAATTGTTATTCAAAAAAAATATGTAGTTTTACAGCGTTAAATAAAAAAAGAAAAATGAGGAATGTCATTTCATATACGTGTAAGCAGTCTGCCTTAAAGCAGTACAATAGCCATGTTAATATGTTTTGATAATATCAATATAAAATCAATCAATCATAAAAGTCCGGCTATTTAGCCGGACTTTTTATTTTAATACAACACTCAACTATAACCATGAAAAAGTTATACTTTAATTATTTAGAAACTTTCAAAGGACTTTCAACCGAAGTTTGGTGGCTTTCATTAATTACATTAATTAATAGAGCGGGAACGATGGTTATTCCTTTTTTGTCATTGTATTTAACGGAGAGTCTAGAATTTTCCTTGCCAAACGTAGCATGGATTATGTCTTGTTTTGGATTAGGGTCTACTGTTGGATCATGGGCAGGAGGAAAGCTTACAGATAGATTTGGCTATTACAAAGTAATGGCAATAAGCTTATTGTTAACAGGTTTCCTTTTCATTGCATTGCAATATGCTTCTACACTCTTGGGATTTTGTATTGGCATATTTTTAGTAATGTTAGTTGCAGATACGTTTCGACCTGCAATGTTTGTTGCTTTAAGCGCATATAGTAAACCAGAAAATAAGACTCGCTCTGTTACATTGATTCGTTTGGCTATTAATTTAGGTTTTACAGCAGGCCCAGCAGTTGGAGGTTTAATCATTACATCTATAGGTTACCAAGGACTTTTTTGGGTAGATGGTATTACTTGTTTGTTAGCAGTTGTATTGCTCATAAAAGTGTTAAATCCCAAAACAGCCAAAGTACAAGATGATGTTAAAACGGAAAACCCAGTTTCTATATATAAAGACAAACCTTTTTGGATTTTCTTTGTAGGGATGTTCATTTTCGGACTCGTGTTCTTACAATATTTTTCTACAATGCCTTTGTATTATAGAGATATTTATCATTTGACTGAGTTTGAAATTGGACTGTTGTTTGGTTTAAATGGCCTTATCATTTTTATCTTAGAAATGCCTTTGATTAATTGGTTAGAGAATTCGACGTACTCAAAATCATTTTTAATCATGATAGGTTTATTATTAACTGCTTTTAGTTTTCTAATCTTAATTTTAGGCTTCTGGATTGGCATACTCATTATTGCAATGTTATTAATGACTATTGGAGAAATGATTGCTTTTCCATTTTCTAATGCATTTGTAGTTGAGAGAGCAAAAAGAGGAAAGCAAGGAGAGTATATGGCTTATTACAGTATTGCTTTTTCTGCAGCACACATTTTTGGGCATAACTCAGGAATGCAGTTGGTAGATAAAGTGGGGTTCGATAATACTTGGACATTCATTACTTTGCTATCATTCACTGGAGTCATTTGTTTATTTTTATTAACTAGGGTATTAAAAAAAGAGAAAATATGATATTAAATCAAATTACCATTCCATCTTTGGATGTAGAGAAAGCAACAGCATTTTATCAAAAACTAGGTTTGCATCTCATTGTAGATGCAAGACCTAGGTATGTACGTTTTGAATTGCCTGATGGCGATGCAACATTTTCGATTCATGTAGTAGATGAATTACCTAAAGGAGAAGGAATTGCTGTGTATTTTCAGAATGAAAATTTAGATGAAGCTGTTGGGAAACTGGAAGAAAAAGGACTTCAATTCGATCTATTACCTACAGATCAGCCTTGGCTATGGAGAGAGGCAAGATTAAAAGATTTAGATGGAAATCAATTGATTTTGTACAGTGCAGGAGAAAATAGGAAAAATCCGCCATGGAGGATTTAAGTTATTGACTTTCAATAAATTCTTTAAAATTTGTTAACCACTTCTGAACTTGCTTTTTAAAAAAAGAAGGAAACAAAAAGGCCATAATTTTTACGATGACACCTTTAAATTTGGTGTAATTAATTTCTGCATCATATCTAGTTTCATTTGACCCTACAGCAGTAAATACACTCTTCATAGTGTTTTCTGTATGTGTATGGAAATACTCAGCAAGAAATTCATTAGGTAAATCATTCACTAACACCGTTTCTTTTAATTCCATTTTTCGCTTTCCTTGCTGATAATAGAGGTTAGAAACAGCGCCTTTTTGCCAAGGTTCCCCAGAAATCAATTCTTTTCGCTGAAAACCTTCTTGATACTCTCCCAAGCAGTCAGAATTTGCAAAGAAATCTGCTACTATTTGTTGTGATCTATTGATATGAACGGTGCAGGTAAACTTCATACTACTTTATTTTAATACGGTAAATTCAATACTAGAATCTGTAAATACCGTATGCGTTTGGGTTTTAAAGTCTTTCTCATCCGCTTTAAAAATATTATCAACATAAGTCTGCGGATTTAAGTCAATCAAAGGGAACCAAGTACTCTGCACTTGAATTTGTAACTTATGTCCTTTCTTAAACGTATGAAAAACATCTTGTAATTTGATGTTTACACTGGTCTTTTTATTGGGAGTAAAAGGCTCTGGGTTTTCGAAACTATTTCTAAAACGACCTCGGAGCACTTCACTTCGCACCATTAAATGATAGTTGCTCATTTTTAAATGATTCTGTAAACTCTTATTCTTTTCTGTATCATTTTTTGCATCTGCAGGATGTACATCAATTACTTTTACAACCCAATCTGCAGCTGTACCCGTGGTAGCCACTTTTAGCTTTGCTAAAATATCACCAGAAAGTGTAAAATCTTCGGTCAATACCTCCGTTTCAAAAACCAATACATCTGGTCTTCTAGCTGCAAAACGCTGATCGTCTGTCATGTATTTTCTAGGAGTAAATACCGTTTTAATATCTTCCGAGTAAGGAACAGGTCGTTTAATATCACTAATAAATTTAATACTACTTACTGATTTTTTCGAAGTCGTTAATTCTTGGTCATCTGATAAATACATCGTTTGTTTGACTACATTTTTAGGCGGCCAACTATCGTAAGTTTTCCATTCCCTTTTACCAGAGTCAAATACATAAGCTTCAGGTAATCCAGAGTTTTTATCGCCATTACCTTTCAAGAAATGATTAAAGAATTTAGTTTCAATTTTTTCTTGAAAGAATAAAGAAATAGAATCTCCAAAATAATAATTACCCACAATGTTTTGAGGTTTAGTTCTTGCCCATCCACCATGATCCCAAGGGCCAAAAACCATCGTATTGTAATTATCTTTTCCGTATTTTTCAATGCCTTTATAGGTTTCTAAAGGTCCGTATAAATCTTCTGCATCAAACCATCCACCTACAATCATAGTGGCAACTGTAGAGGGTACTCTATTCATATGCTGAATAATTCCTTTGCTTTGCCATACAGAATCGTAATTTGGGTGCTCTACAATTTCTTTCCAAAAATAATCGTCAATTCTATCGGGATTATTTGGAGTTACGTTATCAAGTTTTTCATATTGAAAATAGCTATTTAGATTCTTTAAAGGCCCTTTATCTAAAAAGAATTGATATTGGTCTTGCGTATTCATTTTTGGGAACGAATACCAAGCAGTATCTGAAGGGGTGTCTTTATAAGTTCCGAATAAAGAAATGGCTCTAAAATAGCTTAATAAAAAGGCTCCATTGTGATGGAAATCATCAAAATAGAAATCACCAATACATGCTTGAGGCGAAGCAGCTTTTAATGCCGGATGTGCATCAATAGCTGAAATAGTTGCATAATGTCCAGGATAGGAGATACCCCAAGTCCCTACATTCCCATTATTATTTTCAACATTTTTAACCAACCAATCTATAGTGTCATAAGTGTCTGTTACTTCATCAGTAATGGTCGAATCTTTTTTATTGGGAATATATGCACGCATATTATCATAGACTCCTTCGCTCATCCATCTTCCACGAACATCTTGATATACAATAATATTGCCTTCCTTCATTAAATGTGTGTTAGGCCCAATTTTAGTTTTCATTTTACCTTCTCCATAAGGACGAGAACTATAAGGAGTTCTTTGCATTAGAATAGGGTAGGTTTTACTCTTATCTTTTGGAGCATATATGGTAGTGTGCAATTTAGTACCATCTCTCATTACAATAGCTACTTCTTCTTTTGTATAATTATCTTGAACAAAAGTGTTTTTTTTGGTTTCCTCAGTATTTTTTTGGTTACAGCTAGCAAAAGAAACAGCTAAAAACAATAATAAAAGAGACTTAGTAACGTGTTTTTTCATGATTAAGTTGTTGGTTTGAAAGTAAATGTACAAAACAAAAAAGTACGGATAAAGGTTTCTGCTGTTAAAACGAATGTGTATTTTTAGAATCCTATTTAAAATAAAATGTATAGATGAAAAAATGGTATTTAATTTTAATAATTGCACTTACAGTTTCATGTAAGCAATCTACTAATAAAGAAGATTTGAAAGAGTCACCACGTGGCAAGGTGTTTCCTGACATAAAACCTGATCGTTATAATGTTGCTTTTTTAATTATGGAGGGGACGTTTAATACTGAGTTAACTGCTCCGTATGATATTTTTCAACACACCATTTTTAGAAAAGGAATCAAACCCATGAATGTGTTTACCGTAGCAAATACAGACGCAGCAATTACAACTTTTGAAGGCATGAGAATTCTTCCCGATTTTAATTATTTAAAAGATAGTTTACCAAAAATTGATGTTCTAGTCGTACCAAGTGCAGATGGTCATTTAGATGCGGATTTAAAAGATGTTGCTATGCTAGATTTTGTAAAGAGAGTTGACAAAGAAGCTCAATTTATAACTTCGCACTGCGATGGTGCATTTGTACTAGCAAAAGCAGGTTTGTTAGAAGGGAAGATTTCTACAACCTTTCCTAGTGATATTGATAAAATGAGAACAATGTTTCCTAGTTTAGACATCAGAAAAGATGTGTTATTTGTTCATGATGGTAAATATATTACATCTGCTGGAGGAGCAAAATCTTTTGAAGCAGCCTTGTATTTATGTGAGTACTTATATGGTCCAGAAATCGCTAGAAGTTTAGCAAAAGGGTTGGTAATAGATTGGAAATTAGAAGAAGTGCCGCATATAGTATTAAATGACTAAAGTGATTCAAGCTCTAAATACATGTCTGGTTCCAGGACTGAGTGTTTTTTCTTTTTCTTTAATTTTTTAGAGATTTTTTTCTGAGATTTTTTTATAATAAATCGGTTTTTTTCAGCTCCTTTTTTCAATTCTTCTTCAGTAAAAGTAGCTTCTTTCCTTTTTTCAAAAACCCAGTCAATTCTTTTAAGTTGTTTCTCACTTTTTAAATCAATAACTCTAAACTTAGCAGCAGCGCTAAATGCTCCCATCGCTGCATTTGTAAGCACCAAATATGTTTTACCTTCTTTTAAGTCTGCTTTTAAAACATCTACATTTTCAGCTTTTAACCAAAATATATGTTCTCCTGGTTCGCATTCATAACGAAGATAACTTCTCCCATTAAATTTTCCTAAGTATTTTTCTCCATCAAAATATCTAAAGTTTATCAAAGATCCTAAACCAGTTGTTCGCACAAAATAGATAACAGTTTTACCTTCTGAAGGAGGAACAATTTTTTCTTTTATATGATTTGTTTGCGCTTGTACTTGTAATGAAATGATAGTTATAAAACACGCAAAGAAGAGTTTTTTAAGAATCATGATTTTTGTTTTATTTGGTATGCTAAAATATAAAAAAGGCTACTTATAAAGTAGCCTTTTTTGTATTTAAATTGTTAAAACGACTAACCTTTTAACCAAGCATTTCTCAATACTACTTTAGGGTTTTCTGCAGGAAGCTCTTCAATAATTAATGAAGATTGCTCCGATTGAGGCTTCACAAATTTTCCTACTAATTTTACAGTTTTACCTTCTCTTTCCACTTCAAAAGTAAGTGTATCACCTTCTTTCCACTGAAAAGATTTTCCAATAAGTGACCTAGCAGTTTGTAAGGTTACTACTTCGCCATTTACAGATTTAATAATATCTCCAGCTTTCACACCTAAAGCGGTTAAACCTGTATTCGTCCTTTTAGTAAAAAAGATTTCTTGCTTTTTGTTTACAGAAACAAAAGGGCGATTTTTATTATCTAAAAAGTAACTAACATCTACTGTAGCTGTCTTGTTTGTTACCCCTACTTTATCAAAAAATACATTATAGTCAATCGGTGTCTCTCCAGTAACATGGGTGTTAAAGAACTCGCCAACTGAAGGATATGTCATGCTAATGATTTCATTAATAATCTCACTATCTTTAAAAGGTTTTTTAGCTCCGTACTTTTCTGAAAGATCTTTCATCAAATCTCTAACTCCATAAGCACCTTTACTCTCTCCTCTTAAAATAATGTCTAAGCACATGCTTATTAAAGCACCTTTCTGATATACATTACCATAGTTTTTAGCATATGTATCTTCTAAGATATTCTTACTCATTTCTGTAAAAGACATCGCATCATTATATCGCTTAGAGTTTGCAATCTTTCCTTGCATATTACTAATAAAAGCTTGCTCAGTAATTAACCCTTGATTTACTTGGAATAAGTTCGCAAAATATTCTGTTGTTCCTTCATACATCCATAAATGTTGAGACATATTAGGTTTGTTAAAATCAAATGAATGAATTTCTTCAGAATGAACAGATAAAGGTGTTACAATATGAAAGAATTCATGTGAAACAGTTCCATTAATCATTCCGTTAGCTAATTGTTTTTTTGTATAACTTTCTGGATATACAACAGTAGTTGATGAGAGGTGCTCTAGTGCACCAAAACTATTCCATTTATACACATTAGGGTCAAACAAGTACAAAAGAATGTTATATTCATTGGTGGTTTTAAAACCTTTTAAGAAGTTGGACTGTGCCTGTACCATCTTTTTTAAATCTTCCTCCATATCTTTTGCGGCATGTACATTGTTTGGAGAATATACTGCTAATGTAACATCAATACCATCTACATTAAAACTTACTGAGTTTTGAGGAGCATACATGATTGGATTGTCAGAAACTTCATCATATCTGTTCGCAATAAAAATATCTTGAGTCTTATTTAAGATCTTTGTTTGAAGTTTAGGCAAAGAAGAGGTTTCTAATAAATTCTCTGGGTGATCTATAACAATTGTATAAGGAGATTCTTTTTTGCCATTAAAGTATCCTACAAAACCAGGTAAGTTTAAAAAGAAATTTTTATCCTTTTCAATATTTGTTCCAGACATTACATAAATTTTATGCTTTTGGGTTGTATCAAAAGTATCATCTACCCAGTAAGATATTTTATCCATCTTTTTAGCATCCTCTATTTGCCATGAATTAGTATCTAACATTTTTACAGGCATTTCATTTCCTTTGTAGTCAAAAGCTTTGAAATTTGAAATAAATTTTCCGTAATCACTTATTGAATAAGTTCCCGGAACAATAGCCGGTATTTGATAAACAATAGAGTTTTCTTTTATTTTCTCAGGGTTTACTTCTACTTTTACCTTGTCATCTTCCACATTAATTAAATCGATACCTACTTTAATAATTTGTCCTTTTTTAGAACCAACTTTAGAAGTAGCACAACTTGCTAAAAAAGCAATCGATATAATGGCAACTAATATTTTTCTCATGAGTTAATGTTTTTAATTAGATGTAAGACGATACAGATGGTGATTTGTTACGTCTTACTGGGCATAAAAATAGGATTGTTTTTTTAGAGAAACTGTTAATAAAATGTGAGTATTTTAAGTATTTCATAAAGGATTTTTAATACTTACTCCAAGCACTATCTACTTCCTATCATCATAAAATTGTATTTTTAGAAATATTTTAAAAAAATAACTGCATGCAATTTTTCAAAAAACGTATATTCTTCATTCTTTTACTTTTCACATTTTGTGGATTTTCTCAAGACAACTATTTAGGAGAAGGGCCTTTTAATCAATTAATTATTCGTGGCGTTACTTTAATTAATGGAGATGGATCTCCGCCTCGCGGACCTGTTGATATTGTTGTAGAAGGAAATAAGATTGTACAAATTCAAGTAGTAGGTTATCCAGGGGTAAAAATAAAAGAAAGTAGAAGACCAAAACTGAAAACAGGAGGAAAGGAGTTAAATGCTTCGGGAATGTATCTACTTCCAGGTTTTATTGATATGCACGGTCATATTGGAGGGAATGCTCAAGGAGCAAATCCAGAATATGTTTTTAAGTTATGGATGGCACATGGAGTTACAACCGTTCGTCAGCCTAGTGGACGAAATGCATCGAAATTAAAGAAACAGAGTGCATCCAATAAAATTGTAGCCCCAAGAATTTTTGATTATAGAGGTTTTGGTTCCGGAAGTAAAAAACCAATCAGTACAGCCGAAGAGGCTAGAGAATGGGTTAGAGAAAATGCGAAGAAAGGAGCAGATGGAATTAAATTTTTTGGTGCCCAACCACATATTATGAAAGCAGCGTTAGATGAAAATAAAAAGCTAGGACTAGGTTCTGCTTGCCATCATGCGCAGTTGAGTGTGGCTCGTTGGAATGTGTTGCATTCTGCAAGAGCTGGACTAACTTCTATGGAGCATTGGTACGGATTACCTGAGGCCTTGTTTGAAGATAGAACGGTACAGAATTACCCGTTAGATTATAATTATCAGAATGAACAACATCGTTTTGAAGAAGCAGGGAAATTATGGCAACAAGCAGCAAAACCTTATTCTAAGCATTGGAATAAAGTAATGAACGAATTATTAGCACTAGATTTTACCTTAGATCCAACGTTTAATATTTATGAAGCAAGTAGAGATTTACAACGAGCTCGAAGAGCCGAATGGCATGAAGATTACACCTTACCTTCTTTGTGGAAATTTTACGAGCCAAGTAAAATATCTCATGGATCGTACTGGCATTATTGGGGGACCGAACAAGAGGTAGCTTGGAAAAAGAATTTTCAGTTATGGATGACTTTTATCAATGAATATAAAAATAGAGGTGGACGTGTAACCGCAGGTTCTGATTCTGGATTTATATACCAACTCTATGGCTTTGCTTATATCCGTGAATTAGAATTATTACGAGAAGCAGGTTTTCATCCTTTAGAGGTGATTCGTTCTGCAACCTTAAACGGAGCCGAAGCTTTGGGTTGGGATGATAAAATTGGCTCTATTCAAATAGGAAAGCTAGCCGATTTTGTGATTGTAGAGGAAAACCCGTTGAAAAATTTGAAAGCTTTATACGGAACAGGAGCTATTAAACTAACAGAAGATAATAAAGTTGTTCGCGTGGGTGGTGTGAAATATACCATTAAAGATGGGATAATCTACGATGCAAAACGTTTATTAGCAGATGTCAAAAAAATGGTTGATAAAGAAAAAGCGAAAACCAATTGGAAATTAAAACAGCCTGGTATTAAGGATTAAAATTAAAAGAAGCTTGAAGCTTCTTCACAAGTTTTTTTTCTATTTTTTTATTTGAAAACCAATGAAAAGGAGAAATCATTTGATGTTTCCCATAAGTAATACAACAGATTAATATATCTTTTTTATCATAAAGAATAAATATACTTCTACCCCAATTTGTTGATGTCCAAGTCCACTTTTTAGAAAGTATAGTTATCTGTTGGTCATGCCTCAGAATTTCCCAATTCATTTCTTCAGCTATAGCATTAATATGAGTTCTATTTTTACTTCTAGAATTACCTTTAACCCTTTTTAATTGTAAAGATTTAATTCGTGAATATATAATTAGAAAAAACACAGATAATGTAATTATAAGATAAGTAGTTGGCCAAAGCAGAGAACCACCGTTATTTATTTTATGAACAAGATTTAGAAATGTAATTAAAGGTAATACTAAGGACATAATTATTATGAGAGTGTACTCAAAAAACTTACCCCAAAAAGAGTAATTTGAAAACTGTAATTTTTCATTTTTCTTTGAGTTATTAATTTCCAATCCTGAGAGGTATAACATTTACCTGTAAATTTTTAACCACAAACTTTACAATCTTCTTTTTCTTGAATTTCGCCAACCAAATGACCTTGTTCATTGAGAACAAAATCACAGCAATCCATAAATCCTTGAGCAATAAGTTTTCGTGCACGTTGAATCTGTGATTTAGTAGTAGGAAGATTTTGTTTCAATTGCTCAGCAACTTGTGCTTGCTTCAATCCTTTGATATCTGATAAAAATAAAGGATCTCTGTATTTTTTAGGGAGTCCTTGCAAAATACCTCTCAAACAGTCTTTCTCAGTATGTATATTCTCTGAGATCTCTGTTTTAGACTCGAAATTAGCAATTTCAAAAGTTACTTTTGAGTTCTTAAAGTAGTCCATCATTGAATTTCTAGCAATAGAGAAGATCCAAGATTTCAATTTAGAGAGGTCCTTTAGTTTGTGAAGATTTGTATGCACTTTCAGAAATGTATCCTGAACGATATCATCTGCAATAATAGGTTCTTTCACCTTACTTAAGATGAATCGTTTTATATCTTCAGAATATAAAGTCCAAACTTCTTTTGTAGTCATACTTTAGGGTATTTGCCTTCTCGAGGGCAGTCAATAGTTTTTGGTTTCGACTGCCCTCGACCTGACATATTTTAATGGTTACAATTGCTACATGAACAACTAGAACAAGTACAGTTTTTACAATCTCCGTTCAAGCATTCTACACAAGTACAAGAGCAGTCAGAGTTTTTATAATCTTTCATATTGATTCATTTTAATGTTCAGTTAATAGACTAAAAAGGTACGAAAAAGATGCATTAAGAATAAAAATATTTATATTTAAAATATTAATGACTAACAATTAAATTTCTATGACTCAATCTAACGCTAAATGGAGCCTTTTTCAAAAGATTAGCTTCCGATTTATATTCATCTATTTCGGACTTTATATTTCTACATTCTACATATCCTATATACCTTATACAACTTCATTTGTAAGATGGCTAACCTATAATATACAATCTATTCCTGTGTGGGTTGCAGATAAATTTATGGGAATAAAAATTACTGTGTTCCCAAATGGAAGTGGAGATACAACCTATAACTATGTAGAAGTATTAACTTTTTTTATGCTAGCGGTCATAGCTGTTATTATCTGGTCTGTTATCGATAAAAGGAGAGCTAACTACAAAAGGTTACTTCTTTTTTTTAGTATTTACGTGTGTTATTATGTAGCAATAAACATGTTTTCATATGGGTTTTCCAAAATTTTCTACTTGCAATTTTCTGCACCTTCATTATCTAGATTATTACAACCCTATGGAAGTTCATCACCCATGGGAATCGCTTGGGTATTTATGGGAGCCTCAAAAACATATACAATGTTTTCGGGATTTGCGGAAGTATTGGGAGGTTTGTTATTACTACATAGGCGTACAAGGACTTTTGGAGCTTTAACCGTATTCTGCGTGATGTTGAATGTATTTATGATGAATATGAGTTATGATATTCCAGTGAAACTTTTTTCTTTTCACTTGATGATTATGATGTTGTTTGTGAGTTTGTTAGGCTACAAGAGAATTGTAAATTTATTTGGATTGAAAAAAGCACTTCAAATAACACCTCCGGTTAGTAAATATTTTAAGAACAGAAGAATGAGTTTAAGTACATGGGTGTTAAAATTGATTTTTTTATCCTATAGCACCTATGTTGTAATCGACAATAATTTAAGTTATGCTAATCAAACATATAATAGCCCTAAACCGATACTCTATGGTATTTATGATGTTGATACTTATGTTCTAAACAAGGATACTATTCCTCCGCTTTTAACAGATAAAATTCGTTGGAAAAAAATAATTAGTGATGGGAAATGGTTTTCTGATTATATCATCGTTAAAGGAATGAATGATCAAACTACTTGGTATAAACAAGATATTGACACGATAAACAATACCTTAGAAATGGTTAGCACAAGAGATAGTACCAATGTTTATAATTTTCATTATATCAAAAAAGATAGTGTTTTGTCATTCAAAGGTCTTTGGAATCAAGATTCTGTCGAGATAAAAATGAAAGAGTTTGACCTGAAAAAGTTTCGATTAACCAATCGAGGTTTTCATTGGATTAATGAATATCCGTATAATAGATAATTAATATATTTTAGAATATCATTATATAAAATTATTTTATTTTCAATAATTATTGAAAGTTTAAAAACTTTTTGTATATTTGACCTATGAAGCTAGAAGACGCTAAAATAAAATACATTCATACTTGGGGAAGCTTGGCCACAAGTTGGGGAATTAACAAAACCATGGCACAAGTTCATGCGTTATTATTGGTTTCTACAAAACCGCTTTCTGCTGAAGATATTATGGAGACTTTACAAATTTCAAGAGGAAATGTAAATATGAATGTTAGAGCTTTAATCGATTGGGGGATTGTAAATAAAGAATTTGTAGTAGGTGAACGTAAAGAGTTTTTTGTTGCAGATAAGGATATATGGGAATTATTTAAGCAAATTACTAAAGAACGTAAGAAAAGAGAAATTGAACCTGTATTAAAAGTGTTAGATGAACTACAAGAAGTAGAGGATAATTCTGAAGAAGCACAACAATTTAAAAAAGTATTAGTTGATTTATCTTCAGTAACAACCAAAGTAAATGGGATGTTAGACAAAGCTATTAAAGCAGATGAACATTGGTTGTTATCTAATTTTACCAAAATAATTAAAAAGTAAAAAAATTTAAACACAAACTTTCAATAATTTCTGAAAGTTTAAAATATTAAAAATGGAAATCATGAAAAACAGTAGAGGAATTAAGATTATTCAAGGTGTAAATAAAGTTGTATTTTTTTTGACACTTGGTTTATTTATTACTATTTACTTAGGCTTTCTAGCTGAAATTGTTTTAGGGATTGTTCAAGTACTAACATCATTACTACTTATTATTTTCTGGAAGCATTTTTCAAAGAATGTAAAAGAAAAATTAATCACGTATTGGGTGGTTACGGGAATGTATTTATCTCTTTGGCTATTTGATTGGAGTTCTGTAAACGAATCACTCATCATTATTTTTGGAATCGGAATCGTACCAATGGGAATTGCACTTTATTTTCTGAGCATCTTGAGTGAAATTAGAAAAGAATCTCGCCTCAATTTAATTGAAAAAATAGGAATAGTATGAAAATAGATATTTATACAAATTGGAGTAAAATCAAAATTCATTTTAGAAAATGTATCAAGAAAAATATGCATGTTGCTATCACTTCTGTGAATGAAAACCATATTCCAACTGTAACACCTATTGGTTCTCTGTTTTTGAATAATAATCAAACAGGTTTTTATTTCGAAAAATTTGCAACTAAGTTGAATAAGAATTCGAAGAGTAATAGAAACGTATGCCTTTTAGCTGTAAATACAGGGAAGTGGTTTTGGTTGATATCATTATTCAAAGGTAAGTTCTCAGGGTATCCAGCAGTAAAACTCTATGGAGAATTAGGAGAAAAAAGAGATGCAACTTCCAAAGAGTTTAGAGCTTTCCAACGAAGAGTAAGAAGCACAAAAAGATTAAAAGGGCATCAATATTTATGGAAAGATATGTCTCAGGTAAGAGAAATCAATTTTACCAAAGCTGAGAAAATCAATTTAGGAAATATGACTCAAAAATTATAAGATTATGGACACAACTAATTTATCAATACCTAAAAATACAATACCTCTTAAATCTGTAAAAGAGAATATTATCGACTTTTACAACAAAGCAACTGAAGATTATAAATTTTGGAGTAAAGATTTGAATATGCATTTTGGGTACTATATTCCATTCAAAACAAATCTTTTGAAACGAGATACGATGCTCAATGAAATGAATGATCAATTATTTTCATTGTTGAATGTTGACGACAAGAAATCTCATATTGTCGATTTAGGTTGTGGAGTGGGAGCTACTATGAAATATGGAGTTAATAAATACCCGAAACTAGCCATTACTGGTTGCTCAATTTCTGAATTTCAAGTAGAATATGGAAATGAGTTTGTGAACTCTGAAAGAACGAGTATTTTAAATAAAGACTATAGAAATACTCAATTTGCAAACAATGCATTTGATGGAGCCATGGCAGTAGAAAGTTTTTGTCATTCTGGATGTTCACTGGAAGCATTGAAAGAAACATACAGAATTTTAAAATCAGGATCAACATTTGTAATGGCTGATGCTTTTAGTAAAAAGCCAAAGGATCAAATGAATCCACTATCAAAACAAGTATATAAAGGCTTATGCAAATCTTGGAGTTTAGAAAAACTGGGAAACATTAATGAGGTAAAAGAAGAATTAAAAAACCTTGGTTTTAAGGAAATTACGGTCAAAAATATTTGGTATAGAGTTGCCCCATCTGTACTACATGTCCCCTTTGCTATTTCAGGGTTTATACTTAAGAAAATTATAAATCATGAACCACTAAAAAAAGAAAGCATAGATAATTTAAAAGGGTCTTTTTATGCATTACTAACTAGTTTGTGTATGCAAGACTTCGGGTATTATATCATCACAGCTAAAAAATAATTTCAATGCATTTGCAAGTTGAAACTATGAAAAAGAGAAAACCTCTCAAAATCTTACGACTAGAGAGGTTTTTTATACATTATAATATTATTTTATAATACTTAAAGTAATTAGATTCTCGGTAATTGAGCATAGTCGAAATTACATGTTTCTTCGATACTGACCACCTACTTCAAACAATGCTTCCGTAATCTGACCCAAAGAACAAACCTTAGTTGCCTCCATGAGTTTGTCAAATAAATTTTCATTCTGGATAGCAGCTTCTTGTAAAATAGCTAATTGATTTACAACTCTATTAGGATTCGCTTTGTTTAGTAATTCTTTTGTCTTAATCTGGAATTGCTTTTCTTCTTCAGTAGCTCTTATCACTTCAGCAGGTTGTACCGTTGGAGAACCTTTAGAACTTAAGAATGTATTTACTCCAATAATAGGAAATTTTCCATTATGCTTCAAGGTTTCATAATACAAACTCTCTTCTTGAATTTTAGATCGTTGATACATCGTTTCCATGGCTCCTAAAACTCCACCGCGTTCCGTAATTCTATCAAATTCTGTTAACACAGCTTCTTCCACTAAATCCGTCAATTCTTCTATGATAAATGAACCTTGTATTGGGTTTTCATTCTTTGTTAACCCTAATTCTTTGTTAATGATTAGCTGAATCGCCATCGCTCTTCTTACAGATTCTTCTGTAGGCGTTGTAATAGCCTCATCATAAGCATTAGTATGTAATGAGTTACAGTTATCATAAATAGCATATAGTGCTTGCAACGTAGTTCTGATATCGTTAAAGTCAATTTCCTGAGCATGTAAAGAACGCCCCGAAGTCTGAATATGATATTTCAACATTTGTGCTCTTGGATTTGCATTGTATTTGTATTTCAACGCTTTCGCCCATATTTTACGAGCAACACGACCAATTACAGCATATTCAGGATCGATTCCATTAGAGAAGAAAAACGATAAATTCGGACCAAACTTGTTGATATCCATTCCTCTAGATAAGTAATACTCAACATAGGTAAATCCGTTTGCTAAGGTCAATGCCAATTGCGTAATTGGATTCGCGCCAGCCTCTGCAATATGATATCCAGAGATAGAAACGGAATAAAAATTACGTACTTGTTTTTCAATAAAATATTCCTGCACATCTCCCATCAAACGCAAAGCGAATTCTGTTGAAAAAATACAGGTGTTTTGTGCCTGGTCTTCTTTTAAAATATCAGCTTGAACTGTTCCACGAACTTGCGCTAGAGTCTCCTTTTTAATGGTTGCATAGACATCTGCTGGTAATACTAAATCACCTGTCAATCCAAGTAGCATCAATCCTAAACCATCATTTCCTTCGGGTAAATCCCCTTGGTAGCTAGGTCTTTCTAACCCTTTAGCATCATAAATTTCTTTGAATTTGGCTTCAACTTGCTTTTCTAACTTGTGTTCTTTGATATATTTTTCACAGTTTTGATCAATGGCAGCATTCATAAAGAAGCCTAAAAGCATAGGTGCGGGACCATTGATAGTCATACTTACTGAAGTCATATGATGACTTAAATCGAATCCAGAATATAATTTCTTGGCATCATCTAAACAACAGATAGAAACTCCTGCGTTTCCGATTTTTCCATAAATATCTGGTCTGTGTCCAGGATCATTTCCATATAAGGTTACAGAGTCGAAAGCAGTTGATAAACGCTTTGCATCCATTCCTAAACTTACATAATGGAAACGTCTGTTGGTACGTTCTGGACCACCTTCACCAGCAAACATTCTTGTTGGATCTTCACCTGTTCTTTTAAAAGGATACAATCCAGCAGCGAAAGGGAATTCGCCAGGAACATTCTCTTGTAAGTTCCATTGAAGTAAATCGCCCCACGCTTCATACTTTGGCAACGCTACTTTTGGAATTTGAGAATGCGATAAAGATTCACTATGAGTTTCAATCTTGATTTCCTTATCTCTTACTTTAAATGAGTAGATAGGGTCTTTATATCGTTGTACTTTTTCTTTCCAGTTTAAGATGATTTCCCAGTTATAAGGGTCTAAGTTCATCTTTACTTTATCAAATTGAGCAAGTAAAAGCTTGATAAACTCCTTGTCATCTCGAGCGGAGTCCAGAGACAGTATCTCATCTTCGTTTAACCCCGTTTTGATTAGTTCTACAGAAGCATTTGTAATAGATTCAATTGTTTTATAAATCCCAAACAATTTCTGAGCAACACTAACTTGGTCTTTAGCTTTTTGATCATACCCTCGATTATTTTCAGCAATTTCAGATAAATAACGAACTCTTGCTGGAGGAATCACAAAAACCTTCTCAGACATCTCTTTAGTGATTTCCATATCAGATTTTAAATAGACACCAGTTTTTTCTACCAACTTATCCATGATAGCTTTGTAAAGCGAATTCATACCTGGATCATTAAACTGTGAAGCAATGGTTCCAAAAACAGGCATATCATCCATATGGGTATCCCATAAATTATTGTTACGCATATACTGCTTCTTTACATCACGAATAGCATCTAAAGCACCACGTTTATCAAACTTATTAATGGCAACCAAATCGGCAAAATCTAACATATCAATTTTCTCCAATTGTGTTGCTGCTCCAAATTCTGGAGTCATCACATACAAAGAAGTATCAGAATGTTCTATAATTTCAGTATCCGATTGACCAATACCAGAGGTTTCTAAAATAATCAAATCAAATTCGGCAGCTTTTAACACTTCCACTGCTTCATTTACATATTTTGACAAGGCTAAATTAGATTGTCTCGTAGCTAAAGAGCGCATATACACACGATCATTATTAATCGCATTCATACGAATACGGTCTCCTAATAACGCACCGCCAGTTTTACGTTTTGAAGGATCTACTGAAATCAATCCGATCGTTTTTTCTGGAAAATCAATTAAGAATCGTCTTACCAATTCATCAACTAAACTAGATTTTCCAGCACCTCCTGTTCCTGTAATTCCTAAAACAGGTGTTGTAGAGTTTTTATTTTTCTCGTGAATGATATCCAAAGTTTCCTTGGCTACATCAGGAAAGTTTTCAGCTGAAGAAATAACACGGGCAATACTACCAATTTCTTTTTTGCTTAGACGATTTATTTCACCATTTAATACATCACCAATTGCATAGTCAGATTGTTGCACCAAATCATTAATCATTCCTTGTAAGCCTAGCTCACGGCCATCGTCAGGAGAATAAATACGAGTGATTCCGTAATCCATCAATTCTTTAATTTCTTCAGGAAGAATCACACCGCCACCACCACCAAAAATTTTGATGTGGCTTGCACCTCTTTCTTTCAACAAATCATACATGTATTTAAAATACTCATTATGACCACCTTGATAAGAGGTCATGGCAATGGCATTTGCATCTTCTTGAATAGCGCAATTCACTACTTCTTCAACACTTCTATCATGTCCTAAATGAATCACTTCTACACCAGTAGATTGTATGATTCTACGCATGATATTGATAGCCGCATCATGACCATCAAATAAGGATGCTGCTGTGACTATTCTTACTTTATGTTTAGGTTTATAAGGTGTTATTTGTTCCATTCGTAAAAAATGTATGATTTTGGGAGTGCAATTTACGGAATTTTCAAAAAATACACGATTTTTATGCAAGTATAAAAATCACTCATTTTAAAAAACAATTATATTTGTGATAACAATATTTTAATAGGTTTATGACATTTCAAGAGCAAATACTACAAGGCATTCCAGATACATTACCCCAAAAGAAAGCATATGACACATCAATAAATCATGCTCCTAAAAGAAAAGCAATTTTATCTAAAGAAGAAAAAGAACTAGCCTTAAGGAATGCTCTACGCTATTTCGAAGCTAAATATCATGAAGTTTTATTACCAGAATTTGTCGAGGAATTAGAAAGATATGGTAGAATTTATATGTATCGCTTTAGACCCGATTATGAAATGAAGGCTAGGAATATTGATGCATATCCAGGAAAATCTGAACAAGCAAAAGCTATTATGTTGATGATTCAGAATAATTTAGATTATGCTGTAGCCCAACACCCGCATGAATTGATTACTTACGGAGGGAATGGGGCAGTTTTTCAGAATTGGGCACAATATTTATTAACGATGCAGTATTTGTCTCAGATGACAAACAAACAAACACTAGTTATGTATTCTGGACATCCTATGGGATTATTTCCTTCTCACAAAAATGCTCCTAGAGTTGTGGTTACGAATGGTATGATGATTCCTAATTATTCTCAACCCGATGATTGGGAGAAGTTTAATGCCTTAGGAGTTACGCAGTATGGGCAGATGACAGCTGGAAGTTATATGTATATTGGACCACAAGGAATTGTACATGGAACTACAATTACTGTTTTGAATGGATTTAGAAAAATTAAAAAGTCGCCTAAAGGAAATTTATTTGTGACTGCAGGTTTAGGAGGGATGAGTGGAGCACAACCAAAGGCAGGAAATATTGCTGGCTGCATTACAGTATGTGCTGAGGTGAATCCAAAGATTACACAAGTGCGTTTAGATCAAGGTTGGATTGATGAGAAGATTACAGATTTAGATACATTGGTTGCTAGAGTGCGAGTGGCGAAAGCTGAAAAAGAAACAGTTTCTTTAGCATATCTAGGAAATATTGTAGATGTATGGGAAAAATTTGATGCAGAAAATATTCATATAGATTTAGGGTCAGATCAAACATCATTACACAACCCTTGGGCAGGAGGGTACTATCCTGTAGATATCTCTTTTGAAGATGCTAATCTAATGATGGCCGAAAACCCAGTACTGTTTAAAGAAAAAGTACAAGAAACCTTGCGAAGACATGCCAACGCAATAAATAAACATACAGCAAAAGGAACCTATTTCTTCGATTATGGAAATGCTTTTTTATTAGAAGCCAGTAGAGCAGGAGCTGATGTAATGGCTAAGAATGGAATCGATTTTAGATATCCAAGTTATGTACAAGATATTATGGGACCCATGTGTTTCGATTATGGTTTTGGTCCTTTCCGTTGGGTTTGCGCTTCTGGTAACGTAGAAGACTTAGCAAAAACAGATAAAATAGCATGTGATGTTTTAGAAGAGATTAAAGAGAACTCTCCAGAAGAAATTCAACAACAAATGGCGGATAATATCCAATGGATACAAGGCGCTCAAGAGAATAAATTAGTGGTGGGTTCACAAGCTCGAATTTTATATGCAGATGCAGAAGGAAGAATTAAAATAGCAAAAGCATTTAACAAAGCAATCAAAAGAGGGGAAATTGGACCTGTAGTATTAGGAAGAGACCATCACGATGTCTCTGGGACAGATTCTCCATATAGAGAAACATCAAACATTTATGATGGGTCTCGTTATACAGCAGATATGGCAATTCAAAATGTGATTGGAGATAGTTTTAGAGGAGCTACTTGGGTAAGTATTCATAATGGCGGAGGTGTCGGTTGGGGTGAAGTGATTAATGGTGGATTTGGCATGCTTCTTGATGGTACTAAAGCAGCTAAAAAGCGTTTAGAATCAATGCTTTTTTGGGATGTTAACAATGGAATTTCTAGAAGAAGTTGGGCCAGAAATGATGAAGCTATTTTTGCAATTAAAAGAGCGATGGATAGCGAGAAACAACTCACCGTTACAATTCCCAATAAAGTAGCAGATTCTTTATTTATGAACTTTTAAAAACTAATGATTATGAAATTGCTGAAATTTTTTACGCTTATTATATTGATAATATGTGCTTCATGTAGTTCTATTCGAGTAACTACAGATTATGATATAAAGGCTAATTTTACGTCTTATAAAACCTTTGCTTTTCATAAGAAAGGAATAGATGAAGCTAAGATATCTGATTTAGATAAAAAAAGAATCATGAGAGCTATTGAAACAGAGCTATTAGCTAAAGGATTTACTAAATCTAAAAACCCAGATATTCTTGTAAGCATTTTTACAAAATCTAGAGATAGAGTTAATGTGACTACAAATAATAACTTTGGCTGGGGCTGGGGTTGGGGTTGGAATCCATGGATGTGGGGAGGCATGAATCAAACAAATGTCAATCAATATACAGAAGGTACTTTATTTATAGATTTTATAGACAAACAAAAAAAAGAATTAGTTTGGCAAGGAGTTGGATCTGGAATGATGAAGTTTAGAAGTAGAGAAAAGAAAGAAAAACGAATTAAGGAATTTGTAAAGGAAATCATATCCAAGTATCCTCCTCAATCAGAATAATAAATAATGAAAAGCACTTTTATGAGTGCTTTTTTTTATTCTAAACCGTTACTTTTGTAGGATGTTTAAAAAGTACATTCCACTTGATAAAGATGATTATTATCTAAACGAACAAGGTTATAGAGTGTTTACTGAAAAGTATCATTTGAAAAGAGGCTATTGTTGTAAAAGTGGTTGTAAGCACTGTCCTTATGGCTATGATAAAAAAACAGATAGTTTTAAGTAAGTGTGACTTTTTTATGAAATTGTTTCCAAATAGTAAGAACAGTAAAACATTAAGATGAAAAATAGAATTTTAATTTTATTCATAGCCTTCCAATTTTTTGGATGTGCTGAATTACAAAAGGTAGTAAGCCAATTACCTAATACAGGATTAACCCAAGAACAAATTGGAAATGGTTTACGCCAAGCATTAAATAATGGAATTCAAAATCAAGTTTCTAAATTAACGGCAAAAGATGGTTTTTTTAAAAATGAGCTTGTAAAAATAATGTTGCCAGAAGAACTTAAAGAAGTAGATAAAGGTTTACGTAAAATAGGGTTAGCTAGTTTAGCAGATAAAGGGTTACTTGTTTTAAATAGAGCAGCAGAAGATGCTGTAAAAACCGCGACACCTATTTTTGTAAATGCTGTAAAAGACATCACATTTAATGATGCCAAAAATATATTATTAGGAGAGCAAAATGCCGCAACATCTTATCTACAGAACGTTACTGCCACTTCATTATACAATAAATTTAATCCAGTAATTAAAAAATCATTTTCTAAAGTTGGAGCAGAAAAAGTTTGGTCAGACTTAATAAATAAATATAATAAAATACCTTTTGTAAAAAAGGTGAATCCAGACTTAACGGATTACGTTACTAATGAAACCTTAAAAGGTGTTTTTACAATGATTGAAGTCGAAGAAAAAGGAATACGCCAAAAAATAGGTTTGAGAAACACAGACTTGTTACGTAAAGTATTTGCACTCCAAGATAATCGATGATAACTATTCTATAGAGAGACGTAACTTTTTAAAATACTTAAAGGCTTTTAGCATCCTGCTACCATACCAACTAAACATTTCACCATCCACTAAGATGATTTTTGATTCTAGAACTTGTTCTTTTAATTCTTGGACGTGATTTTCTTTAAAAGGATAAGGTTCAGAAGATAGAAATATAAGTTCAGGGCATATTCCATTTTTAATTAACCCTAGATCAACTGTTGGATACCTTTCTAAATCTTCATAGATGTTTTGAAAGTTATTAATCTTTAATATATAGTGAATAAATGTGTTGTTTGCAGCAACCATCCATGGCGATTTCCATATAAAATAGGCAACTTTTATAATAGGTTTGTCTGCTGTAAATTTTTTAAACTCTTTCATTTGATATTGAATTTTCTTTACAATATCAATTGCTTCCTTATTTTTTGAGAAAATCTTCCCGTATTCTAAAATTAAATTATTAGCATCTTCAAGCGTAAAAATATTTGAAACATGTGTAGTTGTAATCTCTTTACAAATCGTCACAATTTCTTTTGTGTTTTCTTCCTTGTTGCATAGAATAATATCAGGATGTAATTGCTTTATTTTTTCTAGATGTATGTTTTTTGTTCCGCCAACAACAACTTTATTTTTTCTTGCAGATATTGGATGTACACAGAATTTTGTTACCCCTACAATATTAGCTTCTAAACCTAAATCATATAATAATTCTGTTTGACTGGGGACTAAAGAAACAATTCTTTTTGGCGTGTCAAGTTCTTTTAAAATAGATCGAGTATGAAGTTGAGAAGTCATTTTATTTTAAAACTTCCTTCATTTGAATTTGTAAATCTCTGGCTTTCTCAGCAGCAGCTTCAGCAAAATTATGTTTGTTAGAAGCATAAATAATTCCCCTAGAGGAATTGATTAACAAACCAACATTTTCATTCATTCCATATTTACACACTTCTTGTAAATTCCCTCCTTGTGCTCCCACTCCAGGAACTAGCAGAAAATTATCAGGAACAATTTTCCTAATTTCAGCAAGGTATTCCGCTTTTGTTGCGCCAACTACATACATTAGATTTTGTGCATTTTTCCATTTAGTAGAGGTTTCTAAAACATGTTTATAAACTTCTTTTTGATCAATCTCTTTCGTTTGAAAATCAAAAGCTCCTTGGTTAGAAGTTAATGCCAGTAGGATGGTGTGTTTATGTTCGAAAGCTAAAAAAGGTTCTACCGAATCTTTACCCATATAAGGAGCTACTGTAACGCTGTCAAAAGCTAAGTCTTCAAAAAAGGCTTTTGCATACATGCTAGAAGTATTTCCAATATCTCCACGTTTAGCATCGGCTATCGTAAAAATATCAGGATGATTTTCATTGATGTAATTGATTGTTTTTTCTAGAGACTTCCAACCCTTAATCCCATATGCTTCATAAAAAGCTGTATTAGGCTTATAGGCAACACATAGATGATGTGTGGCATCTATAATAGCTTTATTAAACTCAAAAATTGGGTCTTCTTTTTCTAATAAAAATGAAGGTATTTTTGCTAAATCTACATCTAAGCCAATACATAAAAATGATTTCTTTTTATGTATCTGAATTACCAATTCTTTTGTAGTCATTGTCTTTTGTAATAAGTTTCACAAAGGTACATAATTTTGAGACTTTCTGTTATCTTTGTTTGGATGCTTCGATATATTTTAAACAAAATTTTCTATGGATTTTTAACACTCTTTGGAGTGGTAACAGTCATTTTTTTGTTATTCAATATTTTACCTGGCGATCCAGCCAGAATGATGCTCGATCAAAGAGAAGATTCAGCGCAATTAGCAAATATTAAAAAGAAATATGGGTTTGATAAATCAAAAACTACTCAATATTTTTATTATTTAAATGATGTTTCACCATTGTCTTTCCATAGTAATAATAAAAAAGATTATACAAATTTACAGAGCAAATCATACTCCTATCAATCATTATTCTCTACAGGGAATACTACTGTAGTTTTAAAATACCCGTACTTAAGAGAGTCTTTTCAGAAAAATGGGAAAAAAGTATCAGAAGTGATTTCAGAGACACTCCCAAACACAGCAGTATTAGCAATTTTCGCCATAGTTATTGCTATTGTTTTGGGTATCTTTTTAGGTGTTTTATCTGCTGTTTTTAAAGATACATTATTTGACCGTTTTATTGCTGTTATTAGCACTTTAGGGATGAGCGTGCCTTCCTTTTTCTCTGCCATATTATTTGCTTGGCTGTTCGGATTTGTATTACATGAATATACTGGACTAGAAATGACCGGAAGTTTATATGTAGTTGATGATTTTGGAGAAGGATCTTATATTCAATGGAAAAATTTAATACTGCCAGCCATCGTTTTAGGAATAAGACCTTTAGCTGTAGTAATTCAATTGATGCGAAATTCTTTACTAGAAATTTTATCTCAAGATTATGTAAGAACTGCTAAGGCAAAAGGACTTACTATGTATCAAGTTATAAAAAGACATGCATTAAAAAATTCTTTAAATCCAGTCGTGACTGCTATATCTGGGTGGTTTGCATCCATGTTGGCAGGAGCAGTATTTGTAGAATATATATTTAACTGGAATGGTTTAGGTAAAGAAATAGTGAATGCTTTAAACACATTAGATTTGCCTATAATTATGGGAAGCGTTTTGGTAATTGCTACACTTTTTATTATGATTAATATCTTAGTGGATATTGTATATAGTTGGTTAGATCCAAGAATCCGATTACAATAATTATGAAAAAAATACTTCTTCTAGTAATACTCGTAACTTTTTTTGGGTGCTCATTGGAGAAACCTTCTCAGTTTTCTAAAGAATCGTTAACTGAAAACTTTATAAGTATAGAGGGTAAAGAGATTTCAATAGGAACTATCCTAAATCAATATAAAGGAAAAAAGGTTTTAATAAATGTATGGGCTTCTTGGTGTAAAGACTGTATTGTAGGCTTACCGAATCTTAAAAAATTACAAGAAGAAAATCCAACTGTAGTTTATTTATTTTTATCTCTTGACAGAAACATAATGAGTTGGAAAAGTGGGCTGGATAGATTTGATATAAAAGGGGAGCACTATTTTATGAAAGAAGGTAAAAAAGGTGCTTTTGGTAGTTTCTTAAATCTTTGGTGGGTGCCTAGATATGTTGCTGTAAACGAAAAAAGTGATATTACCTTATATAAAGCGACTAAAATCACCGATAAAAACATAGTGGAAGCCTTGAAAAAATAGCGTATTTTTGTGACTTAAATTTGTTTATCATGAGAAAAAATATAGTCGCAGGAAATTGGAAAATGAATAATAATGCTACACAAACTTCAGCATTAATACATGACCTTAAAAAAGCGATCCAGGATTTAGAAATCAACACCAGAATAATTGTTTCACCTACTTTTGTCAACTTAAGCTTAGCTTTAAAAGATGTAAATGCTACTCCAATTGAAGTAGCTGCACAGAACATGCATCAAGCAAAGAATGGAGCATTCACTGGTGAAATTTCTGCTGAGATGTTAACCAATATTGGAATCAAATCTGTGATTTTAGGGCATTCAGAAAGAAGAACCTATTTTGGTGAAAATGATACCCTATTAGCTGAGAAGGTACAAACAGCTTTGGAAAATAATTTAGAAGTGATTTTCTGTTTTGGAGAGCTGTTAGAAGATAGAAAATCTGGTAATCATTTTAATGTTGTTGCATCACAACTTAAGAATGCACTTTTTCACTTAGAAGCTGCTGCATGGAGTACTATTGTTTTAGCTTATGAGCCAGTTTGGGCTATAGGTACGGGTGAGACAGCAAGTCCAGAACAAGCACAAGAGATGCATGCTTTTATTAGAAATTTGATTCAAGAAAATTATACTGATGAGGTTGCAGAAAATGTTTCCATTTTATATGGAGGAAGTGTAAAGCCTGGGAATGCCGTTGAGATTTTCTCTAAAGAAGATGTTGATGGCGGATTAATTGGTGGTGCAGCTTTAAAAGCAGAAGATTTTACTGCAATCATCAAAGCAATATAGAATGGCAAAAAAAACATGGTTAGAAAAATTCAATTCAAATAAACCTCATATTGTAAAGGTTATTGATAAGAGATTTGCTGACATGCCAGCAGGAACTAACATGTTTATCGCTACACCAAAAATAGTTGATGCCTATGTAAATCATATTCCTAGAGGAGTAGAAGTAGATATAGTAACTATGCGTAAGGATTTAGCAGCCGAGTATGATGCAGAAAAAACATGCCCAGTAACCGCAAGTATTTTTTTAAGAGTGGCGTCTGAAGTTGCCTTTGAAGAATATCAAAAAGGCGTTTCATTAGATAAAATCACTCCTTTTTGGAGAGTAATTACTCCAAAAATGCCTATTGCAAAGAAATTAACTTGCGGTCTAGATTTTATTAAAGAACAAAGGATTAACGAAGGATTGTCGTAATGGATAATATTTATATAGAATATAATTTTGTTGTTACCCCAAAAGAATTTGGCACAGAGATTTTAATAGCACAATTAGGATTTGTTGGCTTTGAAAGTTTTGTTGAAACAGAAATAGGAGTAACGGCATATATTCAAAAGGAAGAATGGAATTCTGAAATATTAGAAGATGTTTTTGTATTAAATTCTGAAGAGTTTTCAATTTCTTATGATTTTAAAGAAGTAGAACAAACCAATTGGAATGCAGAATGGGAAAAGAATTTTGAACCTATTCAGGTAGATGAAAAAGTAAGTATTAGAGCACCTTTTCATAAAAATCCAAATTTAGAATATGATATTGTTATTGAGCCAAAAATGAGTTTTGGAACGGGACATCATGAGACTACGCACATGATGGTGCAGCATTTATTACAATTAGATTTACAAAACAAAAAGGTTTTAGATATGGGATGTGGCACAGGGATTTTAGCTGTTTTTGCTGAAATGAAAGGAGCAAAGCCAATTGATGCGATAGATATAGATAATTGGTGTTATGAAAATTCTATTGAAAATGTTTCAAGAAATCACTGTAAACATATTTCTGTATTTGAAGGAGATTCGTCACTACTAAAGAATAAAAAATATCAGGTAATTATTGCCAATATCAATAGAAATATATTACTATCAGATATGAAGATTTATACGGATTGCTTAGAGCCTAAAGGTATTTTATTGTTAAGTGGATTTTATAAAGAAGACATTTCAACTATAGATAAAGAAGTGTCTAAATATGGTTTGTCACCTGTAGATCAAATAGATAGAAACAATTGGGTAGCATTAAAATATATAAAGAATTAAAAATTCTTTTTTAACTTAGCAGCATGAGTACAAGAGAAAAGATACAGGAAGAGGTTGATGTACTGGAAAAAGAAGTAAATCAACACGAAATTGTTTTATACAATGATGACGTCAATACATTTGACTTTGTCATTGATTCTCTAATAGATGTTTGCGAACATACTTTAGAGCAAGCAGAACAGTGTACTATTTTGGTGCACTATAAGGGAAAATGCACCGTAAAATCGGGGGAATATAAAGATTTAAAACCACGTTGCTCTAAGCTATTAAGTTTAGGGTTGTCTGCCGAGCTAGTATAATTATGGAAAATGTTTTTAAGTATTACGAATTTTCTCCTTTCAAAAAAGATACTTCGCACACATTTGATGGAAATGAAATTTCTTTTAGTGAATTAAATGATACACATTTTTTAATTTTTGAAAAGAAAAATAATCAATACAATTTGTACGTTTCAAGATATAAAAACAAAAAAGACATAGGAGTAGAGCCCCCTGAGATTGTTGAGACTCTTATAGAAAATTATGACAAGAGTATTCCAGAACATAGGATTGCCATCAGAAGATATTATCCAAATTAAAACTCACCTTAAGGTGAGTTTTTTATTTATAGGTGACTTATTTAAAAAAGATGTGTCTAAAATCATAGAAAGCAAGATAAAAACATAAGTGTACAAAATAAAGAGGTTAATTTTTTTAGGAATATTGTTATTGCCATTTTGTAGCATGATTGGACAAGTGGTTCCGCCACCAATTCCACCGCCACCGCCACCAGGGTTGCCAATTAGTCAAGGACAATATTTTCTTTTTGGAATAGCGCTAGTTTTGGGGATTATTGAAATAAGAAAAGGAAGAAGTTGATTGAATTATTATTGATAAAAAGCCCATCAAAATAATGGGCTTTTTATATTTAAAAATATTGGATAATACAGAGGTAAAGTGGCATTCCCAATGTAATATTAAATGGAAATGTAATGGCTAATGCCATAGGCAAATATAAACTTGGATTTGCTTTTGGAGCTGCTAATCGCATCGCAGCGGGTACTGCAATATAGGAGGCACTCGCGGCTAAAATAGAAAATAAAAGTCTGTCGCCAGTTTCAGTTATAAAGCCTTGTGTTATAATAGCTACAATGCAACCATTGAAAATGGGTATAATAATAGCGAAGAGAAATGCAAACCAACCCTTTTTAATAAAAGCGGAAAGTTTTTTACCGCTAGTAATTCCCATGTCTAATAAGAATACTGCTAAAAATCCTTTAAAGATATCTGTAGTAAAGGGTTTAATACCATCTGCTTGAGCCTCACTAGCTAAAAAACCTACAATTAAACTTCCTAAGATTAACAGTACGCTACCATTAGTAATAGAATGTTTTAAAAGACTACCCACTTTAATTTTATCTTTCCTCTCTTTATCATAGATAGACATTAATAATACACCTACAATGATAGAAGGTGCTTCCATTAATGCCATTACCGCAACCATATGTCCGCTAAAGGTTATACTTTCTATTTCAAGAAAAGAAATAGCGGTTACAAATGTTACTGCACTAACAGAACCATAAGCAGCCGCTATAGCTCCTGCATTTGAAACACTAAATTTTCTCCGTAAAATAAAATAAGAATAGATTGGGACTAAGATTGCTAGAAGAATACCAAATAGTAAAGACCAAAGAATCTCCATATTCAGCTCACTATGAGCTAATTCCTGCCCGCCTTTAAATCCTATAGATAATAATAGATATAAAGAAATAAATTTTGAAGAGTTTTCTGGAATTTTAAGGTCGCTTTTTAATTGAACCGCTATAATACCCAAGAAAAAAAAGAGCAAGGCAGGATTGGTAAGATTATCTACTAAGAGATTTAAATCCATTAAATAAGTTAGGTTTAGAACTAATTAATTATTCGCAAAAAGAGATTTCTAAAGTTCCATTAATTTTTAAATTTTGCCCTTCCAATCTAGCAATCTTAATAAACTCTTTAGCAATCATTCTTTCATCTTCCAATTCTTTAACTCTACTATTTGGGTATTCACAGTCTGCATGCAAATCTCCTTCTGTTCTACCTAGTCTTTGGAGTTTATGGAAATTTATTTTTTCTGTAATTAAAGCAGAAATGATGTCTGATGCTTCTGAAGGTGAAAATTTACCTTCTACTAATTGTACTTTTTGAATTACTTCTGTCATGATAAATGTATTGATAAGGTTATGTTATTTTTTTACTCGTTTAATTATTGTTTTCTGATGATTTATAAGCTTTACAAATCCAATCATTCCAAGAATGGCAAAACCTATAATTAATTTTTCAGAAAATATTGGATCTATATTGTAAGCTAAATAGGCTATTAGTGTTGCCAATACTGTAATAATTAAAACAGCTATAATAATTAAAGCAGTTTTCTGAGTCCTTTCTGAAGGGTAAGCGTAGTTGTCTTTTTTTTCTTTTGTACCTACATACTCTTGTATGTTAATTGATTTAGACATAATGATTTATTTTATTTGTGCAAATTTGAAGCAAATAGTTCATTTATTTTTATTTATATTTATCATGTTAATTATAAATATATTTAATGAACTATACATTGCATCAATTACAGGTTTTTACAAAAGTCGCTCAAAATCAAAGCATTACTAAGGCGTCTGAAGAGCTTTTTTTAACACAACCAGCAGTATCTATACAGTTAAAAAATTTTCAAGATCAGTTTCCAATTCCTCTTACTGAGGTCGTGGGTAGAAAATTATATGTAACAGATTTTGGTAAAGAAATTGCTGTAGCATGCGAAAAAATTTTGGAAGAAGCGCAAGCAATTAATTATAAGACACTTGCTTATAAAGGATTATTATCTGGAAGATTAAAAATTTCTGTAGTATCTACTGGGAAATATGTAATGCCATACTTTCTCTCTGATTTTATGGAAAAAAATGAAGGAGTAGAATTAGTAATGGATGTTACAAACAAATCTAGAGTAGTTAGAAGTTTAGAATTGAATGAGGTAGATTTTGCATTAGTATCAGTAATTCCTAAGCATTTAAAGTTAGAAAAAGTAGAATTGATGAAAAATAAGCTCTTTTTGGTAGGTAGCGCTAAAAAAGAACTTCCGAAAAAGATTTCTAAGAAGAAAATTTTTGAAGAACACCCAATGATTTTTAGAGAAGAAGGTTCAGCAACTAGAAATGCTATGGAAACTTATATGAAAAAGAATGACTTTTCAGTTAGAAAAAAGATTGAATTGACTTCAAATGAAGCTTTAAAACAAGCCGTGAATGCAGGTTTGGGCTATTCTATAATGCCACTAATAGGAATTAAAAATGCACTAAAAAATAATGAGTTAAAAATTATTCCTGTAAAAGGATTGCCATTGGTAACGCATTGGAACTTGGTTTGGTTGAAAGCAAAAAAATTATCTCCGACCGCAGAAGCATTTTTAGAATATATCACAAAAGAAAAAGATCAGATTATTAACGAAACCTTTAGTTGGTTTGAAGAATATTGATGTTAAATATAAAAAAAGCAAGCTATAAAAGCTTGCTTTTTTTGTGACCATGGCAGGATTCAAACCTGCAACCTCTTGAGCCGTAATCAAGTGCGCTATTCAGTTGCGCCACATGGCCTTTTAGCGGGTGCAAATATAATTTCTTTTTTTAAATGAAAAAAGGATACGAGCTGTTTTTGTTAAGCAATTTCCTTTTTAAAATCTTCAACAATTTCTTTTGCCTTTTCTATATCAGAATCTAAAATGAAAAGATGCGAAGAATTTGAAGGAGCTCCAAAGCCAGCCATTAAAGCAGATTCCATTTCGTCTTTGATAATAGACCCAATATTGTTTTCTTCGAGGATACTGCTTAACCTTCTAGTAATAATAGAGGTGCCAGTATATATTTTAATGTGTTCTGCAGCCATAATTTATTTTTTAGTTTAATGAGTTTAGTGTAACATAAGCTCGCCATCCAATAATAGCTAATTGTAATTTAGATGCTTTAGAGATGTCTAGTTGTTTCTTCGTATAAGAAGGAAGTAACAATTTATTCAGCTTTGCTATTACTTTGAATATTGATTTTTTCATTTTAGTTGGTTATACTCAAATATAGATAAAAAATCAAAAAAACCACTCAGAATAAAGAGATTGCTCTATTCTTTGTGGTTGAGTTGGATAGTATTACTTCTTTTTCTCAATCATTTTTTTAGCTAATTCTGCACCAATTAGTGATTGTAGCAAATTTCCGTTATTTCCTCCGTTTTTACCTCCTTCTATATAGGTAGTTGGTAACCTCAGATCTTTTAGTTGCTGTGCTACACCTACCGCTGTTTTATATTCCCATTCAGCCTTTTCTTGTGGTGTTAAACCAGCACTAACTAATTTTGCATTTTCATAGTACTGAGCATCGGCAGCTACTTTTTTACTTTTTGCTTTAAATAATTCAACTTCATACTGTTTCTTCTCTTTGATTAAGTTAAATCCAGCAACCTTAGCTTCTGTTTCAGCTTCAATTGTTTGTTGAATTTGAATTTTTTCTAAGCGAGCTCTTTCTTTTGCTTTTTCAGATTCTCCTTTTGCTACCTCTTTCTTAGCTCTATAATATTCACGCTCGGCTTGTTGTTTTTCAAGCTGTGTTTGTGCTACTTCATTCTTTTGTAAGTCTAATCTTTCGTCAAATGATTCTTCCCAATCGATACCAGTAACTTGAGCCTGGTATATTTTAAGACCATATTGTTTTAAGGTATTAGAATTGTCTCTTATAATATTTCCATTAGCATCTCTTTTAATTCTGAATTTTTTCTGTTTGCTTGATTTTCCTACTTTTATTTTTCTAACCGTTGTAGTATCTCCAACAATCTCATTTATATTTTCTGCTTCGTAATATTGTTCTACTTGATACATTCCGTTTTCTAATTGATCTCTAAAGTACCTGTCAAAATCAGAAGCCTGACCTGAAATATAATCCTGAGCATCCATTAGCTTACAAGTATTCTTAATAGCAGCGTCTATATTGGGTAATACCCTTCCAAAAATCAGTTTCCCTTCGCTTTTATTCCTATCCGCCATGTTTAAGAAAATTTCTTCGTCGTTAATATTAACTCCTACAATAACAGATGTACTAATTTCGGCTTTAATGGCGTCACTGAATTCCCATTTTTGCGCTTTTCGATTGTAGATGCCTTGCGCATCTCTAGGTAATTCATCTACATCATTAACAATAATGTCTTTTATAGAGATTTCATAAGATAAAGGAATTACCCTTCCCCAATATTTTAGTTTGATACCTTGAGTGGTAATCATCTTATCTCCTCCGCTTATATACTGTACTGCATAGGCGGTACCAGCATCAGCATAAAAGAACATTCCTGTTATCACACTCATAAAAAGACCTAGAAATGTAATTTGAATACTTCTTGTCCTTGTAAAAGAGTTTAAAAATTTATTTGTTGTAAAAATTGATTTTAATACAAGTGTTAAAATCCCAATAATAATTAATAATATTCCAATAGTAGTTAGCATAGCGTTTTAGTTTTAATAGTTAATAATTAGATAAATAAAATAGAAGTAATTAAGAAAGTAATCTCAATTACTTTAATGACTAGTGCGATCATTTTAATAGTTTTTTAAGTGAATAAATAGTGTAATTCTAGAATTGTTTTTTGAATATATATAAACTCGAAATAATTAATTATATAAAAACACTAAAAAGGATTGATTTAATTTTAAAAATATAGTAAAAAGTGTTTTTTAGTTATTATTTAAAACACTGACATCTACGAACGAGTTAATATATGTAATTAATAATGACTATTTTTGATTTAATGTGAAATAGAATAAAGGGTTTTTGATTGTTTTTTTGAAAATAAAAAAACTAAAAAGGCTCTTTTCTGCTAAATCCATCTTTTTGTGTATTCTGAAAAAGAGAAAAATGTATCTTCGCATTAAATTGAATTCATGAATTTTTTATACATCATTTTAGGTTTTGTACTACTGATTTTTGGCGGAAATTGGTTGTTGAAATCAGCAGTTTCAATTTCATTAAGGTTGCAAATTCCAAAAATTGTAATTGGAATGACTGTTGTGTCATTTGCAACTTCTGCTCCAGAATTAATTGTAAGCATACAATCAGCATTGGATGGATTTCCTGATTTAGCCTTAGGAAATGTTATGGGGTCTAATATTGCTAATCTTGGATTGGTGTTAGGGATTACATTACTAATTGCAAAAATTGATGTACAAAAGAGTTTCTATAAAACAGATTGGCCAGTAATGATATTGGCTTCTGTATTACTGTTTTACTTTTTGCAGAATGATGCAATAATTTCTAGAATAGAAGGAATTATTTTGTTTTCTTTCTTAGCTATTTTTTTAGTTTACCTATTACGTTTTCAAAAGCAAGCAGTTGTAGATGAAATGCCAGAAGATGATGAAGCATTACCAAATTATAAAACGGCTTTTTTTCTTATTATAGGTGGAGTTGGATTGTGGGGAGGATCAGAATTATTAATAGAAGGAGCTACAGAATTAGCAAAAGATTTTGGTGTTGGTGAAAGGATTATTGGTATTACGGTAGTGTCCGTGGGCACAAGTATTCCAGAATTGGCAGCTTCTATAGTAGCAGTGATTAAAAAAGAGAAAGCAATATCTCTAGGGAATCTTATAGGGTCTAATGTATTTAATATACTCGCGGTACTTGGAGTTACATCTATGATAACTCCTATTAAAGTTCAAGACAATGTATTACTTACGAAGGATATTTACTGGATGTTGGGGGTGTCTTTATCTATTTTATTACTTGTATTTCTCCCTAAGAAAATGCGATTAGAAAGAAAAAGTGGTATCATACTTTTGATAACATATATAGTATTTCTATACACAACATTTGCATAAAAAAGCCGCAAATTTTTATTTGCGGCTTTTTGTTTTATTTTGGTAATCTTGTTAACTTATGTTAGCAGATTTTACAGTGGTAATAATTCTTCCAGCTATCTTATAAGGATCACCATTAGAAGCAGGTCTTCTATCTTCTAACCAGCCTTTCCAACCTTTCTCTACAGTAATAATAGGAATACGAATAGAAGCCCCTCTATCAGAAATACCATAACTAAAATCAGAAACATGTGCAGTCTCATGCAAGCCAGTTAAACGCTGATCGTTGAATTCTCCATATACATCCATATGCTTTTTTGTAACAGGTCTAAAAGCTTCACATATTTTTTCATAAATTTCTTGACTGCCACAGGTTCTTAAAGTAGTATTTGAAAAATTAGCATGCATTCCAGAACCATTCCAATCTCCTTTTACAGGTTTAGGATGATACTCAATATAGTAGCCATATTTCTCTGTTAATCTATCTAACAAATAACGAGCAATCCAAATTTCATCTCCAGCTTTTTTAGCTCCTTTAGCAAATAATTGAAACTCCCATTGTCCTGGAGCAACTTCTTGGTTAATACCTTCAAAGTTTAATCCAGCCTCAATACATAAATCCGCATGCTCTTCAACAAAATCTCTACCCCAAGTATATCTACCTCCTACAGAACAGTAATATTTACCTTGTGGTCCAGGGAATCCCCCACGAGGAAAACCTAAAGGTAAATCAGTTTTAGTATCCATTAAAAAATACTCTTGCTCAAATCCAAACCAAAAATCATTATCATCGTCATCAATAGTAGCTCTTGCATTTGAAACATGTGGTGTTCCATCAGAATTTAAAACTTCAGACATAATTAAGAAACCATTTTTTCTTGTAGGATCTGGGTAAATGGCAACAGGCTTTAATAAACAATCCGAAGAACCTCCTTCAGCTTGTTCAGTTGAGCTACCATCAAAAGACCATATAGGACAATCTTCTAATTTACCACTAAAGTCTTCCTCAACTTTAGTTTTACTTCTCATGTTTTGAGTAGGTTGATGACCATCTAACCAAATATACTCTAATTTAGATTTACTCATGTGTTGTTTAGTGTGTGTTAAATTAAGCACAAATATAATTGAAAACAGGTTTTGTATATAATAAAATGAATTGAAAAAGGGGTTTTTTTTAAGATTTTATTCACAATTGTTAAATTGCTAAAAAAAAGCTCTTTTTTTAAGAATTTGTCAATAATATATTTTGTAAATAATTTATTATTACATGTTTATATTTTTATTTGAAAAGGAAAACAATTCGTACTTTTGTGCAAAATCACCATGACAAAATGAGTCAAGAAATTTCTAAAAGATACGCTCAAAGGGGAGTCTCTGCTTCCAAAGAAGATGTACACAATGCGATTAAAAATATAGACAAAGGATTATTCCCAAAAGCATTTTGTAAAATCGTTCCAGATTATTTAACGAATGACGATGATTATTGTTTGGTTATGCATGCAGATGGGGCTGGAACAAAATCATCTTTAGCTTATATGTACTGGAAAGAAACAGGAGATGTTTCCGTTTGGAAAGGGATTGCTCAAGATGCACTGATTATGAATATTGATGATTTATTATGTGTTGGAGCAACTGATAACATCATGTTATCTTCTACCATCGGACGTAACAAAAGTAAGATTCCTGGAGAAGTTTTATCTGCAATTATAAATGGCACAGAAGAGCTGATTGAAGATTTAAAAGGCTTTGGAGTAACGATTCATTCTACTGGTGGAGAGACAGCCGATGTTGGAGATCTAGTGAGAACTATTATTGTTGATTCTACTGTAACTGCAAGAATGAAACGTTCTGATGTTATTGACAACGCAAATATTAAGTCGGGTGATGTCATTGTTGGATTCTCGTCTTTCGGGCAGGCGAATTATGAAAAAGAATACAACGGAGGGATGGGAAGTAATGGCCTAACATCTGCAAGACATGATGTATTTCATAAATATCTTGCTGAGAAATTTCCTGAAAGTTTTGATGACGCTGTACCTGAAGATTTGGTGTATTCTGGGCAAGTAAAATTAACCGACAAAGTTGAAAACTCTCCAATTGATGCAGGAAAATTAGTCTTGTCTCCTACAAGAACCTATGCTCCAATTATTAAAGAAATCTTATCAAAATATAATTCAGAAACCATACATGGAATGATTCATTGTTCGGGTGGTGCACAAACCAAAATCCTACATTTTGTTGGCAATGTGCATGTGATTAAAGACAATATGTTTTCAATTCCACCATTATTTAAGTTGATACAAGAACAATCCAAAACTGATTGGAAAGAAATGTACCAAGTTTTTAATTGCGGTCATAGAATGGAGTTATATGTATCTCCAGAAATTGCAGAAGACCTGATTGCCATTTCCAAATCGTACAATGTTGATGCAAAAATCATTGGTAGAGTAGAAGCTTCATCAACTAAAAAACTCACTATTAAAAGTGAGTTTGGAGTTTTTGAATATTAAATAATTATCAAATTATTTATTCAATCATTTTTTTAAAAGCCTCTTTATTTCTTTTTTCGGATACTCATAGCTTGGATCCATTTTAAGGGCTTTCTTGTGCCATTGTATTGCCAATTCTATACTATCTAGTTCTTTATAAGCATCCCCTACACTAGAAACCCATCCGGCATCTTCAGGTTCTACTTCTACAAGAAAAAGAAATACATCTAAGGCCTCTTTTGGGTGTTTTCTATCAATCAACCAATACCCTAGATTATCTAAATATTTTGCGTTGACGGAATAGTCTTGAGGATTTTTTTGTTCTTCCGCTTTATATATCTCTTTGACTTTTTCTATTCCGCTTGTCAAAATATAGTCTTTTAGTTTAATATCTATAGGGCCTTTCAAACGCAAACTATCTTTAAAAATTGAGTTTTTAAGAATTCTTATAACAGTGTGTTGTCTCCAAAACCTATCGGTATTTGTCATTAAAACTACAGCAGATTTTTTCTCTGGTATAAAACCAAAAAATGTATTGAAACCAATGTCTTGTCCTTCATGATAATAAATAGGAGAACCATTTAACTTTCCCGGAAACCAACTTAAACATACTTTATCTTGTCCATCTTTGGTTTGAATAGTTGTAAGTAAATTATATGATGCTTCACTAAAAATTTCCTTACCGTTTATGGTCCCTTTGTTTAGATATAGGTTGGCCCATAGTAACATATCCTCTACATTGGAGTGAAGTGTTGAACTTCCTGCATGTCTTCTGTTGTAAGGGTAAATATTACTAACTACAGTTTGTAAACTATCTCCATAAATATGACCCATCGTGGCTAAATCAAGTGAAACATCTGGTTTGAAAAAAGTACTGTTTTTCATACCGATGGGTTCAAAAATATTCTCACTCATGTATGCTTCAAATGGTATCCCAGAAACTTTAGCGATAACATCACATAGAATATCAAATGCAGGATTACTATAATTAACATTATCTCCTGGAGCAAAATCTAATGTTAAATCTCTATGACTTCTGGCATAACGTTCTATTGCACCATCATCAAATTGTGGTTTATCCCATTCGTATTCGCTAGTGTTTGGAATACCAGATGTATGTGTAAGCATATGTTTTATGGTAATATTTTTATATCGATTATCTGCCATTGTAAAATAGGGTAGATAATCTATCAACTTTCCATCAAGACTTATTTTTCCTTTTTCTATCAATTGAATAATGGCCGTTGCAACAAAAGGCTTAGAAACTGATGCCATATGAAATACTGATTTTGAAGTGAGTGGTTTTTTAGAATTTAAACTAGCAACTCCATGTGCATCAGAATATATAATTGTGTCGTTTTTAATGAGACCAAATGCAATTCCTGGGGCATCAAAATGTCCCTTTTGTTTTAGTAATGCATTTTTAATTTGTAAAGCTTGGGGAGAAAGGTTCTTTTTTACTTCTTCTGTACAGCTGAATAATGTAAACAGGCAGATTTGTAGAATAATAAGTTTCTTCATTCCAATAGTTGTTAGTAGTAGTTAATAGTTGAAATAAAGACAAAAGATTTTATTATTTGTGACACTCTCTTTTTAATGTTGCCAATATTTCCATAAGCTTAAGTAATGAAGAAGTTCTTTTCTTAAGGCTTATTTTCTTTAAAAAATTGTAAATTCGCTTTCCAAGAAAAGATAGAAAATGCTAGATAAATTACAGATTGTTAAGCAACGTTATGATGAGGTATCTGATTTGATTATTCAACCAGATATTATTACAGATCAAAAACGTTATGTACAATTAAATAAGGAATACAAAGATTTAGGTCAGGTAGTAAAAAAGGCTAATGAATATGAAATGCTTTTAAATAATATTGCTGAAGCGAAAGAGATTATTGCTGATGGTTCTGATGCTGAGATGACAGAAATGGCAAAGATGGAAATGGATGAAGCCAATACTCGTATTCCTGAATTAGAAGATGAAATAAAATTTTTATTAATTCCAAGAGATCCAGAAGATTCTAAAAACGCAGTAGTAGAATTGCGTGCAGGAACTGGAGGTGATGAAGCCAGTATTTTTGCTGGTGATTTATTTAGAATGTATACTAAGTATTGTGAGAGTAAAGGTTGGAAAGTCTCTACTGTTGATTTTAGTGAAGGAACTAATGGTGGGTTTAAAGAAATTCAGTTTGAAGTATCTGGAGAAGACGTTTACGGAACTCTAAAGTTTGAAGCGGGAGTTCATCGTGTACAGCGTGTGCCACAAACAGAAACACAAGGTAGAGTGCATACATCGGCAGCAACTTGTATGGTATTCCCAGAAGCAGAAGAGTTTGATGTAGAGATCAACCCTAAAGATGTGCGTATCGATTTTTTCTGTTCTTCAGGACCAGGAGGTCAATCTGTAAACACAACCTATTCTGCAGTGCGTTTAACCCATATTCCAACTGGATTGGTTGCTCAATGTCAAGATCAAAAATCACAGCACAAAAACAAAGAAAAAGCCTTTAAGGTTTTACGTTCTCGCTTGTATGATATGGAATTAGCAAAGAAAAATGAAGCAGATGCCGCAAAACGTGGGTCTATGGTAACATCTGGAGATCGTTCAGCTAAAATTAGAACCTATAACTATCCGCAAGGACGTGTAACAGATCATAGAATTGGATTAACTTTGTATGATCTTTCAAACATCGTGAATGGAGATATTCAAAAGATCATAGATGAGTTAAGCTTGGCTGAGAATACCGAAAAACTGAAAGAGTTAGGAGAAACTATATAAAATAAAAAAACGAGCAACTTAGCTCGTTTTTTTGTTTTAAACACCTCTTTGTTTATTAATTTCATCTTGTAACTGACGCCTTAATTGCTGTTCTTTTTCTAAAGATTTCTTTTTATGACTCGCAAACTCTTCTTCTAGTTCTAGAAGATTATTTTTAGCTTCATTAGTAATAACATTGCTACTCTTAAATTTATAGATGAAATAAAGTAAAGAGATAAGAAGTATTATAATAAGTAACCAAACTAGAATACTATAAGAAGATTTACTCATGGAAATTCCTAAAAAGGAAATACTATTCTTTTCAGCCATAGTTAAATTTAAATCCCCTGAAAGTATTGAGATCACATTCTTGGATTTTGAAATACTATCCTTTTGAGAAGAAATTAAAAGATCTTTTGTTTGGATTTCCTTTTTAAGCCTGTTTATAGAATCTAATACGTTTCCTTTTAAAGTTTGATACTTGTTTTTACTTATGACTTTATACTCTTGATAAGAAGTGGAAATCCTATAAATTTTATCAAACTGTTGAGGTATATTTAAAGTGTCTTTTGATTGTGCATGAGATATACTCATGAAACATATAACAAATAGGAATGTAAGAACAGTTTTCATATTGATTTAATTATGTTTGAAAGGTACTAAAAAACCCAAACGAAACGTTTGGGTTTTTAATATATAAGCGAATGATTAAATTTATTTTACTTTCTCTACAACTGCCTTAAAAGCTTCTGGGTTGTTCATTGCTAAATCAGCTAAAACCTTACGGTTTAATTCGATATTATTAGCTTTTACTTTTCCCATAAACTGAGAGTAAGACATTCCGTGTAAACGAGCTCCAGCGTTAATACGTTGAATCCATAATGAACGGAAGTTTCTCTTATTGTTTTTACGATCTCTATAAGCATATGTCATTGCTTTTTCCACCGCATTTTTTGCTACTGTGTAAACGTTTTTTCTACGTCCGAAGTAACCTTTTGCTGCCTTCAAGATTTTTTTTCTTCTTTTTCTTGAGGCTACTGAATTTACTGATCTTGGCATAATTCAAATTGTTTTTTGTAGTAGGCGTCCTGAATTTGATTCAGGCACTTTAATTGAGCCCAACTCCATGGTTAATAATTAAATTCCCTAAACTAAAAGCTTATTTTAAAGCTAATTGTTTTCTAATGTTTGGCTCATCAGACTTGTGTACTAAAGTATCATGAGTCAATTTAAGCTTACGTTTTTTAGACTTCTTTGTTAAGATGTGGCTTTTAAACGCGTGCTTTCTTTTGATTTTTCCAGAACCGGTTAACTTAAAACGTTTCTTGGCACTAGATTTGGTTTTCATTTTAGGCATCTCTCCTTCGTTTTTATATCTCGCTTATAAGACATTAGTCCTGAACTAGGTTCAGGATATTTATTTTGCTTTTTTTGGAGCGATAAACATAATCATACGTTTACCTTCTAATTTTGGTAATTGCTCCACTTTACCATATTCTTCTAATTCTTGGGCTAGTTTTAACAAAAGAATTTGTCCTTGCTCTTTAAAGATAATTGATCTTCCTTTAAAGAAAACAAATGCTTTTAGCTTAGCTCCATCTTGTAAGAATTTAATCGCATGTTTCTTCTTAAATTCATAGTCATGCTCATCTGTCTGAGGTCCGAAACGAATCTCTTTTACTACGACCTTTGTGGCTTTAGACTTTAGAGCTTTTTCACGTTTCTTTTGCTCATATAAGAATTTTTTGTAATCAATAATTTTACATACTGGAGGTACTGCATTTGGAGAAATCTCTACCAAATCTAATCCCTGTTCTGCTGCCATTTCCTTAGCGATAGCTAATGGATACACATCTACTTTAATATTTTCTCCAACCAACCTTACTTCATCAACGTATTTTATCTTATCGTTGATTCTGTGTTGATCTTCTTTGATTACTCTTAGAGGTCTTTTTGACCGTTTTCTTCTTATTGCTATGACTTAAATTTTTTAAATTAAACTTATATTAAAACTCTTTTTTTATGCTCTTAATTTCCTCATTTATAAGGGAAACAAATGCTTCAATAGTAAATGTCCCTATATCACCTTCTCCATGTTTTCTAACAGATACAGTTCCTTCATTTTCTTCTTTTTCGCCTACAATGACCATAAATGGTATTTTATTCACTTCAGCATCACGAATCTTTCTACCTGTTTTCTCACTCCTATTATCTACGAGGGCGCGAATTTCGGAATTTTCCAACGAATTTAAAACTTTTTCGGTATATTTTTGATATTTCTCACTGATTGGCAGTACAATAACTTGCTCAGGAGTTAGCCATAAAGGGAAATTTCCAGCTGTATGCTCTAATAAAACAGCAATAAATCGCTCCATAGATCCGAAAGGAGCTCTATGAATCATAACTGGTCTATATAATTGATTATCAGAACCTTTGTAGGTTAATTCAAAGCGTTCAGGTAAATTGTAGTCAACTTGTATCGTGCCTAACTGCCAACTTCTACCTAGTGCATCTTTCACCATAAAGTCCAGTTTTGGGCCATAAAAGGCAGCTTCACCTTCTTCAATAACAAATTTTAAACCTTTGTCTGTTGCAGCGCTTATGATTGCATTTTCAGCTTTATCCCAAGTTTCAGGATCTCCAATGTATTTTTCTAGATTACTCATGTCCCTTATAGAGACTTGTGCTGTGAAGTCTTCAAACCCTAGAGAACCAAAAACATATAACACCAAATCAATTACATTTTTAAACTCCTGATCTAATTGATCTGGTGTGCAAAAAATATGAGCATCATCTTGAGTAAACCCTCGTACACGAGTTAATCCATGAAGTTCACCGCTTTGTTCATATCTATAAACAGTACCAAACTCAGCAAAACGTTTTGGCAAATCTTTATAGGAATAAGGTTTAAAATTATATACCTCACAATGATGAGGGCAATTCATTGGTTTTAATAAAAATTCTTCGTCATCTTTAGGAGTTGTAATTGGCTGAAAGCTGTCTTCACCATATTTTGCATAATGCCCAGAAGTAACATATAATTCCTTCTGACCAATATGAGGAGTCATCACCATCTCGTATCCAGCTTTCTTTTGCGCATCTTTTAAGAAATTTTCTAATCGAGCTCTTAAGGCAGCTCCTTTAGGTAGCCATAATGGTAATCCTGCTCCAACTTTTTGAGAAAAAGTAAATAACTCTAATTCTTTACCTAATTTTCTATGATCTCTTTTTTTAGCTTCTTCTAATAATTCTAAATATTCAGTTAACAATTTTTGCTTAGGGAAAGAGATTCCGTAAACACGAGTTAGCTGATTGTTCTTCTCATCACCACGCCAATAGGCTCCAGCAACATTCATGATTTTTACAGCCTTAATTAAACCAGTATTTGGAATATGTCCTCCCCGACATAAATCTGTAAAACTACTATGGTCACAAAAAGTAATATCACCATCTGTCAATCCTTCAATTAGCTCTACTTTGTAGGGGTTGTTTTCTTCCTTATATAATGATAATGCATCAGATTTAGAGACACTTCTCATTTTAAATTCATGCTTCCCCCTTGCAATCTCTAAAAACTTGTTTTCAATCTCTTTGAAATCTTTTTCAGAAATCATTTCATCACCTAAATCAAGATCGTAGTAGAAACCATTATCTATAGCAGGTCCAATTGTTAACTTGGCATTAGGGTGAAAAGATAAGATGGCTTCTGCTAATACATGAGCAGAAGAATGCCAAAAAGCTTTTTTACCTTCAGTATCATTAAATGTATAAAGAATAAGAGCGCCATCTGTGGTTAGTGGAGTAGAGGTTTCAATAGTTATACCATTAAAACTAGCAGAAATTACATTTCTTGCCAATCCTTCACTAATGCTTTTAGCAACATCCATTGGAGTGCTATTTTGCTCGAATCCTTTAACGCTTCCGTCAGGTAAAGTAATTTTAATCATTAATTGTTTAATTAATTTGAAGCTGCAAAGATATTAGAAAACTCGATTTGTTACAATAAAAGTGTATAAACTTCTACTATGGTAAAATAAAATAGAATTGACCTTTATAATTTGATAAGAATAGCCCTGTTTTAGCAAAATTATTTGTCCATTAAGAAATAGGTTATGATTTTTTTTGGCAAGATGTTATAATGTTTATATTTGTTTTACTTACTAGATTATTACTATTTATTACAATATGGTTTTAGAGGAAAAAAAGAAAATAAATATTATGGCACTATTTATGGTGCTTCTTTTTCTTCTATCATTTGCTATTTTACTCAACTCTATAAAGGTAGATAATAGCCTTTCTTTAATAGAAACAACAGAGAATACTTATACAAAACCTTTACCTAGCGATTATGCAAACCAATATATTCAGGCTTATGAAAAAGATTCTTCTTTAGTCTTTAGCCCCGCTTTTTATAAATTAAATCATCAAAGAAAATTAGTTTTAGTAAGCAAAGAGCCTTCAAAAAGATCTATTTTAAATCAGATAATTGTTTGGGTGTTCCCAGAAGATAAAGATAAATTCGTAAACTCTAAAAATTATAATGAAAAAGGGTATTTGGATTTTTCATCCTCAATTAATACAGTTATGTATCATTTTAAAGGAGAGAATTATGGGGTGAGGGAAATTAACCTTCCATTTATTGATATCAAAAAAATATTTGTAATACAGCATGGCATATGGAAAGAGACATTGTATCCTCCATTTAAAAAACTTGATAAGGACACTGCTTTTGAATCTAATCAATGTTCGGGAAGCGTATATGAACCATTGTTATTCTCGATTTTAGAGAAATATGGAATAGACTATATTAATTATGATGAGTTATCTAATGCTTCTTTTAAAGAATATTTTAAGGATAAAGGAGAACCTAGTATGATAGTTAATAATCCTCGAGGTTTTTGGAAATCACTTTCAAAAAGAGATACAACAATTAATAAGTATATGAAACTATATAACTTTAAAGAGAATGAAAGTATTTCCTTACTAGAGGATTTAATAAATAAAAATACGTTAATAGGAACTATTTTTGATTTGGAAAAACTTTCTTACTACTTCTCAATTATGAATTTGTTTAGTAATAATGATGCTAAGAAAATTGCTTTTGTGATAAATGCAAAAACAAATCTTTTAGAGCCTATATTTATACAAGAATTGAGACTAGGAGTGCTAAACACTTATGTGAAGGATGAGCGAATTTCAAGTATTGATTTTTTAAGTAATTATGCAGAAAATTTAAACGAAATTGGACATTTAAATTTAACTTCATTTATACAGCAATCATCTAAACTAAAAAAAAGGATTCTATGTAGAAACCAAACTGAACCTGGAGACCTTTTTAATGCTAGAATTTTAGAACATAATCAACTCGTTCTTAAAATGGCAGTGAACCCTCAAGTGCAAATCAAAGTTGAATTTTTAAGCTTGGATGATAGGTTTATTAAGATAACTGTTGAAAATTTAGGAATGTTTCCTGTTTCAATGTCAGGTATAGAATATAAAGGTAAAAAAATAGCAGATTTTAAGATTAGTCGTCAAATTATTGCGGGAGGTGTAAAAGATACTGTAAAGTTAGATTTACCAAAAAGTTTTCAAAATCTATTTGTTCATAAAAAAACCAAAACAACAGGATTTGTTTTTGAAAAAGATATCTTTAACCTATCAATGTTATATCAAATTTTAGGCATAAAAACATTGAAGAAAACAGAAATTGTTCCATATCAACCTTTACAGAATTATACTAAAGACGGTGATTTATTTAGAAAAAAAACTAGGTTAATGAATAATGAATTTTTGAAAATAAATGAACCCAAAAGAGAAATATATATCACAAAGAATTTTTCGTTAAAAAAGCCATTAATCTTCCCGAAAAATTACACAGTAGTATTGGGAGCTGGTATTAAAATTGATATTAGAAAAGGAGGTAAAATTATCTCATATTCACCAGTAAGGTTTGTTGGAACTAAGGATAGACCTATAAAAATTAATTCTAGTGATAAACAAGGTCAAGGGTTGCTGGTTCTATCTGAAGGAAGTCCGTCTACATTAAAACATGTGTCTTTTAACAATCTAACAAACTTGTCTCATGATATGTGGAGCACAACAAGTGCTATCACTTTTTATGAATCTCCAGTAAATATAGATTATGTTAGGATTGCCAATAATACATGTGAAGATGCTCTAAATATTGTGCGAACAAATTTTACAATGACCAATACCTATTTTCTGAATACGCAATCAGACGCTTTTGATGGAGATTTTGTTCAAGGAAGAATAAATAGTTGTATGTTTCAGAATTTAGGCAATGATGCTATCGATATATCGGGATCAGATTTGGATATTTCTAATGTGAAAATTATCAATGCAGGAGATAAAGCATTAAGTGCTGGAGAGGATAGTAAAATGAAAGTAAATAAAGTAGTCGTTTCTAATTCAGCGATAGCTTTAGCTGGCAAAGATTTGTCAATTGTTGATGCAAGAGATCTGAGAATCTATAATACAAAGTTAGGTTTTACAGCATTTCAAAAAAAGCCTGAATTTGGACCTTCAAATATTACCGCAAAAGATGTGAAAATGGACAGCGTCCAAACAAAATACTTAATTGAGAATACTTCTTCATTAATGCTAGATGGGGTGAAAGTAAAAACAAAACAAGCAGATGTGAAATCTATGATGTATGGTGTTAAGTATGGTGTTAGTAGTGAGAAAACAAGAAATAAAAGTAATTAATGATACAAGATGTAGATACAAAACTTAAGGAGTCAATAAATGACAAGGAGTTTAGTTTTATTAATGCTGAACATCATTATCGATTTGAGCGAAAATTTACAGTGCCTAATGTGTTTTCATTTGCCGAGATTGAACATCAAATAAAGAGAAATTCCGCTTTATTTAGGGAAGTGTATCAAAAAAGACAAGTCAATAACATCTATTTTGATACCGCAGGGTATAATGATTATTTTGACAATGTACTAGGAATTTCCGATAGAAAAAAGATGAGAATACGCTGGTATGGAGATACCTTTGGGCAGATAAATAAGCCAGTACTGGAGGTTAAAATAAAGAAAGGTTTAGTTGGTGATAAATGGACATATAAGCTTAAGTCATTTATGTTGAATAATGATTTTATGAATTCTTATATCCAGAAAATTTTAAAAGAATCTGAAATCCCACTACCGATTCTAGAAAGCATGAAAATGACAATGCCTACATTATTGAATTCCTACTCAAGAACGTATTACTTGTCAGCAGATAATAGGTACAGAATTACCTTGGATTTTGACTTACTGTATCACAAGATTGATAGAAGATTCAATAATTTTGATAAGAAACCTGAAAAAGATAAAAACAAGATTATCGAGTTAAAATATGGACTTTTGGACGATGATGATGCTAAATCAATAAGTACTCAATTCTCTTTTCGCCTGAATAAAAATTCAAAATATGTAAATGGTGTTGATGCTCATAAGCATTTCCCTCAATAATAAAAGTATACAAAAAACAATTATGCAAGATCAATCATTTTTAAACCAAATAACAAGTCAATTTGAATCAGGACAATATCAGTTAATGGATTTTCTAATAAATATTATGATTACTATAATACTGGCTTATATTATTGGGTTAATATATTCCAAATATGGAAATTCGTTATCAAATAGAAAGAAGTTAACACAAACATTTGTACTCATTGCGGTAACCGTTATGTTGGTGATCTCAATTGTGAAATCCTCTTTAGCATTATCATTAGGTCTGGTAGGGGCGCTGTCTATTGTACGTTTTAGAACGGCAATTAAGGAGCCAGAAGAGCTGGTCTATTTTTTTATAGCGATCGCCTTAGGATTAGGTATGGGTGCAAATCAACGAATAGTTACAATTGTTGGAGCAATTATAGTTATTCTTTTTATCGTGATACAGAATTATAATTCGACCTCAAAACTGATTCAACAGAATTTAATTTTAACCATATCGAATACCACAGAAAAAATGCTGGATGAATCGCAGGTGATTAATATTTTAAAGAAACATTGTTTAAAATTAGATTTAAGAAGGTTAGATGAAATGGGGACTACTACCGAACTCTCGTTAAATGTTGAATTTAACAGTATGGAAAGTATTCTTAATGCTAAAAATGATCTTAGAAAACTAGGTGACGTACAATTCAGTTTTATTGAAAACTATTAATAAATTAAGATGAGAATTAAATCATCTAGAAATAATAGGTCAGCGATGCTGCTGATTGCTTCTGCACTATTAGTAGTTGTATTAGGCTTTGTGCGGTTTTATAATGGAGGTAGTGGTAGTGTTCAAATTCCAGAAATTGAACGAAAAACTGAGCTAGAACCAATACAAATAACCATTAAAGAAAAGCATTACCTAAAATTAAAGAAGAAACGAAACCAAGCACTAGCTGATGGTATTTTAGAGACAAATGATAATGACTATATCCCTGGAATTATAACATTTAATGGCGAAGAATATGATGCTGATTTAAGGCTTAAGGGAGATTGGACAGATCATTTAAACGGAGATAAGTGGTCCTATAGAATTAAACTCAAGAACGATAGGACAATTTTAGGAATGCGCAAATTCTCCTTACATCACCCAAAAACGAGAGGGTATATTAATGAATGGTTGTATCATAAGGCAAATAAATTTGAAAAGCTTATAGGATTACGATATTATTTTGTTGAAGGATTTTTGCATATCAAAATGAAGGGCAGAAATAATTTCATTAATAAGGAAGTAGGAATATATGCCATTGAGGAGACTTTTGATAAGAGGACAATTGAAAGTAATAAAAGGAAGATTGGAGTTATTTTAAGAATCTCAGAAAAATATTTTTGGAAAGAAGTAAAACAAGCTTGGCAAATTGGAGCGCAAACTGGATATTCACCTCGCCCAAAACGAAGGCCAAATTTTTCGGGCCCATGGAACGAATATATAACTACGTTTGGAGTGAGTAATATAATGCAAGACAAGTTGTTGGGCCCGCAATTTGTGCATGCTAAGAATTTATTAGAAGAATATAGAAGCTACAATCTGAAAGTTTCGGAGGTTTTTGACTCGAAGAAATTAGCCATGTATACAGCGTTAAATAATTTGTTTTGTGCGTATCATGGGCTCGAAGCTATTAATTTGCGCTTTTATTACAACCCTACAACTTCAAAATTCGAACCAATAGCGTATGATGGTAATTCAGGGTACAAGTTAAAGCAGTTTCATCATTACTTGTATTCAAAAAGAAATATGGATTCAGAATATAGAAAAGAGTTGATTAAAGCACTAGAATATGTTTCCAAACCCGAATACTTAGATAGGTTATTTTCATTATTTTACAAAGAGGCTAGAGGTTTGGAAACACAATTACGACCAGAATTTGGAAAGGCTGCTCTGATTTTAAAACAGAACTACGCTCATAATCAAACGATTTTGAGGCAGGAATTAAAGAATCTTAAAGATGAAGCGACTAAGAATTAAAATTTTACTATTTGTAATACCCTTAACAGTTTTTAATGGATGTGAGACTAAGGATGAAATTAAATACTCCTTTTTCGTAGCAGGACACACTTATGGAAAACCAGGTACAACTAAATTAGGGCTTTATGATATGTTCACGACTAAGTTTGATTTACTGAATAAGGAAAAAGAACTAAAATTTGGAATCTTGACGGGTGATATTGTTAGAAAGGCGGATGTTCCAAGTTGGGATGCTGTCGATAAAGATCTGGAAGCATTAAGTGCTCCTGTTTATTTTGCTCGTGGAAACCATGATGGTAATCTAAAGTTCTTTGAGAAGCGTTATGGTAAATCTTATAAAGCTTTTAAGGAAGGAAATGACATACATGTTATTTTAGATTCGAATATTAGTGAATGGAATATAAATGGACACCAATTAGAATTTTTAAAGTCAATTTTAAGAGACCTTAAAAATATTAGGAACATCTTTATTTATGTTCATCATATTATATGGTGGAATGAAACGGAGTTTTATACACCTTATATAAATTCCAGAGACCGCATGAGTAAAAATTTAACCTTTTGGACTGAGTTAGCACCACTTCTTAGGTCAACAAATAAACCCGTTTTTTTGTTTGCTGGAGATGTAGGTGCTTTTGATCACAAAAATCCTAAATACCAGTCTTATTCTTTTGTAAGAAGAGCTAACTTAACATTAATTACTAGTGGAATGGGAGGGGGTAAGAAGGATAATTTCTTAATTGGAGATGTTTTGCATGATGGGAATGTAAAATTTAGAATGATTCATCTGAACGGAAATGATATTAATGGCTTGGGAAAATTAGAGGATTATAAGGAAGTTGGTGCTAAGTAGAATGTATTATAAAGGTAAAGTTGATATTGAGGAGTATAAGAGGATGTTTTCGAAGTTAAAGAGTCGCAGTAAACGTAAGAAACGTAATAATTCGGGTGGTTCAAAGAAATAATTTATTGTATAAAATATTCATTATTAAAGAGTTCTGTATTTGTATAGGATTAGGTTTTAATTTTTTGGTAAAAAGGGCATTTAGTTTCTAAAAAGTTTCTATCTTTGCGGTCCGTTTTTTCGGGTAGTTCATTGGTTTGTGTAGTTGTGTTAAAAAAAATAAAAAAAAGTTTATTTTTTTAGTTTGTAATTCAAAAATAGTTTTTACATTTGCACC